>JAVHWA010000117.1:0-4990 GCA_032160165.1 Acidobacteriota bacterium
TGACGGGCAATCGAATTTTCCAGAAACGGACACAGGGCATCGGCTACATTTCCGCCGAGGATGCGATCGACTGGGGCCTCTCCGGTCCCTGCTTGCGTGGCAGCGGTTACGATATAGATATACGGCGGGCGAACCCCTACACCGGTTATGAGAAGTACGATTTCGATATCCCGGTCGAGCACGATGGCGATGTCTGGGCCCGTTACCTCGTCAGGATGAGGGAGATGAAAGAGTCGCACAAGATAGTTGTGCAGGCGCTCTCTCGCCTAAAGCCAGGGCCAGTCAAAGCCGATGCGCCGAAGGTGGTGTTGCCCGATCGCGAGGCCATGAAGACGCACATGGATGCGCTGATTCATCATTTCCTGATCGTGGCTGAAGGGTTTGATGTTCCCGAAGGCGAGGTATATCACCCCATCGAAGCTTCGAAGGGCGAACTAGGCGTCTATATGAAATCCAACGGCGGACCAAAGCCGGCGCGTGTGCATTTTCGCGGACCAAGCTTCGTCAATCTCTCGGCCCTGCCGCAAATGGCCGAAGGCTGCATGATCGCTGATATCGTTGCAATCATAGGGTCGCTGGATATTGTGTTGGGAGAAATCGATAGATAGTGATCGGTGGACAGTGGTCAGTGGTTAGCGGGCAGTTGAAGGGCTTCTCCGCACGGCACTGACAGTCAACCACTGACCACCGACCACTGACCACTGTTAATGGACGAGCAAATCACATCGAGCAACACTCTTGCGCATGGCGAGGAGTTTCCCGAAGCGAAAGCCGTCTTTTCCGCTGAAGTTGAGGCGGAGATTGACCGGCATCTGTCGAAATACCCGGTGAGGCGATCTGCGATTCTGCCGCTGATGTTCATCGTGCAGCGCGAGCGCGGAGGCTATCTGGACCCGGCGGGCGTGGCCTATCTCGCGGATCGACTCGAGGTGAGGATCACTGATATATGGGAGGTAGCGACCTTCTACTCGATGATCAATACCGAACCGGTCGGGAAGTATCATATACAGATTTGCAAGACACTCTCCTGCAAGATTATGGGAGAGCCGAAGATTACAGAGCATGTTTGCCAACGACTGGGAATAAGACCGGGAGAAACCACTGCGGACGGACGCTATACAATATCGATGGTCGAATGCCTGGGATCGTGTGGCACCGCGCCCATGTTCCAGGTCGGTTTTGATTTTCACGAGAACCTGACCGCGGAGAAGGTGGACGAGGTTCTCGATCGTTGCGATAAGGACGAATACGTCTTTCAGCACGGCGAACGACGCTTCTGACTTGGAAGACATCAACAGGCCAGGGACTTTCTGCCGGCTTCTATTTACGATTCACGATTTACCATTTACGAATAGATCATGTTTATTGGAGCCATCGGTTGTGAACCACTTCAGCTCGCCCGTGTCGGGCTGGAGAATTCCCACACGCTCGAGGTCTATCGTAAGAACGGTGGCTACGAGGCGCTGAAAAAAGTGCTCGACGGCATGTCGCCCGACGATGTGATCGCCGACGTGAAAAAGTCTGCCTTGCGTGGTCGTGGCGGCGCAGGCTTCCCCACCGGTCTGAAATGGAGCTTCGTTCCCAAAGACTCGCCAAAGCCAAAATACGTCGTCTGCAATGCGGACGAATCCGAGCCAGGAACATTCAAAGATCGTTATCTGATGGAGCGCGATCCGCACATGCTGATCGAAGGCATGCTGATCGCCGCCTACGCGCTGGGCTCGAAGGTCACGTACATCTACACGCGCGGCGAGTATCGCTACCTGATCGAGATCATGGACGGCGCCATCGCCGAAGCCCGTGCGGCGGGGTTGGTTGGCGATAAGATCATGGGAAAGGATTTCTCCTGCGAGGTCTACACGCACACCGGCGCGGGAGCTTATATCTGCGGCGAAGAGACAGCTCTTCTCAATTCGCTTGAAGGTCTGCGCGGACATCCGCGGATGAAGCCGCCTTTCCCAGCGATCTCAGGGCTCTATCAATCTCCAACTGTCGTCAACAATGTGGAAACGCTGACGGCGGTGCCGGACATCATCAAGATGGGCGGCGAGGCTTATCAAAAACTTGGTACCGAGAAGAGCGGCGGCACAAAGGTCTGGTCCGTTTCGGGCCACATCAATCGACCCGGAGTTTATGAACTTCCTATGGGCTACGACGACATGGAAAAGTTCATCATGGAGGATTGCGGTGGAATTCGTGACGGTAAGAAACTGAAGGCTGTGATACCCGGAGGCTCCAGCGTCTACATCATGCCGGCGGACGATATCATCGGCAAGGACGTGCGGATGGACTATGAAGGCCTGGTCGCCGGCGGTTCGATGGTGGGCTCCGGCGGGTTCATCGTAATGGACGAGACGGTTGACGTCTTCGAGTCGACGAAGAACCTGACGGAGTTTTACAAGCACGAATCATGCGGCTGGTGCACGCCGTGTCGCGAGGGTACGGATTGGCTCGTCAAGATTTTTAAGCGGATCGCAGGTGGAAACGGACGTCCTGAGGACGCGCAGTTGCTGCTGGATCTTTGCGACAACATCGAGGGCAAGTCTTTTTGTCCGCTGGGCGACGCCGCGGCCTGGCCGATTCAATCTGCCATCAAGAAGTTTCCGGAAGATTTTAAGCGGCATCTGATAGGAACGCAGGTCGGATTCGAAGAAGCAAAGGTGACGATGGAGAAAGCTTGATGATTAGGATTATTGAAGCTCGGGTGCTCGCGCCATACCGGCTCTACGCTAAGTTTTCCGACGGCGCGGACGGCGAAATTGATCTATCTGGTCTGACTGACCGCGGGGTGTTCACGGCTTGGCGCGATCGAGTCTTTTTCGCCGACGTAAAGGTCGGGGCGCATGGCAGAAGTCTCGAGTGGGGCGATCAGATTGATTTATCTGCGGACTCGCTTTACTTAACCCTTACCGGGAAAACCGTGCAGGAGTTGTTCCCGGCGCTGTTTACTGAGGGAGTTCGTGCCTGAGATTTGCCGTTTTTACGGGATCGTCATCAAGATGTACTTTGCTGATCATCCTCCGCCACACTTCCATGCCGAATACGGAGAGTTCGAGGCACTGATCGGGATCGCTGACGCGCAAGTGTTTGCAGGTAGCCTACCGAACAGAGCATTAAGCATGGTGAAGGAGTGGGTGGGATTGCATCGGGGGGAACTGAACGAAGCTTGGGAAGCCGCTCGTCTAGCGGTACCGCTGAACAAGATCAGTCCGTTGCCTTAATATTATGTCCTCAACCGACTTAATCAAAGTAACAATCAATAATCAGGATTTTCAGGTCGCCAAAGGCGCGCGCCTGATCGACGTCTGCCGCGAGAAGGGTTTCTCGATCCCCTCCTTCTGCTACTACGCCGACCTGGCGCTGCAGGCTTCGTGTCGAATGTGTCTGGTACGAATCGAGAAGATGCCTAAGCTCCAGACCTCGTGCACCATCATCTGCACCGACGGCATGGTTGTCACAACCGAGAGCGACGAGATCGAAAAGGCCCAACGAGCGATGGTGGAGTTCCTGCTCGCGAACCATCCGTTGGATTGTCCGGTCTGTGACCGAGGCGGCGAGTGCGAGCTTCAAGAGATGGCTTTTGACTGGGGCGGACTCGAGGAGCGTTTTTCCGAACGCAAGAACGCCTACCCTGAAAAATATCTTTCTCCCATAGTGGCAAACGACCCGCAGCGCTGCATTCTCTGTAAGCGCTGTACTCGCGTTTGCGATGAGTGGATGGGCGAAGACGCCATAGAAGCCGGCGGGCGAGGGGCGAACACAGTCATAGGCACCTACGGCGGGTGGCTCGATTGTTCGCAGTGCGGAAATTGTATCGAGGTCTGTCCCACTGGAACCTTGCTCGATGCCACTTATAGGCATCAGGCCCGCCCCTGGGAACTTGAGCAGACGATCTCCACTTGCTCGTTCTGTTCTGATGGCTGCCAGATGTCCCTCGGCTCACGACAAGGCGAGCTGATGCGTGCTGTCGCGCGCGATCGCTACGTCAACGGACACAATGGAGAGTTTCTTTGCATTAAGGGTCGCTTTGGTCATCCCTTCGTGAATCATGAAGAGCGTCTGCGCACGCCCATGATCCGCTACAAGAAGGGCGGCAAGCTGATCCCAGCGACGTGGGACGAGGCGACCAGGGTTGCTGTGGCGAAGCTTGAAGAAATCGCGAACTCTCAAGGCGCTTCCTCCATCGCAGTATTTGGAAGCCCGCGCATCACTAACGAGGCGAACTATTCGCTCTACAAATTTGCGACGGAGGTTGTCGGCACCGAGAACTACTCGGGTACCGATGCATTCAGTCTGGTCCCCTTTTTCGAGAACCTCGGCGGCGCGCTCGCGACCCATCGTGACATTCGGCATGCTAAGTCGATTCTGCTGATTGGCGGTGAGCCAGAAGAGTTGCAGCCCTTCACCGGCAAACAAATGCGGCAGGCCGTGCGCAACGGCGGCGCCAAACTCCTGATCGCCAACAGTGTTCCTATACGACTCAAACAACAGTCATCGCAGTTCCTTCACATTCGTCCCGGGAGCGAGGACGCTCTCGTTCTCGCCCTGGCGGATCCAGCACAGGATGGACTCGCAGCCGGCAAGATGGGTGTGGGCATAAGTGAGATCGAAGAGCTGCGCAAGGCGCTGAATGAGACCGAGGGCGACGTGGTCCTGATGTTCGGCGGCGAGTTGAGTGCGGCCGCGCAAGCGCTGATGGCGCAGCTTCCGTATTCATTCGCGCGCGATAACCGCCGCGTGCTGCTCCATCCCCTGCCGCTTTACAACAATAGTGTCGGCGCACACGACATGGGCCTCATGCGCAACGGAAAGACAACCTCGCAAATATTGGACGCCGCCGGCGAGACCGTGCGAGCGATGTATATTGCCGGCAGCTTCCTTCCCGAACACATCAACGGACGAGCTGATGCGCTGGCAAAGCTGGATTTTCTGGTCGTGCAGGAACTCTTCGAAACCGAGACGACGCGTTATGCAGATGTGGTCTTTCCGG
>JAVHWA010000121.1:0-40690 GCA_032160165.1 Acidobacteriota bacterium
CACGACGCACGGCGCGATCATCAAGTCGAAATCCAGTCGCTCCGACGATGTGCAACGGGGTTCGTGTTGCCGCGCAAAGGCGAGCTATGTTGCCTGTGTTAGGAGGGATCTCTGGCTCAACCAGCGCGACATGAATCATGATGCTGGGTTCTGTCCAAAGTCCGATGTCCAATGTCCAATGTCTAAAGTCCAAGGTCCAAATATTCGCTGCCAACGAGAGAATGGTAGCAATGTAAGCTCGATGCTTAATTCAACGCGCCAGGATCGAAAGCGGACTTTGGACATTGGACCTTGGACATCAGCCGGCTCGATCGTAATCATCATGAATCCTGACGATGTCGTCCTCTCCAAGGTAGGAACCGATTTGCACCTCGATCAACGTCAGCAGGACGTCCGTGGAATTGCCCAAACGGTGGTTGGTTTCCGGCGGGATGTGTATGTATTCGCCCGATTTAAGCCGCAATTCTCGATCGGCGCAAGTTACGTCGGCAATGCCCCGCACGACCACCCAGTGCTCGCCTCGACTCGAATGGCGCTGGAGGCTCAGACGCGCCCCGGGTTTGATATCGAGTCGCTTGACCTTGAATCCATTGTCCTCCTCGAGAACTTCGTAACTCCCCCAGGGTCGTTGATCAGTTTCGCCTCGCACAGTATTCCCCTCCTGAAGTCGATCCCGAGTTGATCACTCTTCGAGCATAGCCAGTTGCGTATCGCCTAGCAAGAAAAACTAAGGAACGGCGCGCTTCGTTGAAGCATTCGCCGTTCCTTTGAGTATGACCTCGAGAGGCCAAGTGTGTTGCGTGCGCCTATGGAAGGTTGACGTTGACCCTTGTTCCGTTGACCTACTTGCCGTAGCCCTTCTTGCCGGCTTTCTTTCCGGCTGCTTTCTTTCCGCCAGCTTTCTTACCGGCAGCCTTCTTGCCACCTTTTGCTTTACCACCTTTTTTTGTTGCCATAGGTTGTTGCTGCTCCTTTTCAGTTTGAAGTTACGCCCACAAGATACTGTGTAAACTTTCTTCTTGTGGCCTAGAGTAAGCGGCGCACAACATGTTGGTATATAAACTTAATGCGTGCAGATGTCAATAACTTTTGCCTTATGAATCAACTTTTTTTAGCGACGCGATAGTGGAAGTTTCACGTCTATCGCATCAACCATCAGTCGATGATGCGATTGATGAGTCAACCTTCAACACAAATCTGATGAAGCATCGACATGCAAAGGCAGTGCGATTGGTGCAGAACGCGAAAGTGACAGTGGCGTAAGAGAGAGAAGATTGTTATCGGAAGAGAGGAGTGAAGATCCACTTATCGTGTCGTTCGATTCCGTAGTAAGTGATAATCGATGCGCGACGACTGCGACTGGCGACACCGATGAACGGGCCTGATGAACCCATCGAGTCATCTTCACCACCCGGCGCAGATTCTTCCGATCCCGTGTCGAGAACGTTGGTGACGCGAAGCTGAAATTTCTGCCCAATCATCTGGTCACGGGTCTGAGGCGGCTGCCCTCCTGCATACACCGTCACAGCGGTCTGGAACCGGATCAACGCTGGATCAGTAGGCGAAATTAATTTCCATTCTCCCGAGCTCGAAAGCGGATCTCGCGCCGCAGAAGGACGTAAAATCTGAACATTCTTCGCTCCAACTGGATTGCCTTCGAGTAATTGGTCTATTGAAGTAGGGAGTTGTCCGGAGTGCGCATGAACAAATTGACGAATTGCTTCGGCCACCTCTTCACCGCGTGAAATTGCTTCATTTTCGAGCGAACGCTGAGTTTGATGCCGGATGGATGGAGTAGCAGCTATCAGTAACAGCGCCATGATCGACATGAGCGCCAGCAGCGCGACAAGTGTATAGCCTCGCTCCGTGGCCCGGTCCGATCCGCTTGGCCCGCAATCCGAGCTCGGCCGGTTCTTTATCCCAAAAGTCGCTTCCATAATCTCATCAAGGCTCGGTGTCATCGTCGCTGGGAGGAGGTGGTGGCGTATAGCGTTGACCCTGAGCGCCTGAATTACTGTTATCACCAACCAGTGGCAGCGGATGCTTTAACTTCAAGGTCGTGTCCGTCAAAATAACTTCTCGGGCTGAAATGCTGGTGACTCGGAAACGACCTCCGAGTATGTCGCCGCGCTGCACGGTCAGAAGTTCCCTGCCGCTCTTCTCTTTCAGAATTGCGGTGTTGTTCGAACCTCTCCTGAGTGTGACCCCGATGAGAATGAAACTCGGCACAGGGGCGGGCATCACATTGAGGGTGGCTGTGTTGGAAAACAGCTTGCCATCGCGTGATCGAACCACTATCTCGCGCGCCCCTTCGAAAGATACCAGTTGCGCCGGAACATTGGTTGAGAGTTGTTGCGGCGTAATAAAGCGCGTCGCCAGTTCCCCTCCGCCCACGTAGACCCGGGTCTCCGGCGTAAACTTGTCCCCCGTTATGTCCATCGGGAAATCGCCCGTATGTGCGAAGACATTCACAGGTGATATCGATGCCAGTACCACATTGGGCGGTACGGGAGTCGGCGTCTGGACTGGCGTCGGCACAGGCGTCGGTCTCGGTGGAGGTGGCACATAGAATGCGAAAATATTGCGTCCTGCCTCAGGAAGGGACGGCGCGACGGAACTCGGCACCAGCACCGTCGGAGTAAACTCCTGCCTGACCAGATCAGGCGTCACGACGCTGGCGGTCACGGGTGAACGCTTAGGGGAGGGCTTGGCTCCGGCCTGTGGACCGGAGGTGGACGATGATCCTAGAAACATGTATCCCAGACTAACGAGGGCCAGTCCTCCGAGGAGTATGGCGGCGATCGTCTTCTTCCGTTCCGACGGTGTTTTACCCTCAAGTAATGGCATCGTCTTACCCCTTATCGACTCTCACTCACTGCCTGTTCGGTCACTGCACTCCCTGCCCTACGAAAGTACGCGCTTATATCAAGTCTGAGGCTAACAATGGTTGAGCGTTGCGGCGGACCGGAAGTGGTGGTCGCGCCCTCAGTGTCGGTTGTCTTCTCCAGCTCGACCGCATTAATAATGATGAATTGATTGCTGGATTCGATGTCTCGCACAAAGCGGCGAAGATTGGCATATTGGCCTTCAACTGTCACTGTAACGCCGATTCCCGGATACAGGCTTTGCCACTTTGAATTCATCGTATTGCCAGATTGTCTGGCGCCAGGGGCTTTTGGTTCGAGATACGTGTAGGCGGGGCCTGAAGTGTTGCTTAACTTGTTGGCGCGAATCAGTTGGATCAGAACGTTGTAAAGCGTCACTCTTCCTTCATCACGTCCGACCAGGCGATCGTCCTCAAACCTCTCCAGGCTGGCGCTGATTTCCCTGATGCTGTCTTGGGTGGTTCCTTTGACTTCAACGGCCTTGTTCAAGTCCGCAAACCGCTTCTGCATGCGATCGCGCTCGAATTGCGCCGTCGCAAGGCGTGATTGTGCCGGGCTGTAGAAAGAGAGATACACGAAGAGCACCGCCAGCAACATAACGGCGCTTCCTGCCAGGGCTATCAGCTCTGCAACCCCAATCACGCTCCGTTGACGCGATTGACGAAGCCTGTCGACGCGGACCCGGATCTGGTCGCGCCGCGCAGTCGTGGTTTTTTCCGTCGGCTGTTCCTTGCTCATCGAGTTTCCAGGTTTGTCGCTTGAGTCATACTTGCCGCCGCCAGGTTGTTGGGGCCCGCCGCGCTTATAGGTACACCGCCGCGAGGCTGATAGTTCACTCGCAACGTTGATTCAGTACCAACCTCATCTCTGTCTTTGCGCAGGTTCTGCTCCAGCAACTCGGATTTGAAGATGCCTGCGCGATCCATCTCCCCAATCATCAATGTGACATCAGCGGGATTCTTGCTGACGACAACCAATTCCAGGTCCGCCACTGTTCGATCACCGCGGACCGCTACATCTCGAACACTGATACGCTTGACGCGAATGCTGCCGGGCAAGGCCGCTTCAAGATCAGTGAAGAGCCGGGCCCACGAGAAACGTTTCCTATCGATCAGCCCCTGCGCGGCTTCCAGCGTTTGCAACTGTTCCGGCGTGAGCGCTTCCTTTATCTCCTCAACCCGTCGCTCGACTTTGCTGATTTGCTGCCGCAACTCGCTAACCTCCCGCTCGACTCCTGCGGCGCGCGTGTTGATCTGGCTGCTCTTGCTGAGAAGCAGGACCAGGACGATAAGCGACGCGGCTGTAATGACCCCGGCGATCGTCCAGGGCAGAGTCCGATTGCGAAAAGGCTGGCTGGCGAGGTTAAGGTTGGCGCTCACTCTAACGATTACCGTCCCTATAAGTTGGCTAATTTATCTCTACTTCAATAGACTACAAAAGCATACCGCGTGCAATTAATGGGCGCAACCAGGCGGTGAGCAGCCGCTTTTAGCCCTGCTAACACTTACACGCGCTTCTGTGAGCGGAGTTTCGTAATTGGCTGGAAAGTCTGCATGGATGCCCAATTCCGTGAGCCAGCGCCCTTACAGGGCCGAGCGCGGTGCTGCGGGCGGGGGCGCAGCGGTCACTGTCCTTATTATAAGGACTCAGTCCATGCGGGAGGGCAGCGAGGCTGCTTCTTCGCTCTCGGGCGGAGCGTGGCTGTAGGAGCAGACGCGGTTGCGGCCGCTGCGTTTCGCCCGATAGAGCGCCGTGTCCGCCAGTTCGACCAACTGAATCGGGTCCTGGGCGTCGTCGGGATAGGCGGCAACGCCGATGCTTATCGTAATATGCAGCAGTCGATCCTCCAATTCCGAAGAGCCGTGTCGCGTGGCTTTGAATAGGTGTTCATCTACAGCCGCCCGTACGCGTTCCGCAGCAACCACTCCCTGTGCGTATTGCGCATCAAGCAGAAAAGCGGCAAATTCCTCGCCCCCGAAACGCGCGGCCACATCACCTGCCCTCAAAGACTGCATGATCACCCGGCCGACTTGCTCCAGTGTTTGATTTCCCACCAGGTGACCGTGAGTATCGTTGACCTGCTTGAAATGGTCCAAATCCATCATCAACACGCAGAAAGGGCGATTCTCTACTTCGGCGCGTGCTGCTTCGCGTCGTAACTCAGAGAAGAAAGACTTGCTGGTCAGAAGTCCGGTCAATTCGTCGTGAACAAGCAGGCGATGAATATGACGCTGGAACTCACGATCAATCTCGTCGAGCATTTCAAAGCGCAGAAGATGCTCGCCGATAACTATTTTGTCTCCGTCTTCGAGGAAGGCGTTCGTGATTAGCTGGCCGTTTAGGAGGGTCCCGTTGGTTGAGCCAAGGTCGGTGATGCGATAGCGCGTGATTTGCGATTCGGAATCAGTTTCAGTCGTGATCCGCGCGTGCAGTCGGGATGCCCGCGCATCATTGACGCGGACGTCAGCCTCGAGCGCGCGTCCAAGAGTTACTTCGTCGCGCTCGAGAGGAATCGGTACAGCGAGCAACTCGCCACGCAAAAAGACGAGTGCGGGGCGGCGATCGCGCCCGCGCCCCGGAATCTCGAGTGTGTCCTTTTCAAAACTCTCGTTCAAATCGATTGCATCTTAGCTTGCCGGTGGTTGTGGCGGCAATAGGGTTCCATGTCCAAAGTCCAAGGTCCCTAAGGCCGTCCAAAGTCCAAGGTCCAAGGTCCAAAGTCGATCCGAAGTTTAAGGTTTCAGGTTTCAGGTCAAAGCCCTGAAGGATTGGACCGAGTTATCCAACTTATATCTTGAAATCTGAAACTGACTTTGGACCTTGGACTTTGGACATGGTCACTGCTTGTCGAGTAAGCGGGCTTACTCCTATAATCCCTTTATACCTCGTAGACTCTGGCTTACGCGAGCGGCTCACGGTCACCGCTGATTTCATGACAGGCCGTTCGTAACGCGAATAGGGACGAGGAACAAGGATGAATTGAATTGAATAATGATCTGGATACAACAGCGTGCGCATGGGACGTAAAGGAATTGTCCGTAGAGCGCGTGGCGGAAGCGAATCTGCCAACTGAAATCGGGGACTTTAAAATCGCGGGATACCGTTCTCGCCTCAACGGCGAAGAGTACGTTGTCTTATATAAAGGCGAGCTGCGGCCTGAGATTGCCACACTGGTCCGCATCCACTCCCAATGTCTTACAGGAGACGTTTTTGGTTCTATTAAATGCGACTGTGGACCGCAATTGACGCGCGCGATGGAAATGATCCAAGCCGAAGGTCGCGGCGCCATCGTTTATCAGCAACAGGAAGGGCGCGGGATTGGCATTATCAACAAGATTCGTGCCTATGCGCTACAGGACGAAGGCGCTGACACAGTTGAGGCAAACGAGCAGCTGGGCTTTGCCGTCGATTTGCGAGACTACACACAGTGCGCGGAGATTCTCTTCGATATGGGACTCTGCCAGGTGCGGGTAATGTCAAACAATCCGTTGAAGCTCAAGGCCCTGGAAGAGGCGGGCCTCAAAGTGGTCGAGCGAGTCTCAATCGAAGTTGAGACGCCGCAGTCTGCGGCCCACTATCTGCGAACAAAGAGAGAGAAGATGGGTCACCTTTTGCGGTTCGAGTCCTAAGGCCCGAGTCCCGCAGAACAGATACATGAGGCCGCAACCCCACGGTTGCGGCCTCTGACTTTTGGTCCCGTCTTACTACCGCGCGGTCTATCCCTTACTACGAAGGTCCTTGATCGCCGCTCGGATTTTCTCTGCATCCGGAGCCTTCGGCGTCAGTTTTAAATACACTTCGAATTCGTCTGCGGCCCGCTTATAGTCCCGATTTCCCCAGTAGATGCCGCCCAGATACTTGTGGGCTTGTGCCACTTCTTCTTTGCCGGTTGTGATAGCCGATTCAAACTCCTTCTGCGCCTCGATGTACTTGGCCTCGTCGAAAGCTTTCGTCTTCTCGTCTCGACTCAACGTCAGAAGGGCTATGCCAAGATACATGTGCGCGGTTGGAGTGGCGCTGTTCTTTTTCAGGACCTCGCGCAACTCAGCTTCGGCCTCCGCAAACTTCTTCTGGCTGAGGAGGGCGAATCCGTAATTGAGCCGAGCGGCGGCGTCGTTAGGCGCGATCTTCAATGCGGCGCTCAAAGCTTCCGCTGCTTTGTCCGGCTGTCCGATCTTTAGGTATTGAACTCCCAATTCGGTTAACGCGTCCACGAACTGCGGATAGGCGGAAACAGCGCCGCTCAAATGCTCGACTGCCTTTTTGCTGTCATTTTTCGCTGCGGCATCTTTTCCTTTTGCGTAGAGGTCGCGCGCGGCTTTGGGGATTTTCGAGTAAGCGTCGGCACTCCCTTTCGGTTTGAGATTGAAGTTAACGGTTAAAACGGTGCCGCCGGCACCGGCCCCTCTATCTATGGTCGCGTGCTCGGTGGCACTGTCATAGTCTTTTCCACCATCCACAAAGATCGTGTAGTTACCTGGCCTCTGTCGGTTAAATGCAAATGCGCCATCCTCATCAGTGGCGGTGGATTGGTCCGTCGTATCAGCGCTTTTCAAAGTTATTTTGAGGCGGGTACCATCTTTCGGCTTTTCGGGAAAGAAAACACGGCCTTTGATCGTGTGAATGCCGTCGTTTGCGTCCGGTAGACCGCGCGAGCTTCCCACGCCTCCCTGCGAGAATGCTGTCGCCGAAAAGCAGACAAACAGACAAGCAAAGAGTACACCAGGAATGAATCCACGCCGGTGAGCGGACGTCATATGCGCGATAGACATGAGTACGAGCTCCTTTTCAAATTATTCCAATGATTCAGGCGCATGGACTGGTAGACCGCAGCATGCCGGCGAGCGTTTAGGTTTTCTACAGCGAGAATCTCAACTCGAGCTACTTTTGCTGCGGAGATCCCTGATCGTCATGCGAATTCGTTCGGCGTCGGGAGCCTTTGGAGAGAGTCTTAGGTATTTTTCCAACTCTTCGGCCGCGCGCCTGTGTGCACCGTTGTGCCAGTATATTCCACCAAGGTAGTAGTGTGGAAGGCTGAGGTCGTCACCGCCGATGACCAGAGAGCGAAGCAATTCTTTCTCCGCCTCAGCATACCGGCGCAAATTTATCAGCGTCACGCCCAGGTACATGTGAGCGGCCCACGAGGCGTCGTTCTTCTGAATCGCAGCGCGGAGTTGGGTCTCCGCTTCGGCAGACTCTTTCTTCTCGAGCAGAGCTATTCCATAGTTCAGCAAAAGATTAAAGTTGTCGGGTCTGATCTTGAGCGCAGATCGCAATGTTTCAATGGCTTTCTCAGGTTGCTTGAGATGCAGGTATTGAACCCCCAGCTCATTGAGGGCGATCGTAAACTCCGGATAATAGCTGACAGCCGCCCGCAGGAGTTCGACGGCCTTTTTGTTGTCGCCGGCGCGGATCGCTTCGATGGCGTTGTCGTAGAGTTGGAGTGCAGGTTTCGGCACATTAGCGAGAGCGGAGTTGAGCACTGCCGGCCTTGAGTCGGCGTGACTGCCACGCTTGAGTTGGAGATTGATGACGACGTTGTATGGTCGCGAGATGTCCGCCCCGATTATCGGTGCGTCTGTGTTAGTTCGACTTCTGACCTGGCCCTCAACCGAAATGGATTCCCTGACGATCTCGTACTCACTCCCGGCATCAACCGTCAGATTGTAGGATCCGGCGGCGATCGAGGTGAAAACAAAGCCCCCATTGAGATCCGCAATAAGAGAAAGTCTTTCCGAGCTGGTGCTCTCGAGCGTGACGCGGACAGCCAAAGCATCGGAGCGCCTTCCCGAAGGAAAATAGATCCGGCCCTGTATCTTATTTCGGCCACCGGTTCCAGTCGAGTCCACCCCGCCCTGAGCGTGGGCCCCTACCAACGGCGTGAATATCAAAAAGGCGAGACAGGCGATCTCAATGTAACGAAGAATGCGGAAATCGTCGGCACTTCTACGCGGCGAGAGAAGCATTGCGGTAACTCCTTTCTCAGCTTACGAACGACTGAGATGGACTCTTTGGAAACATGCGAGCGGAGTTTGTAGGATATCACAAAAAAGAATAGGGAGAAGCGTTACTGGAACGCTCCTCCCTGAAAAACCTCCATGTGCTCGCGAACTGTGTCACGAGCACATGAAAGTCAGCAGTTTAGAACTGGAACTTAACGCCTAAACGAAGCGACGACGGGAACTGGAAGATCGTGCCCGCACCGTAGAACGGATTTGGCACTGGTGGAATGCCCGTCACACCGCTGTTAATGGAGAACGTCTCGTCCAGACGGATTGCTCGCTGGCTATTGAAGACGTTGAACCAGTCAACCTGGAAGCGCAACTGACGATTCTCACCAAACTGAATCGGATAGTATGCGTTCAGGTCCAAATTGTAGGTCGTCGGCGTGCGTGTGCCGCCTACGCTGTCAACCCGATTGGGGAAGCCAGCCTGGACTGCCGTAACCGCCGGAACAACAGCGGTACCGCGGTCCACACCGAAACCTTCGTTGTTTCCGTACACTGGGTGCGGAATCAACTGATTGAACGGAATACCGGACTGCGCACGGAACGAGCCGCCTATCAAAAGTTTGAATGGCGTGCGATAGCTGCCATCCAATTTCAACTGGTGCGGACGATCGTTCGGCAGACGTCCGTAGGATCTGGCTAATAGACTGACGAGATCGAACAGCGAAGTGATGTTCGGGTCAGACTGTCCGTTGTCGTTGCGGAACAGGCCTTCGTAGTTACCGATCAACGAAGAGAACACATAGGAAGCGATGAACTGATAGTTGTTCGTGAAACGCTTCGTGGCGGTGAACTCAAGCGCGCGATAGTAACGACGGGCGCGTCCGAAACGCTGACCAATGACGGTTTCGGCCAACCTGTCCGTCAGGCTCTCGCCCGGATTGAACAGGAAGTAGTGGTCGCCATCGTCAAACGATCCGTCTTCAATGACCGAACCCTGAGCGCGATAGATACCACGAGCGCCGAGTGCCAGGTCTTTGACGATCTCGTACTCAACACCGGCGGTCGCTTCGTTGACCGTTTGCGGTTTGAGGTCGGGATCCAACGGTGTCGCTTCAGCACCAAGATTACCGATTGATTGGGTAATCCTTGAACCGGCCGGCGCGTTCACACGAGCTACACGGAACTGCTTGTCCGTCTGGCTGTTCTCGCTACCCGCGCGGACGTTGATGTCCAGCGGAAGCGGAGTTTCGAGGAAGCGCGCATAGTTGAAGAACAACTTGCCCTTGCCCTGACCTGTGAAATCCCAGATCAATCCAAGGCGAGGCTGCAGGTTGTCCTTGAAATGGTTAAGCTTCAGATAGCTCACGCCATTGTTGCCATAGGACTGCTGGTAATCCCAGCGGAGGCCGAAGTTGAACTGTACGTTCTTGGAGAGTTTGAAGTCGTCCTGAACGTAGAAGCCTTCGACCTTGGTGTCGGTTTGAGCAACCAGTTCGAAGTCACGAATCGTGGTCGAGGTGCGAACGAGGAACGGAGCATTAAGCGCTTCGTTCTGTGTGATCGCGCCGGTGACGACTGAGGTGACACCCGGTACCTGGGCCGCTGCAACCGCAGGCGTCAGGATGTTGGTTGACGCCGAGGCCGGGCAAACCAGCTGAGTACCACGCTGGGTGCAGACCGCGAAGGCGTTGGTTATACGGAAGCCGTTGACCGAGTTGATCCCAGACCCAGCCGGAATAAACCCGTTCGGATCCGGATAAACGGCAGCCGGTCCGGTCGACCGCTGATCGATGTCATAGATATTGTCGTTCCACTCGAGCCCGTACTTGATCGTGTGACGTCCGTAAAGGTTCTGGAAACGCGCCTGAATCTCCCAACGGTTGCGGTCCTGAGTCGAGAACAGACCGAACCCTTGTTGCAGGAAATTACGCTGAAGGGTACCGGCAGCCTGGATGAAGTCCACGAACCCCGGATTACCGTTGACGGAATTTCCGTTGTTGATAGCAGTCTGCGTGACAGGCGCTATCGTGCCATTGGTGCGCAGGATCGCAAAGGTGTCGGTGATTAAAGGTACACCGGCAACACTGGCGAGCGGCAGCACGTTGGCACGCTGGTAGTGGAGACCGAAGGCAAATTCACCGATCCACGTAGGAGTGATTGTCGAGTTCAAGCGCGCGGTGTAGTTATGACCACCGGTCTGGATCTCGCCTCGGAATGTGTCCGGGTTCGCGCCGAACCCTGAGCCGCCGAAGAGGAAGCCTTCCTGCTTGGTGAAATCACCAAAGGTCGAGAAGGTGAACGTGTTGTTCTGATTGATTCCCCAGGTAACTTTCCCGGAGTAGAACGGCGTCGTGATCTTGTTCTGCACGGGCAGATGGAATGTCTGCGTGAGGAAGAAGTTCTCGCGTCGTTGCGGGTTGAATGCGCCGAAGAACCACAGTTTGTCCTTCTTGATGGGACCGCCGATATCGAATCCGGCATCGATTTCCTTGAAGCCGTTCGGTGCTGAACCGGTGAAAGGGAACTGATTGGTATTGCGGACCAGGCCCTTCGTCGTGAAGTATCCAAATGCGTCACCGCTGACTCGGTTTCCACCGCTCTTGGTGATGACGTTGAAGATACCGCCCGTCGACTTGCCATACTCGGCGCCGTAAGCACCGGTCTTGATTTCCACTTCCTGAACAAACTCAAACGGAAGGTTCGCGCCCGATCCGCCAAACGCGGGGTCAGTCGTGTTCACGCCGTCGAGAATGTAATTGTTTTCAGGACCAGACGAGCCGCCCACTGAAGGATCGCGGTCTCGGCCGGAAGCGTCGCGCAGACCCGAGCGAGCGACGGTCGGTGCGATCGAATAAAGCGACTGCACTGTGCGCTGCGTCGGGAAGTTCGAGAACTGCTCGGTCGAAACGCTTGTGCCCGACGTGTTGCCGGTAACGTCAACCGCCGCACCCGATGTGTCGGTGATGGTCACCGATGCCGACTGGCCGGCGATCTGTACGGTGAGATCGAGCGAGGACGTCTTGTCGAGATTGACATCGACGTCAGACTTGGTCACTTCGTCAAAGCCGGCGGTCTTCGCGACGACGACTTTATATCTTCCCGGAGGAAGATTAGAGATCTTGAATCGCCCCTGGTCATCCGTCGTAGCCGTCTGGGGGATAATCAACTGCGGCCCAGACGCTGTGACAGTGGCGTTCGGCACAGCGCCGCCCTGAGGGTCGAGCACCGTGCCTTGAATTGAACCAGTCGTCTGCGATTGTGCAAATGCAGCGCCTATCGTAAAGAGCGCCAGACACAAAGCGAGCAACGACATGGTAAAGATTCGCATTTTCATGCTCACTATTCCTTTCTTGTTGTACATTTCCTGTATGCTAAACATGCTGCTGCCTCTCAGTACCATAAAGCTTCTTTGCGAGGGGGAATCAGGCCTAATAAGGGCCGAGCAGCACGTGTTGTCTGTAACTGAAGAGATTTCTTGATTCCACATCGCTATCGAAATTTGCAACTCTTATGCCCAGTAGGTCTGAATGGGTCAATCCCAACTATTCTTCTACTTAGCAACATCTCATGCGGGCCATAAGTGGCCTTTGTTATCCAAAAAAATGGTCGGAATCCATAAATCAGAAGCGAAGGCTTCGACACGCCCGCCTGAATTGTCCTGAGATTCTAAAAGGTGGGTGGTAAAGCGGCTGTAGCGCTCAACCAAAAGCCGCCCGCGAAAGAGGACCAGGCCCGCTAACTTCTTCCATCCAAACCACGGAGCTTCTTGATCGCCGCGCGAATCGCATCGGCGTTTGTCGCCTCCGGCGCGTCACGTAGATACTGCTCCAGTTCATCTGCTGCGCGCGAAAGATCGCCCTTCTTCTCCAGGATCCTGGCGCGTTGCAAATGAACAATGGCGAGTTTGCCCCCGCTGAGTTCATACGCTTGAGCCAGGCTTTTGTCCGCCTCGCTAAATGCGAAGTCTCGCTCGCCACGGGCAGTGGCCTGCGTATCGTGGATCGTGCCCGCATGTTCGATCAACGCGATGGCGCGAAGGAGGCGGGTCTGGGGATCATTGGGATTCAGACGAGAGGCTTCGGCGAACACGGCCGCAGCCAGGGCGTACTTCTTCTGCTGTATCAGTACCAGCCCAAACACCTGATAAACCCGCTCGTCGTTGGGATTGATTTTCCGTGCCCGCTCGAGCTCTTCGATCGCGTCCCTGAGTTGTCCAGACTTCATTAGCTCGCTTCCAAGCGCGAAGTGTGCGTCGAAATATTCTGGGAAAAGTTTGATGGCTTCACGCATCATAGTCTGCGCCAGGTCAGACTTACTCTGCTTGGCCAGCTTGAGTCCGCGAGTGAGCGATGTGCGCGCCGGCTGCGGAACATTTTGAACAAAGGTCGATGAAGCGCGAGGGATGCGAGCTGTTAATTTTGGGAGAAGCGTGATTTCAACCGTTCGAGTCTCGCCAGGTTGATTCGCGCCGACCCGTCTCACGAAATCGACCCGCTCCGCAACTGTGGTGAAGTCGGGTGCCGACACAACCACCACGTAGCTGGTCTCCCCCAATCCTGCAAATGTGAAATCGCCTTCGTTGTTGGTTACAGTCTGCTCGATTAGCGCACCGCTGCCTATCTGAAGGTCGACCGTCGCGCGCGGGAGATTGATCCCGGCAGCACTTCGGACCTTTCCACGAATTACATGGCCCTGCTGCGACCGCGCTGCGATTGAGTGTGAGAACAAAATGCCAACGGCGATTGAGATAACTGTCAGATGCTTTCTCATGTGGGCCTACTCATGCGATTGGTCCGGGTCTCGGGGCCGAGCTCTGTGGAATCTGATGGCTTCCGCTGCACTCTAGCGCAGCTCGCTGACAGCGGCAAAGAAAATATGGTGGACCTTGGCTTGCAAGCTCCACCATAAACGATGAAAGACCTTCCTTCGCCTAGAAGGTAAGTTTCAGGCCAAACTGGAAGGCTCGCGGGCCACCCGTGCCGAACACACTGGTCGTGCGTTCGGACGGAGCGATCGGATTGCTCGTATTGCCCTCCTCATTCAAAGTGAAGGCGGTTGCGCCACCCGTCGTCAGGTTGGCGATGTTGAAGATGTTGAAGACTTCGCCGATCAGGTCGAGCTTCACTTTCTCGCTGAAACTGAACGTCTTGGTCACGCGAAAGTCCTGCGAGATGAGCGAATCGCCGCCTATAAGCGTGTCGCTGGGAACGTGCTCCAGACGGACGATGGGATCAAAGAAGTTCGGGTCGGTACTATCGCAGCGGCCGGTCGGGCTAGCACCGCCACACGGCTCGCCGAGACTCGGGATGCTGGCATTAAACGCATCGATCGCCCCATTCAACTCCCCGACGCTCTTGATGCTCCGCCCGATGGAACCTTCACCAGTGCCGGGCAGGTATGACTGGAACGTGCCCGTCTTGGAGAGGTCAACAAAGTTCGGCAGGAAGACACTGAAGGGCTGGCCGCTGAACGCGGTCGAGATGAGAGAGACCTGCCAGCCGCCAAGCACGTTGCGCTTAAACGAATCAGTGCTCTTGCGGAAGAGCGGCACATCGTAAATTGCACTCACGACAAAACGATGTGTTCGATCAAGCCCAGCGGGACCGAACTCTTTGCGAAGGTTGTTGAGGTCGGTGACGGTGGCGCCCAGACCGAGGGTATCGCCCCCGAACGCCTTAAATCTCGACAGCGCATAGCTCACTGTCATCTGGAAACCGTTTGCAAAGCGGCGATCCAGGCGCACAAGTATTGCCTTGTACGTCGAGAAGCCGGACGAGTCGGCATAGGGCACCGAGTTCGGGAAGGCTGTTCTTGGACCCGAGATAGCGTCGAACGCATGGTTGGCGTCATAAGTGATCACCTCGTGCACGCCCTTGCGGTAGTTGAAGTCAGCCTGCAAAAGCAACTTCAGCGGCAATTCGCGCTGGACGCCGATGCTGTACTGGAGGGAGTAGGGCACTTGGAACTCTGTCGAGAAGAGAGGTCCTGAAGGAGCCAACCCGAAAGCCGCTTCGCACTGGATACCCGTCGGCAGCGTACAAGTTCTGATGCTGGCTTCGACGTTGGCACGCACCGCCGGGTAGAGCGCCAGCGCCTGAGCGAGCGTCAACTGACCCAGGGTAAAGCGGCCATCGCCGCCAGGCAGCAGCGGGCTCACGAGGTCTGCACCGATAAGGAACAACTCCGCTCCCGGAGGTCCCAGATCGGCGCGCTCGAACAGACGCAGATTGTCGATGGTGTTGTCGTAGTACATGCCTACGCCGCCGCGTATAACCGTACGGCCATTGCCCGCCACGTCCCACGCGAAGCCGACACGCGGTGCGATGTTGTTCATGTCCTTCGGGCTGGGCGCGGTGCCCTTGCCGAAGAGCGGGGCGATGATCGCTGGATGCCCCAGGTCATGGTTCCACAGGTTAGAGTCCACGCGATACGAGACGCCGTAGTTGAACGTGAACCTGTTGGCGATCTTCCACGAGTCGTTGCCGTAAAACTGGATGCGGTGATTGAGCGTGTCATCACCGCCATTGAAGGGCAGGATGTCGGTGCCGATACCCATCGAGATGTCGCGCACGGGATAGGCAAGGAACTGAGCCTCAGTTACAGGAGTTGTCAACCCGGGGGTTGACGGATCGAAGAGACGAATGCGCGCCGGCTTGGCGAAAGCAAACTGACCGTTGATTGAGGTGCGCTCATAGTTAGCGCCAAAGCGAACGGTGTGGTTGCCGTAGACCTTGGTAAGGTCATCGCGCAACTGGTAACGCTCCTGAAAAGTCGTCTGCGGCGTGATGTAGTTGGTGCCCGACTTCCAGAGCTGAGAGCCGAGTATGCGGATTTCCGGAAGCCCTTCGACCGCCGGCAGAATCACATTGGAAAAGTCCACGAAGCTGAAGACAAAGTTGTTCGACAGGGTGGCGCCGAAAGCATGCGTGATTCCGGTCACGAAACTGTGCGAGCGGTTAGTCACGATTTGGTCGTTCGACTCGAAAATGCGGGAAGCGGACGGACGCGGCGTGATGCCCGAGCCGGGCGCGAACGGTGTTTGCTGCGCATTGTCGTCGAACGAGTAGCGACTGCTGATATTCGTCTTGCTGCTGTAGACCCAGTCCATCTTGGCGGTGACCAGCTTTTCGTCGAAAGGGTTGCTGGTGAAGCCGGCGAAGGACGGACCCTCTGGCGGATTGTGGAGTGCCGATCCATCCTGATTGTTCTGCTCGTAATTGAAAAAGAAGAAGAGCTCGTCTCTCTTGATCGGACCACCAAGGGTGCCGCCGAACTGCTGACGATCAAAGGGAATTCTGTCGGCTCGCGCCGCCGCAGGTATGCCATTGGCCGCATCCAGCCGGCTGAGGCCGGGGAAAGCTGCCCATTTGTCGTCGCGGGCATAGATATACGCGTTCCCGTGGAAATCGTTCGAGCCCGAACGCGAGATGATATTCACAGAACCAGTGGCCGAAGCGCCGGTGGAGAGGTCGTAGTTGGAGATGCCGAGCTGGAACTCCTGCACGATCTCTTGAGAGAAGTTCTGCACGGTAGTCCCGACCACGTTATCAACCACTGAACCGCCATCGACGGCAATTTGCGCCGAGCGGCCCGCCTGACCTGCGATGGAGACGCCGGTGTAGTTCGCTTTGGTCGGATCGAAGCTGCCGCCCTCGACCTTCTCGACGCCGGGCTGGAGTTGTGCCAGGTCGAGGAAGTTACGGCCGTTGAGGGGAAGGTTCTGAATCTGTCTCGTGTTGACGACGCCCGAGACTGTCATGTCACTACGGTCAATCTGAACCTCGCCGCCGCCGATGACGGTCACCACTTCGGTTGCGCCGCCGATCTCAAGCTTTACGTCGAGCGGAACCGTTCTGCCGACCTCCACCTTGACGCTTGATGCAACGGACGTCTTAAAACTTTGACCCGAGACCTTCACTTCATAGGTTCCAGGCGGAAGTTGTGAGACGCGGTACTGGCCGTTGTCATCCGTCACAGCAGTGCGCGTCAGGCTTGTAGCCGTATTGCGCACGGAGACAGATGCGCCCTGAACGATAGCGCCTTGAGGATCGCTGATAGATCCTTCGATGGAACCTGTAGGCTCCTGAGCAAATACAGCGATACCGAGCCCGAAGACGAGCGCTGTCAGTGAGCACACGTTCAGCAACCACTTTCGGTTCTTTCTGTAGGAATGAGTCAACATGGTGAGAGTCCTTTCTCTTAACCTTTCAGCTAATCACCCGCCTCTTCGAAGAATGAAAAGGCGAGGGAGGTACGTCGTAAGGTTCAATTCAGCGGCACGGGTTCGAGCGCCGGGTCGCGATGGGGACTAAGTGACAATGCAATATTGCAAGTCTCATGCCCGCTGGGGTCTTTGAGCCAAAGCCCAATTATTTGGCTCGGTTTTGGCGAGCACCGCCTTTTTGCCAGGTTGAATGCTCCAAAAAAATGAAATCTCATCCATAAAACCAAACCTGCGAATCTCGAGAAAGGGCCCGTTCCATCTGGCGGATCCGGTGATTGTCATTTCAGCCATCGCCATCAATGAATGATAGAATCAGAACTCACAGTTTCCATGGCCGCAACTAGAGGGATTCGAAAAGAATGTCTGAACGTATCTACAGAGACCCGGTCCACAACATCATTCGGCTTCGCGCCGATACGGACGAAGGGCAGTTGATGATGCGTCTGATCGATGCCCCTGAATTCCAGCGCCTGCGCCGAGTCAAACAATTGGGGCTGGCACTCTACACTTACCAGGGCGCCGAACATTCGCGCTTCACTCACTCGCTTGGCGTGCTCCATCTGATGATGCGCGTCCTTAATCGTCTCGGCGAAAGTTACACCATCGCAGCGGAAGATCGCGCCGCTGCGTGCGCGGCCGCTTTGCTACATGACATCGGCCATGGCTCGTTCTCACATGTGATGGAAAAGGTGCTTGGCTTTCACCACGAAGCGTGGACTGTTCGCGTGGTGCTGAGCCAGGAAACTGAGATCGGGCGCGAGCTAAAATCTTACTCATCAGACTTGCCTGAGCGGGTCGCAAGTATCATCGAGGGAACGTTTCAACCTGCCGCGTTGGGGCAACTGGTCTCATCGCAACTGGACGTCGATCGCATGGACTATCTATTGCGCGACTCTTTAATGACTGGCGCGAAGTATGGGATTTACGATCTGGAGTGGATCATCAATGCTCTTCAGATTGACGAGGTAAACGACCGGATCTATGTAGCCGCTCGCGGACTCTACGCGGTCGAGGAATACCTGCAGGCGCGCTACTACATGTTTCGACAGGTCTATTTTCATCGTACTCTCCGCTCGGCGGAAGCGGTGCTGCGTTCAGTCTTGCGGCGCGCGCTCAAACTGCTGGAAGAAGGGAAAGAGGTTTGGTGCGCACCCGGCACTCCGTTCGAGAAGGTGTTGCGACGCGACTCGCTCTCGCTCACTGAACATCTGGAGATGGATGATTCCGATCTACTCTTTCACATCAAGCAATGGCAAAGGAGCTCAGATCCGGTCCTCAGTGATCTGAGCCGGCGGTTTACGGGACGACGTCTTTTCAAAGCGATCGACCTGGACATGCCCGAAGATGAGCGTGAAGATTTTCTGGAAGCGGCCCGCCGCGAAATCTCAGCGGCGGGATACGAGCCTGATTACTATTTCATAGAAGATCACGCGGGCGACATTCCATATTACAATTACTACACGGCGGAAGGCGCGGAGCCGAAGGCCCGCATTTACGTTGAGGATGGCTATTCGCGACCCCGAATACGCGAGATCAGCGAAGTCAGCGAAGCGGTCCGCGGTTTGAAGCGTTACCAGTTAAATCGCGTCTGCTTCCCTCCGGAAGTAAAAGAGAAAGTGTATGCGCTGTACCACTCCGCCGTGCCAGTACAAAGCTCCGTCGCGCAAACGGCTGATTAGTAAACCACAACAACACCGGTTCCCTGCTCCTGGATGTCTTCCCGAAACGTTTTCACGTCCCATGTCACTCAATTCGCATTAATGCTGCGGACCGTTTGTGTGGTTGCAGTCTGCGCCTCGACCTTATTGATGGGATCGAGGGTTGATGCGCAAACCGATTCACGTCCCATTCGGGTAGCCGTTCTCGAGATGGGTGAGACCCCAATATCTCTTCGGGCGACAACGAGCACCTGGGGCGCGCTGTCGTCAAACCGTTTATTGCTGACGAGTCTTGAGGAGAGTCACGCCGCGGCGCGCGGTGTTGGTTACGCAGGATCGCTCAACATGACCCTCGAAGAGGCGCGGGACCTCGGAGCTGCCATCGGCTGTGACTACTATGTGATCGGCGACGCCCAAACACTGCGCCGCTCGTCGTCGGCTAAGCCAGTCTATTATGAGGCATACGCTTCGATCTTCATCGTAAGCGGAAGGACTGGTCGCCTCGTCCTGTGGGACCGTCCAAGTGTCGAAGCGGCTGCCGCCGATCAGGCGGAGGGTTTACTATTGACCGACCTTGGGAAACGCGCGGCGAGGTACATCGATGCCATTCAAAGAGCACAGACTGCAGATCGAGAGGAGCGCGTTCAGGCATGGGAGCGAGTAACTGCGGTGATCGAAGATGCGCCGGACGACGAAGATGCGGCGGCCAGAGATGGCATCCGCTTACCGCAACCATACAGGAGGCTAAGACCGGCCTATACGGATGCAGCCTCGCGGGCCGAAGCCGAAGCAACAGTGGATGTCAGTCTGGATATTGATGTGGACGGTGAAGTCTCACGCGTCGAGATAGTGCGATGGGCCGGTTTTGATCTGGACGAGGCCACGCTCAACACTGTTCGGCAGTTACATTTTCGTCCTGCTACCCGCGGCAAAGTGCCGATACCGATGCGCGTGCTGCTGCGCTACAACTTTCGCCGCCCACCAAAAGAAGGCAAAAGGTAAAAGCGGGACACTCTCCTCCTGAGATAGGAGGATATTGACAGGATGGACAGGATAAACATGATGATGAAATTTTGAGACATGCGGTAGCGACTTAACGTTCTCGTAAAATCCTGTCAATCCTGTCTATATTCTCGCCTCAAGTTTTGGAACGTTCTCTGGATTACCGCGTGTCGGTCCATGAAGCGGTTTCCCTGCTCAACTATCTGCCAAAGACCTGCGAGGAGAAATCATGAAAGCGAAAGTCTGGACTATCGTCATTATAGCGACTGTTCTTTTCGGCCTGGTCGGATGGACCAGCTACGGTCAGAAGGAGCGGGCAGAGCGTATGACCTGGGAATACCGAGTAGTCTACGTGCCCGGGGCTCGTAACATTTCAGAGTCGACGATGAACCAACTCGGCTCGCAGGGATGGGAACTGGTCACCTTCCAGGCGATAAACAATGAGGGGGGAACCATCGGCGCGGGGAATTATTTCTTCAAACGCGCAAGATAAAGGCTGTCCCAGCATTCAAGGGAGGCGGGCCGGTAACACGCGAAAGGCATGTCGTTGGGCCGGTAAAGCTCTGCGGGTCCGAGCATTCGCTTCTGGAGGCGAAGCTCAGAGGAGTTTTAATGCTGAACCTCAAAAAGCACGTTGCCGGCTTCATCTTATTCTCTACAATTCTCGTCAGCTCGGTCGTTAGTTGTCACTACCTGACTCTCCCGATCGTCAGGCTCCCTGCGGTTCCTCTGGGCCCCCTGGTCGCGGGCCCGGTTGAGAGTACCCACATCAGTTACAGGGTGCGTGAAGTCTCGATCGATTTCAACCGCTCAACAAATTACACGGTGCTCAGTCTCAAACTCCTTCCGGGCCATCCGCCCCCAGAGAAACTCTGGATCACTACCTTCTACTTCTCGCCTGAGATATATAGAACCCATGGCGACATGTGGAGCACGACAGAGTTTCGTCAACCGTTTGCGAACGCCAATGAGATCGAACTTGTCGCAACCGATTCCTTGAATTCAGGCAAGCATCTGGGTGGGTACAAGGTCGGGTATTTCGCGCACGTCTCTGTTTGGACCGGCGACACCGAGAACTCCTACCCGCCGAATTTGCCTATTAACCGCGACATCGCGAACGCGGAGCCAGTCGTCGTTCATTGGCCAGACGAGAATTTGCCCACAGGACCTTAGCCTCATCTTCGCGAAACACCCCAACTGAGCTCGCGTGCAAGATTCTCCTCTCTTCTTCATTCAATCATCGTTAGCGTAGCGGCGGTAACGGCGAAAGCACATGCCGCGCACATCTTGGGCGAACTTATCGCCGGAGGAGAATTCGATGAAGAACGACGAGCGAACCATTTCCAGGTCTGGGTGGAATATATTTTCCGGGCGGCGCAGGCTGGCTTCGGGAAAGACGCAACTTTCTCTGGTGCTGCTCATTATCGCTGCAGTATTTCTTTCGTCGTGCGCGAAGCAAGGGCGACGCGACGAGATAGCACTCAACAACGCCAACGTCTCCGTAATACCGGGGACGGATGCACCTAAGACCATGGGCAATGTCTCGTCAGCGAGCGACGCGATGCAAGAGCGCGAAGAGGCACCCGGCTTTAACACAGAGGGATATAGCCACATCGACGAGAACCCGTTTCTCGAAGTCGCACGGGCGCCGCTCTCTACGTTCTCCATCGACGTAGACACAGCGTCGTACAGCAACACTCGACGCTTTCTAAAAGACGGGCAGTTGCCACCGAAGGACGCGGTTCGCATCGAAGAACTGGTCAACTATTTCTCTTACGACTATCCGCAGCCCGTGGGGAAAGCCCCCTTCTCGGTCACGGCTGAAATCTCTGAAGCGCCGTGGAACCCCGCGCACCGTCTGGTACATATCGGACTGCAGGGCAGGCGCGTCTCGATGGAAAATCTGCCGCCCGCCAACCTGGTGTTCCTGCTTGACGTCTCTGGTTCGATGAATGACCCGCGCAAGCTCCCGCTGGTCAAATCCGCGATGAAGGTATTGACCGAGCAGTTGGCCGCGCGCGACCGTGTCGCGATGGTTGTCTACGCAGGGTCCAGCGGTCTTGTACTGCCTTCGACTCCTGGTGATCGAAAAGGCGAGATTCTGGCGGCGATCGATCGCCTCGAGGCTGGCGGATCAACCAACGGCGGCCATGGTATACAGCTGGCTTATAAAATCGCACAGGAAAACTTCATCAAGAACGGTGTTAACCGGGTCATTCTTGCTACGGACGGCGACTTCAACGTCGGCGTCACCAACGAAGGCGACCTGGTTCGCTTGATCGAAGAGAAGCGCCAGAGCGGTGTCTTTCTCTCAGTGCTTGGTTTCGGCACCGGCAACGTCAAGGACTCGACGATGGAGAAACTGGCGGACAAAGGCAACGGCAACTACGCGTACGTTGATTCGCTGGCAGAGGCACGCAAGGTCCTTGGCGAACAGATAGGCGGCACTCTCTTCACCATTGCGAAGGACGTGAAGATTCAGGTCGAGTTCAATCCCAAACAGGTCGCTGCCTATCGGCTCATCGGATACGAGAACCGACTATTGCGCGATCAGGATTTCAACGACGATAAGAAAGACGCCGGCGAGATTGGAGCAGGCCACACAGTGACCGCGCTCTATGAGGTGGTGCCTTTCGGACAGAAGTTCGAAAACCCGGGTGTTGATCCTTTGAAGTACCAGGAGCCCGTTAAGACATCTGAATTGGCGAACAGCAATGAGATGATGACGGTCAAGCTGCGATACAAAGAGCCTGCTGAGGACCAGAGCAAGCTGATCAGCGTCAGCCTGGCGGACTCAAAAGGCAACCTGAGTGCTGCGTCTGAGAATTTCCGGTTTGCTTCGGCAGTGGCGGCGTTTGGAATGCTGCTCCGAGACTCGAAGTACAAAGCAGACGCGAGCTACAACAAAGTCCTCGAACTCGCTCAGGCATCGAGAGGCTCTGACCAGCAAGGCTACCGGTCGGAGTTCATTCAACTGGTCGAGACAGCGCGGATGCTTTCGTCGCAACGTGCATCAAGAGAATAGCGGCGGGGGATTGATCCTCACGTCGACTAAACTTTTGTCGGGGTGGGCCTCCGTGCCCACCCCATTTCTCACAAGCAAGCATTCGTGATCCAGACGTCAGCTGTACTTTTGTCGGGGTGGGCCTCCGTGCCCACCCCGTTTCTCACAAGCACGCATTCGTGATCCAGACGTCACTATACGTTTGTCGGGGTGGGCCTCCGTGCCCACGCCATTCCCCCACCGTACGCTCGATTCACATGTTGTCCATCAGTCGCATTTCGACTAACATGAATGCCCCACCCTCACGACTTAAAGATTGTCCCAATGCCGCAGTTTCAGAATTTTCCCTATCCTCGGCGCTACAACTCTCTGCGCCTCACGGGCTACGGCTACAACTCCCCCTATGATCTATGCGCAATTACTATGTCAACTCACTTGCGAGTCCCGGTGTTCGCAGACACCAGATTGGCCAAAAGCGTATTGAGTTCGCTCTTAAGCGATCAGAATTTGTCTCGAATGCGCGTGAAGGCCTATACCCTAATGCCAGATCATTTGCACTTCCTCGCGACAGTGCGGAATCCTGCATCGCATCTTCCCTCGTTGATTGGCTCATTCGAAAGTTACACCACACAGCTCTACTGGAAACGAAGCAATGAAATCGTAAAGTCACAGGAAGTGTGTTTACCGCCCTCCCGCCTCGAGAAGATTGATCGAATGGAAGCTCGCCCTATTCTTGCGGCGTTGAGAGACTGGCGAGCGAACTTACGCCCGGAAGTTGTTGAACTCAAAAGCTGGCCGCGTGTCAGACCCCAACATTTCCTGCGGAAGCGGCTTTGGCAAAGGGAATACTACGATCACGTTATCAGGAATGATCAGGATCTACGCGAGAATCTCAATTACATCGCGATGAATGCAGTTAAGGCCGGTTACGTTTCGTGTGCTCAGTTCTACCCTTACACGGGCTTCCTTGAATGAGACCCGCAGCTTAGGTATTTGCCTGAGCTCACCTGACAGTAACGGGGGTGGGCACGGAGGCCCACCCCGACGACGTTAATCGAGGGAATGTTTAATCTGGAATCGCGCCGTAGGCCAACTTCGCTTCGACACGGCATTTCCCCCACGACAGCTATCATCATGGTCGTGCTATCATTTCGCCGCTGGCCTACCGGGCGCGCAGCAAATCCGCATATGCTCTATCTCTCTCAAGTACTCGGTCGTCCTATTCGCGATCTCGACGGCGAACGCGTCGCTACCATCAAAGACGTCATCGTGCGCCTGGGCGAAGAAGACCATCCACCCGTAACCGGATTCGTGGCGCGATACAATCGCCGCAACTTCTTTCTTCCCCGCTGGCGCATGACTGAATTTAGCGATCGCGGCGCCCGCCTTAACTCGGACATTCTGGACCTGCGCCCGTTCAATCGCCGTGAGGGTGAAGTGCTGCTCGCGCGCGACGTGCTCGACAAGCAACTGATCGATGTCGATGGCAAGCGTGTGGTTCGCGTCAACGATGTGCAACTGATCGAGGCTGGACAGGAGTTTCGCGTTTCCGGCGCCGATGTAAGCCTTCAGGGTTTGTGGCGGCGGCTGATGCCCGCCGGATTCGCGGGATCGAAGCGGCCGGTGGAGGTCATCGATTGGGCCGACGTGGGTTACCTCGCGACCGACGCGGCCACCGTCCAGCTAAAGTCTTCGAGCGATAAACTCTCTCGGCTTCATCCGGTCGAAATAGCTCGTCTGGCTGAAGCCCTCTCTTATCATCACGGCTCTGAAATCGTAGAGGCTCTAGATGACGAGATCGCGGCGGAGACCCTTGAGGAAATGCCCGCCAATGCACAGGCACGCATCATCGGCGATATGGACAAGGACCGCGCGGCGGACATTCTCGAATGGATGTCCCCGGACGAAGCCGCTGACGTGCTGGGAGATTTGCCAGAAGCGAAGGCCGAAGATCTGCTCAACCGCATGGAAGGTGAAGAGCAGGCAGATGTGGCAGAGCTTCTCCCTTACGAAGACGACACTGCCGGCGGTTTGATGACGACGGAATTCGTGACGCTGCCACGCAACCTGACTGTGGGCGAGGCTCTCGCAAGACTGCGCGAGATGGCCGAAACGCCCAACATGATCTATTACCTGTATGTCGTCGAAGAGGAAGACTCGTGGAAGCTTTGCGGTGTTATCGCGCTTAGGAGTTTGATCCTGGCAGATTCCTCCGTACCGCTCGAAGATGTGATGCGCGATGAATTTCAGACGGCACAACCCGACGACTCTGCGCGCGAAGTCGCGGAAAAGATCGCCGAGTATAATCTGCTGGCGCTTCCGGTTATCGACGACACAGGTGAGATCCTTGGGATCATCACTGTAGACGATGCGATGGAGATTCTGCTGCCCAGGAACTGGCGCCAGCGCCTGCCGCGGCTGTTCGGGTAGCACCACAGAAACAGCCGGTGTAATTGACTCCGTCGATCTTACTCAGGCTATTTTAGATCCATGATCCAGATGTTGCCGCTCGTCTCCGCATACTCATAAGCAATTTGATTACCGAGCGGTGACCAGGCCGGATAGCGAACGAAGGAATTGAGCTTCGTGTAATTCGTTACCTGCTTCTGTTGTTTGGTCGAGCGCGAGACCCACCAGACATTCCACACGCCATCGCGTTCTCCGGCAAAGACGATCTTGTCTCCGTCGGGCGAGAAAGTGTAAGGCCAACTCCGGCCATGACCGAAAGTCAGTTGCACGGATTCTCCGCCGTTGCTCGGCACAATCATCAGGTAGGTGTCATCGCCGCGCTTCATCTGGTAGACGATAGACTTTCCATCAGGCGACCAGCAGGGGAATCCAGCCAACTCCTGGTCGAAGGTCAACTGTTTCGACTGTCCGCCCGCAACCGGAACTGTCCAGAGGTTAGTGATGCCTCCATCTGCCAGGTTGAAAACGATCTGTTTACCATCGGGCGACAATCGCGCGTACTGTATATCTCGCCCAATATCGAATAGGAGATGCTCCCTTCTGCTTTGCAGCGAGGTGGCCCAGATGCTCCAATGATTATCACGGTTGGAAACGAAAGCAATCTGATCCCCATCAGGAAACCAGTTCGGCACAAGATTCTTGGTATTAGTAGTTACCTGAACAGGATTTTTGCCGTCCGCGTCCGCTACCCAAATATCTGCGCCTCCGCCACGTAGCCACTCCATGAAAGCGATCTTCTGCCCGTCGGGCGAAAAGGCCGGCTGATTATTGCGCGTGCTGGTTTGATTTGTGATCGGCTGCGGAGATCCTATCGCTTCGCCCGTCCTCGGTGAGACTGGTACAGACCAGATGTTGCTCGTGAGCGTAAACGCCCCATAGGCAACTCGCTTCCCATTTGCCGAGATCGTCAGATTAGTGATGATTGAATCGCCCATATCGGTGACTTTTACCGGTTTGCCTGTCGTCTCGCCGTTCTCGGGCGAAATGGGCATCATCCACACTATCGGGCCGGCGGCAAAGTAGAGGCCACGATCATCAGGAGAGTAGATAGGATAGCCCCCCTTTCCCATCGCGTCGTTCGTCATCTGCCTTAGATCATCTCCGTTTACGGAAACAGACCAAATCTGCTGAGTGCTGAAATTAAGAGCGACGAATGCAATCCTCCGACCGTTTGGGGACCATGTTGGGCCAACGTGCCCGCCCAGAGGCTTGCCGACCTTCGTCACCTGCTTGGGCGCTCCGCCTTGCGCCGGAACGATCCAGATGGTTGACGAGCCGACCGAGCCTGATCCCAGATCAGGATTAGCATCCGATTGAAACGCGATCATGGTGCCGTCATGCGACCACTTAGGGATGGAGCCGAAATCCGTCAACTGTCTGCTCGCGCCTCCCAACGTCGGCACGATCCAAATACCGCCGCGCTGTTTCGAGTAGTAAGCTATGCGCTGTCCGTCTGGTGACCAGGCGGGCAGGAAATTCCCTTGCCCATCGGCAGTCAGCTGGATTTCACGCCCTCCCGGCGTGAGCTGCTTGATGTAAATCTCGAAACTCCCGTTATGATTTGAGCTGTAGGCGACAGAGTTTCCGTCAGGCGAGAGCGTCGGGTGCGTGTCGAGGCCGGACCAGACGGTGACACGCGCGATGTTGGCAACCGTCGGCCCTTCCGTCACCTTGTTCTGGTCGGCGGAAGCGTTTTGCGCTTGATTCCGCCTCGCTAACTTGTAAATCCCGAAAGTCGCAGCCGCGACCAGAGCAATCGCAATGAGAGCGAGCAGAGGCCAGCGCTTACCGCCCGTCGATGACATGGGCGCGGGCTGTACGCTTGTGGTGGCTCTCGCTTCCCGTATCTCGTCGGTGCGAATTGCCTCATCCGTGATTCTCTTGTGTGCCTCTCGGTCGTTGATTGCGTCTGCTGCCAATTCACGCGGCTGCGGCGCGGACTGTTCCAGCCTGGCCTCAAATTCCACCTGCTGTTTGACGCCGCGCAGATCGCCAAGCAACTCCCTGACTGTTTGGTAACGTTCCTCGCGGTCTTTCCTGAGCGCCTTCTTCACAATCCAATCCAGTTCTGCCGGAACAGTCTCCGAAAGCGCGATGAGCGATACTGGTTCTCTCTCGAGGATCGCGACGGTTACATCAGTTGGCGTCGCACCCTTAAATGGAGGAGTTCCGGCCAGCATCTCGTACAGAACTACACCCATGCTCCAAATATCAGTTCGCTCATCAACGTCGAGACCTCGCGCTTGCTCAGGCGACATGTAGTTGACCGTGCCCATCACCGTACCCGGCAATGTGTTGCCGCGCATGCGGGTCGGCGCCTCCAGGTCCCGAGAACGGGCCTTCGATTCAGACAGTTTGGCGAGACCGAAATCCAACACCTTTACGTAGCCATCGCTGTTCACCATAATGTTTTCCGGTTTGATGTCACGATGAACTATTCCCACGTCATGAGCCTTCGCCAAAGCCGAAGCGACTTGCGATATGATGTCGAGTACAAGCGGTAGCTCGACGCCCGAATCCGCGAGTCGCTCACGCAGCGTCTGTCCTTCGATCAATTCCGTAGCGATGTAGTGTTTGCCCTGCTCTTCGCCGATCTCATAAATAGTCAGGATGTTGGGATGGTTTAGGGCGGACGCGGTGCGCGCTTCCTGCTGGAACCTGTGTAGCCGGTCCACGTCCTTTGTAAAAGCGGCCGGAAGAAGTTTGAGAGCTATCTTGCGCCCTAACTTTGTATCCTGCGCCAGATAAACCTCTCCCATCCCTCCAATGCCAAGCGTTGCGAGAATTCTGTAGTGACTGATCTGCTGCCCAACCAGCAAGGATCCCTTCGGGTCGACCAGCCACGCGGCACCCACTTCATAGGCAGGTGAATCAATGAATTCTCCTTCTTTTTCGTGGGCGGCGATAAGCTGTTCGACTTCCTGTCGCAGCGAATTGTCGCCCCGACACGCGTCCTCCAGAAAGGAAGACCTTTGGTCAGGCCCACGCTCAAGTGACGCGTGAAATATCTCCTTGATCATTTGCCAGCGGTCGGTCGTCATCATCATTCCGGCTATCTATATAGGAATGCGTTCCAGGAACGCGCTATCTCCCGGACCATAAATCAAGTTCTCCTATGGTTAACGCGCAGTACAAGTGTGGAGTCCCTCAGGGAACCCAGGTACGGCTGAATCAGGTCAGTTTGCTACGTAGCCAGGCTCTGGCCATCTTCCAATCGCGTTCGACCGTCGCGTGACCGACGCCAAGCACTTCCGTCGTCTCTTCAATCGACAAGCCACCGAAGAACTTCAGCTCGACGATGCGGCTTTGTTGCTCATCCAGCTTTGCCAGCTCCTCTAGCGCCTCGTGAAGCGCGAGCAGGTCGAGGTTAGGACTATCGGTTGGGCTCTCTATGTTAGTTAATGAGAGTCTCTCCTGATCAGAGCCGCCGCGCTTTTGCGCCTGATGCACGCGCGCGTGATCGACCAGGATGCGTCGCATGAGTTGTGCGGCCACCCCAAAGAACTGGGCCCGGTTCTGCCATTTCGCGTTCTTCTGGTCAACCAATTTGAGATAAGCCTCGTTCACCAGGGCGGTCGGCTGGAGCGTGTGGTTGGCTCGCTCGCGACGCAGGTAGGCATTGGCAAGCCGATGCAACTCCGACTGGACCAGCGGCATGAGTTTGTTGAGGGCCGACTTGTCGCCGGAGCTCCAGTCGTGCAGGAGTTCGGTCACACCTTCTGGCGGTTTCATGGGCTTCTCCACGGCGGGCGGGACGAGGCCGTTTTTTCGGGCGCCAACGAGGCTTTCGCGTTCTGCTCTGCCAATCTACCGGGATTCTACATCAAAATAATTTCCACGTCGTGAGGGATTTTGGTCTCGGCCTCCGCGTTAATAGTTGAAGGCAGCAATCAAGCTTCCTAAATTCCAACAGACCCCAAGGAGGTCGTCATGAGAAAGCAAGTATTGAGAGTCGTGGTTATGTTAAGTGTCCTCGCAGTGTTGGCAGTTTCATCGGCCTACGCGCAGAGCGGCAACAGGCAGACGGCCTACATTCCGTTCGCCTTCAGCGTAGGAAACAAAGACTTCCCAGCCGGTGAATACTCCATAACGCGGCTCAATCCCTCGGCCGATAAGACAGCGCTGGGGATCATGAGCGCTGATCGCCGAGATGGCAGCATCGTATTGACCACGCCCATCCAGGCCGCGAAAGCGTCTGAGAAAGCGGTACTGGTGTTCCGCCGATATGGCGATCAGTATTTCCTCGCGCAGGTGTGGACACCTGCTGACGCCATGGGTCTCGCCGTATCCAGGTCCAGGGCAGAGCGTAAACTCGCCAGGACTGACTCGGCACCTGAGCGGATGACCGTGGCGTTGAATTCACGCAAACGATAAACCCGCGAACAAAATTCAGTGTCGCGCTGGGCGATACTGTGAACAACGGCGGCACGAAGACCCTGGAGCTTCGCGCCGCCGTTGATGTATTAGTGAGCGCTCAAAGAGGAAGTGAATGAGTGGCGTTATGCGGGAGGGGTGCAATACGGCAGGGGCTCACTTTGATATGCAAGTGGTCTCATTCCCCCTTCGCTTCAGCGAGGGGACGCGGGCTACCCCTACACTCTCGAAACCGTTTTAACGGTTTCTCTGACCGGACTTATGCTGACCTACTGGAAAAACCGTTGAAACGGTTGTCCGGGACGGACGAGGCGCGGTCACCGGCCTTAAGGCCGGTGAGAATGAGAGAGTTTTAACTTTCACACAGTCTCTTACTCAGGCGGGACTGACGCGTTTCGCTAGCCGCTAAGTCAGACCAAGACCGCGCTCTTTCCCACAAGCGTTGTCCGTAAACTCGATCAGGCCCTTGCAACACTTCTTTACGACACTGTTCATTATCGGCACCCCGCGCGCGAGTTCACTGTGATAATATCCGTCTTTCAATCGGCATGAATGGAATGGGAATATGAAGCTCAATCCGCTCAGATATCTATCCACGTTTCTGCTGCTTCTTTTTGCCTTTGCTGAACACGCTTCAGCCCAGGAAACCTGTCTCTCTTACGAACCTGCAAGCGTAACGTTGGCGGGCACGATCAGTAAGAAGACGTTTCCGGGACCACCTAACTACGAGAGCATCAGGAAGGGCGACATGGCTGAGACGTCATGGGTTCTTCGTCTCGCCATTCCAATCTGCACTATCGCCAGCGGCGAGGATGACGCTGAGCGCGGCGTAACGGACCTACAACTGATCCTGACGCCTCGGCCATACTCCACCTACAAAAGGTTCGTCGGTCGGAAGTTTCGACTGAAAGCTACAGGCAAGCTTACGCACGCCATCACAGGACATCACCACACGGCTGTCTTGCTCGAGGTGGCGGAGATTAGCAGAGGTGGTTGAGCCTAGAACACCGTACGAGAGCACTTGATGAACGACGGGGAACCTCCAGGTGTCCGAACCGCGCACAGCAGTGGGAACTGCCGGTCGTCGCTTGCTGCGGCGAGGCGCTCGCGGTGTACGCCGGACCTTAGCGCAGCGCACGGGGCTATTCGCTTATCTGGCTATCCTGGGACCGGGCATGATTGCCGCCAACGCCGGCAATGATGCCGGTGGAATCGCGACATTTGCTACCGTCGGCGCCGATCACGGCTATCGACTCCTCTGGATCTTAATCCCAATCACAATAAGTTTAGGACTTGTGCAGGAGATGTGTGCTCGCATGGGCGCGGTCACCGGCAAGGGCCTCGCGGACCTGATTCGCGAACGCTTTGGCGTGCGTTGGATGGCGCTGGTTATGTTCGCACTACTAATAGCCAACGGCGGCGTGACCATCTCGGAGTTCCTGGGAATCGCGGCGGCAGGAGAGATCTTTAATATCCCGCGTTACTTCTCTGTCCCGCTGGCGGCGGTGACGATCTGGTGGCTGGTGGTCAAGGGATCGTATAGGCGAGTCGAGCGCGTTTTCCTGGTGATGTCACTGGTCTTCGTAGGCTATATCGTCTCGGCATTCCTGGCGAAGCCTGTCTGGGGGGACGTCGCCCGGGCGATGATAACTCCACAGTTCGATTTCAATCCGGCTTTCCTCTTTACCTTCCTGGCGATCGTTGGAACGACCATCTCGCCGTATATGCAGGTCTTCGTCCAATCCTCGGTGGTGGAAAAGGGGGTCACTGTCGAAGACTACAGGCTAACTCGAGCTGACGTGTGGACCGGGACTTCGTTCGCGATGTTGATAGTTTTCTTCATCGTCATCTCCACCGCGGCCACGCTTCACCTGCAGACGCCGCCACAGCACATAGAGACAGCAGCCGACGCTGCTTTGGCTCTCAAGCCGCTCGCCGGTCAATACGCGGGAATGTTGTTCGCGATCGGCCTCTTTGGCGCATCCATGTTGGCCGCAGGTGTGCTTCCGCTGGCGACAGCGTATTCGATAAGCGAGGCGCTCGGATTTGAGAAAGGAGTCTCGCGCAGCTTCCGGGAAGCTCCGATCTTCATCGGGATTTTCACTTCGCTGGTAGTGGTCGGTGCGATCGTCGCGATGCTTCCCGGATTGCCGCTGATCGACGCCTTGCTCAACATGCAGGTCATCAATGGGCTGCTGTTGCCGGTCCTTCTGATAGCCATACTGCGCCTGGTCAACGACAAAGAGGTAATGGGCGAGCATACGAACGGCCCGGTCTACAACGTGGCCGCGTGGCTGACGGCGATCGCCATTTCCCTGCTCTCATTTTTCTTCATCGTTACCAAGGTGTTTCCCGGCATACTGCGTCGGTAAAACTGTCCAATGTCCAAGGTCCAAAGTCGGAAGCTTCAAGGTGCAATTTTCAAGTCGAAGGTTCCCCATCGGGTTGTTCGCATTTCGATAATCCTAAGCGTGGATCGCGCAGCGCTTCTCCCTAACTTCAAACCTGGAACCTGAAACTTGAAACTCGCCAACCCGACTTTGGAACCTTGGACTTTGGACATTGGACTCGATCGACCTTGGACTTTGGACCGTTCACAGTGGTAAAAGACTTCGAAAGTACTCGGACTTACCTTTCAGGTTTTCAGAGGAACTACTAACTCCGTGACTCGACCCCGCTCCAGAAATCGGCTTCTATTTCTTCTTTTCGTAACAGTCTTTGTCGGGCTGGCGCTCTATCTGCTTCACCAGTTCGAGCCCACCCTTCGCGATCATTATTTAAGGGACACTCCTGCTGCTGAGATGGGGAAGGCAGGGGCCGCCTTTGAAATGGCAGCGGGAATTATCAAGGTCATCCTATGGATGATCCTGGCAATCGCCATTGTACGCGCTTTCGCTTCGCTGATCTTCGGCACGATCTTTCGTATGCGAAAGGGCTACGAAGCGCCGACGCTGATGCGCAACATCTTCTCGATGGCTGCGTACATCATCAGCTTTGTCATCATCTTCAAGTCCTTCTACCCCGAGGTCGGGCTGGGAGCTCTGTTCACAACTTCGGCGGTACTCGGCGCCATCATCGGTCTTGCTTTACAGGATACGCTGGGCAATCTCTTTACGGGCATTTCGCTGCACGCCGACAAACCATTCCAGGTAGGCGACGTCCTCACAGTCGGAACGCGGTCAGGAGTGGTGGAGAGCATTACTTGGCGCGTGGTCAAGATTAGAACTTTCACCAACCATATTATTCTGGCCAGCCATACGAGTGTTTCAAAGGAAGCGATCGAAGTTTGCCCGCGCGATAACCTCAATGCTCGGCTGGTCAATTTCACCAGTCTCTACACTGACTCGCCGGCCAAAACGATTCACATCGTACGTGAAGCAGTAAGAGAAGCCGAAAACGTGTCGCCGAAGATCACTCCTATTGTGCGGATTCGCAACATGGGTGAGAGCGGGCTGGAATGGGAAGTCAAATATTGGCTGATCGACTACGCCAAGTACAACGACACCGATGCGCTCGTTCGCCAGCGTATCTGGTATGCATTCCGGCGCGCCGGTCTTCACTTCTCGTTCCCAACACGCACCTTGCACGTCGAACGCAGGGCCCTGGTTGACCCGTCGCGCGCTGACGGCAGTGGCTTTATCGAGCGGCTATCAGCGGTAGACATTTTTGCGCCCCTCACTTTGGAGGAGATGGCGCAGCTGGCATCAGCTTCGGCCAGCCATGTCTTTGCTCCCGGCGAGACTGTCATACGAGCGGGCGACGAAGGCTCGAGCATGTTCGTGGTGCACAATGGCCGTGTCAGCGTGCAGATCAGCGACAACGGAAAGACCCGCACTGTGGCGTCGCTCAATGAAGGGGATTTCTTCGGTGAGATGGCGCTATTCACCGGCGAGCCGCGGGCAGCCAGCGTCGTCGCGCTGGAGGAAACTGAAGTCCTGGAAATTGGCCATCAGGCGATGAAGCACCTGTTCGACACCAACCCGGACCTGGTCGATTCACTTAGCCACATCATTGCCGAACGGCGGATCGGCCTCACCTTCAAGCCGGAACACAGCGATGATGGCGAGCAGGAATCGGAAGGCATCATTGCGTCGATCAAGCGTTGGTTCGGCTTTGATTAAAGGGACGACACTCAATCGCTCCGGTCGCGAGCACAATCATTTATTCCTGACTTCGTCCATCAAGGACGCCTCAATCCTGCCCGCGATTTCGCGCGCTCGTTCAAGCAGATCGTCGGCGCGTGAGCGATGCTCAAGGGAAAACTCTTCGTCTTCAATGTCAGCCGTATTGACCAACACGTTGTAGCGAGCGGACGCGACAGCGGCCAGCGAGAGCTGTGCCCCGGAAGCTGCATCAGAGAGCGCATTCGGATTGCCTATCTCTGAAAGCGTTTCCAGCAGTTCCAGGACCTGAGCAGCAACGCCCGCGATTTCCAGCGGAACCGTGGCAGCCCCCTTCAATGCTTCCTCGAGTTTGTTCGCCCGAGTTCTTTTTTCGTCGTCGGTGCGTTGGGGAAGACGACGTGCTTCAATTACCCGCTCAAAGCTGGCGGCATCGTCCGCGGCGGCCGTAGCGAGGCGCAGCCGAAGCGGCGTTAGTTCCGCCAGCGCCTCACGAACTTCGCTCTGGACGTCCTTGAATTTCTCGCGGTCCTCTGTCAGATGGCCGATCATCTCGCCCAGAGCCGCGCCCAGCGCCGCAACGTGCGCTGCCGCCGCACCGCCCCCGGGTGACGGCTTGCCGCTTGCGATTTCCGCGATAAAATCCCTGACCTCTTCAGTATCTCCCTTGCCTGCCAGGGCGGCGTCAATCCGATTCTCGAGCACCAGCCCCGGCGCAAAGTTCTCGATCTGTAAAAGGTATTCCGCCGAGCGATCCAGCGCGGCTTGCGGCACTAGGCCCACTATCTCGCTTCCAGCAATGGTGACGCCGTAACGCGCCGCTTCGCGTCGAACAGCTTCAAAGGCCTGGTGAAGCTGCGTCTTCTCATAGTCGATGAGATTCATCGACACCTGCGCGAGGTTGCGAGACGCGAGCTTGAAGCCGAGGGCTTTCAGGTAACGAAGTCCGCCGTCACGGCCGCGCACCGCGCGCGCGATCTTTTTCGCGATTGTTATGTCGTCTGTCTGGAGATTGACGTTGTATGCCACCAGAAACTGACGCGCGCCAACCACGATTGCTCCCGCGCTTTGATGAACGCGAGGCTCGCCCAAATCAGGAACACGGCCAAGGGACGGATCGCTGATCTCAAGGCGTAGCTCCTCGAATCCTTTTCGCCGAACGTCTTCAAGATTGGTGCGATCCGGCCGTCGCGCCGCGCGTTCGTAGAAGTAGACCGGAATACCAAGCTCGTTCCAAATTCGCTCTCCAGCCTGATGTGCCAAGGCGACGCAATCTTCCATCGTCACCCCACGCACGGGGATAAAGGGGAGAACATCGGTCGCGCCGACGCGCGGATGCTCACCGGCGTGATGTCTGAGGTCGATCAATTCTGACGCCAGGCGCACGACCCGCAAGGCGGCTTCCACAACCACTCCGGCATCCGCCGCGAATGTGATCACAGAGCGGTTATGGTCCGGATCGATATGAAGGTCGAGCACGACTGCGCCCTCGACCGCTTCGATACTTCGAGCGAGCCGCTCGATTGTCTCAATCTTGCGACCCTCGCTAAAGTTCGGTACGCATTCTACGAGTCGATCCATGCCAGGTCCTCTGGAACCACATCCTGCGTTCAGCGCTGAAAGTGTCTAATAAAAAGATGCACGTATTCGGCGATGTACAATAGTATGTTAACTGGATGTCGTTCAACTTATTAAACAGATTATTCAGTTGGAGGTTGGCTCTGAGCTTCTCATTATCACCTCACTGAGGGTGTCTATCGGAGTATTAGGAATTTGAAACTGGCCGCAGCCAAATCGAATATCCACGAAGTCGCACGAATTAGCACGAAACAAATTTCGTGATGCTTCATGTGGCTCGCTAGTATGATTTATTGGATCGATCGTTCGACACTGACGACTATGAACTCTCGCAGGCCCACTCGGGAAGAACTACTCGCGGCCGTCGACAAGACCGTGGCGGATGTAATCGCGCGCGATTTGCGCGTGCTCTTTTGCGGAATAAATCCGGGCCTGTATTCAGGCGCCGTAGAACGTCATTTCGCGCGCCCCGGAAACAGGTTCTGGCCCGCACTTCATCAGTCCGGATTCACCGATCGCCTGCTATCGCCGTTTGAAGAGCGCGAGTTGCTGCGACTCGGATGTGGAATCACGAATGTAGTATCCCGCACTACTGCGACCGCGGCCGAGCTTTCTGCCGAAGAACTCATTGAGGGCGGGCGACGGTTGCGGGCTAAGGTGCGTCGCTATCGTCCGAGGGTGCTTGCGGTCCTGGGAATCGGCGCGTACAGAAGCGCGTTTGATGTTCCAAAAGCACAGCTGGGTCGTCAGAGTGAGACCATCGGCGATAGCTTGATCTGGGTGCTGCCGAATCCCAGTGGCTTGAATGCACATTATCAACCGAAGGACCTTGCCAGGCTCTTTAGGGAGTTGAGGCTGCAGACCGATGCGCTTTTCAACGACTGAGTTCTCCAGTAGCGCGCAATTTGGAGATGCCCACTTATCTCGACATTGTTCGCCCAAGCGGGAACGATCCGGACGGATAAGAACACCCCTCCGCTTCAGATTAGGCGACCACCGTTCTCGAAGATCACGACCAGTCTCCCGAAGTTCTACGGTATAATGTGGCAATGAATAAGCGCGCCAAAAAGCGATTAATAGAATCCATAAGAAAAGAAAAAGAAGCCAAAGCCAAGACGGCTCAGGTCGAGAACCCTTTTCCTTCGAAAGATGTCCAGCAGCAAAGAGGTTTTCTGCCAAAGCCGGCGAAGAAACGGGGATAGCCAGTCGGGCGATAAATGCCTTTTGACTCGATCGTCCGCTCTTCCATCTGAAGGAGTCACCCATGCTCAGGATTGCCGCTGGGATCTTGATACTCGCGACAACGACATCGGTTGTTTGCGCCCAAAGCAACCCGCCTGGCAGGACATGGTTGAACGGCATATGGGAGGGGACGGGCTATCAGATTGATACTGCCGAAACCTGGACCATGCGGCTGGTGGTTGCCGGCAATAGGTACAAGATCGAATACCCATCGCTCAAGTGCTCAGGAAAATGGAACCCGATTAGCGTTGGAACATGGATCGCGAGGTTCAGAGAACGAATTACGCTCGGGATTGAAGAGTGTACAGATAAGGGAATGGTGGCGATCGAAAGATTGGGCCACCGGCAGATCGCATTTAGATACTCCAACGCGGGTGCTGGCAATGTAACCGCTTCCGCAATTCTTAACCGAAAGATCTGAGATGATCGATATACGTTAACGGCCTCGACTTCAATAGACATGAGGAGAAGACAAAGTGATGAGATCCCGATTCTTACTCTTTGCAGTATTACTGACGGCAATTGCGTTGACTACTTCGGCTGCGCGCGCCCAGGGCGGTCCGGATACTGCTGCGCAGATCGCGGCCCAGCGTGAAGGAATGCGCCGGCTCACATTCATGGACGGGGTGTGGCGCGGTCCCGCCTGGACCATTCTGCCCTCTGGACAAAAACACAACATCACGCAGACTGAACGCATCGGTCCGTTTCTGGACGGATCGGTGAAGGTCATCGAGGGCAAAGGCTACGAAGACAGCGGCAAAGCCACGTTCAATGCGTTTGCCACCATCTCCTACGACCCCTCGACACACGCTTACAACATGCGCTCCTATGCGCTAGGCCGAGTCGGCGATTTCGTACTCACACCGACCGCCGATGGCTTTGTGTGGGATATCCCGGCGGGTCCAATGACTATTCACTACACCGCGGTCGTTAAGGATGGCACGTGGCGTGAGGTCGGCGACCGTATCATGCCGGGCAAAGAGCCAGTTCGCTTCTTCGAGATGAATCTCAAACGCATCGGCGATACCGATTGGCCAAACACGGGCTCTATAAGTCCCAAGTGATGTCATGAGTCCTGAGTTCCGAGTTCTGAGTCCTGAGTCTGACTCCTGAATTCTTCGTCCTCGTCCCATGCAACCATCAGAGCGTTTTATTCACGAGCGCAAGAAGGCGTGGCAGCGCCTGGAAGTCCTCCTGCGAAGGCTGAGCGGATCTTCTCTGCGAAGACTGCATCGCGATGAAGTGCGCGAGCTGGGACGGATCTATCGACGAACTGCGTCGGACCTGGCGATTGCCCGTGCTGAATCCCGCGACCCTCGTCTTGTCAACTATCTCAATAGCCTTGTTATTCGCGCCCACGGCCGCATCTACCGCGCGAATGCACAAGGCTGGAAGCGGATAATCGAGTTTTTCACGCGAGGCTTTCCACGGACGTTTCGTCGCACCTGGCGCTATACGGCGTTGGCGTTTGCGGTCTTTGCGGCATTCGCTCTCGCAGCCTATATCGGCACCGCTCGCGACCCTGAGTTCTCCGAATTTGCCGGGGTCGACGCGCTCTTTCGCTATAGCGTCAACTCACAGATACATTGGTGGGAGAGAGTCAACGAGGCCAATCAAGTCTGGTCGGTAGGTATCATGACGCACAACATCCGGGTGATGTTTCAGGCGTTCGCCTTCGGCGCGTTCTTTGGAATCGGAACGGTATACGCGATGGCCTTCAATGGGGCAAATACCGGGGCGATTTTGGCGCTGACGTACAAGGCAGGGTTCGGGTTCGATCTGGTTACGTTTATGTTCGGTCACGGCGTGGTGGAGCTCTCGTGTGTTTTTCTGGCTGGAGGCGCCGGGCTTCTGATCGGGAGCGCGCTTCTCTTGCCCGGCGATATGTCACGTAGCGATGCTTTAAGAACGCGGGCCCTCGATGCCATCCGCCTGATCGTCGGTTGTGTCCCGCTGCTCATTGTGGCGGGGACTATCGAGGGATTCATTTCTCCGGCGCCTCTACCGACCGCCATCAAGTTTGCGATAGGCATCAGCACGGGCGTGGCGCTTTATTCGTATCTTATGTTCGCCGGGCGGCAGAAGAGCTCGGAAGAGAGTGTTGCCGGCACCTGAGCGGTCCCGATTCGTCACGGCTGGAGCGAGGCCTCCGGACCCCTTAGCTCCGTTGGTGAAAATCAAATGATCAAAGCACCAGTACCAGAGAACGAAGCCGCGCGACTGGAAACGCTGCGCCAGTACGAGATCCTCGACACTGACTCGGAGGAGAGCTTTAACGATCTAACGCGCCTGGCGGCTTACATCTGCAACACGCCGGTTGCGCTTATTAGTTTGATCGACAGTGACCGGCAATGGTTCAAAGCCAAAGTCGGCATCGATGCCAAAGAGACCGCCAGAGACGTCTCCTTCTGCGCTCATGCGATTTTGCAGGATGGGCCGTTCATCGTGCGCGATGCGCTGGACGATGAGAGGTTCAGGTCTAATCCGCTCGTCACCGCGGATCCGCACATACGGTTCTACGCCGGCTCGCCGTTGATGTCACCGGAAGGATTCAAGATTGGAACGCTCTGTGTGGTGGACAAGCATCCGCGGGAACTAAACGAACAACAGATCGCAGCCCTCAAAATCCTTGGCAATCAAGTCATCACCCAGCTCGATCTAAGGCGCGAGATGCTGTGCCTCAAGCGCGCGCTGGACAAATACACTTCGGCGGCAGCTCCCCGTTCTTAGATCCTCAGCTACAACAGGCCGCGTTCCTTCACACGCAGGTAGGTTTCAAGCAGTGCGGGCGTGAGCGCGGCGGCGATCACATCCAGGGCAAGTCCCCCCTGAGACTCAACCATCCGCAGAGCAGCTTCGCGTTGGTGGGTGATCTCTTCAGCCACCGACTGAGCGAACAGATCGCGCACGTTCGCAGGAGCGTCGCGAACGACAGCCTTGAGGTCGCGGTCGCCGATAGTGACTACCAACGGAAGGTGCCGCGGGCGCAGCAGCTTGAGCGACGTAAGCAGATCACGCGACCCTTCCTGGTCCACCAAATCCGTAAGGACAACGACCAGCGCGCGTCGCTTGCAGTTAGCTGCGATAAATTGAAAGGCGCGGGCGTAAGACGGCTCGATCATCTCCGGCTCGATCGCGTGAAGCGCCTCGAGCGTAGCATCCATGTGCTCGACGCCGCGTCTGGGGGGAAGAAATGTTTTGATTTGGCGACCAAAGACCACCAGTCCGGCGTTGTCTCCACCGCGGCCCGCAGCTGACATAAGCGCCAGTGCTGCATGCACCGCCGAGTCCAGTTTTGTCTCGCCTTCGATGCGAGCGGTCATCAAACGGCCCGCATCCAGCGCAATCATGATCGTCTGATCTCGCTCGATCTGATATTGCCGTGTGACCAGCTTGCCGCGCCTGGCGGTCGCGGTCCATGCGATGTGCCGCAGCTCATCGCCTCGGACGTAGTCGCGCAGCGATTCGAACTCGCGCCCTTCACCTCTCCATGAGGTCTTCCGATGTGAAGAAACCAACGAACGCGCGCCCAGTGCCCGTAACTCGGCCTCACGCGCGCGTCGCATATTCGGATAAACCTTCACTCCGATGGGACTGCCCAATCTAATCTGGTTCCAGACGAGCCCCAGCCTCGAGAGATAACGCACGGCAGTCAGCCCAAACTCGAAGCGCCCGCGCTTTGGCGGCGTGAGTCCGTAGATGAGCGTCGCCGTCGCGCGAGACTGTACCCGCGCTTGCCCTTGCCTGACGTTCGCAAGCTTCATCTCCGATGGGTATTCGTCTTTGAGAATCAGCGTTATCGGGCGTGACGAGTTGTTAGAGACCTTTACGCGTACTTCGGTCTCAGCACCGACCGCGAAGCGGCTTCCAAACTCACGATCAACCCTGGCGGTCGCCGGCCAGCGGCTGAACCTCGAATCAAGAACCGCCGCCAGCAGAAGCGCTCCGTCGTATACGACCGTTGCCCAACGCAGACCGGGGCGTTGCCATGAAACCGACAGCGGAATAAAACCTGCCGCAAGCAACACGTAGAAGAGTTTGCTGAAAACAAATCGCATCGCATCGATTCTGAGGAAGCCTTAAGACTTAGTTCCTGAACTTCTGACATCGAACTGTGAAGCATCGAGCTCTTTATTAAAGCTGAACTGTGTCAGAGTAAATATCCAGTCCTGCAGGATCCTT
>JAVHWA010000123.1:0-4225 GCA_032160165.1 Acidobacteriota bacterium
TGGATCACCCCCGTACGAAGGCCAGCGACATAGCAGGTCGAGACATAGTGATAGCGCCTGAGGTTCGGCAGGCTCAAAGCAAACTGATTGACGTTGCGCGTGCCTTCGACATTGACGCGCATCGCCAGAGCGCGTTCGACGGCCAGATCGTAGATGGCGGCGAGGTGAAACAAGAGCGTCGTCTCGTTACGAGCCGACTCCAGTTCTATAGGCGAGATTCCAAGGTCCGGTTTGGTGATGTCGCCTTCGATCAAACGAAAGCGATCGACCGGTGCCCCTCCTTCAGCAGCAATGCGCTGGACCTCTTCTCCGGCGCGCTGCATGAAGGCGGGTTGCACCAACAACAGAAACCTCGCGCCTTCGGTCGCGAGACGTTTGACCAGGCGGCCGGCAATAAAGCCCGGGAATCCAGTCAGAAAGATCGTCTCGTCGATTGTCATTTCGGTCTTAAGGGATTATTCCAAGTTGTGAGAGCTTGCGAACAAATCCGTCGCGCGTATTTAAGGTGTGAACGAACGAACCGTCGCGACGTTTGTACGAGATGATGCCTCCCTCGTCCAATTTCACGACCAACACGGCGTCCGGCGCCGTCGAGACGCGATACTCATTCTGATCGACGTCGGCATCGAGAACGTCGGCTAAACATAGATCGTTTCGGGAAGCTTGCAGAACATAGCGGCCGGGACAATTCCGAATCGGCTTCCAATCCCATTTCTTCAACAAGTCGTCGAAGGTCATCTCAGTCCATTTTGCATGCGAGCTCGATCAACGTACGCACGGCTGCGCCGGTTGAACCCTTGGGGGCATGCGGCTGCGTCTCGTCGTTCCATGCAGTTCCTGCTATGTCCAGATGTACCCAGGGAGTGTCGCCCGCAAACTTACTCAGCAGGAGCGCGGCCGCCGTGGCATCGGGCCGCCCGCCATAGTTCTTGAAATCTGCGATTGGGCTCTCGATCGCCTTCTTGTAATCTTCGCTAAAAGGCATTCGCCAAACGGGTTCGCCTGCGCGTTGTGCAGCCGCCTTGACGCTTTCCACCCATTCGTCGTCGTTGCCGAACAGTCCAGCGCGGTGATCGCCGAGCGCGGTGATAATGGAGCCCGTCAACGTTGCCACGTCGACGATTCGAGTTGCTCCAAGTTGTTTGGCGTAACTGATGCCGTCGGCCAGGACGAGGCGGCCCTCGGCGTCTGTGTCCACGACTTCGATGGTATAGCCCGCGAGCGTCTTGATCACATCTCCCGGTTTGATCGCGCTGCCTGAGGGCATGTTCTCAGCCGATGGAACGATGCCGACGATGCGCCGGCGCGGTTTGAGTTGGGCGATCGCGCGAAGCGCGCCGAGCACGGCAGCGCCTCCCGCCATGTCGGCCTTCATCTCGTACATATCCAGGCCGTGCTTGATCGATATACCGCCGGTATCGAACGTGATCCCTTTGCCCACAAAAGCCCAAAGCTCGTCGCTCGCTGACGCTCCATCGGGTTCGTATCTTAGGACGATTAACGCAGGAGGCTCGCTTGATCCCTTTCCTACTCCCCAGAGTCCTCCCATGCCACGCGCTTGAATCTCTTTGGCTTCGAGAGTCTCAATCCGCAGTCCAAACTCTTGCGCCATGGTTGCTGCGCGGCGCGCGAACTCGAGCGGAGGAAGCGACCCACCCGGCTCATCGGCCAGCGTGCGTGTCCAGTTAACGGCCTCGCCTATTATTCGACCGCATTCCATCTCGCTTGTAATGTCGTCGCTATCCTGTGAACAAACAAGAGTGACGCGTTCAAGTAGCGGTGCGTCTTCGCGCTTCTGGTAAAAACTATTTTCGTAAAGGCCCTGGTGTGCGCCTTCGATCAAGGCGCGCAGAGACGTGGTGTCCGACCGAGGCACGATGATCTGCAGGTTCCTGATCCGAGCCTCGCGTGCGCCACGAACTGCCATAGCTGCTACGCGACCAAGCTGCGCTATCTCAAAGTCTTTGCGAGAGCCCATGCCAAGCAAAAGCCATTGGCGCCCCGGGTGCTCGTTCGCGCTTGCTGCATGAAGCAGCAGCGATGTTCCCGCCTCCCCTTTGAACTCGCCCGCGCGAGTGAGTTCCTCGACTAACTGGCGCGCCTCACCCTCGGGGGCGAACGATTCGCTCGGCTCATCCTGGAATACGCAGATGGCGACAGCCTCGCCTGCAGCAGGCTGAGACAGCGCTTTTGTGGACTTAAAAATTACCGTCACAAGTGGAATGGGTCTCCCGCTGATAAGAGTGCTCTGACAATCTCCCTCTAAATGAATTGCGCGATCCTGGCCGGTCAGGACAAGGAGGGCCGGGCCTCCGTTAGCTTGCTCCGCGAGGGCTGAGTATAATGCAGCCTATCGCATCGCCCTAACTGCCGAAACTCACTGGCTCGACTCCGGGAGGAAATCTTGATGGCTCATGTTCGGTCCATGATGCATCGCGCGACGCTTTGCTTTTTGTTGGCGCTCTCAGCGGCCCTTTCCGCGCTTGGACAAGCAACCGAAGAGCGCAAGGTTCGTGTCACGCTCCTGCAATTGAACGATGTGTACCAGATTTCGGCCGTCGACAAAGGGACACGAGGCGGGCTTGCTCGCGTTGCCACGCTGCGCAAACAGATCATGGAAGGATCGCCCAACACGCTTTTTCTGCTTGGCGGCGACACGATCGCACCTTCAGTAGCCTCGAACATTTTCAAAGGCAAGCAGATGATTACGGTCTGGAACATGATCGGGCTCGACTTTGCCGTGCTGGGCAATCATGAATTTGATTTTGGTCCGGACATACTCCGCGACCGCATCAAGGAATCGCGCTTCACCTGGCTTGCCACAAACGTGATAGAGAAGCGGACTGGAAAGCCCTTCGCGGACACACCGGCTTACGTGATACGCGAGATCGGAGGAGCAAAGATCGGGTTCTTCGGACTGCTCACGCCCGACACGGCGCAGTTCTCGAGTGTTGGCCCCGATGTCACTTTCCTTGATCCCTGCGAGACGGCGAAGAAGGTCGTCCCGGAGATGCGAGCCAAAGGAGCTCAGGTTGTTATCGCGATGACCCATTTGGCTATGCGCGAGGACAAGCATGTGGCGCGCTGTTCCAACATCGACGTGATCATTGGAGGTCACGAGCACGAAATGCTTGAATCGTTGTCCGGACGCACTCCGATCTTTAAGTGGGGAGCAGATGCGCGCGATTTGGGTCGCATAGATCTGAACATCAAGCTGCCCAGCGGCGAGTTGGAAAGTATCGATTGGAGCGCGATTCCGGTAAACAGCGGTGTCGTTGAAGAGCCGCAGTCGGCGGCGGTGATCGCCGATTTCGAGAAGAAGGTTTCTGCCGATGTCGATAAGCCGATAGGAAGCACAAGTGTTCCGCTTGAAGCCCGAGGCGAGATGAACCGCTCAAGGGAAACGAACCTCGGAAGCTACATCGCCGATGCCTATCGCAAGGCTATGAACGCCGATGTTGCTCTCTATAACGGCGGATCGATTCGGGCAGGAAGAGTGTTTAGCCCTGGCCCGCTCTCAAAACGCGATGTGATGGCGATACTTCCTTATGAGAACCCGATCGTCAAGATCGAGATTACCGGGGCGACGCTGCGCGCGGCCCTCGAACACGGCGTGAGCCGAAGCGCGGAAGAGAAAGAACCGGGGCGCTTCCCACAGGTTTCCGGCGTGCGTTTCGTTTTTGATGCGCGACGTCCGCCCGGCTCGCGCGTGATCAGCGCAGAGGTGAATGGCCAGCCGCTCGACGACAAGAAGACTTACACGCTCGCAACCAACACGTTTCTAGTGGAGAAGGGCGGCGACGGCTACACGATGTTCAGCGGCGCGCGGTATTTGGTAAACCCCGAGAATGGCCCGGTGGAACCCGTCGTGGTTATGAATGCCATCGGCTCAGTCAAAGAGATCGCTCCCGAGGTTGATGGGCGGATTAAGAGGGTGGATCAGTGACGGGGAGCAGGCGGCGGGGCAGGAGGCGGGAGCAGGACGCAGGAGCAGGCGGCAGGACGCGTGATCAAAGACTCGATAACATCATACGCTCAGATTAGGCACACATGGCATTTCCCTTCTGTCCTGCTTCCTGCTCCTGCGTCCTGCTCCCGCCTCCTGCTCCTGCTTCCTGCCTCCTCTGGAGAACCATGATATTCAGTGATGACCGTCCCAACGGTCCTCGACAAGAGGCCACCGAATTCTTCCGCCGCGCGTATGAGGCGCAGCAGGTCGAAGACT
>JAVHWA010000052.1:0-38718 GCA_032160165.1 Acidobacteriota bacterium
GACGCGGACGGCTACTACACCTTCCGTGAAGATATGAACTCGACTGGTGCAGGATGGCGCCTCGTCACAGGGCGTCTGCTCGCGAGGTGGATTACAGCCAAGCCGATGACCGGTAAATGGGAGATCAGAATGGAGGCGAAGGACCACCTGGGAAATATCTTCCCCGCAGGTCTCATCCTTTGTTCCGATGGCACGCCGAGACAAAGCGTAAAGGTCTTCCTGGACGAGATCCCACCCGAAGCCGACGTGAAGATCACAGGCTTCACCCGAGGCGGAGGCCCACTACAACCTTCGGTGGACTGCGCCACATTGCAAAAGGGCGACATCATCCACGGAGAGTACACAGCGCTCGACGAACACTTCTCGTCGTTGTCGCTGACGGTACAACCGAGCGGAATTCCCGGCGCTCACGGCGCTACCGTCAATCCCCCGTCGAGGTCGTATCCGATTCCGGTTCCAACGACGGGCGAGGTCGGCACGTGGACTCTCGATACGTCTACCATGGATCCGTGCGGCTACGTCGTTCGACTGGTTGTCTCTGATCGCACAATAGTAAGCGGCAGCGGGGGCTGGTCGAGTGAAGACTTCGTGGGATTCTGTCTCACGAAGAAACCATAACCCTCACGGCGTTAACTCCACCGATGCCCGGCCACGCCACGCACGTTGCCGGGCATCGTTATGTCCGACAGGGTCGAAAAGCGACCGGCGATCTCGGCTGTCGTGTGTCAGGTGTCAGGTTTCGGGTTCCGAGTTTCGGGTTTCGAGTTTCGAGTTTCAGGTCAGCGGTTTAGAGGAGTGGTGGCAGTGGTTCGAAACCTGACTTTGGACTCTGGACCTTGGACACTGGTCTGCCCGGCACAGTAAGTGCACTAAACCGATTCGGAAGGCGTTGGAATCGAGTTTCGGTAGCGCAATGGGGTTTATTGCCCCACTTCTTATCCTCCCTGCAGGGCATTTGGCCCGCTACTCAGTGTCCTAATCCCCCGACACTACATTGGAGTTCGTGCTACGGAGCGACCGGCCTCGCAGGTCTCTGTAACATCCGCATCTCCAATCGCCTGGAACTGTTGGCTTCCGCTTTGGTCGTACGGACTGACGACCGACAGGCGTCCGCCGGTCGTGAAAGGTCCTATCTACGAATGGAATCGAGACCGAGGATCAATGCAGTTCTGACTTTCAGCCTAATCATATGGTTGTTCGTTGTCGTTATCGGAATGAGTCTGCTTCTGAGTTATGAGAACGCCCCGGGAAATGGCGCATCACCTCCAGTCTCGTGGCCGATAAATAGCACGCTGAAACGAACTCCGAACCAGCCCACACTACTAATGATGATTCATCCGCAATGCCCTTGTTCACGCGCGAGCATCGGAGAGCTGGCGATATTGATGGCGGGGGTACAGAGACTTGTTAACGCCACGGTGGTATTCGTAACGCCCAAGGGCATTCCAGAGGGGTGGGAGAAGACTGATCTATGGAGCAGCGCGGCGATAATTCCGGGCGTTAGCGTAACCGTGGATGACGGAGGAATCGAAGCTCAACTTTTCGCCTCGCGGACGTCGGGTCAAGTGGTGCTCTACGATGCAAATGGCAAATTAGTCTTCAGCGGAGGAATTACAGCCGCGCGCGGACATTCGGGAGAAAATAGTGGACGGAGCGCGATAGCGTCGATGTTAACAGGAGGTGAGTCGTACATACGCGAAACGTCTGTGTTTGGGTGCCCGCTCTTCGGCCAGGCTCGAAGCGAGGAAACAAAGGAATCGTGCCATGCGCCTAACAACTGAACGGCACACCGCCGAGGCGGCCTCGCAACCGGGCGAAGCGTCCTTTCGTGAACAACAACAGTTGATCTACGAACATACCGATCGGCTGTTTGCCGGTTTGATGGCAGCGCAGTGGCTCGTGGCCATTGCCATTGCTATCTGGATTTCTCCGAAGACCTGGGCCGGCGCGTCGAGTCAAATCCACCCGCATGTCTGGGCCGCTCTGATATTGGGAGGCTCGATCTCTATCCTGCCGATAACGCTGGGTTGGACCCGGTCCGGCGCACGCTCGACTAGCTATGCGATCGCGATTGGCCAGATGCTCATGGGATCGCTCCTGATTCATTTAACGGGCGGGCGCATAGAAACTCATTTCCATATATTCGGCTCATTGGCCCTCCTCGCATTCTATCGCGACTGGCGAATCCTCATTGCCGCAACCCTGGTTGTAGCAGGGGACCATCTACTTCGTGGTCTATTTTGGCCGCAATCGGTTTATGGCGTGTTAACGGTGAGTTCCTGGCGGACTTTGGAACATGCAGGGTGGGTAGCCTTCGAGGTCATTTTTCTGATCGCGTCGTGCCTGCACAGCAAGCGCGACATGCGCAGCAGAGCGGAGCAGAGTGCACAACAAGCCGCAAGCGAACATCGCTACCGGCAACTGGCGGATGCTATGCCGCAGATTGTATGGACGGCGGACCCTGCGGGCGGGCTCAACTACTACAACCAGCGATGGTTCGATTATACGGGCATGTCCCTTGAGCAAACGCAGGGGTGGGGATGGGCACCGGTGCTTCATCCGGAAGACCTGCAAAACTGTCTCGCCAAATGGGGCGAGTCAGTTCGTACAGGGCGGGCTTACGAAATCAAGTACCGATTCAAGCGAGCGGCTGACGGCGAATACCGGTGGCATCTTGGTCGTGCCAGGGCCATACGTGACGCCGAAGGAAAGATCATCAAATGGTTCGGCACCTGCACGGACATTGATGATGAGAAGCGGGTCGAGGACGCTTTGCAGAAAGCCCGCGAGAAACTGGAAGAGCGCGTTGACGAGCGAACAACCGAACTGGAGTTAGTAAATGCGCAACTTACTGCCAGGATCGTGGAGAGAGAACAGGTGCAGGATGAGTTGCGCGCGAGCGAAGCTAAATACCGCGACCTCTTCGAGAATGCCAACGACATCATCTACACCCATGACCTCGAGGGCAATTACACCTCGGTTAACGCCGTGAGCGAGAAGATAACCGGCTACACGCACGCCGAGTCTCTTACTATGAACCTTGTCCAGATCGTCGCTCCTGAATTTCTCGATTTCGTAAAGGACATGCCCTCGCGCGATCCGAGAGTGAAGGACTCTCCCCCGTACGACCTGGATATTATTGCCAAGGACGGTAGCAGGGTATCGCTTGAAATAAGCTCTCGTGTGACATATCAGGACGGCGAGCCCTCCGGCATTCAAGGCATCGCCCGCGACGTTACTGAACGTACGCGCGCTGAGAAGCAACGCCGGGCGATTTCGGAAGTAATAGAAAGCGTCAATCTCACTGCCAATCTGGACGAAGTCCTCAACAGAGTTCACGGCTCGATAAGCAAGGTCCTGAACGCGGAAAACTGCTTCGTGGCGCTGTACGACCCAAAGACTGAGTTCTTCGAGATGGAGTTCTTCGTCGACCAATTCGACGAAAAGCCGACGCCGCAAAAATTTGCCCGCAGCCGCACAGCCTACGTTTATCGTACCGGCCGACCGAAGATGTTGACCGAGGAGATCTTCGCCCGTCTGCAAAAAGAGGGCGAAGTCGAATCCCTCGGAACACCGCCGGCGGCATGGCTGGGAGTACCGCTTGCCAGCCCCGCTGGAGTGATCGGCGTTCTCGTCGTGCAGCACTATACGGACAGCGAAGCCTATACGCAGCACGACCTTGAATTCCTGACTTCGGTCGGCGGACAAATAGCCCTGGCGATTCAGCGCAAACGCACCGAAGAAGCGATGCGATCGAGTGAAGCCAATTTCAAAGAGCTCTTCGACCGAGCTCCGGTCGCCTATCACGAGCTTGACCGGGAAGGTCGCATCAGCAGAGTCAATCTTACAGAGCAAAAGCTTCTTGGGTATACAGCCGATGAAATGCAAGGACGATTCGTGTGGGAGTTCATCGTCGAGGCGTCAGCCTCGGATGCGATCAGAGCGAAGCTCGCCGGACAGACTTCTATTCACGCTGTGGAACGTACGTATGTCCGCAAAGACGGCTCACACGTACCGATGTTGGTCGAAGATCAGCTGATTCATGATTCGGCAGCCAACATCATGGGAATTCGTTCGACGCTTCACGATAATTCCGAACAAAAGCAGATCGAGACCGAGTTAAAGGCAGCTCGCGATGCGGCCATTGAATCTGTGCGGATGAAATCAGAATTTCTGGCCAACATGAGCCACGAGATTCGGACGCCGATGAACGGCGTAATCGGAATGACCGGCCTGCTGCTCGACACCAAACTTGACGCCGAGCAACGTGATTTCGCCGAAACTATAAGATCAAGCGGTGACGGACTGCTCACCATCATTAATGACATTCTTGACTTCTCAAAAATGGAAGCCGGCAAGCTGCAATTCGAGACGCTCGATTTCGATTTGAGAGATGCTCTCGAAGGTCCTGTCGAATTATTGTCAGAGCTGGCGCATGACAAGAAGATCGAATTGGCCTCGCTGGTTTACAGCGACGTCCCGACGGCTCTTCGTGGCGATCCGGGAAGACTTCGCCAGGTGCTCACCAATCTGATCGGCAACGCCATAAAGTTTACAGAGAGCGGTGAAGTCATTGTCCGTGCTGCGAAAGAGAGCGAGACCGACAATCATGTAGTCATTCGCTTTTCAGTCAGCGATACCGGGATCGGCATCAGTGATGCCGCGCAGAACAACCTGTTTCAGGCCTTCACGCAAGCTGACGGGTCTACCACCCGCAAATATGGCGGTACCGGATTGGGACTCGCCATTTCAAAACAGCTGGTCCAACTGATGCGCGGACAGATCGGTGTCGTGAGCACACCAGGGAAAGGCTCGACATTCTGGTTCACTGCGACATTGGATAAACAGCAGGCACACGCATCGCGAACTGGCGAAGTTGAGGTTCCGAGTCTGAATCAGCTGCGCGCCTTGATTGTCGATGACAATGCGACCAATCGCAAAATACTCTCACACCAGCTCAATTCGTGGCGCATGATCCACAACGCGGCCGACTCAGGGACGCGCGCACTTGAGATGTTGCGTTCAGCCGCGGCCCAGGGCACTCCTTACCAAATGGCAGTGCTTGATTTAATGATGCCCGGCATGGACGGCTTCGAATTGGCGCGCATTATAAAGTCCGACCCCACCATCGCCAATCTTCACTTGGTGCTGCTGACTTCGTTCGGTCAGCGTGGGCAGGGCGCGACGGCCCGCGAAGCTGGGATCGCTGCGTATCTAACCAAGCCGGTCCGCCAGTCTCAGTTGTTCGACTGTCTTACCACAGTCATCAGTCAGGCAAAGGTGACTGCCGACAGCGAGACAGCGCCCGTCCCGTATTTACTTACGAGACATAACCTGATCGAGACCATAACCATGTCAAATAAACTTATCCTACTGGCCGAAGACAATATCGTGAATCAAAAGGTAGCCATACGCCAGCTGCAGAAATTGGGTTACCGGGCGGATGCCGTCGCCAATGGCAGAGAAGCCGTCGAGGCCCTTAAACAAATCCCCTACGACCTTGTGCTGATGGATATTCAGATGCCGGAGATGGATGGATACGAAGCGACCGCTGAGATTCGCAGCCGCGAAGGGGGCATTAAACACACGCCGGTAGTGGCGATGACTGCGAACGCACTCGAAGGCGATCGCGCGAAATGTTTGGCTGCTGGAATGGACGACTATATTTCCAAACCGGTTAAGCCCGAGGAACTACGAGATGTGCTCGATAGATGTCTCTTGAAGAGCCCAAACATAATGGAGACGACCTACCTCGCTCTTGAGGATGTCGTGCCGCCCGTTGACATGGAGCGTTTGCATCTCGCGATGGGTGATGAACCAGAGGAGCTGGCTGAGATCCTCGGTGTATATCTCGATCAGATGCACAAGAGTCTGGACCAGCTGAACGCGGCCATAGATTCCGGAGATGCCGACGAGGTAAACGCGATCTCGCACAACTGCGCCGGAGTCAGCGCGAACTGTGGAATGACGGCGGTCATCGGGCCCCTGCGCGAGTTGGAGCGTCTGGGACGCGAACGACAGTTGGCGGGCTCAGAACCACTGAAAGCGCTGGTATTCGTCGAGTTTGCTCGAATCAAAAAGTTTTTGGGGGAGATCTTCTCCCCGATCGCGGCTTGAGGTAAGGAATCCGAAGACATGCTCTCACCAGCAACAATATCCTCTCGCCGCGTTCTCATCGCCGACGACGACCCGGTGATGCGGCGCCTGGTGTCTTCCATCGTGGAAGGCGAAGGCTTCACAGCGGTCGCGGTGGCGGACGGTCGAGAGGCCTTTAAGATTTTGCAGTCAGATTCTGATTTCCGGGCGGGGATTTTCGACATGATGATGCCTCATCTGCAAGGCCTGGACATCATTCGTCATATGAGAACCGAGAAACGGCTGATGAGGGTGCCTGTAATCCTGATTACTGCAGAGTCGGATTTCAGCCTGATGTCGAACAGCTTTACGGCTGGAGCGACCGCGTTCCTTCAAAAACCTTTCACCACCGAACAACTGCGCAATGTTCTGCGCATCCTGCCCGACAGGAAATCCTGACGAGGACATCCCGCACGATCATTTAAGAAGGACCATACTCATGAGCCAGATCCAAGTCACTACCTACAAAACCCAGGAAGGGCTACTTCACCCAAAGGATCGCGAACTGTTGGGCGACGCTGTCGACCTCGACGTTCTTCACACACTTGATGACCCCCAGAATGCCGACGAGTCTGATTTGGTGGTTGAGTTGATTGATCTATATGTCGCAGACGCATCGAGCAAGATGGCCGCCATTCAAAAAGCAGTCCGCGGAGCCGAATGGCTTTTGCTCAAGCGCGTAGCTCATAACCTTGAAGGTAGCAGCGCCACGCTGGGGGCCAAACAAATGGCAGTGCTCTGTCGCGACCTTCAATGCCTGGACTCAGCGCCTCCCATTGAGCGTTCAAGAACGCTACTGTCCAGACTCGAGGTTGAGTTTCGCAGGGTCCTGATCGCCTTCGCGGCCGAGCGCGAACGGAGGGTCGCATGAGGATTCTGATAGCCGAAGACGACACGGTTTCTTGTCATCTTCTCAAGGCAACACTTACCAAGTTAGGGCACGAAGTGGTGGTGACTCACGATGGCCTCGAAGCGTGGGAAGCCCTGCAGCAACCGGATGCACCTTCTATGGCCATACTTGATTGGATGATGCCGTTGCTGGACGGAACAGAGATCTGCCGAAAGGTCCGCGCGGATGCTCTAACATCGCATACTTACATCATTCTCTTGAGCGCCATGGGAAGCAAAGCGAATCTTATCGAAGGCTTAGAGGCGGGCGCAGACGATTATCTGGTGAAGCCCTTTGATCGCTATGAGCTAAAGGTGCGGTTGGAAGTTGGAGGCCGCATCATCGAACTACAGCGCGTACTTGCGGAGCGTGTGCGTGAGCTGGAAGCGTCAGTGGTCGAACGCAAACGGGCGGAAGAGGCTTTACGTAATCTGACCCTGGCCGACGACCTGACGGGGCTCTTCAACCGTCGGGGCTTTTTCACTCTTGCCCAGCAGCAACTAAAGACGGTTCGCCGGAGAAACCAGAGTTCCCTGCTGATTTACGCCGATATGGATGGACTAAAGCGCATCAACGATACCTATGGTCACAGCGAGGGTTCAAACGCAATTTGCAGGGTAGCCGATATACTCACGGAGACGTTTCGTGATTCTGATATCATCGCACGCCTGGGCGGGGATGAGTTTGCGATTCTGGCCGCGGACGTTCCACCTCTGGGAAACATTCTTGTCACAGACCGGTTGCGCGAGAACCTGCGTCGATATAACCAGACGAATGAACTGGGATATGAGCTTTCGCTGAGCATCGGATCGATCAGCGTAGAGCCGGGTACGCCCTCAACAATTGAAGAACTAGTCGATGCGGCGGACCTGGCGATGTATGCGAACAAACGCGGCAAGACAGTCAGTCCACTCGGGCGAGATCAGCTGTCGGGACCTCGCGCTGACGCGTATGTGAGCTTAGTGACTGCTCACTGAGGATGCGTTGCGCACCCTCAGCGACGTCCTCATCTACTTCGAAGGGATTTGAATCGGGACCTGTCTGGCAGGCGCCTGCGGACGCTGCGGTGCGTTTATCGTCGGCTCTTCACCACCACCGAGCTGGGCCAGAACACTGTCGTAGATCTTGATTCTGCCCTCGGCCTCCATCCGGTTCTGGGCGGCGAGAATATAATCTTCGAAAACCTGATTGCGGCGTTCGGCGAGCGCGGTTTGCGAGAGCGCGTCGCGCTGTTTTGCGAATTCCGTTAAGTCGGCTTCCTTTCGTTTGGTAGCGCCGACGATGACCCAATTGTCACCCATCTTGACTGGCGTCTTTGTTACTTCGCCTTCCTTGAGAGCGGAAATCGCTTCTTCGGCAGCGGCCCCCGCGTCTAAATCGCCGAGCGGCGACCCGGTCTTATAGTCGTCTACCGTCTTTGCTTCCAGTCCAAGCTTTTCGGCTGCGGCCTTCAATTCATTTGCGCTACCCGCGCTATTGGCGAGATTGCGGGCGGTCTCTTCGACTTGCGCTTTGGCTCGCTCCTTGCGGAAAGCCTGCAGGACTTTGTCTTTGACCTCTTCGAACTCAGGAATTCGATTCGGGTCTTTCTTATCGACCAGCATGGGGATCGCAAATCCGTTTTTGATCGGTGTCACCTCGCCGATGTCATTCAGATTCTCCAGCGGTTTGATTCCGGCTTCAAACTGTTGACTGCTGCCGATGTTGGGAACGTCGTCGCCTGGCACGATGTAAGGCGTCTCTCGCACCATGTCGGTCGGATTCATATTGGCATCGGCAGCCAGCTCACGCGCGACCACCTGGACATCCCTGGTGGCCTTCAAACGTTCAGCCGCTCGCTGGGCTAACGCCGCAGCCACACTGTATGCCTTGCGGTTTCGGGACGAGACTTGCAACTCCATTTTGGCATCCTCAAACGTCTTAGGGACCGAATCCCCGCGCCTGAGGATGTAATACGAGTTTTTATACTTGATCGGCCCCACGATCTCGCCGGGCGAGAGTTCTAGCAACTGTTGATAAGGGTCGTCAGGATTGGACGGGCTCTTGCGAATTATACCCGCCACCGCTCCCCCGTTCTTTGCACTCGCAGGATCTTCGGAGTTACCTTTTGCGACTTCGGCGAACGCCTCTTCGGTGGAGGTGCCGCTCTGACCGCGAGCTTTGGCGGCAAGCGAGTCAGCCTTGGCTTTCTGGGTCGCGTCCAGTGTCGGGTCTGCCGAGGTACGCAGCACGATCTGCTGGGCCTTCACGCCTGCCTGCTTCTTATCGTCAGTGAGCTTGTCGTACTCTTTGCGCAGATCGACGTCGGCTACCTGGATTTTTTCGCCGATCTTGTTCTGGTCGATGAACAGATATCTGACCTTCTTTTGAGGCTCCAGTATCCGGTAGTCGGTTTTGTGCTTTTCGTAGAAGTCCTTCAACTCCTGCTCGCTTGGGTTGATTTTAGCCGCGAGCTTGTCCTCCACTATCGGGACATAGACGAGGCTGAACGAGGTGTTCTGGCGCCGGAACCGGTCCTGAAGCTCTTCGTCAGAAACGGTCACTCCGGCAGTGACGAAGGCGCGCAGTTTGTCGGAGGCTATCGAATCACGCACTCGCTCCTCATAGCGACTGACATCGCCGACGCGGTCCATATATTTCTGGACATCCACCTTGCCCTCGGCATCTTTGTTATATTCGCGTATTACCGAGGCGACTTCGGCATCGGACGCCGTCAAACCCAACCGCCGTGCTTCCTGAACCACGACGCGGTCGTGAATCAATCGCTTGAGCAATAGCTCGGCGATCTGACGATTCAGCATCGACGGATCGCCGCCCTGCGACGTCAGGCTGCTTGTTACGTCCGCGACGGTGATGTCATCGCTCCCGACGGAAGCGACCACGGCGGTTCCGGCGGACGAGACCGACGAGCTGTTGCGTCCAGGGGCGTAGAACACAACCAAACTGACTGCCATCAAGATTGCGAACCCCACGATGATCAGACTTCGCGTTCGCTCCATCTTGCTTAAATATTTCAGCATCCTTATTTCCTTTAGATCAGGGCTGTAGGTATCAGATTTCGGATTTCAGGATCATGAGTTCAGAAATGATAGCTGAGCGCGTGAACACTTGAAACGGCGGATTGTAACGGAGAGACGCTTGTCGTCGCAACCGAGCGAAGCCGCATTCGGCCAACCGGTCGATGAGACAAAGGAATATATGTATCTGAGAAGACATCGGTTGATTGGGTGTGCACGCGAATGCTATTTTACGGATATATATGGACATGGCAGGACATTCCCTCTGGCTTTGGGTCGGATTCGGCGCGCTGATCCTCACCATGCTGAGTCTCGATCTGGGACTTTTCAACCGCCGGGCCCACAGCGTGACCTACAAAGAGTCTGTAATCTGGAGCTGCGTCTGGGTGTCGCTGGCGATGATCTTTGGGGGCGTGGTCTTTTGGCACCTGGGCAAGGTTAAGGGTACGGAATTCGTCGCGGGCTATCTCATCGAGTTATCGCTCTCGGTAGACAATCTGTTCGTCTTCCTGCTCGTCTTCTCCTATTTCAAAGTCCCTTCGAAGTTTCAGCACCGCGTTCTCTTCTGGGGTGTGCTTGGAGCTTTGGGCATGCGCATAGCCATGATCCTGCTGGGCACGGCGCTGATTCGCCAGTTCGGCTGGATCATCTATATCTTCGGAGCGTTTCTCGTTTTCACCGGCGTGAAAATGTTCAGCCAGGAAGAGACTGACATCCAGCCGGAAGACAATCCCATCGTCAAGCTGGTCACCCGCTATATTCCTATCGCCCGACGATACGAGGGAGAGAACTTCTTTACCACAGTCGACGGTAAGCGCGCGGGCACACTTCTCCTCCTCGTGCTGGTGATCGTCGAGGTCACCGATCTGGTCTTTGCCGTAGATTCCATTCCCGCTATTTTTGGGGTCACTACCGACACCTTCATCATATACACGTCAAATGTCTTCGCGATCATGGGCCTGCGCTCGCTCTATTTCTTATTGGCCGGCGTGGTGGAGAAGTTTCATTATCTTAAACTCGGACTTGCCATCGTGCTTACGTTCATCGGCGTAAAGATGCTGTTGCCGCTTCTCAGCGGTGGACTGACCCTCGTGCTGGAAAAACTCGGAGCGACGACCCTGGCTGAGTACGCGCGTCGCGGCGACCATATTCCCATCGGCATGGCGCTGGGAATAGTGGCTGTTGTCCTGACCGGCTCTGTCATAGCCTCGCTGATTTGGCCCTACAAGGCTGAACGAGATATCGACGTCGATCTCCCTCCGGGCTTTAATCCGCGATTTGAGAATGTTGAGAACGAGAAGTCGGAAGAAGCCACGATCGAATCGCGTTAAGCGCGCCGAGGCGATCTGCTTCGAGTGGAAGTTGCTTGAACACACCCTCCACTTATGTTAAGTTTTTTGTCAGGCAGCGATAGTTTCGCTGCCTCGCACGAATGTCACCTCATTGAGAGTGCGGCGAAGACAACTCGGTCCGCCTCGTCACTCGCAAAATACTACAGCCCCGCGTAGGACTTTCGGTTCGACTTCCCTGTTATGGCTACCAAGCGTGGTCGCTTCGATCTGGACTGGTGGGTAGTTCAGAAGCGGCAAGTTTTTATCATCATCAGCATACTCGTGTTTGCTCTTTTGACAGCGGGGGCGGTGTTCTATGTGTGGAAGTACGGCAACCCGTTCAGCCGTCCAAAGACAACCACAGAAGTGCCGGCGGGCGCCCGCTTCACATCATTTGAAGGCGATGTCCGTGTGATCAGGGCCTCGACTCGAGAAACTCTAACCGCCAGTCTGCAAACCCAGCTCTATCCGGGCGACACAGTACAAACGCAAGCCGACGGACGGGCGCGAATACTGCTGGCCGACGGTTCCGCGCTGGTGGTTCGTCCTAACAGCACCGTCATCATCCGCGATAACACCAGCAGCGACGGCGGGCAAAAGACCAACGTTCGCGTCAAAGTCGATACCGGTCAGATCAATGTTCGAACTGAACAACTCGCCGAAGGCACAACCAACGTAGTTGAGACCAGCCAGTCCCAGAGCAAACTCGAGTCACAAACGGCCTCGAGCTTTAATGTGAATCCTGATCAGACCGCGGAGATCCGGGTGCAGGAGGGTCAGATCGAGACCAGCACCAGCAACGGCGAAAAGACAATCATACGTAACGGTGAATATGTCGCCGTCAATCCCAGCGGCGCCATCGGAAGGCGCGAACGCTTGCTGGATATCCCGACGCCTGCGGACCCGCGTAATCTTGAAAGGATACCCGCGGCGGCGTCGGGCGCGGCGAACGTGACTCTACGATGGCAGCGGCCCGCCTCCGGTACAGCCTCGCATTACCGCGTCGAAGTAGCTACTTCGCCGTTCTTCGTGGCGGCGGGAAAAGTAATCGAGCGCGATCAGCTCGCCTCAACAGAATTCAATGCCAGCGACTTGCGGCCCGGAGACTATTTCTGGCATGTGAGGGCCTCCGCGCGATCAGGTCAGGACAGTGATTGGAGCGACCCGCAAAAATTTACAGTTGTCTCGAAACAAACAGGACAGGGTATAGAATTTTCCGAGATTACGGCCGAGTATGTTGGAGGTCAGATCTACGTCATACGCGGACGTACCCAACCGGGGACCACCGTGGCTTTCGGCCAGCGCGAGATTCTTTCAGACAGCAGCGGCGTTTTTCGTCTGCAGATCACCGCTCCGCCTGGCGCGCGGGAGATAACCATCACCGCCCTGGATCAACAAGGCAACCGCAACTCCCACAAAGTTCAGCTTAATGGCGGCCCAGGGCAACAGAGGAAATGAGTGGACCGATAGTGTTATGAAAAGGCACGTGGTCTTATTGACGGATGCTTACGAGGCTCCTGCGACGGCTCTGACCGACGTTCTGCAGGGGGCCGGCATTGCCGCTTTCGTCGAAGGCATCCGCGAAGTCGAGGCGACCTCCACAACTCCATCGGAAGAGGATGATCCTGACCGCGAAGCCAACACAGCGCCTCTTGCCGTGCTCTACGAGGTGTTCCCCGGCGCGGACATGCGCGAGTTGTATTCAGTTATCGAACATGCGAACGCAGTTTGGCCCAACGTCCCACTGGTCGCGTGCCGCAGACAGATGGAACACACTACCGGTCCGCGGCTTCGCACTTTGGATACGGCTACGCTAAAGCGGATAGGCTTTCGCGCGATTGCGGACGAACCGGCCCAGCTTCCTGCCTTGCTTCGCGAGCTGGAAGACCGGGGTATGACGGGCGAGCTTCCACGGCTCGACGAAGTCCAGAAAGCCTGGCTGCCAGAGTCGGTCGACTTTCAAGGAAAGATTCGAACGAAGGACCTGCGTGAAGCTTTCGAGTTGGTCGTGTCTCTGCATTTCACCAGCGATCAGATCAGCGCCGCAAACGCAGCGCTCGCCGGATTGGCCCCTCTGGTCGAAGCGGGCCGTTGGACAATCTATTTGACCTCGGAAGCGACGCGCAGCGATCAAATCAGTCTGGAGCCGCTGGCGGTGCGTGAATCGAGTTCGGCTGAACCACTAACGGCGGAACAAGATCTGCAGCGCGCGCTTCTGGGAAAAGCGCTTGCGCTTTCCGGCTCAGAATCCAGGGCGGCTAGGGAGGCTGTGTCCACGACTTTGCCAATTCGGAAGACGGAGAAAGGCCAGCGGGTCGTGGCCGTACCGCTCGTCAGCGGCGATAGAGTGATGGGAGTGATCGAAGGCGTGCGGCACTCCGAGCCCGGCCAACGCGCATTCACCAGGAGTGAGATCAGATTGCTGGACGCACTGGCCCTTCCCATCGCTTTCGCCTTGGGAAACTCTTTGCGCATTGCCGAAGCCGAGCGTCTCTCTCAGACAGATGATCTGACGAAGCTGCACAACGCGCGATTCCTGCGACAGTTTGTCCTGGCCGAGGTCCGCCGAGCGCGCAGGTACGGTTCGAGCGTTGGCGCGCTCTTCTTCGATTTGGACGACTTTAAGAACGTCAACGATATGCACGGGCACCTGGTCGGATCGCACGTCCTGATGGAGATGGCGGCGGTTATCCTGTCGAGCGTGCGCGATACCGACATCGTGGCCCGATACGGCGGGGACGAGTTCGTCGTCATTCTTCCGGAAAGTAATATCGATCAGGCCGCCTTTGTCGCCGAACGCGTGCGACAGAAAATTGAGAGAAATCGATTTGCCGGCGGGCGGGGCTTGAACCTTCGCTTGACCGCCAGCTTTGGCGTCGCGACTTTCCCGCTTCACGCGCAGTCGCCGCAACAACTCGTGGCCAACGCCGATGCCGCCATGTACGAAGCGAAGGCCGCCGGCAAGAACTGCCTACGGTTCCCTGCGGACCTCCCATCAAAGGACCGGGCTGAGTCGATTACCGACCAGCGAAAGCAGCGCTCGAGTGAAGAGTCGCCGGTTTCGTAGAGGCTTCCTGCCCGGAGTCACCCTCGGTACCAATAAAAATCGCACTTTCCGATAGCGCCCACGCGCCTATTCATAGTATCTTAGCTGGTTCGCTCTCGTTCGGTTGAGTTTTTCTCCGACCCGATGCGGCGTTTGTCCCCGAAAGACTCAAAAGGGTAACGTCGCTCAAATCACTCCACCGCGGCCGGGCGCAGTCATCCTAAGAAAACATGGGCATATTTATCTAATGGCATTCAAATCTATCTTTAGTCTCTTCTCCAGCGACCTGGCGATCGATCTGGGTACAGCTAATACACTTGTCTTCGCTAAGGGTCGCGGCATCGTTGTCTCTGAACCTTCGATCGTAGCGATCAACAAGATCACGAACGCCGTCGAAGCGGTGGGCCGCGACGCAAAAGAAATGCTGGGTCGCACACCCGGCAACATCGTCGCGATTCGCCCAATGAAGGACGGCGTTATTGCCAACTTCGAAGTGACTGAGAAAATGCTCCAGCACTTCATACGTAAGGCGCACAACGGAAAGACGTGGGTCTCACCTCGCGTCGTCATCGGGATCCCCAGCGAGATCACGCAGGTCGAGCGGCGAGCTGTCGAAGACTCGGCCTATCGTGCCAAGGCCTCCGAAGTCTACCTGGTGGAGGAAGCCATGGCGGCCGCTATCGGCGCAGGCATGCCGATCACCGAGCCGCAGGGCAACATGGTGGTCGACGTCGGCGGCGGAACCACGGACATCGCAGTAATCTCTCTGAGCGGCATCGTCTATTCAAGGGCCGTTCGGGTTGCCGGCAACGAGATGGACGAAGCGATCACCCAATACATCAAACGCAAATACAACCTCCTCATCGGTGAGCGCACGGCAGAACAGATCAAGATCGAGCTGGGCTCGGCATACAATCTGGACGAGCCGCTCTCGATGGAAGTGCGCGGCCGCAACTTGATTGAAGGTATCCCCAAGACCGTCACCATAACTGACACCGAGATAAGAGAGGCGCTGGCCGATTCCGTTGCCACCATTATCAACGCGGTACGAGTTGCGCTGGAACGCACTCCGCCGGAGCTTTCGGCAGACATCGTCGAGCGCGGCATTGTGTTGACGGGCGGCGGCGCGCTGTTGAAGAACCTGGACAAACGTCTCTCGATCGAAACGGGACTCCCAGTCTCGCTCGCCGAGGACCCGCTCTCATCGGTTGTGCTGGGCACGGGCAAAATGCTCTCCGATTTCAACCTACTCAAGCGCGTCAGGTGGGACAACACACTGACGAGCGGAACCTGAAGACCGATGTTAGATGTCAGATGCTAGATGCTAGTTCCTGACATCTGACATAAAGCCTCTGACATCTGCTTTTATGGTAGTCGCCCGCACGCAAAAGGAAATCAGACAGCGCGCGCCGTGGTGGTTCGTAGGGCTGCTTGTCCTGCAATTGGCGTTAATGGCCTACGACGCCCGCGATGGCGTTACCAAGCAGCGGATGCTCCGTGTCTGGGTTCAGACCCTTTTCTCCCCGTTCCAGCGTGCAGCCTCAGGGGTGGGAAACGCCGGCTCGGGCTTCTTCTCGTACGTGCGAAATCTGCGCAACGCCGCTCAGGAGAATGAACAGCTAAAGCAAAGGCTCGATCAGATGGAGAGCGAGTTGTCTCAACTGCGCGCCGACCGCGACGAGAACCAGCGGTTGAAAGGGCTTCTTGATTTCAAGGAGACCACGCAGTATCAGATAGTTCCCGCCCATGTGATTGCGCGAGACCCCTCGCTCTGGTTCGACACCATTACTATCGATCGCGGTCGCTCGAGTGGAATAGAGCTGAACATGCCGGTGGTAACGCCCGGCGGGATCGTCGGCAGGGTGATTATGCTAAGCCCCTGGACTGCGCAGATCATGCTGATTACCGATGAACGTGCAGCGGCCGGAGCCGTCATAGGGCAACTGGGACAATCGACTGCGGTGGGACCGGTGAAAGGGCTCGGCCAAAGCGGCTTGCTGGATATGCGCTACGTATCCGGTCTTGAGGTTGTCAACCCGGGCGACTACGTGCTGACCACAGGACAGGACAGTATCTACCCACCTGGACTGAACGTCGGCGAGGTAATAGAAGTTAAGAAGGGCACCGCCACGGTACCTCATACGATACATATCAAGCCTGGCGCTCGATTGAATTCGCTCGACGTCGTCGCCGTACTGATTTATCACCCGCCTCAGGCGGTTGCACCTGATCAGACAATGCCGAATGTTGAGAAGAAGAAGTGAGAAGTAATGAGTGACAGGTGATGGGTGATAAGAAGCAGCGTCTTCCTATCACCCATCACCTATCCCCCATCACGGTTTGAAATGCGTCTACTGAAAATCGCGCTGGTGCTGACGGTCGCAATTGTTCTTCAATCGTCGCTCCCCGCCGACTGGAGTCCTGCTGTTTACGTCGACCTGCCACTCATTGTGGTAGTCTACTTTGCTTTGCAGCGAGATGCGCTGCAGGCGCTCCTCATCGGAGCGATCAGCGGGCTGGTAACCGACGCCTTGAGCCGCGGCCTACTGGGTGCGGGCAGCTTTTCCAAGACCCTGACTGCCTACGTCATCGTAACGGTAGCTTCGCGCGTAAACCTCGACAACTCTTTGGCGAGGATTCCCGTCTTAGCTGGTGCATCGCTGCTGGATGATAGCGTGTATGTTCTCCTGCACAAGATGCTCGGACAATCGTCCAGTTATCCGTTTATTGAACGGGCTTCCTTCAAACTGATAGGGACAACAGTGGTTGGAACCGTTATACTTTACGGGCTTGACGTGCTGTTCAGTGAGAGGGCGAAACAACGGCGCAAACTGGCTTTTCGTCGCCGGGTTGCGCGTCGCGGAATCGTCAGGTTCGGCCGACGACGCAGCCCTCGGTGATTACGGGGTCAGATAAGAGTATGAAGTTTGAGGACGATTCACAGAACCTGCGCGCGAGGCTACGCGCCATCCAGATCCTGGTGATCCTGATGGTGACGGCCCTGGGGGTCAGGCTCTATTACCTTCAAATCGTCAACGGCGCCTACTACGCGGAGCGCGCCGAAAACCAGCGCATTCGCCTGCTGCCGATTCCTGCTCCTCGTGGCGTCATCCTCGATCGTTACGGAAACCTGCTGGTCGACTCGCGTCCTATTTACAACGTAGTCCTCTCTCGCGAGGACATCAAGAACAGAGACTTCGCCGCGCTCATCGCGCCCTATGGCGCCGGTCTGGGCGTTGATGTCGAGGACCTCAACGGAAGGTACGAACAGCTCAAGTCGCAACCAGCTTTCGAATCGTTCATCGTTAAGGAGAATGCCACGCAGGCGGACATCGTATGGGTGGAAGCGCACGAGCTGGAGTTTCCGGAGCTGCGAATTGAGCAACAGCCGCAGCGCCGCTATCCGGAGAATGGCGCTCTCTGTCACGTGCTTGGGTATGTCGGAGAGGTCAGTCCCGAACAACTGGAGTTGGCACAATATAAAGACAAGGGCTTTAAGCCGGGCGACATAGTCGGCCAGGAAGGTCTGGAGAAATTCTACGACGATTTCCTGCGCGGCAGGGACGGCTACCGCAAAGTGATTGTGGATAGTCGCGGTCACATCCAGAGCGAAGTCGAAAGGGTCGAGCCTCAGGCAGGCCAGGACCTGGTCACCACGATTGATTTCGACCTCCAACTGACGGCGGAGGACCAGCTCACCAAATCACCGCAGGGCCGCGGCGTGGTCATCGCCATGGATCCAAACAACGGCGAGATCCTGGCGCTCGCTTCGGCCCCGACCTACGACCCAAACCTGTTTTCGCAGCGGATTAAGACCAGGGAGGGCCGCGCCCAATACGCCGAGTTGGTCAACGACCCTAAGAAGCCGCTGATGAATCGCGCCATCCAGGGGAGGTTCCCCCCAGGCTCAACCTGGAAGCCGCTGATGGCAACAGCCGGACTGCTGCAGGGACAGATCAGTTTGGACCATTCGAACCTGGTTTGCGGCGGCGGCATTACAATCGGCAATAAGTTCACCCGCTGTATGGGCGGCAATCATGGAACGCCCGACGTGCATTTTGCAATCATGAAGTCCTGCGACGCCTACTTCTATCGTCTCGGCCTGAAGATGAAACTTGAAGGCATACAGGAGATGGTAGAGATGTTCGATCTCAACAAGCGCACCGGCATCGACCTGCCGCACGAGAACATCAGCACTACGCCATCGCGAGAATTGAAAGCGCGCCTCTTCCCCAAGGACCCGGAATGGAAAGACATCGATACGGTCTATTCCTCGTTCGGCCAGGGCGAAGACGTCTTGACCCCTATAGCTCTTCTGCGGGCCCACTCAGCCATTGGAATGGACGGGAAGATGTACGTTCCGCATCTGCTGAAGGAGATTCGCGAGACTGCCGCCGTGGGAAACGATCCATCCAGCCCCGACTATAGACCTGCACGTCCGGCGCGAGCGTTCGATCATTTGGCGCCGAAGCTCCTGCCAATACCGGATGATCAGAATCAGCTAATCGTGAAGAGCATGTGGTCTGTGGTCAATGAAGCGGGAACGGCTACCGGAATTCGAATGGCGGACTTCGAGATTGCGGGCAAGACCGGTACGGCGCAGGTGGTGAGCCTGGGCAAGGACGTCGGCGTCTTTAAGGACCATTCGTGGTTCGTATCTTACGCTCCCGCATTTAAGCCCGAGATTTCTTGTGTCGCGCTTATCGAGAATGCGGGTTTGGGCTCTCGCTTCGGAGCTCCTACGGTGCGGGCCGTTTACGACGTGTGGTATCGCAAAACACGTAATCACGATCCGCCTGGCTCACAGCAATACGCGCGCGAACCAAAGCAAAATCCACCACCGCGAGGGAGCGACCCTTTGGCAGCGCATCGGTGAAGCAGCGGCCTCGGGAGCATGATCAAGGACACGTCGCGGCATCTCAGTCGAAGCAGCTTATCCACTCTAATCCAGCGTACAGCTCGACTCTCAGGACTAATTCCGATTCACGATTTACTATTCACGATTTACTAGCCGATGGTAGCGATACTCGAGAGACGTAGCTTACGCGATTTTGATTGGCCGCTTGCTCTGCTGGCGTTGATGATCGTCGTCTTTGGAACATGGCAGATTCATAACGCCCAGCCCACCGAACCCTACTGGCAAAAGCAATTGATCGGCCTGGGCATTGCGCTGGTGGCGATGTTCGCCGTCTCGTTCACCGACTATCGAAAGATCGTCCACATAGCTCCCGCCTTTTATCTCTTCGGACTCTTCCTGCTCGCTATTGTACTGATTCCGCAGATCGGGATGAGAATCAATGGCCAACGATGCTGGATCAAGCTGCCCGTTGTTGGACAGTTTCAGCCTTCAGAGTTCGTAAAGATCCCAACCGTGCTGATGCTGGCCCGCTATTTCGGCCGAATGCGAAGCTCGGCGCTGACGCTGAAGGAGACACTGATGGGCGTAACGATCCTTGCGCTGCCCGTTGGTCTGATTCTGCTGGAGCCTGACATGGGACAGGCGATCACGTATTTTCCTCTCTTGGCCGTGGTGCTGTTTCTCTCATCTATCAGGATGTCGATCGTGTTCGCGGCCATCGTCCTGATGTTGGTTGTCACACCGGCGGCGTATTTTGTCGGGGTCAAGACGGGAGTGCTGAGCGGGTACAAGCTGGAACGAATCAACGTTATTCTCGATCCGGAGAACGCAGACAAGCGCGGATTCGGCTATCACACCTGGCAATCGATTCTGACCGTCGGCAAGGGCGGTTTGACTGGAACGGGCGGTTCTTCGGAATACTCGCAAAGTGGTTTGAAATTTCTGCCCGAGCCCCACTCGGACTTCATTTTTTCTGTGACCGCCGAGACCACTGGTTTCCTGGGCTGTATTCTTTTATTGATGGCTTACGCGCTAATGTTGTCGAGGTTGATAACCGGAGCGCGTCGCGCTCCTGATAGGACAGGTATGCTCGTGATTATGGCGATCGTTGGCGGACTCGCCTTTCAGCTCTTCGTCAACGTGGGCATGGCGCTTGGGATGCTTCCGGTCATCGGTGTGCCTCTGCCTCTGATGAGCGCTGGACTCTCGTCCGTGCTCGCCACCTTCATCGCCATCGGCTTTGCCATCAGTGTCCAACTTCGAAGGTTTGTAAACTAGGCTAGCAACAGCGGAAGCCGCCGATCTAAGGGCCGGGACGTATGGAAACGACCGAATGTGTCGCCTTTCTATCCCAGGTTGATGCAGTTATGAAGGTGAGTTAGACTGCGGTCTATGGACGTTAAAGAGATAGAAGTCGCCATTTCCCAATTGCCTCCCACGGCCGTGGCAGAGCTCGCCGAATGGTTCGAAGAGTTTCACGCGCGGATCTGGGATTTGCAGATCGAGGAGGACTCGAAAAAAGGACGACTCGATTCTTTGGTCAGTGAAGCGGCACAGGAATTTGAGTCGGGCCCGTGCGAGCCTTTGTGAAACATCTTGCGACAACGCGATTCTGGCGAGATTATCATGCCCTTCCGATTGATGTACAAAAGCTCGCTGACAAGAATTTTGAACTGCTCAAAGCGGACGCTCGTCATCCGTCACTGCACTTTAAGAAGATCGATCAACTCTGGTCTGTCCGCGTAGGCGCTCACTACCGCGCTCTTGGAGTTGATCGAGACGACGCCGTGGTGTGGTTCTGGATTGGCTCACACGCGGACTATGACAAGCTCGTTTAATTCGCATCGTCGACCGACTCTCCGCGCGTTTTTTCTGAACAACACTGGAGTCCATAATGGCAACCAACAGAATCGTCCATTTCGAAATCCCGGCTAACCAACCTGAGGCGCTGACAAAGTTCTACGGCGACCTCTTCGGCTGGAAATTCAGCAAGGCCCCCATGCCCGGGCCCGAGTACTGGCTGTGCACCACCGGCACTGACGGTCCCGGAATCAATGGCGCCGTGATGCAGCGCTTGCATTCGGATCAACCATGGATGAATTACGTCGATGTTGAAAGTATCGATGCCGCAATTGAAAATGCGGTAAAGCTCGGAGGGCAGGTCGCGCTACCAAAGACGCCAGTGCCAGGCGTTGGCGCGGTCGCGGCTATTAAGGACCCGGACGGAAATATTTGCGGCCTCTGGGAGCAAGCGAACGAGTAGGCACTTCTCACACTGGCATGCGCCGGAGCTTTATCGTTTTCCCTGGTGTCGCGCACAGATGTGGGACGATCGGGCTTTGGTCGCAAAAGTCGATGACAAGCGTCGTCGTTTCTGAAAATCGAATTGAATAAGGAGAGCGAATCGAATGTCGAGCAAAGTCAGGCTGGCTATTCCAGCGATACTGCTTTCAGCAATTATGATTGTCGGGTGCAAGTCTTCGACCGAGGTGAGTAATAACTCGTCAGGTCAGACTGCAAGCGGTAGCCCCACGAAAAGCGATACTCCGCCGGCGAAGCCTAACTCTGATGGGACGATTCCCTCCGGCACAGGCGTAGAGAAAGAAAAACCCGCAGCAGGAAAAGCCAACGTCCAGGGCAAGGCCTTCTACAACCAGCAACCGGCCGTGGGGGTTGAAGTCAAACTCTGCGAAAAGTTCAGCCAGTATTTGAACGGATGCGGCGGCCAGACATTTACCACCAAGACGGACACCGCGGGCGAGTACTTGATCAAGGACGTTCCGCCAGGACTTTATGAAGGCCTGACCGTCAAGGTGTTCGATTCCCCCTATTATGTGTTTGCCACATCCGGGATTGTCTCGGCGGCAAAGTACAACATCGAAGCTGATAAGACCTACTTCGCTCCCGACACAAACCTTTTCAAGAATGATGTAAAGCTCTTGAACCCGAAGGCGGGCGCGAAAATGGGCGGCGATAAGATAGAAGTTAAGTGGGCGCCCTACCCCGATGCGGCTTACTACAAGTTCAGTATCTTCGCCGACAGTTCATCCGGAGCCCAGACGGAGTACGACTACATCAATAAGCGCGTCGATGGAACGTCCTACGCTTTGGACAAGCCTCTTGCCCCCGGTTCGTATACCTGCAAAGTCGAAGCTTATAACGGAAACGACATCAAACTTTCGACCAGCCCCGACGACATCAAGTTCACTGTCACCGGGACCGCCGCGAAGTAATCGATCATTGCATTACCGGGATGGATGGGAGATCGAACATGAAGGAGAGCGACGGAGACGAGCTTTGGTACCAACCCGATCTGGATGTTTTCCTTAACCGGTGGTTCGCGCATTATGAGGATGCGCGAGATTCCCGCGAGAATGAAGGCGGCTATCTTTTTCCATTCAAACGCCACTTCTTTGTTTGCGAAGCAGACGTCATTCGCGCGATAGGCCTTGATTCTGCCGATCCTGATTGGCAGAAAGTGGGATGGGACTGCGCTTCACCGGTCGATGAAGCCGCCTATCAGCGTCTGCGTTCAAAGCGAGAGGCTGTATTGCGCGGTAAAGAATAAGCCACGTTTGCTTTGGATTGCTCTGCGTTTTGACTTCGCTCGATTAGTCTCCATCACTCATCCGGCGCCCGGGATAGCCGTTCGGAGCCGGGATTGCGCTCTCATTAATCCATCGTCCTCTTGTCCTCGCGTCGTATTACCTGCCCGTATGAACAGATGGCCACAGCGAAAAGTAACGATTGAACTATTACGCAGGATGAATGCAGAATGTTGATTACAAAACTATCTCGAACGCTTGCGGCATTGCTCGCTGTTGTTTGCCTCTTTCTCGCCGTCCGCGCGTCTGCGACGCTGAACCATTCGGGAATGAAACGCGGTCAACAAAAGGAGTCAAGAATGACGAAGAAAGCGAACGGCACGTTTGAGGTTAAGTTAATTCCGCAGACCGACGAGAACGTTGGGGACCCAACAGTCGGCAGAATGTCTATAGATAAGCAGTTCCACGGCGATCTTGAAGCTACAAGCAAAGGGCAGATGTTGATGGCCGGAACACCCACCGAAGGGTCCGCCGGCTACGTCGCTATGGAGAGAGTCAAGGGAAAGTTGGATGGCCGCACCGGCACCTTCGCGCTTCAACACAGCGGAACGATGGACCGCGGCGCCGCCCAACTCTCAGTCACTGTGGTACCCGATTCGGGAACCGAGGGTCTCAAAGGATTATCCGGAAAGATGACTATCAAGATTATCGACGGAAAACACTTGTACGAGTTTGAGTATTCGCTCACGCAGGCGCCTTGATGCGCGCTCGGCTAATTGCCTCTCCAAACCGAAAGTAGGGAGTGCCGCAATGAATGCAACAGCGTTGTCGAGCTCGGCGAATACCACGCGGGCATACAAAGCGATCCTTTGGGCCGGCCTGATCGCCGGCACGCTTGATATTACAGGCGCGATTGTTATCAGCGCCTTTCGAGGAACAATGCCGATTAAGGTGCTGCAATCGGTAGCCAGCGGACTTCTCGGCGCCGCTTCCTACGAGGGCGGACTAACGACAGCTCTACTCGGGTTGGGACTGCACTTTGTGATCGCAACAGGCGCGGCTACAGTTTTCTGTTTCGCAAGCACGATCTTCCGGTTCCTGGTCCGGCAACCAATCATTTCGGGTGTCATCTATGGCATCGCAGTTTACTTGTTCATGAATTTCGTGGTGTTGCCACTGTCGCCGTTTCCGCAGGGAGCCCCGGTCCCTATTTCCAGACGCATCATCGGACTACTCGTAATCATCTTCTGTGTGGGTTTGCCAATCTCGCTGATTGTTCGTCAATTCTCGAAAGAAAGGTCGCGGACTTTGCCTCTACCACTATGATGAGGCGCAAACTTTACGACATTTCCAAAGAGCATGCGTCGCCGGGGCGAGGCAGGGTTTGGTGAGAAGGAGTCGATCACAGTGTTCAAGCTGGTAGCAAACGAGGTGTGGGCCTTTGACGCGGAGTGGGCGCCCGACGCGATTTCGGGCCGCGCTGCCTATGATCTTCCCAACGAAATGTCGGACGCCGACGTCATCGAGGAAATGTGGAAGCGGGGCGGCGCGACAGCGGAAAACCCACATCCGTACTTGAAGACCGCGCTGTGCCGCATTGTCTCTGTCGCCGTCGTTCGTAGAAGAACGGGCCCTGGGCGCGAGGTACGTCTGGATCTTTTCTCGCTCCCTTCTCCCGATCAACCCGACGTTGCGGAGGCGTCGATCGTCGGTAGATTCCTCGACGCGGTGGGAAAAGCAAAGCCTCAACTGGTCGGCTTCAACTCCATCTCGGCAGACCTGGTGATCTTCGTTCAGAGGGCAGTCGCGAACGGCTTAACCGCGCCGGCCTTTTGCAAGCGTCCGGATAAGCCGTGGGAAGGTGTCGACTATTTTGCGCGGGGTTCGGACTGGCATGTCGACCTTCGAGAAGAACTGGGAGGATGGGGCAGGAGCGGATCGACACTTCATGAAATTGCAACGGCCTGCGGGATCCCGGGGAAGCTGGACGTCAGCGGGGACAACGTCGCTGATATGTGGTTCGGTTCGGACCGGCGACGCATCGTGCAATACAACGAATGCGACTCGATTACGACGTATCTCCTGTGGTTGCGCACTGCCCACTTCGGGGGATTCCTCTCAACCGATGAATACAAGGCGGAACAGCGACAGTTTCACGAGATGCTCGAGAGCAAAGCGGCGGACCCTGCAAACGATCATCTCGTCCGCTATCTGGATCGATGGGACGCGTTGCGACAGCGGCGCGATCGGGAAATACCGGAACTCGCGCCCAACTCGTGACAGGCACAGAGGTACACTCGCTTTGCTTTCAGTCGTGCGGTCAACGCACCTGGCCGGCGCTAACGGCTCGAAGACCTGCGGCCCTGTCTGTGATAATATAGCGCCGTCTTAATCCCAACGGCGTCTTACTTCAAGATCACTGGTTGACCGCTTGGAACCGGCATCTCTGTTTCTACTTTCTGCCGTTTCCCGCCTGAATAGCCTGTTGCCGTCCCGCAGTTGAAATTATTTGGAGCGGGACACGCGCAGAATCTTCGTTTATCACCTTAAGGAAAATCAGCATGAGCAACCATCTTATCGAGGTCATGAAAACGGGACAGTCGATCTGGTACGACAATATCCGGCGCGCGATGCTCGAGACGGGCGATCTCAAGAAGAAGATCGAAGAGGACGACCTCAGAGGCGTGACCTCGAATCCCACCATCTTCGAAAAGGCCATTACCGGTTCTACTGATTACGATGAACAAATGCGCACGCTGGTGGCGGCGGGGGCCGGCGTCAATGAAATATACGAGGCTTTGGTGCTCGATGATATAGGTCGCGCCGCGGATATTCTCAAACCGGTCTACGACAAAACCGACGGCATCGATGGCTACATCAGTCTCGAAGTCAATCCGCGCCTCGCATACGACACACAGGGTACGATTGAAGAGGCTGGCCGACTCTTCAAGCATTTGAATCGGCGGAACGTGATGATCAAGATCCCTGCGTCACAGGAGGGACTGCCCGCCATAGAAGAGTGCATCTATCGGGGCATCAATATCAATGTCACGATGATTTTCTCGATCGAGAACTACATTCAGGTCGCCGAAGCTTTCATCAAAGGACTTGAGCGACGTGACGCGGAAGCCGGCTCGGTTGATCACATCGCGTCGGTTGCAAGTTTTTTCGTGTCGCGTGTCGACACCGCGATCGACAGCGATCTGGAATATCGCGCACGTCATGCCGCCTCACCCGAGGAGAAGCAGACGCTCGAGGACCTGATGGGTAAAGCCGCGATTGCGAACGCGAAGCTGGCGTATCAAACGTTCAAGGACCTCTTTCATGGCGAGCGGTTCAGTAAACTGAAAGCCAAGGGTGCGCAGGTTCAACGATGCTTGTGGGCCTCGACCGGAACCAAGAACCCCAAGTACTCGGACGTACTCTATGTCGACAATCTCATCGGCCCCGAAACCGTCAACACTATTCCGCCACAAACCTATACTGCGTTCCGCGACCATGGATCGGTCGCGCTGACGCTGGAGAGCGACGTTGAGGGCGCCAGCGCGTGCATCGAGAAACTAACGAGCGTCGGCATCGATCTTCGCGAAGTCACCGAAAAGCTGCAGAAAAATGGACTGGCCGCCTTCGTAGGATCCTTCGACACGCTTGTCGAATCAATCGAATCAAAACGCGACGCGCTGATCTCGGGTATTCACGACCGGCTGACGGCTTCGCTGGGCAAGTACGCGGAGGCCGTCAACGCAGCAATCAAGGAGTCGGACAAGGGCGACGTAATTCGTCGCATGTGGCGGAAAGACGCGGGCCTCTGGAAAGAGGACGAAGCACATCAGAAAATCATCAAGAACGCGCTCGGCTGGCTAACGGTGCCGGACGCAATGATCGGAGTCGAAGACGACCTAATCGCATTTGCCGATCGCATTCGTGGAGTTCGGCAATTTAAGCACGTGATGCTCTGCGGTATGGGAGGCTCTTCGCTTTGCCCTGAAGTGTTTCGCCAGACGTTTGGAATTCAGGACGGCTATCCCGAACTGCTGGTGCTGGACTCGACCGATCCGGATGCGCTTGCCAGCTTCGCCGGCCAGATCAATCTCGAACACTGTCTTTTCATCATTTCCTCCAAGTCGGGAACGACGACCGAGCCGCTGGTCTTTTACAAGTACTGGTACGACCAGGTTGGAAAAGTGAAGGCGAATGCGGGCGACTGTTTTGTCGCCATCACCGATCCAGGGACGCAGATGGAGAAGATGGCGATCGAGGACAAGTTCAAGCGGATCTTCCTAAATCCGCCTGACATCGGCGGACGCTATTCAGCGCTTTCCTATTTTGGCGTGGTACCCGCCGCGCTGATGGGATTAGACATCAAGAAACTTCTGGATCGCGCCGAACGAGTCGTGCATTCGTGCGCGGCAGTCGTTCCCGCGGCAGACAACCCGGGCGCGAAGTTGGGAGCGATACTCGGAGAGTGCGCGCGAGCCGGCCGCGACAAGCTGACCATCGTCACCGATCCAAAGATCAGCGCCCTCGGGCTCTGGATAGAACAACTAATAGCCGAGAGCACCGGCAAGGAAGGCAAAGGCATTTTGCCGGTTGCGGGCGAGACGCTGGGAACGCCGTCAGTTTACGGCGATGACAGGCTGTTCGTCTCGATCGCGGTGGGAAAGCTCGACGGCGATACGGAAGTAAAATTAAAGGCGCTCGAGGCCGCTGGGCATCCAATTGTTTATCGGACCCTGACCGATCTCTACGATTTGGGAGAAGAGTTCTTCCTGTGGGAGATCGCCACCGCGTTCGCGGGCTGGCGTCTGGGAATCAATCCTTTCGATCAACCCAACGTGCAGGAGTCGAAGGACGCGACACGAGAGCTGCTGGAGAAATTCGAAAAGGAAGGCGCGCTGGCGGAGCAGTCGATTGTCGCCACAGATGGCGTGCTCACGATATACGCAGACGAACCTATGCTATCGTCGCTGGCGTCGTCATCAGTCGAAGCCGCGCTTGCCAGTCATCTGGCCCAGGTGAAAGCAGGCGACTATATTGCGATGCTCGATTATGTGGAAGAAACCTCCGAGCACGAAGCGTTGATCCAGCAGATTCGAACACATCTGCGCGATGCCACTCGATGCGCTACGACGACCGGATATGGACCGCGGTTTTTGCACTCGACGGGTCAGCTACACAAAGGGGGCGGGGCCAACGGCGTGTTCCTGCAAGTCACTGCGCCCGACGGAGGCGATCTTCCCATCCCCGGTCAGTCGTACACCTTTAGTGTGCTGAAACAGGCGCAGGCGCTTGGTGATTTTCGCTCGCTATCATCGCGCGGTCGGCGAGCCATACGCGTTGACCTGGGCGCGGATACGATGGCCGGACTTCAGCGCCTGCTGAAGTTGATTGGCGAAGCGGTGCCGCGTGCGGATGCAAGGGGCACGCTCTGACTCCGTTCAAACAACTACGTCTGACGATTGGATTTCCTTAGAACTATGAGAAACAAACTTCTGGCTCTAGCACTGATCGCCGTCTTGATGGGCATCGACGTGTCAGCGCTGGCTAACCGCATAAACGTCGCAGCAGTGCTTATCCCCGACGGCATACCTGCTGCTTCACAACGCCATAAGAGACGTAGGTCGGCAAGCGTGCGACGGGGTCGCCGCGCGACAAGGGTCTACAGCATCAAGATGGGGTCGGAGGGCGGCCCGATGCCTAAGAGCGCTGAACCCGCGACCGAGGAGTTCCCGGTGACCGGCGCGGCGCCGAATGTGGCACCGGCGCCCGCTCCTGTTCCAGCTCCTCCTACCCAGATGCGCGCGCCTGGCGGCTCTGGGCCCAGAATCAAACCGCCGACGGTCCAAATCAAACCACCAACAGAGTAGCGATGCAGAAAGCCGACGTTATGGAGAACCCTCTGCGCGCGGGAATTCGCCTTGAGCGGACAGCCGAGCCGTGCATTTTCGTCATCTTCGGCGCCAGCGGCGATTTAACCAAGCGTAAGCTCATCCCCGCACTTTACCGCCTGGTGCAAGAGCGATTGTTGCCCGCCGAGTTCGCCATCGTTGGGCTCGCGCGCACTGAGATGACAAGCGAGGACTTTCGCGCGCGGATGAAAGAGGCGGTTGAGGAATTCTCGGAAGCGAAACGCGTTGACGAAGACGTCTGGAACTCATTCGCGCAGGGACTTCATTATCTGACTGCGGACATTAACAACCCGGACGATTACGACAAGCTGGCTGCGTTGCTGGAAAAGGTCGATGGCGAACGCGGCACGCAGGGCAACCGTATTTTCTATCTTTCCGTAGCTCCGCAGTTCTACGGCCCAGCGGTCAAACAGTTGGGCGAACATAATCTCGCGAAGCCCGCAGGTAAAGGCTGGGTCCGCGTCATCGTTGAAAAGCCATTTGGCACCGACCTTGATAGCGCGCGGTCCTTGAATCGAGAACTGCTCGAGTACCTTGACGAGTCGCAGGTCTATCGCATCGATCATTACCTGGGCAAAGAGACGGTGCAGAACCTGCTCGTGTTTCGCTTCGCCAACGGGATCTTCGAGCCGCTTTGGAATCGACAATACATAGATCATGTTCAACTGACGAACGCCGAGATGGTCGGTGTCGAGGAACGCGGCGGTTATTACGAGAAGGCCGGCGTCCTGCGCGACATGATTCAGAATCACGTCTTTCAAATTCTTTCGCTGGTCGCTATGGAGCCTCCAGTGAACCTCGACTCAGAGGCGGTAAGAGACGAGAAGATCAAGGCAATGCAGGCAACGCGCGAGTTCACCCCCGAGCGCGTTCGCGAAGAGTGCGTCAGAGGGCAATATGGCCCTGGTTCGATTGCCGGTCGGGCGGTGGCCGGTTATCGCCAGGAACCCGATGTGGCGGCCGACTCGTCCACAGAAACTTTCGCTATGATCACCATGTTCTTCGATAACTGGCGGTGGGCGGGAGTTCCCTTCTACATACGCTCGGGCAAGCGGCTGCCAAAGCGCGTCACCGAAATTGCGATTCAGTTCAAAGCCGCGCCCCTTCCGCTGTTCGGCGAGGCCATGAACCAACTGACGCCTAATCAACTCATCATTAGGATTCAGCCGGATGAAGGAATAACTCTCCGCTTTGCGGCCAAGGTGCCGGGGCAGACGACAAACATCCGCGATGTGAACATGGATTTTCGTTATGGCGCTTCGTTCGGCGTACAACTTGCGGAGGCGTATGAACGGCTTCTGCTCGACTGCGTGCTGGGCGATTCCACACTTTACGCGCGCAAGGACATGACTGAGCGTGGATGGGAGATCGTGATGCCCGTTCTAAACGAATGGGCTGCGACCAAAGACCAGGTGAAGTTTCCTAATTATGAAGCCGGGACCTGGGGCCCGAAGGAGTCGCATGATTTGATCGAAAAAGACGGGCGACGATGGAGGCGACCGTGACGGGTGACGGGAAGATGATCCTTCGGCCGTGATTTGCAGATTCCAGGAGAACTCATGTCGAGCTTAATCGATAGGATCACCATTAACCCCGACCAATGCGGAGGGCACCCTTGCATTCGGGGGATGCGCATTCGTGTGGCTGATATTCTCGACTTGTTTGCTGCTGGGCTGACTACTGAACAGCTACTCGAAGAGATGCCGGACCTGGAGATGGAAGATCTGCACGCCGCACTTCAGTACTCCGAGCCCAGGTTCACTGAATTCGAAGGATGCTCTGAGGAAGCGAACTGATGAACCATCCACGAAATTACACCAAACCACACGAAGGCCGAGCTTACGTTGTATTCCGTGTGACTTGGTGGATAGTTTGCTCTCTTTCTTGTCCGAATCCGCCAAGACACAGTCAACTAGCGCTGGGGACGTAATCATGCAGATACAGACACACGAAAGCGCCGTTCCGATCACGACGTCGAAAGGTATCGATGTCGAGAAGATCGAGAAAGAACTGGCGGCCATGTGGAGACCGGCAGGAGATGAGGACGGTTCGAACGCCGAGTCGGGAGTAACGCGAGCCTGTGCGCTGAATCTGCTTGTGTACTCAACAGTCGACGAGGACCGCGAAGAGATCGACGACATGCTCGAGATCGTAAACCAACAGCATCCGGGCCGGACATTGGTCCTGTTGGCCGATCGAGATGCTACCGAGGCAAAGCTTGAGGCCTACGTCTCCACCCGCTGCCGACTTTTGGGCGGCAGTGGAAAGCAGGTCTGCGGGGAGCAGGTCACGATTGAGACAGCGGGTGCGGCGGTCGAGACCGTGGCCAGCGCGATCGCTCCGCTCTTAGTTCCTGACGTCCCGGTGTTCCTCTGGTGGAAAGACATCCCGCATTACGAAGACACTCTGTTCGATCGGATGACCGAACTTGCCGATCGCACGGTGATCGATTCGGCGAGCTTCGACCATCCGCACGAAGACTTGACTCGCCTGGCACAAATAATAAGAGAGCGCCCGCTATGGATGTCCGTAAGTGATCTGAATTGGGGCCGCCTGACCGCGTGGCGAAATCTGATCGCAAGTTTCTGGGACGTTCCCGACTACCGCGCGATCCTCGAGCGGATAGATCGCATCGAGATCGAATATGACCCGCCCGACGTCGCGCTCAATGAGATCGCACCCAAGGCGCTGTTGGCAATCGGATGGCTAGCCTCGCGACTCGGCTGGAAGGTCGCCGGTCGAAATCCAACCGAGGAAAATTGCGTCGCTAGTTTTCGGCTTATTGGAACCGGGCGCGATATCAATGTCGTGTTGTGCGCAACCGCGGGTGAAGGACACGGCGACGGAATGCTGGTCTCGCTGTCGCTGGCCGCGGGCTCGAGCGCCGAGTTTCGCGTCTCGTTCAGCGATGATCGGAGGAAGCTCGAAACGGAGGCGAGGATCGATGGCAAACGCACAGTCGATCGCGTTTTGGGCTACGAAGAGAAGGGCGAGGGCGAGCGGCTAAGCCGTGAACTCGCGCTGCTAAGACGCGACGTCATTTACGAAGAGGCGCTTGCAATCGCCGCTCAACTTATTACAGCGCTGGGCACGTAGCTGGCCGCAGGCATCTGCGGGGAGCGCAGGCATCGTGCCTGCAATGAGTGCGAAGAATGGTGCCCTTCCCAGCAGCTTTCCTAAGAAATGACCGGGCAACTTCACATCTTCGACAACGCTTCGCAAGTAGCTCGCGCTGCTGCCGACAGATTTGTGAAGTTCGGTCTCGAGGCCATCGAGGCCTCCGGAAAGTTCAGCGTTGCGCTCGCGGGTGGATCTACTCCGAAGCGCGCGTACGAGCTGCTGGCAAGCGATGAGTATAAGAACCAATTAGACTGGTCGAAGGTCCACATCTTTTTTGGCGACGAGCGTTGCGTCTCGCCCGAAGACCCGCAGAGCAACTATCGGATGGCAAACGAAGCGATGCTTACTCGCGTTCCCATTCCACCGCAGAACGTGCACAGGATTCGCGGCCTGGGCGATGCAGTAAGCGACGCTCGGCTCTACGAAGACGAGCTGCGTACCTACTTCAACGACGCCGACTGGCCGCGCTTCGATTTGGTTTTTCTGGGAATGGGCGATGATGGGCACACGGCATCGCTTTTTCCGGATACGCCTGCGTTGTACGAGACCGAGGCCTCGGTAACCGCAAACTGGATCGCAAAGTTCGGTGCCTATCGCATCACATTGACAGCACCCGCGATTAATCACGCCGCCCATATCGTGTTTTTGGTGACTGGCGAGAACAAGGCCAAACGGCTCGCCGAGATTGTGAAGCGCGTGCACCTGCCGAAACGCCTTCCGGTTCAATTGATCAGCCCGGCTAACGGTTCCCTCGAGTGGTTGGTCGACAAAGCCGCAGCTGCGGGTCTTTCGCAGGATGAAGAAGTGAACAATCGCGACGGAGCAGCCCAATGACGCCTGGGGACTTTCAAGCGTTGATCGCGTTTCTTGAGGAGACCCCTGAGATGGTCAGGCAATCGACAGCCGATCTCACGGAAGAGGCCAGGACAGGGAAACCCTCAGATAGTGAGTTCTCGGCTCTCGAACAAGTTTGCCATCTCCGCGATATCGAGCAGGAGGGCTATGCCGTCCGCCTTGACAAACTACTCACCCAGGATCGACCGTTGCTTGACGATATCGATGGAAGCCGCCTCGCCGTCGAGCGAAACTATAACCGTGAGTCGTACGGCACCGCACTACGGGAGTTCGCGAGCGCGCGTATCGAGAACCTCAAAAGGCTAAAGGCGATTTCGCCCGAACAGTTGGAATCGCGCGGTGTTCTGCAAGGCGTTGGAGAGATCACGCTGGGCCGGCTGCTCGAGTTAATGCGAGAGCACGACCAATCCCACCGAGACGAACTGAAGGGCCTGCGTGATCGACTCAGCGGCCGACAGGTCTCCGGCAGCTTCAGTCATGAGACTGCCGCGCCTTAATCTGCACTGGCTGCGATTCCCTTTTGCCTTTTACCTTTTTACTATTACTGTGTAGGCTTGTGATCGATGGAGGTTGACGATAAAACCATCGATCAGGATGATCCACTTAGTCACAAACTTTGGTGGTTGATCGTCGCCCGCCTCTCCGCTGCGGTCCTTCTTTTCGTCCTCTCTTCCACGCTCTTTTCTCACGAACAGCTCGCGGTTTCTGATCGCGGCGAGCGCCTGATTTTCATTGTCGTCATCTCACTTTCAATCGTCTATGCCGTACTGCTTCGCTTCAGCCGGCGCTGGCGACTGCAAGCCTGCGTCCAACTTTGCATAGACGTTCTCATCGTAACAGGTCTGGTTTGGATAACCGGCGACGTCAGATCTCCTTTCGCCGCGTTCTATATCGTTATCATTTCGATCGCCAGCTTCTATCTTGGGGCTCGCGCTGCGCTGGTCGCATCGGTCGGATGCGCGGCCATATTCACCGGTCTGGCGGTGGGAATACTCTCCGGAACGGTTTCCCCATTCGTTCCCACCGAAACTGAACTCTCTACCTTGAAGTTGATTCAGACTGTAGGGCTCAACGATATTGCGTTCCTCGTGGTTGGTTTACTCGCGGCGCGACTGGCTCAGCGACAATCGCGCTACGACGTCGAACTTTCGGAAGCTACGCAGACCCTTGCCAGCTTGCGGGCGTTGCATGAGCGCATCGTCGAGTCGATTCGCTCCGGAGTTATTACCGCGGATCTGCAGGGACGCATCTATACCTTTAACGCCGCATCGGAGGAGATCACAGGCTACAAGGCTGAACACGTGCGCGGCCAGGGAGTATCGATCTTCTTTGGCGAGATCGGTGAGCACGTCGAGTTATCGATGCGGGCGGCGGAGTCCGGCGAGCCCAGCCCTCGTTTCGAGTCAGACTGCTTAACCGCCGATGGACTTCGGCTTCGTTTGGGATTCAGCATCTTCCCTCTTTTCGCTGAGTCAGGCGAAACCACCGGACTTGTAATTACCTTCCAGGACCTGACGCAAGTACGTGCCCTGGAAGAAACGTCGCGACGGCAGGACCGACTGGCCGCGGTTGGGCGAGTCGCGGCCTCGATTGCTCACGAGATCAGAAATCCGCTGGCGGCGATGCGCGGGTCGATACAGGTGTTGCGTTCCGAAGTAGAGGCCGATTCATCGCAGGCTGAGCTGATGGAGATCATACTGCGCGAATCGGACCGACTAAATAGAATCATCACTGATTATTTGACGTACGCGCGGCCGCGGTCTCACGCCCACGTGAGTGTGGATGTGCGCGAGCTGCTACGCGAAGCGTTGACGCTGTTACGCCACAGCCCGGAGCTGCAAGACCACCATCAACTGGAGGAAGACTACGAAGACGGCGTTATGATGGTGAATGCGGACGCGTCGCAACTGAAACAGGTGTTCTGGAACATCGCGCGCAACTCGCTGCAGGCAATGCCACAAGGCGGGACATTCAGGGCCGAACTCCGTCGTTCGATGGGTGACCGCTTGCGGATTGCTTTCACCGACACCGGGCTCGGCATGTCGCCCGAGCAGGTAGAACATCTTTTTGAACCATTCTCGTCGAGGACGGGAGGCACTGGACTTGGACTTTCGATCGTCTATCAGATCATTCGCGATCACGGCGGCACAATCAACGTCCGCAGTCGAGAAGGCAGTGGGACCACTATCTCGATTGAAATTCCGCAGGCAAGGCAGAATGCCGAATCCAGAACGCAGAATCTTGCATGAAAGGCAGGGACCGCCTTCGGCAATTCCTTTCTGCGGGCTCTTGCATGCTTAACCGCGACTGCTCAAGGGCGGATTGGGCATTTGGAATGAATCGAATGCCGGCAAAATCTTTTCAAGACCTGATCGTCTGGCAAAAGGCGCATCAGTTTGTGCTGTCTGTCTATCACTACAGCGATTACTTTCCGCAGAAAGAAATTTCTGGATTGAGCGCGCAGTTCAGACGGGCGGCGATTGCTATTGCGGCAAGGATTGCCGAAGGTTTCAAGGAAAAGGACCTCGCTGATAAGTCTCGATCGCTGAGCGAAGCGCAACGTTCGCTCGAAGAATGCCGATATTATCTTGTGTTGGCGAAGGACCTGGGCTACGGTGATAATCCAGAGATGTTACCGCAACTTGAAGAAATCAGCGATTTGTTGGAACAATATACGACAGCCAACGCTGATGCTGGTTCCTGAATTCCAAGTTCTGCATCGTTATGTCTAAACTTCTGATTGTTGATGATGAGCAGGGGATGCGGCAGCTCCTCTCGATAGTCTTCGGGCGCGAAGGCCACGAGGTCCGTACGGCAGAAAACGGACGACGGGCGCTGGAGATGTTGCGCGCGGAGGCCGCTGACCTGATCATCTCGGACGTAAAGATGCCTGACATTGGAGGAATCGAGCTGCTTCGCTCTGCACGCGAGCTATTACCGGAAGTCGCGGTGGTGATGATGACCGCCTTTGCAACCGTAGATACCGCTCGTGAAGCCTTCAAGCTTGGCGCCGACGATTTCATCACCAAGCCCTTCGACATCGATGAGCTCAAACTGATCGTGGTCAAAGCTCTCGAGCGCCTCAAGCTCAAGCAGGAAGTCGAGACGCTGAGGATCGAGAAGGAAGTCCTCATAAAGGAGCAGCGCGAGCGCGGCCATCTCAACAACATTATTGGCCACTCGGAGAGGATGCAGGCGGTCTATCAGATGATCGAGACCGTTGCCGAGGTGCAATCGACGATCCTAATCACGGGCGAAAGCGGAACCGGCAAAGAGCTGGTCGCTCGCGCCATTCACGATCTCAGTCCGCGAGCGGAACGGCCGTTCGTCTCCATTAACTGTGGAGCCTTTACTGAAACGCTTCTCGAATCGGAACTCTTCGGTTACGTCAAAGGTTCCTTTACGGGTGCGAACACCAACCGCAAAGGGCTCTTTGAAGCGGCGAACCAGGGGACAATCTTCCTCGATGAGATTGGCGAGATGTCGCCAGCCATGCAGGTCAAGCTATTGCGCGTGTTGCAGGAGCGAAAGGTGCGCCCGGTGGGTGCGCACGACGAAGCCGAGATAGATACGCGCGTTATTGCAGCCACCAACCGCGACCTTTCGGCGATGGTCAAAGACAACACTTTCCGCGAAGACCTGTTTTATCGAGTCTCAGTGATTCCTATCGAGTTGCCGCCGTTGCGAGAGCGAACTGAGGACATACCGGACCTGACCGCGCACTTCATGAAGAAGTTCTGCGCCCAGACAAATCGCCAGGTTGCCATCAGTGAAAAGGCACAGCAGCTGTTGGAGGTCTACTCCTGGCCGGGGAATGTTCGCGAGCTGGAGCATACGATTGAACGCGCCGTCGCTCTCGAGCGAAGCGACACCATTCAACCTGAACGATTTCCAGAGCAGATCACCAACTACAATGCCGCACGAATCGCTTCCGCTCTGGACCTTCCTGAGGAAGGCATCAACGTGGTGGCGCATCTCGAGCAACTCGAAAAGACATACGTTCTCGAAGCGCTGCGCCGAACCAACGGAAATCAGACTCGCGCCGCCGAGCTTCTTCAACTCTCTGTCCGTAGCCTGCGTCACCTTCTGGACAAGCACAACATCCGCAGCCTCACTGCTCAACTCCGCGACTCGGCGTCCCGCAGCGCCGCGGAGTAGTTGCATCGTCGGGTCTGCCACCTGGCCGATTAGCCTAATTTCAACTTAACGCCTCAGCGCGAAGACCGGTTTGCTTTCGCGGCAGCGTTAATCCGCCATTACGCGACCTAGCGGCACAGGCGTTGCTGGAAGCGCTGAGAATACCCGTCTACCCGGGTACCACTTCTCAGAAGGACGTTCCGAACGTTTGCCTAAATGAAAAACATTCATACATCTCAACGAGGCTTCTCGCTCATTGAACTGCTGATCGTGGTTGCCATCATCGGCATCATTGCGGCTATTGCAATCCCGTATCTTGAGAGAGCCAGACAAGCCTCAAACTCGGCCTCAGCCATCAGCTCGATGCGTACGATCAACTCGTCAGAGGTGGCTTATCATTCCACCAATGGGCAGTACGCAACCCTGACAGAGTTGGGAAATGCAAACTTTATAGCCGATTCGAGCCTCAGCGGAGGCCAGAAGAGCGGCTACCTTTTCAACGTCACGACAGCGACTCTGACAAACTATGAGGCTGTCGCCGACCCTGCGCTTGATCCGAATAACGCCTTCCAGCATTATTACTGCGACGCTTCAGGAGTGCTTCGCGTCGAGGTTGGTGCGAGCGCAACCTTGGCGAGCAATCCGATCCAATAGCTTCGCGAGAGCTGCTCATTTACCTCTCTATTCCCTTCTCTCCAGCAACCCCGGCTTAACGAAAACCGTCACTTCATGACTAACGCAATTTGTCAGTTTTGCAGCTCGACGTTCGTTCGTCCGCAAATCCTGGAAGAATTTCTGCGAAAAATGGCGGTTAGCAGCAAGTACTCGCAGATATCGAAGGCAATGAACCTGCGGCACGGTGTTTGTTAAGGAGAGGCTGACATCGCGCTAGTGCGCGGCCTGAAGCCTGAGATAAAAGCCGATGGCGCGAAATTTTTGACTGATCCAACTTCACCCCTACTGCTTAAGGAGCACTTGAAAGACATGCAACAGAAAAAAGGCCAGAAAGGCTTCTCTCTTATCGAGCTTCTGATCGTTGTCGCGATCATCGGCATTATCGCCGCCATCGCTATTCCGAATCTGCTCGCTTCACGCCGCGCCGCCAACGAAGGTTCGGCTCAATCCAGCCTCCGCACCATCCACAGCGCACAGGCGACCTACCAGTCCACCACCGGCAACGGCGCGTTCGCTGCCACCCTTGCGGCTCTGAGCGGCCAGTCTTTGGTCGACGGCGTTCTGGCAAGCGGCATCAAGAGCGGTTACAACTTCACGTTCCCGGAAGTCATCGCGCCCTCCACCGGCGTTCTGGCGCAGTTTGCTGCGCAGGCAGATCCGCAGGTTGACTCAGGTGCATCGCAGTCCGGCACGCGCGTCTTCGGTATCACTGAAGACGGTGTCATGCGCGGCGCGGTCGGCACGGCAGCCGTCACCACCAGAGCTGCTGTGGTTGGAATGTCGCCCCTGGGCAACTAAGTCCTACCCTCTAATTGAAACCTAGCCTTGCGGGGGCCGGAGTCGAAAGCTCCGCCCCCGCAACTTTTTGAATAAAGCGATGTCGAACCTTCGCCGACTAATAAAGCGGGACCCGCTGGCGCTTTTGACCATCCTATGGCCGCTGGTCTTGTTGGCCCCGTTGACGCCGGGATTGCCAAAGCCAACCAGCGGTGGATTGCCCTGGAGTCAGGAACTGGTTCTGGCTTTATTGCTCTGCATCACGCTTGGGCAACTTGCATATAGGGCGTTCAAATCAACCGGGTCTTCGACAATTCCTCGTCATGAGCTGTTCGTGTTGCTTCCGCTGATGCTCTTCGTCCTGTGGAGCGCCGCATCTGCTCTCTGGGCGCCAAGTGTTTTTCCCGCGCTCCATCATTCCTTC
>JAVHWA010000160.1:0-31052 GCA_032160165.1 Acidobacteriota bacterium
CGCGGGCATCTCGCACTTACGACCTGTGGGGACGAGGCTGATCAGGGAGCTCTTTTTGGCTCCTAAAACCACTCGAGTCCCGATCAGTAAACTGTCTGATAACAACTCTCTATCTGGAAGGGTTCCAAGTAGACTAGCCCCCCAAACGCCGAACCTCAAAGGCTCATCCCTAAATAGTTGCATAGCCACTTCGGTACGACTTGGAAATCCCTGTAGACGAATTGGCTTAGTACCTACAACGCTCCGAGTTCTCCCTAACGCCAATGAGCATGCTAGAAGCGAAGAGTCAATTCCCAACCATCCACGCCCTAATCGTTCAGCCGCCACCAACGTAGTGCCGGAACCGCAGAAGGGGTCCAAAATCACGTCTCCCTCTCGAGAGCTCGCGGCAATGATTCGCTCTAGTAAGGCGACAGGCTTCTGTGTTTCATAACCTAGTCGTTCAGAAGAATGAGCATCGAGTCTTGGGATATCGGTCCAAACATCTTGGACGGCGACACCCAGACCTTCATGTGCGTAACGCTTCAATCGCGGAACGCCGTTAGAAGAATAAACAAGCCTTTCCGCTGCTTCAAACTTCTCCATTTGTTCATGCTTCCAAGCCCAATGTCGGCCCGGGGGAGGAAGCCTACCCTTCCAGCGATAGTGAGCCTTCGTTCCCGTTCGATCGCCAGGCGCGGTGCAGGTAATGGCTTGAAACCGCCCCTCCTCGTCTTCACGATTGAAATAATTTTCAAGGTAAGAAACGTCATAGCTAGTATGGACTGGATTCCACACACATTTGCTTGCTCTGGAATAATAAAGAATAGCGTCATGTACAGGCCCGAAACGATGAGAGCTACTATGTGCATGCGTTCGCCGCCAGATGATTTCGTTTCGAAAATTTGCCGGCCCAAATATAGTATCGAGAAGAATCTTCAGATAGTGGCTCGAGTTTGAATCACAATGAAGGTACAGCGATCCTCTCTCAGACAAACATTCCCTGGTCAAGTGCAACCTTGGAGTAAGCCAAACTAAATATGCTAACAGACTTGTTCGCCCTTGCGATGCAAGTAACCCATGCAGCAGCTGCCCTACTTTTAACGGAACTACTTCCTTGATTCTTTGGAATTCGCTCTCGGTTTTGTCTTGCCAAGTCCAACGGTCATCGAATGCCGTCGTCTCAGAATTGTGCTTCGGAGTTCGGGTGCGACCTAAATAAGCGTCGTAAGATCGGCCCGACATGAACGGGGGATCGAGGTATGCAAGGCTGACCGAGCCCGGCTCGATGGAGGCAAGCACCTCCATATTGTCAGCCACGATAATGTCTCGAGCTACTCGCTGGCGTCGACTCATGAAGGCTCCCCACTCGATGGACGACTCTTCGACGGGACTGAGTAATCGTCCTCTGTCGTCAAGTCTTCAACATCTATTCCTAGACCTCGTGCCAAACTACGGATCGTACTGGGCCTCGGTTTCTGTAAGCCGTTTTCCACGCGATTAATTGTGACAGGACTGAGGTTGGAGAGTTGTGAGAGTTCAGAAAGGGATAGGGCCTTCTTCATTCGCAGTCTTTTGAAGTTGGTCATACGCCTGACGTTCACCATCGAACCATAGTCATAAGGTCATCGAATCGTATCTACTTTGGGAGGCGATGTCAATAGCGCGCGACTCAATCTTTCGTGGACTTTGAATCGAGTTTGATATATAAGGTGACTTGCGGTGCTCCGCTCCCGCCCGACCACCCATTACAGCGTTGAAGCACACAAAGAGCGGCGAAACTTGGTGAGGGTTTCGCCGCTCGATTCTTTCTGGTGGTAAAGTCTTGCTCGTCTCGGCCTCCCCTCGGAAGCTTGGGATGCGCTTGAATTTTTAGGAGCTCCAGACTGCATCCGACACCCATCACCCATCACCCATCACCCATCACCTCTCACGGTCGTCGGTAGCCGAAGCGCTCGAGTAGCGCCTGTCCCTTTTCACTCAATACGAAATCAACGAACCGCCGCGCGGCTTCCTGCTGACGCGAGTCCTTCACAACTGCGATCGCTTGAACGATCGGCTGGTGCAAGCCTTCATCCACTTCGATCACGCGCCCCTCGTTCGGCTTTACCAGTGCAAGCGGAAGGAACGCCACCTCGGCATTACCGGTCGAAGCGTACTGCTTCGTCTGCGAGACGTTCTGGCCATAGATGACTTTGGGCTCGACCTGGTCCCAGAGCTTTAACGCTCTAAGCGCTTCGACGGTGGCCCGTCCGTATGGCGCGACATCCGGCTTCGCAATCGCTATCCGTTCGACGTCCGCGTGTGTGATCTCCTCGATGCGAGAAAGCGCGACCGCATTGTTCGGCGGGATCCAGAGAACAAGTCGTCCGCGTGCGTACGGCTTATTCGTACCGATGGTGAGCATTCCCTTGCTCTCCAGCTTGTCGATGTGCTCTACGTCGGCCGATGCGAAGACGTCAAAGGGCGCTCCATACTCTATCTGCTTCTCAAGCTCGGCTGTAGCGCCGAAGCTAAAGACGACTCGGATACCCGTCTCCGCAGTGAATTGTTTTCCCAGTTCCTGAAAGGCTTCGGTCAGATTCGATGCGGCCGCAACGGTGATCTCTGAGGAACCGGGCTTATCGGCAGCAGGTGGAACTTTCGAGCAGGTAAGGGAAAGCGCCGCGAGTAAGAGAAGAATGCAAGCGATGACTGCGGGCGATCGGCGGAGCGGGGCTTTCGGTACGAGGTACGGAGGATGGAGTTGAGCATCGAACTCTTGTTCTGAATCCCGAATTTTGACTCCTGAGGCCGGCGCTTAGATTCCCGCCCCGTCCATGAATTCATTTGGTGAGTAGTGGCCGACTTCGGTGCTGCCCACTTTATAGGTATTGAGTACGCCGAGCGGCGGCGCGTAGAGGTGAATCGTGACCAGTTCCTGCCCGCTGACCTCCGGGTTTCCAATCTGATGTATGTCGGGGATGTCCGCCCCGGTTATATCGCCCGAATTCCACTCGCGAGCCGATTGGTAATAGAGCTGTCGCTCGTTATTGAGCGCGAACGCCGTTTCCCACATCACGCCTTCGCAAACGCGAACGGCTCCGTAAGACCCGTTGTGATCGTGTATCGGTGTGCGTTGACCGGGTAGCCAGCAGAGGACCAGCAGCTCCGCAAACTGGTTGCGACATACGCGGTGGCGCGAGTAGGTGCCCTGTTTGAAAAATCGGAATGGGCGAAGATCGTCGGGAGTAACCGCCACGCGGTAGAGCCAATTGTTGACGATCTCCAGAGAGGGCGCTTCGGTCAGTGCTGACAGCGTCTCTGTCAGGGTTCTGAGTGTGAATGACGCATCCTTGCTCTCGTGCGGAGTCTGCGGCGGAACCGCTGCTGTGAGATATGTTGACATCGTTCGGGAGCTCCTCCGAAAAGCAGGTCTTGAATCGGGCCGGGCCAGGGACATGACGCGCCTAGGTTTTATAGTATGGCGGGCAGTGCGGAGTCAATCGGGGCTCGCGCCCCGAACCGCCTCGCCCGCCCATATCGCAGGAGCTTTCGCCCTCACTCCGCCGTGATCAGACCGCGCATGGCAAAAAAGCGATGTTCGCTGATCCCATGCACCATCATTAAGTGCTCCGGAAGGCGGAAGGTGCCGTATTTTTCGCGATGAGCGATGATCCGCTCGGCCAGACCACGACCGATTCCCGGAAGTCGCTCGAGCTCTTTGGAGGAGGCGCTATTGATGTCGACTTTGCTTGCTCCTGCGTTGCCGCTCCGAGCAGCACCGCTTTCAGATTGGCCCGTCGAGATAAGATATCGCCGTGGCAACTTGACGCAGGATTGAGCGCAGATGAGTAGCAGGCAAGCGCAAACGAAATGCAATTTGCGAAGAGTTTGTCCCGCGCGTAGGCGCCGTTTCATAGATGCAAGCTAATGGCTGTGAGGCCTTTGAAAATTTTGCAGCGCTCTTGTGCAAAATGCTAGAAGTCTAAAATGTTCATGAACTTGTAACGTCGGGCAGGCCCTTTTCCACACGCTTTTCCACAGTGTCTGTGGAAATCGGGAAGACGTCCAGAGTCCAAGGTCCAAAGCCCAACGTGGGTTTCAAGTTTCAAGCTCCATATCGAGTCGATCGCTCGCACTGAACCGAGAAGATACAAGCCGATATCGACTTTGGACCTTAGACATTGGGCTTTGGACTAGGATTGTCCGTCCCAATCCGCTACCACCTCGAATGCGCGGCCCATAATGGGACGAGGTCGCGCGCCGTCTGCCTGTCCGATAAAACCTTCACGCTCCATCTTGTCGAGAATCGCCGCGGCGCGCCCATAGCCAATGCGCAACCTGCGCTGCAAGACGGAGGTCGAAGCGCGTTTCATCTCGACGCAAATTCTCAGCGCATCTTCGAACAGCTCATCACGTTCGCCGTCCGAGTCATCCAGCCCCATGGCCTCGTCCTCGGACTGCGTTACCGTATCGTCATACAGGGGGGCGCCCTGCGCCTTGATGTGCGAGACGATGCGCCCGATCTCAGACTCGTCTACATAAGCCCCGTGAACGCGAATAAGGCGAGAGGTCCCAGGAGGGAGGAACAGCATGTCGCCCTTGCCCAGTAATTGTTCGGCTCCGTTGGAATCGATGATCGTGCGCGAGTCGACCTTGGATGAAACGCGGAATGAGATTCGCGAAGGGAAGTTGGCTTTGATCAGCCCGGTGATGACATCCACTGACGGTCGCTGAGTTGCGAGCACCAGATGTATCCCCACCGCCCGCGCCATCTGCGCCAGGCGTGTGATCGATTCCTCCACATCGTGGCCCGAGACCATCATAAGGTCCGCGAGCTCGTCTATGATGATCACGATATAGGGTAGGGGCTTCCACGGCTCGTTCGTCATTTCGTCATAGTCTTTGACGAGATTCCGTCTCAGAACTTCGGAGTTATAACCATCGATATTGCGAACTCCCCATCCGGCGAGTTCTTTATACCGATTCTCCATCTCGGTGACTCCCCACTTGAGCGCATGAGCGGCGCGCTTGGGATCGGTGATGATCGGAGTCAGAAGATGAGGTATCTCCTCATAAAGACCCAACTCGAGGCGCTTGGGATCGATCAGAATAAACTTGACCTCTTCGGGAGTAGCCTTATAGAGAATCGAAACGATCAATGAATTGACGCCCACCGATTTACCCGCGCCGGTGGTACCGGCGATAAGCAGGTGCGGCATCTTGGTGAGGTCGGCGACGTAGTTCAACCCGTCAATGGTTTTACCGAGGGCGATGGTGAGCTTCGAGGTCGATTCTCGAAACTGGCGCGACTCGATCACCTCGCGCAGGTGAATCGTCTCTCGGTGCGGGCTTGGAACTTCGATACCAACGTGTGCCTTGCCAGGCAGGCGATCGATGCGTATCGATTCTGCTTTCAGCGCGAGGCAGAGATCGTCGACCAGGCCAGTCACGCGCGAATACTTAACGCCGGGATCGGGCTTGAATTCGTAAGTCGTGACCACCGGCCCGGGACAGATGTGTTCGATCTTTCCAGTGACGTTGAACTCCTTGCATTTCTCGGCAAGCCGCGTTGCGATGGCGAAGTATTCGTCGTCGGCATACTCCAGATGCGGGGGCGGGGAATTGAGGAAGTCCAGGCCCGGCATCTTGTAATTGCTGATCGGTGTGCGCGCAGCCCGGCGAGCAGGTTTGGCCGCGTCCGCCATGGACTTGTCATCAATCGGCCCCGTCCGCACGATCTCCGCGGACTTAAGCATCTCTTCGATGCCGGCCCCCTCGATCGAAGCTGTGCCCTTTGAGGGAGCGGTTCTCGAAGCTGCCGCGCCCGCTGCCGAGGCCTTCTCCGCTACACCGGTTCCCACTCCGGTTGACGCTGTAATCGGGGTAGAGCTGACCGAAGCCGCGAGCACCTTTACTCCGTCCTGAGAAGTGATTGTGGGCTGGGCCTGCGTTTCGGCGACTGTAGCCGCCCGCTTGATGGCCGAGTCGGCTGAGACGCCTTCGGGTTCGCTCATGAATTCGGCGACGCGTTCAGCCGCGGATCTTTCCCTGACGCTCTTATCCGCCAGTCGCGCGGCGTTACGCTCTTCGCGCGCAGCCCGACGCATGTTCATTCTCAATTGGGCCCGTTCGCGCCGCGCCGCGCGCCATGCCTGGAACCGCTCAGGGATTCTTCGAATGAAGGAGAAACGATCGCCGAACGCTCCGCCAATGGACTCATAGGAGCGGACGAACGAGAAGTTAGTGGCGAGCAACAATCCGGTTGCCGCCAGCGCTACGAGAAGGATGGTCGCGCCGGTGGTGCTCAATCCGCTAACCAATGCACGAGAGATTAAGGCGCCGGCAAGACCGCCGGCGGGAACGCTTCCATCGAAGAGCGGACGATTAACATAAAGCGCAAACAGAGATGCTGCGGCAATGACGAGTGTGACAAGGCCAATGATGCGTGAGAGCGGAGCACGCAGTCGCCGAGTGCGAAAACGTCGCCATGCTGCAGCGAGTAAGAGCACAGGCAGGAGATATGCGGCGAGTCCAACGAACTGAAAGAGCCCGGCAGCTATGTTCGCTCCCAGCGGACCTATCCAATTGCGCGTAACACCAAGCGTGGTACCGGTATTCCACGACGGATCGTTGGGGTTATAGGATAAGAGACAAAGACCCAGCAACGCGCCGAGAGCGAATACGAGGATGGCGATGATCTCATTGCGCCGTGAGTTTTTTGGCGCTACCGTCTTCGCCCGCGCTTCAGTTTGTGTAGTTGCCATAGACTCTCCGGAGGCCAGATGTCAGATGCTGGATGTTAGATGATAGATATCAGCATCTGCGCCCAACGTTAGCATCCATGCGGTGCGCCCCGACAGCAGATAAGCCCCGATGACTTGGTCGATATTTCAGTCTCATTCACACCGTGGCTTTAGCCCGGTGCCCTTGGCGCGTCCGAACAATTGGAAACCGTTTAAACGGTTTCCAGCTTAATTTCTTTACGCGACACCCGCCTGAAGCCGTGTGAGAATGAAATACACAGAAGCCGTCATCACTCTCGATTCACGCTCTTCCGACGAACTACCGTGGCTTGCTTCATGCAGCCCGGCGCGACAGCAAATACGCCTTGATAAAGTCGTCAATATCTCCCGCCAGCACCGCATCCACGTCACCACGCTCTACCTTCGTGCGAGCGTCCTTCACCAGGCGGTAAGGAGCGAGCACGTAGTTGCGAATCTGCGAGCCGAATGCGATGTCCTGCTTGTTCGCTTCCAGGGCAGAGTGTTCGGCGCGTCGCTTCTCAATCTCCATTTCATAGAGGCGCGAGCGTAAAACTTGCATCGCCACCGCTCGGTTCTGATGCTGCGATCGCTGGTTCTGGCACTGGACTACAATTCCTGTCGGGATATGAGTGATGCGCACGGCGGAGTCGGTCGTATTTATATGCTGGCCGCCCGCGCCGGTTGCTCGATAAGTGTCGACCCGCAAATCTTTATCGTTGATCTCCACTTCTATGTTCTCGTCGATCTGTGGATAGACGAAAAGAGAGGCAAACGATGTGTGGCGTCGGGCTGCTTGATCAAACGGCGAGATGCGGACCAGCCGGTGCACTCCCGCTTCTGCGGCCAGCAGGCCGTAGGCGTATTCTCCTTCGACCACGAAAGTGACGTTCTTGATGCCCGCCTCGTCGCCTGGCTGGTAATCAAGAATCTCCGTCTTGAAGCCCCGCGTTTCGGCCCACTTGAGATACATGCGCAGAAGCATCTCGGCCCAGTCCTGCGATTCGGTGCCGCCGGCGCCGGGATGTATCGTGCAGATGGCGTTCAATTGATCGTTCTCGCCGGCGAGAAGCATCTCGGTCTCTGCCTGGCCGATCTCGTGTTCCAGGCGCTCTATCAGTCCGCGCAGTTCGCCCAGGGATTCCTCGTCTTCCTCGGCAAATTCAAAGAGCACTTTCCCGTCTTCAAGTTCGGACTCAAACTGCTCCTGCCGCGCGAGCGTTCGTTCAAGACTGCTTCTGCGCGCGAGCAGCTTTTGCGCCGCCTCCTGATCGTTCCAAAAATCCGGAGCCGTGGCCTGCTCCTCGATTGTTTTAGACTCAGCGCGCTTGGCGGCTACATCAAAGGAACCTCCCGAGTTGCTCGACGCGCTGCCGCAGCTCGTCGAAGGAGTTCCGTAAATCTAATATTGAAAGTGTCTCTATCATTCTTAGCCCATCCCTTAATCTATTTCGGATTGCGGAATTCGGATTGCGGAATTCGGATTGCGGATTCGAAAGAACCGCATCGGCTCTTTCCAAACAGCCATCTGAGATGCCAGATCAAAGAACCCGTCTCACCGAGTTACTGACTTTGCGGTTGCCGAACGCGTTTCCACGAAAAGGCAATCACCGCTAGCGTCATCACTGCGCAAAGCCCGACAAAAACGTCCCCATACTTCGTGTAAAAAGTCTTTTCGGTGCGGGCACGACTGACGGGCCATACTCTGACGTCCGGTTGAAAGCCTGTCGTGGCGTCAAGCACGTCCCCTCGCTCAGTAACGAACGCGCTGATCCCCGTATTAGTCACCCGCAAAACTGGTCGATCGTTTTCCACCGCGCGAAACACCGTGTTCGCCAAATGCTGTCGCATAACCGGTGTAGGGCCCAAATAGCCATCGTTCGAAATGTTGACCAGCACGTCCGCGCCTTGCTTCGCGAACTCTCGAGCGAGGTACGGAAACGCCGACTCGAAACAGATGAATACGCCAATGCGAGCTTCACCCAAAGGCATCAAGGTGTACTGCGCGCCGGGAGTGAAATCTCCGACCATTGCCGGTATCGAACTCACACCCGGTAGCCATCGAGGCAAAGGCACGTACTCGCCAAACGGCAGCAGACGAATCTTATCATATTGAGCGACCAGCCGACCGTCTTCATTGACCATCACTGCAGAGTTATACGTGCCACCTGCGGGTGCTGGCTCCTGCGAGTTGAAGAGAACGGAAACATGATTCTTCGCAGCAAAGTTTGCGATGAGCTCCTGGAACGCCCTGTCACCCGCGTACTTGAAATTCATCGGCGACTCAGGCCAGATCACGACGCGTGGCAGATTACCAAACTCATGCGCCTGGCTCAGGCCGCGCTCGCTTAGCGAATAGTGTCGTTGGATTAATTCTGCAGTCTCTGCCAAAGACCCCTGAGGATCCATCGGAACGTTGGGCTGAACTGCGATAACAACGGCGTCGGGTTTGCGGATGTTCGATGTTGTCATCACGGTGCGCGCTAGACTCAGGAGGGTAATGATCAATACAAAGAGAATGGCGGCGGAGGATGCTATCAAAGCGCGTGCTTTTCTCTGCAGGATGGCGTAAGCGACGGCGGCATTCACCGTCACAATGAGAGAACCGACAAAATAAACGCCGCCCCATCGCGCCGCCTGAATCAGGTCTGGTTCGAAGGCCTGTGAATACCCGATGGCGTTCCAAAGCTGACCGATCGCACCGAGTCGCGCCCATTCAAACGTCGCCCACAGAACGGGCGCAATGAACACCGCTCTCGTACCCCAACGCGCGGCGGCGCGCGCCAATGTCATGCAGCACAGCGCGGGGAACAGGCCGGCAATCAGCGGGCCGGGTACAAGCAAAAGAAATGCTAGCCAGGTAGGAATGTCGCCATAGCGGATCATGGCGTAGGTAAGCCAATAACATGAGCCGTAGAAGAACAGAGTTCCTGTGATCCAGCCGAGGAGGAATGCCGGCCCTCGATGCGGTCGTCTAACAACCGCTATGAATAGGGGAACGAGTCCAACCCACGCAAGCGGCCACAAGCCAAAATTTGGAAATGAGAGAATGAGTACGGCAGCGGAAAGAACGGCGAGTCCGACGTCGACCCGGGTCGGTGCGCAGGCGCGCGCGCGGTCGCGTATTCGCGCCCAGCGCGGTCGAGAAACTGCTGGGTCGTGCGTTAACGCATCATCCATGGGATGGAGTTTAACAAAAGAGCTGGCGCGAGTCTTGAGCGTGACGTACCGGCTGGAGGCAATACGCCACTTTCACAACTCTCAAAAAGATTTTTCTGAACTCCGGTTCGGTTACCGAAATGGGTTACGATTCACGCTAATTCGACAGAAAACGTCACTAGCGCACTGACAATTTTCGTCGCCTCCATCTTCCGGCGATCATCGCGCCCGGGCGATCTTCGATCATATCCGCGGTGTGGGCAGCGAAGCTTTATGGTGAAATTGGAAAAAAAAGGCCTGCAAAAGTGGGAGAACCCAGTCATTTCTGACTGGGTCCACATTTCGGAGAGTTAATCTGAAGGATCGCTCGGCGGGCGGCTGGCGCAGCGGCAGGCGGCGCTCAGAGGGGTGATGGCGGTGTGTGCACGTTACGTTGCGTGCTTGCCGACATTAACCAAAGCACCTGCCGTGCCACGGCGGAGTTATGAGTTCTGAGTTTCGAGTTCTGAGTTTCGAGTTTGGAGTTTCGAGTGTCGAGTGTCGAGTTTCGAGTTTGGAGTTTCGAGTTTCGAGTTGCGACCTTCGCGGAAACGTACAGAAATGGGAGAACGTTGGCTCCATACTCCTCCCTTAAGACTTGGGAACTCATTTCAGATTCAAAACCCGAAACTCGAAACTCCAAACTCGAAACTCCTACTTGCCGTCGACTACTTTGGCGTTCTTCAGGCGAGGGTCGTTGGCGGAATGCAGACGCCGGACGGCATCGCGTGCCTCGTCCTGCGTGTAGCGTCCAACCAGGACTGAATATCTGGGAGGTGCTTCACCAGCGCGCGGAGTAGTCGTGCGGATGTCTTTGAAGCCCGCGTCCTGCAGCGCCGTAACCAGTGTTTTTGATTTGTCCGCGCTATCGTAGGTGGCGACCAGCACAGCGAATCGACGCTGAGGATCGCTCGAACCAGTGTTCGAAGCGTTGCTTTCCACGGACTGAGTGCTCGCGGCAGATGTTGGCGCCGCCGGCACAGCCGCATGCCGATCACTCGCGGATTGATCCGGTGTTGCGGTCCAACGGCCGATAAGCATTCCCAAGCCGAAGAAAAGAACCGCAATCACCAGCCCGCTCAGGAGCAGGACTGCCGGTCTGCGCTCATCGCGGCCGAACTCGGCAAGCGCTGAATGGCGAGCTTCCCCTTCCCTGGGAGTCACATATTTTTGCGTGTCTGTAGCCATGACATCGCCGCTGATACGCGTCTTTACGGGTTCGGCTCGACTTCAAGCAAATGCTTGCTTGCTCCGATGACCTTGACCTGACGTCCTCGCTCCAACGATCCACCTGAACGCAATCGAGCTCGCCATAATTCTCCCCGAACAAGGACGGCGCCTTCGGGCTGGAGAGTAGCTTCAACCAAGGCGACCGCGCCACTCAGGTGCAAAGCGCCGGTAGCGGCTTTCTTGTGCCTGGATACAGCCACGATGAGAAGTACTGCGATCAGACAGCAGGCGAGCAGGGATCCTGTGATAACGATTTGAAAGGTAGTCATTTTCGCTTAAGTCCAAGCGAAAGGTTCGGTGTCGAGGAGGCCAATCTTAGCACAGTTGGCAGTGGACAGTTAGCAGTTGGCCGTAAGCGGTGAGGGGTTCGCAATTGAGTCCGCTTCAGCAGGATGAGCCGATCTCGTGGTTGCCAACTAATTGTATAAGTCCCATTCCTGACTGCCAACTGCCCACCGCCAACTGTTCCTACTTCCCGCCAGTCTCGGCCTGACGCAAGAGACCGATGGCTTCCTGATTGTTCGAATCGATCTCGATGGCGCTGCGCGCGTATGTCAGAGCCTGAGCCCGGTCTCCGAGCTCGAGGAAGATGCGACCGAGGAGAATGTGAGCGTCGATGGTCTTTGGCTCCCAGAATAGGGCGGTTTTCAATGCGCTGATCGCAGCTTTTTGATCGCCAAGTCGCTGATCAATGCGACCAATGAGCAGAAAAGTCTCGGCACTCGTCGGCTCTTGAGTTAAAACCCGACGCAGCAGTGGCAGCGCTTCTTCATCGCGTCCATCCTGATAGAGCTTCTGTGCCTGGCTAAGTAGTTCTGCGGGACCTCCGGGACTGGGTGTTTGCTCCTCGCCGGGACTGGACTGGCGGGGCAGATCACTGCGATTGATGACCTGACGGAGTCTAACAACGACGTTCGATGTAGTCTGCGCCTTTTGCCATTCCGTTTGCCACTTGGCATATGAGGACAAAAATCTTCTCGCCTGATCATCGGACGCGCTCGCGTTCTCGGTCTTACCCATTTTCTCCTGGGCTTTCGCGAGAAGAAAATAAGCTTCTCCGTCTCTCGGGTTCGCAGCGATGATAGGTCGCAACTGGTCCGCAGCCTCAGCGAACTTGCCTGAGAGAAAGAGCGCATAGGCATAATTGAAGTGGACCACGGAATCATCTGCCGCGGACGAGTCGGCCGCTCGCTGAAGAAATCTAGTCCCCTGAGCAAGCAATGCGTCGCGCTCTTTCCCGCCCTTCTCCTCCCGAGCCGCTTGAAGCGAAATCGCGCCGGCGTTGTTGACGATGCTGGTCAGCGGGGTCTTGGAATTCTCAGGAGTCAGAGGCATCAGCACATCGAGCGCGCCGCGATAGTTGCCCTGTTTGTTGAAGGCAATAGCAGCGTAGAAGGCTGCTTCGGTGTAGTGAGGATCTTCTTTCTGAAGTCGCGCAAGGTACTCGGCGGCTTCTTTCCAGCTCTGCTGTCTAACATAGAACTGTCCCAGTTCGAAGGCGGCCTCGGGATAAACGGAGCCCCCTTTGGCGTCGGAATAAATCCTCAGCGCGTTTTTAAGGTAGACCTCTTTGAGATGCTGTTGCTTGTCGTCAGCCAGAGCCTCATCGTCGGTCAACATCCCTTTCAATAGCGCTTCGAAAGCTTGTTGGGGCGCCTTGGTCGCACGCTCGATCAATTCATTGCGCGTAAACGGAAATGCTTTGTCGCGCGCGTATAACACGTCGAAAGCCAGGCGACCCTGCGTTCGCTGCAATTGCAGCAGTGGATCGCCGAAGTCGAAAATCCGAGAAGCCCAGCGCCCGTCAGGCATGATCTCGCCCATGACCCGACCCTCGTTGATCATAACCACGCGTGCGGCCCCCAGCAGTGATGCATTGGTCTTGTCCGACTTCTCAGAGACGCTGTAGGTGCCGAGCACCACCATGGTGGCGTTTGCTGCTCGCCCGAGTTTGATCGTGGTTGCGAGCGACGGAATCGTCGTCAGCGGGAGGCCTAATCTTTGATAAGCCGACTCTCGTTCATCGTTTGAAAGAACTACCAAACCGGGAACCCTCAACAGCTCTGCGAGAGAGTTTGCGAAGCTCTCACCCACCCAGTTGTACTCGGGCATGTTCGAGGTGTTCTCGAATGGGAGGATCATCACCACGTCTTTTGTCCCAGCAGTCTGTGCATAGACCCCGGAGGAGAACAACGGCGAAGCGAGGAGGAGAAAAGCCGTTGCGGCGGCAAAGCTGATGGCGCGTCGTCTAAACATCAATAGCTTCCTTCAAAACCAAGGGTCGCCCGAACGCATTACCTTCGGAGCGTCCGCGACCCCAGCAACTCCACAATACCTTTGGTGGGAGCGGCTTCATATCCATACCGGTAAGACCGCTGCCGCGTTGTAAACAGGTAGTTTGCCATACGAACCGGAGGGGGCACAAACCGGCGTGCAACCCTCAGATGCCCTTTCCAGCCATGCCGTTGGTCTACCGAGTAAGAACCAGCTGCGTGAGAGACTGCGCGAGAACGCTCGACAAACGTTTATCAAGAAGCGCTCTGTTCAGGACTCTTCAACGCCGAAGGCGTTCGCGAATTTTAGCCCAGGATGAAATCCCGGGAAAAGAAGGACCGAAGCATTACCTAAGCACTTTCAGTGTTTCGCCAAGCCACAAAACGCCTCTTTACCCTGGGCGTTGCCCAGGGCTGGAATTTGCCAACGCCTTCGGCGTTACAGCGCTGAGCTTTCATCTTGCCACACTGCTCATCGACGGCATGCTTTCCTTTTAATGCCTCGCCCTCTCTTGCTTGACGGCCCTTAGCTCCTTCAGGATCGAGCGAAGCTGATCAGCCCAGCCGACGGTGTCGAAGTTTTGAGGATCGTCGTGTGCATCGGGTATCCACACGTCGATGGCCGCATGGAAGGCGGGAATCATCCAGACGCCTCGCCGGACACTCGCCGCAATATAAACAAGCGCCAGCCGTTTCAATTGCGGAGACGTAAATCCGGGGTCGGGCGCGATGGCATCGTTCGAGGCGCTGCCTCCGGGATCTCGTCGCCTTGGCTGAACCAGTTCGACGTGGAGGTACAGACCCTTCCCTTTATTCTTCAGATGGTCGCGGGCGAACTTGGTACCGTGGTTCGGATCGGGCAGCTGCACCTTGAAATCAACTGCTGTCGCCGACTGACCTGTGCGGCTGATGTAGACGTGCGTCACCTTCTTCCTGATCCATTTCTGGTTGAGGTCATTCCAACTCCATGTGGATTCGTTTATGTCCGCAGGGAAGGGGTCGTTGAGATAGTTTGGCGTGCTGACATCGTGTATCACGAAGTAGTTGGCCGGCTGCGCCTGAGGATCCGTCGGAGTTGCTCGTGAGACCGGGTCGACAATCGAGCCCCCGATGTCGCTCTGTGCTATCCCATGCGCTTCAAGATACTGCTTGAGAACGGCTGGTTCGATACCGGTTGGTTGACCTATTGACTTATCGAGAGGTGAGGGAAGTTTCTTTAGCGGTGGCCCGAGGTGACCACCCTTTAGAACGGGCCGCATCAAGCAACGGGCCTGCTGTGCGGGAGATCCCTCGTAGCTTAGGGAGGCGTCATCGAATCGGCAAGGCACATCCTGCGCGCGAATCGAGAAGCTGGCGGCAACAAAGATCAGCACGAATGCGACCGGTAGATTGAGCCACGAAGGTTGGCTGTGCATTAGACTAATCCCTGAAGCGCAATGCATCGCCGGATGTCGCGATGGTGAGGTCAACATCCTGTCTGGTCCAGATTGCGTCGGACCCCGGCTCGCACGCGTTATGGTACTGACCTCATCACGTGGGTCGTTCAGCTCGAAGCTTCAGCGCTGGCCGCGGGAGTCGCAGCGGTATCCGCAGAAACTCCCCAAAGGTTCTGCAGGCCAGCCATATCGCCATTAAACATGTCCCGGTCGCACAGTCCAATGCCCAAGACCGTGTGAGGTTCGGGCCCGACACTTCCGTCCGTGTACTGCCACATCGTCCAGGTCGGCCAGGCGGCCGGCACCAGCTTCGCCGCGGGACCATACTCGGAAAGCCAGAACCAGCAGAATGCGAGCGGTGTGTTTGTATTCTCCCCAAGGATCTGCTTGATATAAGATCCGCCGTAAACCCCCGGCCAACGGCCGGTCTCGGCTTCTACATACTTCACAAACGCTTCCGCCTCGGCTAACGCCATACTGGCGCCGCTGGGATTCTGCTCAAGATCGAGAACGAGCAGATCGGTTGGGCCAGGTTTGACCACAGAGAGGAAGTGTTGTGCCTGCGCAACTCCATCGCCTGCTATTCCGAAATGATAAGCTCCCCACCACAGACCCGCCGCCAGCGCTTCAGGCTGTCGCGAATAATATTTCGAGTCGGTGATATCGGTTCCCTGGGTTGCTTTGTGAATGATCCCGACGATGCCGTTTGCCTTGACGGTGTTGAAGTCAGTAACGTTGTTATAGTGCGAAAGGTCTACGACGACATTGATGGTCATCTTGAGTGCCTCCACGGGAGTTGAGATGTTGGTTAGTTGCCGAGGTCAGTCTACAGGAACCGGATCGACGCTATCACGTTGTTGAAGACTTCGCTGGAAACCAGAAAGTCCTCTTCGTTGTCGGTAAAAGCAAACTCAAACAATCCTCGCAGTCTGGGAACGTATGTCAGAACGCCACTTTGACGGACCTTTATGGTGATCGCCTCATCGGGTGTGGGAACTTCGATCGTATAGGAGTTGGTGTACCTTATGCTTCGTTCGCCGTCTACCAGCGTGAACTCCTCGACGATGGCGGTTTCCCTGGTCAACTCTGAAGCAATCAGTCCCTGCCTGATCCCTTCAAGCTTTGCCTGATAGAGTCTATCGATTGAAGCGACCGACGAGTCGAACCCGCCGGGAAGATCTTTGAACTCCTTCTCGTTTGCATAAGTGACCACGAAGTTTGCGAAGAACGTGTCATTCTCCTTTTTCTTCTCGACATAAGCGTAGAGTATGCCTCCCTTTGGTTCCCATTCATCGGGCCGCGCGAACACCAGTTTGTGCTTTTCGTCGACATCAATGGTGTATTTCGGCGGACAGGGAGCTCCCTTGATCAGCTTTTTCTCGAGCTCCTGAATCCGCTCTCGATAGTCTTCGATCTGGTCAGTGGTGAGCAGCCTGTAGAGCGATAGAAATGTTGAAGACAGAAACGAGGCGGTCACCAGAAACGCGGCGATCCCCCCGCCCACCTTCCAGTTTTGCAGGGTTGCTTCCGCCGACGACTGCAGGACGTTGAAGCAGATGACAGCGGCAGCGAGGCTCAGGATCACTATCGCTGCGATGATGATCACGCCTGAGATCCATGGGGAGATCGGATTTCTTTTGGGATCCAATGTCATAGTTCCCGTGCGGCAGCCCGGTGACAGAGTCATCTCGGTCGCGCGCGCTGACGTGCGAGGAGACAGTTCTACGAAATTATATCTTCACATGATGTGAAGTGAGGCGATGATCACGTCGCGAGGTTCGGTGCTGCAAGGCCCGCGAGAAGGGCGAGCTACCGGCCCATATGTTGTCGCGAAACGCGCGCAGGGTATCACAGAAAAAGTCTGATGAATAGACTTTTCCCGGTTCAGCCGCAAGGTCTGAAACTCGATGTGCGTTACGTGCTGGTTAGATATGAGCGTGAAAGATTAGGCGTCCCATGCAGGTGTCGAACGCTTGTTGCCGCGGCGAAGCGCAGCGATATATCAGGAGTTCAAGCGACGAGTCTCGATTGAGCAGGTGTCTCTAGCCGGAGCGCAACTAACTCGCGCAAACCCCTCTGAACCCTCGCAGCTGGACGGCAAGCAGTTCAACTGAGGCCTCGAGATTCGCGAGGGTGCTCTGCGCCTCGCTGAGGTCCTCTTCAACCCCCAGCTGTTGCAGTCGCAAGGCAGCATGCGCGGCACTGCCGTTCGAGAAGTAACTGATAGCCCCTTTCGATGTGTGCGCCGCTCGTTCCAATGCGACGCCGTCGTTCTGCTCGATCGCCTCCCGAATGCCAGCCAGCATAACCGGCCAATCCTCTAGAAAGATTTCCATCAGTTCGCCAGCCAGGGCCGGGTCGTCGTCAGCTCGGGCTAGCAGCGCGGGAAAGTCCACGGCGTCGCCTTCATGGGCGCTATCGGTCGTCGTGAGATCGAAACCTTTCGAATCTGACTTTGAAGTGACATCAGCCAGGCTGCTTAAGAGCTCGGCTGCATTTATTGGTTTCGAGAGGTAAGCGTCCATCCCGGCGGCGAGACAGCGTTCGCGGTCTCCTTTCATGGCATAGGCGGTCATGGCAATGATTGGTGTGCGGAAATTCAACGCCCTTTCTTGTTCTCGGATTTCGCCGGTGGCCTCAAAGCCGTTCATCACAGGCATCTGTACGTCCATCAACACCGCGTCAAACGATTCCTGCGCGAACATATCCACCGCCTGCCTGCCGTTCGTAGCCACTTTTACCACGTGGCCGCGCTTAGTCAGCAGGCTGACTACCAGATGTTGATTGATGGGATGGTCTTCGGCAAGCAGGATTCGCCATTTGCGCGCCCTTGTTTCTTGCGCCTGAACAGATGTCACACCTGCTTTCATTCTCCTGGTTGACTGGACGCCGGGAACGGCACTAGCGACATTTAGCTGCAGCGTAAAATGAAAGGTGCAACCGGGATTGGTGTCGTTTCCGTGTGTGGGACTTGGGCTCTCTACCCAAACGCGGCCGCCCATGAGAGCGACGAGCTGTGAAGTGATCGCCAGACCGAGCCCGGTGCCGCCGAATTTGCGCGTGGTCGAACCATCAGCCTGCGCGAAAGCCTCAAAGATCAGCTCCTGCTTTTCGGGTGAGACACCGATGCCGGTATCTCGCACTTGAAAATGCAGGGTGACTTCAGCACCATTCTGCGACTCCTGCTCTACCAGCACTGCGATCTCTCCTGACTCGGTGAACTTGATTGCATTGCCCACCAGGTTAACCAGAATTTGGCGCAAGCGAGTTACGTCACCCACACAGCGGGCGGGTACATTCGGCGCGACATGACACGTCAGCTCCAACCCCTTTTGCTCGGCCCGGAGTGCGAGCGGGCGCACAGTCTCGGCGACCTCTTCGGTTATGTCGAAATCGATCGGATCAAGTTCGAACTTTCCCGATTCAATCTTCGAGAAGTCAAGAATATCGTTGATGATGATGAGCAAAGAATCAGCGGATGTCTTGACCATGTCCAGATAATCGCGCTGTTCGGGCGTGAGGTCGGTGTCGAGCGTAAGTCCGGTCATGCCGATGATTCCATTCATCGGCGTGCGAATCTCGTGGCTCATGTTTGCCAGGAACTCCGACTTTAATCGCGCCGACTCGATAGCCACTTCAAGCGCGTTTTCCAATTCTTTTTCCAGCCCCAGTCGCCGAGTGATGTCTTCAGCCAGGCCGGCCATGCGATAGACCTGCCCTTCCTCATCCATGACGGGGAAAATCCGACAATTGATCCACCGGATCGTACCGTCGGGGCGAATGATGCGGTAGATGCTATCGTGGTTATCGTGAATACTCAGTTCGTCCAGCGCGAGATGTTTGTCGTCAGGATGAACGGCGTACATGAATGACGCTGGATCTTCGTAAAGGCTGGTGCACGTACGCCCCCAGATTTTCTCGTACGCCGGACTAACATAGAGGATCCGCCTGTTGCGAACGTCTGTCAGGAAGAAGACTTGATCGACCGTCTCTGCCAGCTGGCGAAAACGCTCTTCGCTCTCGCGCAACCCCGCCGAAGCTTGTTCTCTTTCAGCTGTCTCAATCTGCAAGTGCTTGCTGGTTTGCTCTACGCCCGCTGCCATATGGTTGAAAGCATCGGCCAGCCGTCCGATCTCATCGCCAGTCGGTACATCGGCTCGCGTGGAGTAATCGCCCTTGCCGAATCGTTGAGCCGCATTAGCCAGGTGATGCAGCCAACGCAGGCCAAAGTGCTTGACGATGAAATACTGTAAGAACCAGAAGACTGAAAGTAGACCGGCCATCATCATCATGATGTTGAGTAAGGTCTGCTTCGCTTTTTGATTTACCAGATCCAATCCGAGGTCGAGTGAAAGCGCTCCGACAATGTTCGTTTTCCGCACTGGATCATACGGTCCCTGCAATGTGTAGCTCATCTGTATGCCAGGACCACGATCGTCATAATAAGAAAACTGCGCGTCGCCATTCTCAGCCAGCAAACTGTCGATGCCCTGTGAATCGGCAATCGTTCCCACTTTCTTCTTGTCGGAATCGGCGATGATTCGTTTCGAGAAATCACAGACGGTGACGCGGTCGAGGTGATCCAGTCTGTCAGCGAAACGAACTAGCACCGGTTGCAGATCCTTCGTGTTGACCAGGTCGGGATGCTGAACAAGCATCTCTCTCATGGACTGGGCGATGCTGTTTCCTGAACCCTTCACCTCTTCGTAGTACCCATCCCGAATACTGTGGTACTCGAACACCGCCACCATCGACAAGATGAGGCCTAGGCCCAGTACTTGAAGCATGAGCCACTTCGCGTTGAGGGAAAACCTCCGTTTTTGCTCCATTATTTCACCATCAGAGCCATCGCGACTGGGTCGGTCGAGTTAAGCAGGTATTGTGGCGGGAAGGTCCGACGTGTTTGCGGCCCGCCGGCGTACGGCGATCACCGACGTCAGCAGAAGACCGGCGCTTGCTAAGCCCAATAGGAGCAGCAGCCCGGGAACGTAGCGCGTCGCCCAGAGCATACGACTGCGTTCACCCTCGAGAGATCGCACATGTGCAGTAACATCATCGCCCGCCGTAATGCCTCCCCAACTCTGGAGGGGCTTGAGTTTCTTTCCTGTGGCAATGTCGTAGGTGTAATCTCCGGAATAGCAACTGTTCTCCAGCTTGATTATCTCTCCGGTAAGGGGTTCGACCCACGCCTTGAAAACAAATCCATTGTCAGAGCAGCGCACCTCCTGACCGGCGTCAATTTTTATACCTGGAAAGTCTGGCGTGCCCGCGTAGGTGTCTGTGACTTCGAGGTCCCCTTTGTATGCAAACACGTAGGCATTGAGGCCACCCACCATCTCCTCCCCCTGAAACGCTACTGGAAGGCCCTTGAGGAAGCTGTAGCGGATCTTGTAGGTTTTCTTTTCCACATTGCGCGGAAACACGAAGTAGTTGTCCTGGTACTCAGGATTCAAATGCCTGCCGGTTTCCGGATCGACGCTCGCGCTGAACAAGTATTCCCAGACGACCTGGTCCGTGGCAGCGTCGTATGCCGTGTAGCGATCCCTTACTTTCACCGCGGTCGGCCGAGAGCTGTTGTCGATGATCCCAGCCTCGAACACCTGGGGAACGGCATTGGTTTCCGTTGCAAACCTCCCGGTTTTCGGATCCTCCTCGCGCATCGTCGCAACTGATCGCGCTTTCCAACTCCAGTCCGGCGGCAGACGCTGTGTCCATTTTGGCGCGATTGTAAAAGTCCAAAGCACTGCTGCCGTAATGAACAAGAGGGCTGACAAACCAAGTACCTTATTTTTCATGATTGCTGAATGCTCCGGCTCTCCTCTATTTGTGGTTTGACCACCGTCTCGAAACAGGTTGGACAAATGCCGTGGCTGAACTTTGCTTCTGAATGCTCGCTGATGTAGCAGTCGACGCTCTGCCAGTAGTCTTTATCATCGCGGACGTTCTTACAGTAGGAACAGATCGGGAGGATGCCCTGAAGGACACGAACCTGCCCGAGGGCTTCTTCGAGTTCCATGACGCGTCCGGCAAGCTTCTGTTGTAAATCGACCACCGTTTCGCCAACTCGCACCCGTGCACGCAGCTCGTCCCGATCAAAGGGTTTCGTTACATAATCATTGGCGCCGGCAATCAAGCCCTCCACGATATTTGCTTTACTACTTTTTGCGGTGAGAAGAAGGATATAGGTGGGCGATGAATCGTTCCGCTGCCTCAGGCGGCGACAAATCTCGAGGCCGTCCATCCCAGGCATCATCCAGTCAAGAATCGCGAGAGAGGGCGCGTCTTCCCGTTGAAGGACGGCCCAGGCGTCCTCGCCATGTTCGGTGACGATTACTTCATGACCCCAATGGGTGAGAGTGAGTTCTAGCAAACGGCGCGAAACCCGCTCGTCCTCTGCGATCAAAATTTTCACGAGGGCTATACCTTCCGGAATTCGTTCATGACATAGTGCTCGAGAGTCGACAGCTGGAGACCTGGCTTCGCCGACCGACAGTCGGCTCACCTTTGGCTCGCAGTAGTTAAGCCGCACGGCCCTGATAAAACTCGACTGGTTGTTTTTGGGAAGACTGCGGCAAAAAGACCGCGCTCAGGTGGAAAGCTGGGGCGCTTTGGCTCAAAGCCACTCTCACAGCGCGTCGCGGGCCCTACTGATGGGCTTATGAGCAACCGGTATACCAACGATGTTATTGAAAGTGGCCGTGCCCGCTTTGGAGCCGGGCAAGTTCTTTATGGCCACCTTTGATCGAACTTCAGCACTCGAAATCCAGTCAACGTCGGTTGTCGTTTAGTTGAGAGGCGAAAACAACGAGAGGAAGACTGATGAGTGCGGGCGCCGCCCTGATATCAAGAAACGCTTCGATAGTCGGGTGTTAGCGGAGATTTCAAAAATGCTGAGAAGTTTGGCGTCCCGTACGGGAGTCGAACCCGTGTCGCCGCCGTGAAAGGGCGGTGTCCTAGGCCACTAGACGAACGGGACGCATTTGATCATTATTCAAGGCAAGCTAAGGCCGCGCTAGTCCTCGGGGGCGCTGGCCAATCTTGCTCGAAGGTGGCTTGCTTAACGATCACCAACATAACTTCACATCATTAAGGGTGTCAACCGCGCCGACTTTGGATCAATGCCGTAAGATAACGCCGGTTCGCGTTCCAGGCGTTTACATTCGGTGCTGACTTGCGCGGCGCTCGCCTTCGGGGATCATGACCCTACAGGTCAGAACCGCCTGCGTCAGCGGGCTGAACAGGCGGCCCTCGGCAAAGCCTTTCGCTACCGCAATCAACCTGGCACTTGGTCCCAGCCGCTTACGCAGCTGGTTCTGACCCGTTCGCGCGGCGCTAGTTACCTGTAGACTTCGCACTTTAAGCCGACCTTCATGCCGAGTACGGCAACTCCCCGACCGATTTGACCATCAGAGATTCGATCAGGCCACCGCGGCTCGGCGCAAAACTGTGTGAGCAGGCGGGAGAATTCCTGGACCTCAAGAAATTTAGATCGGCAGCGTATCTTTTTCCTACTTGCCGGTAATAACAAACTGGGACGCAATTTCCAACCGACGCGGGGGCAAAGCGCGTTGCCCGAAAGCATGACAGACGAAAGACTGCTGGAACGAGCGAGTCGCGGCGATGAAGCGGCTTTTCTAACGCTATACGAGTGCTACCGCGATCCGGTCTTCCGCTTCGCTTATCGGCTGCTCGGTTCGCAGGAATTGGCAGAAGACGTCGCGCACGACTGCTTCCTCAGCCTGTTGAGACAGCCCGGTCGCTTCGATCCGGCTCGTGCTTCCTTGAAAACCTATCTTCTTTCCGCCGTGCGAAATCTCGCGATGAAGCACTTTCGCGGCGTGGGTGGAGAGGAGACGCTGGAAGATCTGGCGCATGAGCCCCGCGTATCCGAGCGACGGGGCCCGCTCAACAAGCTTCTGGAGGACGAGTTGTCAACAGAAGTCAGAAGGGCGATCGATGGATTGCCGCCGCTTCAACGGGAGGCGCTTGTTCTTTTCGAATTCGAGCAGTTGTCGCTTTCCGAGATCGCCGAGATCGCGGGCGCGGACATCGGAACAGTAAAGGCCCGGCTCCATCGGGCACGGCAGAGTCTGAAGAGACAGCTCGCGCCCTACTTCAAAAGCAATTCGGAAGCAGTCGCCGACGAGGTGTTGAAATGAACGACAAGAGAGACCTTAATTCGCTTTCAATTTATAGCAACCGCGATGACGGCTCCGCAGCGCCTGAGGAAGTCAGACTGTCTGTGCCCGAAGATCAGGAGCTTAGAAGGCTGGTACAGAGATGGAGAGCGCCCGAGACTCCGGCATCTCTCGACTCGCGCATCGTGACGGCGTATCGCCGACAGATACTTTCCAAAGAAGATCATCAGGAGGTTTTGATGAAACACTGTCCAACGTGTCAGGAAGAATTCGCAAACAAATTCAGCTTCTGCCCGGTTGACGGAACACCGCTGAACGACGTCGCCGCGGAAGCTGCTTTGCCCGTCTTCGATGCTACTCCAATACATCTGGGTGGAGGGATGGCGGCATCGGCCGCCCTGGTTCCGGCGGGTGCTGAGTACCACTTAACATTTCTCGATGACACTGGACTGACCCGACGGTTGATGGGCGAACTGAAAGAGGTGGCTCACAATTCAGAGTTGACCTGGCCCGAGTTCAAAAGGGATCCGTTCGGTTACAGCGGCCGCTTTATTAAGGGCTATAGCTCGCTGGTCTGGCGCTTCTTCTCATCGAAGAACGTGGCTATTGCTACCTCGACGGCTTTATTGGTGGTCTTGAGTGTCGTCATTATTTTCGTCGTGACTGGTCGGAATCGCGCCGCTGAGATGGCGCAGATGAACAAGGACCTGGTGCTGGAGCAGTTCCTTACTCCAGACGAGATCCCGCCCGAGGCCGAAAAGGCCAAGGCGGACGAGGCCACAGGCACGGGCAAAGGCGGACGTGTTGGCTTTAATAAGGGGAAGGGTGAGGGAAGTCTTCCAAAGCCCGCGAAGGCAGGCGGCGGCGGCGGAGGCGGACAGCAGGACCAGTTAGCAGCGCAGGTTGGTAGAATACCGCCGCCATCCGAGATCCCGTCGAAGATACCCACAACCCCACCGTTGCGAACACCTGTGCTTCCGATGGCAGGTATCAATATCGATCCTGCGCTCTATAAGAACCTGCCGTACGATCGATTTGGTGATCCACGATCGCAGTCGCAAGCGACGAGCGCGGGACCGGGAACTGGAAATGGCCTTGGCAACGGAACAGGCGCGGGAATCGGTCGGGGAGATGGAGAAGGCGTTGGACCGGGCCAGGGTAAAAATATGGGCGGTGGTCCCTATAGTCCGGGCGGCGGAGGCAGCGGCGGCGGAGATGGAAACGGCGGACTGGACTATGCAAACCACATCTTCGCTCCGAAGGACGTGAATGTTAAGGCCCGAATCCTATCGCGACCCGAGCCGCAGTACACGGAAGAAGCGAGGAAGAACCAGGTCTCAGGGACTGTGGTGTTGCGAGCGGTCTTCTCGGCTTCAGGACAGGTAACGAACATACGAGCGGTTTCAGGACTGCCGAATGGATTGACTGAGCGAGCGATCGGAGCAGCGCGACAGATCAGGTTTTCGCCTGCGATGAAGGACGGCCACCCAGTCTCGCAGTACATCCAGATCGAGTACAACTTCAACTTGTACTGAACTGTCCTTAGTGTGGTGTTTTGATTGACGGCGCTTCTTCGTACAAGAAGCGCCGTTCCGCTCAGGCGGCTAATCCAGGCAGGTCGGTAATCAAGTTGGGCTGAGTTGGTCCCCGGATGATAACGCCGAAGGCGTTGGCAAATTCCAGCCCAGCGTGAAACGCTGGGTTCAGAGTTCTCAAACGTGGAGTCAACACTGAAGGTGTTGATGAGTTCTTTGTATCGAACCTTATACATGTATCAACTTCGCGAACCCTTACAGGGTTCTGCCAGGGTTCTGCGCAGTGATTTAATCACGATGGACCCAGGGCGGTGCCCTGGGCTTCCATTCACGAACGCCTTCGGCGTTAGCGACGTCGTCATCGATGCTGCTTACAGGAATCTCTAGACTTTCTTTCTCCCCTTAAGCTATCGCGTCCGTCATTCCTCGCATCAATTGAATATCAACTGCAAGCGCGGGACACGCGCACCGTTCTAATCCTGGAAATTCTAAGGACCGTGTCCAGCGCAGAGTGTTTCGCTCAACAAGCCGGGCAAAGAGTTCTCATTCGCGCGACGCACAGTGCGCCGTGAACCCTACAAGTCTGCCTTTCAGGAGAAGAGTCATGCGTCGAAAGTTTTTCCTCCGAACTATGTTGCTTCTGGTTTCCTCGTTCACCGCTGTCGCTAGCCATGCGGTTCTGACGCATTCCAATGTTGTACTGGCTGCACCGCAGGAGGAGGTCGCACCTGGGTCGCTTCAGGCCCTCGACGCCAAGGGACTGCCGAAGGGACTTTGTCCGCTCAAGCAGACAAACGTCAAAGCCGAGATCAGCGGCTTTCTCTCTCGCGTGCGTGTGACTCAGGAATTCGAAAACCCGTTCAAGGAAAAGATCGAGGCCGTCTACGTTTTCCCCCTTCCCCAGAACGCAGCGGTTGACGACATGACGATGTTGGTCGGTGACCGCACGGTGCGCGGACGCATCCTGCGTCGAGAAGAAGCGCAAGCCGTTTACGAGGCCGCCAGAGCCAATGGACAAGTCGCAGGCCTGCTTGATCAGGAAAGGCCCAATGTTTTTACGCAATCCGTCGCCAACATCATGCCGGGCGAGAAAGTAACGGTGACCATCAGCTATGTCGAGACGTTAAAATACGAAGACGGTTCGTACCAGTTTGTCTTCCCGATGGTGGTGGCCCCCCGTTATGTGCCCGGCACAGCTACCAGCGCGGGAACGGGCGGCACCGCAACCAATACAACCCAGGTCCCCGACGCGTCGAAGATCACACCACCACTGACGGCCAGGGGCACGCGCACTGGTCAGAACATTTCGGTTGAAGTGTCGCTCGATGCGGGCGTCCCCATCGACGAGCTGAGGTCGAACTCACACGAGATTGATGTCGAGCGTCCGAACGGTTGGAGTGCGAACGTTCGACTAAAGCATAAAGATGAGATCCCCAATAAAGACTTCGTGCTCAAATACGATGTGGCAAGTCGTCGCATGGAGGACGCGCTGCTTACCCATCGTACGGACAAGGGTGGGTTCTTCACCTTTATCATCCAGCCACCGGATCGAGTGACCGTCGAAGATGTAACGCCGAAAGAGATCGTCTTTGTGCTCGACACTTCAGGCTCGATGGGCGGTTTTCCCATAGAGAAAGCAAAAGAGGCGATGAAGCTCGCACTCGATGGCCTCTATCCACGGGACACCTTCAACCTGATCACATTCGCAGGCGACACCCACATCCTTTTTGAAAAACCAGTACCGGCAAATGCCGAGAACCTGCAAAAGGCCCAGGCGTTTCTTGAGTCGCGGACGGGCGGTGGCGGTACGGAAATGATGACAGCGATAAAGGCCGCGCTTGACCCCTCTGACGCGCAGGACCACATACGAATCGTCTGTTTCATGACCGATGGCGAAGTGGGCAATGACTTCGAGATCATCTCCGAAGTACAAAAACATCCGAACGCGCGTGTCTTCGCATTCGGAATCGGAAGCTCGATAAATCGCTTCCTGCTGGATAAGGTTGCGGAAGAGGGGCGCGGCGAAGTCGAATATGTTGGTCTCAAAGACGACGGGTCGGCAGCCGCACGCAGGTTTCACGAGCGTATCAGGAGCCCGCTTCTAACAGACATCTCGGTAGAGTGGAATGGCTTGCCGGTCACTGACATTTATCCCCGGCGCATACCGGACCTCTTTAGCGCCAAGCCTGTTGTGTTAACGGGTCGCTATACGGCCGCAGGCCGAGGGACGCTTCGTTTAAAGGGGAAGATGTCTGGGCGCGACTTCGTGCGCGAGATCCAGGTTGATTTGCCGGAGGCCGATGCGCGCCACGATGTGCTGGCGACATTGTGGGCGCGAACCCGAATCGACGACCTGATGAGCACAGACTATCGCGGCGTGCAACAAAACAATGCTCACGGCGACGTGAAAGAGACCATTACCCAATTGGGGTTGGAATATCGATTAATGACTCAGTACACGTCTTTCGTAGCGGTTGAAGAGATGACGGTGACTGAGGGAGGTCAGCCGCGCAGAATCGAGGTGCCGCTGGAATTACCGGAAGGAATGAACCGCAACAGCGTCGATGGCACGGATGTCAGCACCATCCAATTCAGCAATTTCCCGGCGCAAAGAACGGTGCAGAGTCTCTACTCAATCTCATCGGGGGCTTCCTACGGCCGTCTCTCCAATCCAAGCGCGGTCAAGAATAAGGTCCATGCGAAATCACCAGGCAGAGTCGGAGGCAACGCCGGAGCAGGGACCGGTTACGGCGGCGGGGGCGGCGCGGTATCGAATACAACCGCTAACGTCGGTCAAACACAGACGCTTGGTGTTGCCGCGCGTAGCGTGGACGTCGATGAGGCCGCTCCTGTTCCCGTGAAACTTTCGCCGGAACAAGAGAAGCGGCAACAGTTGGTCGCAAAGCTTAATCCTGTATTGGTCGCATTGATCGATCGAGTGAAGGACCCGAAAGCGAAAGCGGGTGCGGATGAAGCTCGATTTGTCCGGGACGGGAAAGCGGAGATCCAGGTCTGGCTCACGGACAAGTCGGATGCGACGATCGCTCAACTCAAGCAACTCGGCTTTGAGATCGTGTTGGATCCGAAAACCTCCAAGATGGTGATTGGTCGTTTACCGATCGAGAACCTTGCTGCGCTTGCGGAACTGAAATTCGTTCGGTATCTCACTCCGCAGTTCGCGAGATAGCGAAAGAGCAGCTGGCAGTTGGCAGTTAGCAGTTAGCAGGAATATGGAACCTGGCGGTCACCCGTTCCGTGCTCCAATTGCCGACTGCCAACTGCCAACTGCTTTACTCCGTCCTTTCACACCAGGCTCGCGTTACCGCGTGCCGATACTCGAACAGCCGGCGTAGGCGGGGAACAATCAGGAGCGGCGCGGCTATCCGTCCAAGGACACCAAACGGCGGCTCATACTCGATCTCATCGCTAAGCACCCCACCTTGCTCGTGCGGCTCGACGATGTGACGATGCCGCCAGAGTTTGAACGGGCCATTCACCTGCACGTCTTCAAACATTCGCGGGGGATCATAAACAGTATGCTCCGCTATCCAACGCAGACGAACAGGCCCAAAGAGTCGGGTTTCGAGGATAGCCGTTGAGCCGACCCGCAAGTTCGGCGCTGCCTCAACCACTCGCACCTTTTCCCATGGGGGAGTCAGCCGCGAAAGCGCATCGGGCAGTTCGTGAAAGGCGAAGATCCGCGCGACTGGCGCTCGGATGATGCTCTGTTTGACGAAATTCATCGCACTTGCCGACTATTCATTGGTTCTTTTCACTAACCCGGCCTATAATTTTTCTCCGCACAACTGAAGATCGTTTTCCGCAGAGATGAAGTTCCTGCGGATCGCACCGCTGCTGCGGCCGCACTGAACTGCTAGAGGAGCGAATTAGTGAACGCCCTGTTGGGAGCCATCGGCTGCATCCTTATCCTCGTCATTCTGTGGGACGTTTTCGAAACGATTATCCTCCCCCGGCGTGTCTCGCGCCGGATCAGGTTAGCACGACTGTTTTACCTGGGCAGTTGGAGGCTGGTTTCGGGCGTTGCCCGACGAATGCGCCCGGGCAAGTTACGAGAACGCTATCTCGGATTCTTTGGCCCGCTTTCCCTCTTGATGCTCTTCGTAGTCTGGGGCATTGGGCTGATCGTCGGATTCGCCTTGATACATTGGTCGATCGGGTCAGCGGCAGGCATCGCATCGGTAACCCCAGGTTTCAGAACCAATCTCTACTTTAGCGGGACGACCTTCTTCACTCTGGGACTTGGGGACATCGCGCCCCAAACGCCGCTGGCTCGCTCCGTTACAGTAGTCGAGGCCGGAACGGGCTTCGGCATTTTGGCTATCGTGATCGGATACCTGCCGGTCATCTATCAGGGTTTCTCGAGACGCGAGGCAAGCATCCTTTTGCTCGATGCTCGAGCGGGCTCGCCTCCCAGTGCGACCGAACTTCTGGCCAGGCACGCGCGCGACCGCAGCCTCAACGCACTCAACGAGCTACTTCGCGAGTGGGAGCGATGGTCAGCCGACTTACTCGAGAGCCACCTCTCCTACCCCGTGCTGGTTTACTTTCGCTCGCAACATGAGAACCAGTCGTGGCTCGCCGCGCTGACGATCATGCTCGATACAAGCGCATTGATTATCACGGGCGTCGAGAACTGCCCCCCATGGCAGGCGAAGATGACGTTCGCCATGGCGCGTCACGCGTTGGTCGATCTGGCCCAGATCTTCAACGCTGCCCCGCGCGCTCCGGTCCCTGACCGGCTTCCGCCACAGATGTTGGCGCAGATGCAAAAGTCCCTCGCCGCCGCAGGATTGGTGATGCGCGATCCCGAGGCCTCCAACCCAAGTTTGTCGGAGCTTCGCCGCATGTATGAACCGTACGTCAACTCTATGGCTCAGTTCCTCTTCATGAATTTGCCGCCGTGGATTCATCAGAGCAACCCCATGGACAACTGGCAAACCAGCGCATGGGAACGAAACCCTATGGTGTTTGCCTCGAGCCCGGCCGAAACGCGCACCTATGATTACTCGACTGAGACCTTTATCGATTGAAGCCCCGCGATGGGCGGCCACAGGTGAAGAACCTTGCCCCTTTGAGGGCCAGACAGTTTGGAGCGAAGCGTTATGGCGAGAGGATGGGAAAGTAAAGCGGTCGAAGGGCAGATAGAAGAGGCGGAGAAAGTGGTGTTTGATCAGCCTACGGCGTCTGAGTTGACACCCGAACTGCGAGCGCGCCGAGATCGGCTTGAATCGCTTCGACTGTCACGTGCGCGCACGCTTAGCCAATTGGAGAATGCCACACGCCCTCCACATCGCGAGTTGCTTCAGAGGACCCTTCGCGCAGTAGAGTTGGAGATAGAAGAATTGAGTCAGCAGACCTGATTCGGCGAGACTGTCCGACCGGCAAACGCGGCAGGCTTTCTCCGCCCGCTCAACTTCACTTGATCATCGTTCCAGTCCGGGACCAGCGCGTTTTTCTAAACAAAAAATCAATCAGAAAGTTCCCGGAAGGTAAGCTCTCGTCGTTTGACCAGAAGACAAAGAGGGCCCGACCGACTACCAGATCGGCGTCGACCGGGCCCCATGCCCTGCTATCGACGCTGTCGTCCCGATTGTCGCCCATAACAAAATAACTGTTCGCCGGAATCGTGTATGGCTTTTCGACGGCGAAGTGAAAAATCTCAAGCGGCCTCTCTGGATTATCCGGCGTTGCCGCCAGAGTAGGGGCCCTGTAGTACACGGTATAAGGTTGATCAGGCGCGCGAGGTGGAACATTCAATATATCCAGCGCCGCCTTTTCATTGGCACCCATTCCCCCCGTAACCCGATGCTCCGGAAGTACGCGACCGTCTATTAAGACATCCGCTCCGCGGACCTCAATCGTCTCACCGGGCAAACCGATTACGCGTTTGATGAAATAATCTCGAAAGGGAGTTACCGGCGGGCGACTCGAGGTGTCGCGTCCCGGATTGTACCTGTCACCGGGATACTTGAAGACGATGATGTCGCCACGTTTGACGTCGCGTTGTGGCAGAAAGAACGGATGAGATCCCGGCGCGAAGATAAATTTATTGATCAAAAAGTGGTCGCCGATGACGATCGTGTTCTGCATCGAGCCGGTGGGCACTCCTACGGTCCTGCCGATGAAAGTGATGAAGAAGACGAACATGACCGCGGTGTAGATAGCCGATTCGAAGTATTCACGCCAAACAGATTTGCGCGGCCCGGGTTGCGGAGGGCCCGCGTCCTCCTTCTTGCCCTTCGATGTACCCGAGCTCGTCTCTTCCGGCGCAGACTTCGAGCGGGCTTTATCCGCGGTTGAACTTTTTCGAGCCATGCGAAACATCGTACACAAGGGAATGCGAAATGAAAAAGGGAAAAGGCCAATCGGGAGGAAGTGATAAGGCTGTGGCTCAGTAATGTGTGGGTTACCCTTCGGGTCAGAACCGCCTGCGTAAGCGGGCGGGTTGCCGTGCGGAGTGAATCGCGTTATCGGATTTCTCAACTAACCGCTCTAA
>JAVHWA010000004.1:0-61969 GCA_032160165.1 Acidobacteriota bacterium
GACATCGATTCTTTTCCCGCGGTCTCGCAGGATCTTCGGCGAGCCAAGCCGATCTATGCGACGTTACCTGGTTGGCGGAGTTCCACCGAAGGAATGACAGAGATCGACCAATTACCGGCAGAGGCACGCCGATACGTTGAATTTCTATCGCAGTCAATCGGCGTCGAGATTGGTCTTATCTCCACCGGTCCGGAACGCGGGCAGACTATCATCTGCAAAGACTCGATTCTGGCAAAGTGGATTGGGAGTTAGAGTCGCTGGGAGCGCAGGCATCCTTCCTTGCAAGCGTGCGCCAGCACGCCAAAGCCTTCGGAACTTCTCTGACTTTTTGCTCTCATTCACACCTGGCTTTAGCCAGGTGACCCGCTGTATCACACTCTCCCTGCCGAGTTCAGCGGCTTAGCCGCTGAACTCGGCTTGAATCTTCTTGGGCGTAATCACCCGGCTAAAGCCGGGTGTGAATGAGATGCGGTCACGTTTTTTTGGCGTTCAAGCGGAAACGAAATCACAGACGAACGAAGCCCATGCTTGCGACTCCTACAACCGCTATGTAAAATGCCTGTCACCAATCACCATGTGGGCCGATAGCTCAGTTGGTAGAGCAACTGGCTTTTAACCAGTGGGTCGCAGGTTCGAGTCCTGCTCGGCTCATAACTCCATAATTGATAAAATTAGCTCACGCCTCACAGAACTCGGACTACCTTTATTGTCCGGGTTGTGAGGATTTGTGCGGATGTTCAGTCGAACATAAACTTTACAATAACAATACGTTACCTGACTACATCCTCATAGTGCGACCGACTCTGGAAAAACCAGTGCGGCTCAGGTTCGAGTCCGCAGTTAAAACTTCAATGACTTACAGATGATTATCGTTTTACGTTGGGATAGCGCAACGGAGTTAACTTCGTTGCGCTATCGTGCTTCTTCATTTGGTGGGACTCTTCCGCAAATCTGAGCTCACTGCTATACATTCTTCTTAGCCAGACTCTTGTCGACTTTCTTTGCGTCCTTCAAGAACTGCGTGACCAGATCTTTCGCGGCTTGATCGGTCTGCTTCTCGGATTGACCGACGCCATTGATCGTATCCGTTACTTTCCCACGCCACACCAGATCATTCGTTCGTGCATCGATAATGTCAGGCCATGATGCAGCCTTGGGTGTAATTATTGGTCCAGATAGTTGGGCCAAAGCCGTAGCGCCAACGCTCGCGGCCTGGGATGCCGTAGCCCCAACCGAACCCCCGTCCAAACCCAAAGCGAGAACCAAAGCCTGCTCCCGGACCAGGACCAAAGCCGCGCGTGCTTTGCACTTGCGTCTTCTGCGTTGCGCGTGAGTAGAAGGCAACAACAAAGTCCGGACCTCCCATCGCTCGAGTGAACCCGTTGCCTTCCAGCTGCGCGGCTAGGGCGTTCTCGATCCTCCCCGCCTCTAGCGTATTCGTGCTCAGCGGGTCACTACTCGCCCTGTCGGTTTTGAAGGCGAACGTGTGTATCTGGCTGAAGTCGAAATTCTTGTCGTAGTCCGACTTCACAGACATTCCGAAAGCGGCGCTGACTGCAAAAAGGGGCAGGGCCCCGGCGACGGTCATGCGAAAAACTCTCATTTCAATTTCTCCTCATTAAAGTTAGTAGGCGACATGCCGAAGCACCAAAGTGCAAGAGGCAGGCCGTAGTCGATAGCAGGGTACGCAGTGCGTCACACAGTTAGCTTTCAAGCATTACTTGCGGCGCGATGCGAGAACTTAACGGCGGAACTCTGAGCTCCCGGCTTCAATGCAGAAGGAAACATGCGGGGCAGACGGTGACCATACCTTGTCACTCGTTGTTATTTGGTCACCTGATTTCGCTGGCCAGGGCCCTGCGATAAAAGCATCAGCAGCAACCCCAAGTAGATCGCAATTGAGACTTCTATTTATCCGTGTAGCGCGACGATCCACGCATAGTGATAACGAACGACCCGCATCACGATGGTTAGAGAACGAGTCAGTTCATTTAGATTGAGCGCGAAGCCGTCGGCCGGATATTCGTGGCAGAGTCTTTGCTAAAGGGGACCGCAGGACAGTAGGGAATGCGCGAACGATGGGTTTGCGCGAACAGGAGGAGATATGAATATTGCAGCCTTGGTGTTACTGGCGATGATGACAGGCGGTACCGGCGCAGCTCCATCGCGGTGTATCCAGTTGGGGCCAACCCAACAGGCGGCTTCTTCGAGTGGCCAGCAGGGTCAAATCAGCGCCAGCCGGATCAAGATCACCATCGCAACGGGCGGAATACCGTATCGAGCGAACAAAAATACGTTTAGAGCCGGCGAGCCGGTTCCACTGGTGATCACCATGACTAACACCGGAAGTGACCTGGTTCACGTTTGCGAGTCGGGCACGCTCTACCAGGATCGGCCGCAACTTCTAAGGGATGGCAAGCCCTTAGTTTACACCTCATTCAGACAATCGATGATGCAGGTAGTTGAGCGTGACAAGACTTGTAACAGGGAGGACCTGCCCCAGCAAATCCTGCTGCCTCCGAATGAGCCAACGGTAGTTGATTGGTCCAACTTAGTCGAAGGAGCATCTTCGCTCTACGAGGACGGGTGGTATGAGTCGCTGCCGGCGGGTAAGTACACGTTGATAGTCCGGCGCCGGCTGAGTTGTTGCGATGGTCCGTTTATAGAATCAAACACGATCACGTTTGAGGTTGTTCCGTAGGAGGCTTGGCGAGTCATGAATAACAAGGTCAGAATCATCAAACGCGGGGCGTGAGGAACCAAACGCCGATCAGGTGGAACAGCCCAGCAATGATCCCACGCGGGAGATCACAAACACCGTTAAGCGGTGGGTCAGCGAATTCAATCAAAAACGAGGCACCACAGGCCTAAAGAATAGAAGCTTTGGCTTGCGGCGTGCGGATGAGCACTCCTGAAGTTGTAGCTCAAGCAGCGACCTGAAGGTTCACTCTAAACACCTGGGGTAAGATACGTCAGATTCTTGGCCCCACTGACCAGATCATGACACATGGTTCTATTTGCTCACCGCGTCGTCACCAGAATTCCAAATAACCGCGAACTGATCAGCCGCCCCTTTCAGCGTTTCGCAAGTCCGACCGCGTTTTCCTTAGCCGACACCTATGGCAGCGCAGTTGCAATAGCCTGTAGTGGCGACGGCAATCAGAAACCTGGCGGGTCCAATTGATTGTTGGTTACCAGCAAGTTTTCAAGTTGCAGGCTCAAAAAAAGGAGCGAGTGGTTCGGACCAGCGTGGTTCCGGCGCTCACTCTACCCACACTTCAAACGTTTACCGATGGATTCGAACCGAGGGCTAGATCAGAACCAGAAGGACTGAAGTCGTGAAACGCATCTTCATTTCAATGCAAAGCGGATTGCGAAGGCATAAGGTTATCGCAAGTGCTGCTCTGGGTGCCGTTGTGCTGGTGGTGATAGTAGCAGCAGTTGTCGGCCGAACAAAGAAACCGGCCCCACCGCCCTCGGCACCGCTGCAAGTCGATGTAGCTCAGGTCCAGCAACAGGACGTTCCTCTCTACAGTGAATGGATCGGCACCACGGATGGGATGGTGAATGCGGATATTCGAGCTCAAGTCTCAGGTTACTTACTCAGGAAAGCTTACACCGAAGGGGCCCTGGTAAAGCAGGGACAGTTGTTGTTCGAGATAGATCCACGGCCCCTTCAAGCAGTGCTTAATCAAGCGAAGGGTGACCTGGCTAAATCTGAGAGCATGGTGCAGCAGGCGGTTACGCAACTCGAACAAGCGGAGGCCCAGCTCGGTCAGGCGAACAGCCAGTTAGTACAGGCTGAGGCCAATCAACGCCAGACCCAACTTAACGTAAACAAATATCGCCCGCTGCTCGAGCAGAAAGCTGTAACGCAACAGGAGTTTGATAATGCGGACCAGGGCAACGCTGCTACGAAAGCGCAGGTAGATGTCGCCAAGTCACAAATAAAAGCAGCGGCAGCTGCGGTCGGAACAGCGAAGTCGGCAATCGCCGCGGCAAAAGCGCAAGTGCAATCGTCGTTGGCCGCAGTCAAGACCGCCGAATTGAACCTGGGTTTCACAAAGATTGTCTCGCCAATTGATGGCATCGTCGGAATTGCTGTGGCCCAAGTGGGTGACCTTGTCAATCCTACCAGTGGAATACTAACTACGGTCTCCACAGTTGATCCTATCAAGGTCTATTTCACGGTCAGTGAACAGGAGTATTTGGATTACGCGAAACGTAATTCTACGCCCGCAGAACTGACCGCCGCGCAAGAACAACTCGAGCTGCAATTGTTTCTGGCTGATGGAACAGCATATCCGCATACGGGCAGGTTCTATATTGCCGATCGCCAGGTCGATCCGAAGACGGGAGCAATTCGCATGGCAGGCGTGTTTTCCAATCCTGAAAATGTTCTTAGGCCAGGTCAGTATGGGCGAGTGCGGGCGGCAACCAGTACGCAAAACAGCGCACTGCTAATACCTCAACGCGCCGTCAGTCAGCTGCAGGGTATGTACCGCGTTGCTGTGGTGGGAAGTGATAACAAAGTGACGATGAGGACGATCACTCCTGGTCCAACCGTGGGACAAATGTGGGTGATTCAGGACGGGCTTAAGCCCGGCGAGACAATAATGGTTGACGGCACACAAAAAGTGACGACCGGCACTACCGTGGCGCCCAGACCGTTTACGGGAACGCTGGCAGCGAATAACTAACCAGCGAAGCGGGTAACGGCATAAAGCGTGGGGTGGAGCGCAGCGGAACCCCAGGGATCGGGGGAGAGAGTTACATGAGCCCGCGATAGCGGGCGGCAGAGTCTGAGGAAGCAGGAGTGGTAACGATGCGAATGACGCTAACGAAACTGCGGTCGCACGTTCCACGGGCTGGGATTTGATGTGTGTTCGGAGCCTGCGGTTCCGCTTCGCTCCACCCCAGGCTTTATGCTACCGCCCGCTCCGCGGGCTTAAGAAAAGCTGATCAATGATCTCAAAATTTTTCATCAGCCGGCCGATCGTCGCGATGGTAATCGCGATATTTACGGTAATACTCGGTGTCCTGGCGCTGCGGGGCCTGCCGTTGGCCCAGTTCCCGCAAATCGTGCCGCCGCAGATCAATGTCTCAACAACTTATACGGGCGCGGACGCGGTCACTATTGAGCAATCGGTTTCATCGCCAATCGAGCAACAGGTTAGCGGCGTCCCGGGCATGCTCTACATGCTGTCGACCAACGCCAATTCCGGTTCGGAAAGCCTGTCCGTCACCTTCGACATCAGTACCGATCCAAATTTGGCCCAGGTGAACGTGCAGAATCGAGTATCACAAGCTTTGTCGAGTCTGCCGACGGACGTCGGCCAGTACGGAGTTACTATCCGCCAATCGACCGGCAGTCCCCTGCTGCTGGTGTCTCTCTATTCACCTAACCAGACCTATGACTCGCTGTTCCTAGCCAACTACAACAACATCAATGTCGTCGACACGCTGTTTCGTGTTCCCGGCGTCGGTGACATTACCGTTTTTGGCTCCACCCAATACGCTATGCGCATCTGGGTCAATCCGGATGTTCTAGCCAAGCTGGGAATATCCGTAACCGACATATCTAATGCTGTGCGACAGCAAAGCACTGTCAATCCTTCAGGGCAAGTGGGCGCAGAGCCTGCGCCGACCGGCAAAGAGATGACCTACACGGTGCGTTCGCAGGGACGGCTCTCAACTCCTGACCAGTTCGGTAAGATTGTCATTCTGGAGAAACCAGATGGCTCGATAGTGCGACTGAAGGATGTCGCACGCATCGAACTCGGCGGCCAAAGTTATGCCCAGAGGTCGCGTCTTGGGGGTCAACCTTCTTCCACCATCGGAGTTTACCAGGCTCCCGGCTCAAACGCGCTGGCCGTGGTCAACGGGATCAAGGCAGCGATGACCCAACTGAAGACGCGGTTCCCTGATGACCTGGATTTCGCGGTCACGCTCGACACGACGCAGGCAGTGACCGAAGGAATCAGGGAAATCGTAATCACTCTTATCATCGCCGTGGTCCTCGTCATTCTCGTTGTCTACATCTTTTTGCAGAACTGGAGGGCGACTCTGATTCCGATGATCGCCGTACCGGTATCACTGATCGGTACCTTCGCGATTTTCCCGTACCTCGGTTTCTCGATCAACACGTTGTCACTGTTTGGTCTGGTGTTGGCGATCGGTCTAGTAGTAGATGACGCCATTGTAGTGGTTGAGGCGGTTGAGCATCACATTGAGGAAGGATTGAATCCGCGCGAGGCCACTATCCAGGCGATGAAAGAGGTCTCAGGTCCAGTTGTGGCGATAGCCCTCATCCTCTCGTCGGTGTTTCTACCAATCGGACTGATGGGCGGAATACAGGGAAGCCTGAATAAACAGTTCGCGTTTACGATCGCCATCTCCGTACTGTTGTCTGCCTTCAATGCTCTCACGCTCTCGCCAGCTCTTGCTGCGTTGCTTCTAAGGCCTCGGAAGAAGTCGAAGGGCCTGCTCGCCCGCTTCTTCGGCGCCTTCAATCGCTTGTTCGACAGAGCGACCCACGGCTACGTCAACTTGAGTCGTTCCCTAATGCGCAGATCAGTCATCGCCATTCTGATTCTGGTTGGCTTTGCAGTGGCGGTGGGCGTCCTTGGTTATCGGCTTCCTACCAGCTTTGTGCCGCCGGAGGATTACGGGTACATGTATGTGAATGTCCAGCTTCCGCCGGCATCCTCCATGGAGCGGACTGATCAGGCACTAAAAAAGGTGGAAGCGATTCTCGCCAGGACAGCGGGTGTTCAGTACTTCACCACAATCACCGGGTTCAGCAATCTTTCGCGTGTCTCGGCAAGCTACCAGGGGTTTTTCTTTATCGCGCTCAAACCATGGGCCGAACGCACGACGGCAGAGCTACAGGCTCAGGGAATCGTGGATACTCTGAACAAGCAGTTGACCGCAGAGATACCGGAAGCAACCAGCATCGCCTTAACGCCTCCCGCGATTCCGGGGTTAGGGAATGCGGGTGGATTCTCAATGTACATTCAGGACCGCAGCGGCGGCACGGTTGAGTTTCTCGATCAGAATCTGCAGAAGTTCCTTGCCGCGGCCCGCCAGCGTCCCGAGTTGACGGGAGTCACTTCGCAGTTCAACTCCGGGGTCCCCCAAATCTATGCCGACGTTGATCGGGATAAAGTCCTTAAGCAGGGCGTCGCGATCAGCGACGTGTACCAGACCCTGCAAGCATATCTTGGCGGTCTATATCTTAATCAGTTCAATCGCTTCGGCAGGCAATGGCGGGTCTTTCTGCAGGGGGAAGGGGAAGCACGTCTGAAGGCAGAAGATATCAAGGGTTACTTCGTGCGGAACAACGACGGCAATATGGTTCCACTCTCTGCGCTGTTAACAACCAAGCCGATCACGGGGCCGGAGTATACCAATCGCTTCAATCTCTTTCGGGCCGCCCAGGTAATTGGAAACGCAGCTCCCGGCTATAGCTCCGGACAAGCGTTGGCTGCTCTCGACGAAGTTGCACGTACAACTCTGCCGCCAGAGATAGGCTACGATTGGGCTGACCTCTCTTACCAGGAGACGAAGGCATCGGGCAGCGCGAGTACTTCATTCGCGTTATCGCTCGCCTTCGTGTTTCTCATTCTCGCCGCGCTCTACGAGAGTTGGTCGCTTCCGTTTTCAGTTTTGCTTTCCGTCCCAGTCGCCATCTTCGGCGCGTTCATTGGGCTGATGCTGCGCGGATACGACTTGGATGTCTACTCACAGATCGGACTGATAGTTCTTATAGGTCTCGCGGCGAAGAATGCAATTTTGATAGTTGAGTTTGCTCGCGGCGAACTGGCAAAGGGCAAGACGCTCGTTGAAGCCACTCTGGAAGGGGCACGACTGCGACTCCGACCAATTTTGATGACCTCCTTTGCTTTCATTGCGGGCTGCATTCCCTTGTGGATCGCATCCGGATCAGGCGCAGCGGGACGCCGCATCCTGGGCACCGTCGTGATCGCCGGAATGCTCGCCGCAACCTGTATTGGGATCTTTCTGATCCCCGCGATCTTCTACATGATCGAGAACTTTACCTTGAGATTTGGCAAGCAGCACGAAAAGATGGGCGACTTACATCCGGAGCCCGCGCCTGCAGGAGGCGATTGAGATGAACAAAAAGCATTTCGTATCAGTTCCTGTGAGTTCGTGGATCGACGTACTTAACCCAAGGGGGGAAGAGTTCCGCGAAATCACGCGAAAACGCACGAACAGCGAAGGCAGCACTCGGCCTCGAGTGGGCAACGGCATTAAGAATAAGAAGTTAATAACCACGACGCTCGTACTTAGCTTGCTGTCGGGGACTGCGATAGGCCAAAAGAAATACGAGCGGCCGCCAGTCAAGACACCCGCCGAGTTTCGTGGGGCTGAACCCATCTCGCAGGCGGACGCAAACTCGATTGGCGATCTGAAATGGTTCGAAGTCTTCCAGGACGAAGCACTGCAAAAGCTTGTCCGCACAGCAATGGCGCAGAACTACGATCTGCGGTTAGCCGTAGCCAGAATCAACGCAGCTCGCGCTAACGTTGGCCTCGCTCGATCGAATCAATTCCCGCAGTTTGATGTAGGCGTTGACCTCACCACCACTCGCACCTCGGTCAATAGTGGAGCCAGCGCGACCGGACAAGGAGGGCGAACGCGCTCGATCGGTTCAGTGCTTTTGGGCCTCCTCACTTTCGAGATTGACCTATGGGGGCGTCGTCGTCAGCAAACGAAAGCGGCGCGCGCGCAACTCGTCTCCACCGAAGAGGACCGCAAGGTGGTAGCCACGGTTGTGGTAAGTGACCTCGCGGCCGGCTATTTCAACCTGCTCGAGTTGGATGCCGAACTCGACATCGCAAAACGAACCTTGAATGCCCGGCAGGAATCGCTGCGGATCATCACGGCACGCCAGCAGGGCGGGCTCGCTTCCATGTTGGAGGTTCGGCAAGCTGAACAGTTGGTGTATGAGGCTTCGCAGACTATCCCCGACACAGAGCGCATGATTGAACAAACTGAGAACCAAATCAGCTTGCTGGTAGGAAACAATCCCGGTCCGATTCCGCGTGGCACGGCCCTGTCGCAACAGAAAGAGCTGCCCGGAGTCCCTGTCGGGTTGCCGTCTTCGCTACTCGAGCGGCGGCCGGATATCAGATCCGCAGAACAGCTTCTGATTTCAGAGTACGCGCTGGTCGCGGCCGCAAAGGCAGCATATTTTCCGACTATCAGTCTCACTGGCGCCTTTGGTTTTCAAAGCAATTCTCTCGCGAATCTCTTTAGCGGTCCCAGCCGTGCCTGGTCGTTCATTCCCCAGCTGACACAACCGATTTTTACCGCCGGTCGACTTGAGTCAAACGTCAATTTTGAAAAGGCCCAGCGCGAGTACGCGCTCGCGCAGTATCAGCAAACCATCCAGACGGCGTTTAGCGATGTGTCCAACGCTTTAGTGCAATACCGGCGCGTCAGAGAGATTCGCACGCAGCAAGAATTGCTGGTCAGTTCCTTGCAGGATGCCTCGCGGCTGGCCCATCTGAGATACGAGGGTGGCGTAGACACGCTGCTCAATGCTCTTGTCGCCGATACTTCGCTGTTCAACGCTGAACTGAGTCTGGCGCAAACAAAACGTAACGAGCAGCTTTCGTTGATCCAGCTGTACAAGGCACTTGGCGGTGGTTGGCAGTGATTCTGGTGATCTGAACTAGGTCCTTGACTCGTGGAGCGAGTTGATACATTTGTCGCGCAACTCAACAAAAGACAGCATGGTACTCGAGACGCCAATCAGGACGACTGGGCCATCAAGGTAGAAGGTCTGACCCCTTAGCGGTCCGTCAACACCAATCAGCCTGGGATTAATAGCTAAGCACGATCTTTCGACGCCTGAGGCAAAAGTTTTTTTGGTTGTCATTTCTCCTCACTCCTATCTGAGAATGCGGGCGGCGCGTCAGAAATCGCAGACGCGATCACCGGACTTGCCGCCCGTGACCTCGTCCTGCCGCCCGTGATTTCCATCTCACGCGAACAGCTTTTCCAGATTGTCCACTTCGTCAAGCACGAGGGTTGCCTCACGCACGTAAGCGGCAGGCGTCCTGGCTGATTCGACCTGCGCGAGCAAGGCATCGAACTTCTTCGCTACCGTTGCGCTCTTGATCTCAATCGATGGGCGCAAGCTATCCCATGTCCGCCGCATCTCACGAGCAGTAGCCTGCAATTTGTTCCCGTCGTCAGCCTGTGCCCAAACCTCCAACTCACGACCGTAGTAATCAAGCTTAGTCACCTCGACCGGCACTTTCAGCTTGTAAGCAGTGGTCATGTTGGCCACGTCGAATGTCACTTGATTAGCCTCGCGCATGGCCGCATGGCGATCTTTCGCGTTCACGGCGCGGTCCAGAGCAGCAACGTTCGTGTCCAGACGGTCGACCGCCGCGCTTTGTTTCCCGACGTTGGTGCGCGCGATTTTGATTGCATCCTTGAGCGCCGCGAGCTTCACGACAGCATTCTTCCAGTCGCCAACCTTTGCGGAGTCATAGACGTTCTCGCCGTATTCTCCGGCGTTCGCGAGCGATGCCGGCAGGCTCTCTTCCGTGGTCGCACCCGAGCTCGCGGTCGTAGTGGTCACGGCGTTGTTTGTTTTGGCCGCGTCTGGCGAACCGGATGCGCACGCGTTCAACCAGATCATCAAAAAACAAACCACCGCCACTATTCCAAGCGCAATGGAATTCCACCAGTCCCCCGGCTCTCGTGCTTTCGATACTGTATTCATCGTCTTACTCCTCTTTCTTTAGCTCCTTAGCGCGTTGGGTGCTTTACTCACGAGGCAAAGCTCCCCAGCGCGCTCGATCGCAGCCTTGGTTCAGGTTCGCCCCAATTTCGGAACGGGTGCTTCAGTGGCACGCTGCCTCCAAGTTAATTGATAGCTTACGGGGCGAGTGCTAAATGCACGGTTAATTCACCCCGCGCTCTAGAATCAGCTTATTGGCGATTCGAGAATGTTGTTCGTCAGTGCGACGCCTTTCTCTGTACTCGCTAATCCACAGCTTGATAGTGCTGCTGATGTCTCGCGTGTTTTGAAGGCTGGCCGCTTCGCGCCGCTGTATCTCCGGCTCTTCCGGTCGCTGATCTCTGTGTTTGATAATTCTGATCCGGGGCTTCATGACTAGTTACCTCTAGCACCGCCGAAGTGCTCAGATTTAACGGGCCCCGAACGGGGGCACCTCAATAGAGTTAATGCCGCTGCCGGTGAGCTTGACCCTTTGTGGGTTGGCCCCTGCGTTATCGGTCAACACCATACTTGCGAGGCAGTCACCAGTAGCCGTCGGAGTGAACTGAACATCAACGATGCAGCTGTGGTTTGGCGCGATGGTCTTGCCCGTGCAGGTATCTTCGACTACTGCAAAGTCGCGCGACTTTTCACCGTTGATCTCAATGCTGTTCACGTACAACCGACTCGTGCCCGGATTGGTAACTGTGAGTCTTCGCGAGTTACTTGTTTCTCCTACCACTTGATCTCCGAAATCAATAGCGTTACGGTCGAAGCTCACGGCGGAAGAACTCTGTACTGAGGCGGACTGTTCCGGTTCGGCATTGAAAGCTAGTCCAATGACGCCCGGATACATGTGACACGCACCCACAATGAGACTTAGACCCACAAGAATCTTATCCATCATCAGCGCTTCTCCTTACTAGTTGTCATCGACTCGGCCTCCGTCATCTAAGCCACCTCCTCGCATTGCTGATTCGTTACTCACTCACCAGATCTCTGACGACTCTGAAAACCTGATACATGCCTATGCAAATGACTCGCCAGAATCAACGCGGGCATCAACACACGTCGTTGCTTCGTCATTTGCCGACGTGAGAAAAAGCAAGGGCACATGTGTTGGAACTGACTGACCATATCTCACCGTCTGGCGACTTATGGTCATGTTTGGCCGGATGGAATCTGCCGCCAATTCGTCTTTCCGTTTGATCTCCACAAGGTCTCACCGCTTTGTTCGGCACAGCGGATGCACGTACGAGATCAGGCGAGAGGCCTCTTGGGAAATCGAATGGTTCGTTTTCGGAGGCCATCAACGGCGGACTCGGCGATAGAGGGGATCGCCGAGCTTCGTCTCTTCCGCGAGTTAAAGAACGCCGCCTGGAAGGGGTGCTGCGCTCAGACCACACTCGGCAATGTCTCCGGAGAAGTCATGAGTTTCACCAAGCTCGCTATTGCGGGTGTTTCGTCAGAGGTAGGCAAGACAACTCTCTTATGCGAACTGCTCCGGGAATTTCCGGGATGGGAGGCGATTAAGATGACTCGGGGACACTATCGATCCTGCGGCAAGGATCCGCACGCATGCTGTGTCAGTCACCTGCTCGGCGACGAGCCTCTGGTCCGATCTGGCTTTCGAGAAACGTATGCTTCCGACAAAGACACAGGCCGATACTGGGATGCGGGGGCGGCCAACGTCCATTGGGTGATCGTCACCAATGGACAGGTGGAACGAGGAATAGAGCTCGCACTCGAGCGCGTCCGCGCGCCTGGAGTCTTGATTGAAGGAAACAGCTTTCTGCAATTCATCGACGTTGACTTCGGCATACTTGTGACGGGCGGCGCGGACACTAAGATCAAGAGTTCGGCTCGCTGGGCCTTTCAAAAGGCATCAGCCGTTTATCTGTTTGATCAGACCACACCAGGCGACGCCGTCGACTCACTCAATAACAAATTCGGTCCGCTGGGCCTCGAGCGCTCTCTACCGACTTACCCAACGGATGATTTTCCGAGACTAGTAGAACGGATCAATCAGATTCACGCGCTTCGCAGTGATGTTGCCACGCTACAAAACTTCCGAGGAGAGCCATCATGAGCGTTAAGTCGATTCGCGGTCTTTTCGTTTGCTTACTATTGCTCGCACACTCCGGTCGATTTCAACCCGTGGCAAAGGCGCAGAACCCAACAGATATCAAGGCGCAGGCGGCTACGGTTCTTACACCCCCGGAGGATCCGCTTCTTCGCGTTTTGGTCACCAAGGGGGTGTTGACGACAGCGGAAGCTGCGGTTGTTCTCACTTCTGGACCAGCAGCCCAGCAGCGTGATCGCCTGGCGACTTTACTAAAGGACAAGGGCTTGATTTCGAATGCCGAGTTCGATGCGCTGCAGACCGCCCCTTCGCTGCGAACGCCGGGTGGAAATGGCGCTACCGTGAGCGCGACATCATCGAATTCGAACGCGTCGGTTGGGCACGCACCAACTGTGGGCGGTCCGAAACCCGCTGCCCCGCCACCCGTCATCGCAGCGGTGGCGCCGATCCGGCTCCTCCCGATAGAGCCTCAGGCACGTCAGGGATTGATTCCGGATCTCAAACTCGGATCGGGAGCGAGGATCAAACCGTACGGCTATTTCAAGACCAGTGTGATTCACGATTCTTCGTCACCTCTGGGCAATGACTTCCCCCTCCCGCTGCTCGCGGCCGACACTGGACCAGGCGGTTCTCCGGAGTTTCACCTGAAAGCGAGGGCGCTGCGGCTGGGAGTTAATTTCGAGTGGCTCGCTCCAACTCCCAAAAGTGTGATTACAGGACGACTTGAGTTCGATTTCGAAGGTGACTTCACCAAGGCAAACAATCGAAATGTTTCGTCGATTCGTTCGAGTCAGCCATCGCTTCGTCTCGCCTGGGCGCGCATCGATCGGCACTTCAACGACAGGTTCGCGGCCTTTGCCCTGTTCGGTCAGGATTGGTCGCCCTTCGCTTCTTCGACTCTTCCGAACATGATCGAGAACACAAACTTTGGCGGCATTGGCTTCGGCGCTATTTATCAGAGAGTGCCGCAGGTGCGCACGGGCTTCAGTTACAACCTCGGTGGCGCGCGTTCGTGGAAAATAGCTCCCGAATTCGCGATCGTATTTCCGGCGTTTGGGGATGTGCCTGCGAACGTTGCTGACCAGTTGGGCTATGGCGAACGGCAAGGCGCCGATTCGTCTCGTCCAGGTTTGCAGGGGAGGTTTGTGCTGCAAGGGCAACCGGACAAAGCGGCAGGAGTGGCGCCGGCCGAGTTCATAGTTAGCTTCGAACATGCGCGACGCACTGCAATCGTGACTGCCGCGAATGTCCCGGCCCAGTTCAGATCCGCGTTTCCTTCTGGTGCAGAACTAAGCAGCGACAGCAACGCCTACAGCGTAGAACTCCAACTGCCGACCCGGTTCGTCACGCTCTCAGGAAAGTACTACTCCGGCTCGGACCTGCGATTCTTCCTGGGCGGCCAACTCTTATCCAATTTCAGTGACACAACCGGATTAACTTCGACGGCGAGCACTTCATCAATCGACGGTGCATCTACCGTGGTCTTTGGGCTCTTGGATGGAGTACCAAGCATCGCGCCACAGCGACCGGTTCGCGGACGCGGAGGCTTTGCGCAACTGGGCTTCCCGCTTTCGCGTTTGGCGCATGTCGATCCTGACGGCCGTAACGCCGGATGGACTGCCTATCTCTATTACGGTTTTGACGAAGCGTTGCCGCGAGATGCAAGACGGTTTGCTCCAGTTCGCGGCAAGAGCGATCTCCTTTCGGGAAACATTCAATACAAACTTAACGCATGGGTGACGTTTGGTTTCGAGCAGGGATACTACCGAACCCGCGCAGCCAATCGGTCCGCGTCGGACCCTGGCGGGCTACCTCTGTTTCGCGGAATCCCCAGCTACACGAGTCACAATGTGCGATCAGAATTCGCGACTATATTCACGTTCTAGACATGTATTCACGGTTATTGCTTACTTGCTCTTTAGCGAAACGCAAATGGAACAACCTGATGTCGTATGCGTTCATCATGGGCTATATATTTGACGTTCGCATTCCAGGAGAAAGAAAGAGCTATGGAGAGAATCATGAAACCAATCGACCACCTGCTGGAACAACATAAAACAACTCACGGCACTTTGTGTCCCGGAAGCTTGCTCGCGCTCCGCCTGGCAGTGCTGGGTTGTGCGCTGTTGGGCATAGATGACCCTCGCGGTGCTGATCGAGACAAGTTTGTCGTGTGGATCGAGAGAGATCGTTGGCTTGCTGACGCTGTGGAAGTGGTGACCGGCGCAAGATTAGGGAAGCGAACTCTAAAGTTCCTCGACTATGGGAAGCGGGCTGCCACTTTCTTAAACGTCGAGACCGGCAAGACCGTGCGAATAGCTGCGCTTGAATCATCTCGCCGCTTGGCCGACCTGCGTCATCCGGAAATTGCGGACAAATACGAACGCCAGATGCTCATCTATCGCGAAGCCGCTGAAGAGGATTTATTTAGCGTCGCGAACGTGGAAGTTGAAGTCCGTGATGAGGATTTGCCTGGCCATCCTCGATCGCGATTTATCTGCCAAAAATGCGGCGAGGGTGTAAACGACGGACACGAAATCAGCGTTCCCGACAGAATCACGCTTTGCCGACCTTGCGTCTATGGGACCTATTATCAGCCGGAGCAGAAGTTCGCGGTAGCAGCCCGACGGTTATAGAGGGTCTCAATAACGTTAGGGGCGAGCCCTCACTAACGCTCGGGCTACTGCCCGTCGCTATTTGCGCTGATTCAACAATTACTACAAGACAAGTTTGGGCGAACGATAAGAGACTTGCGTATCTCTGTAACTGAACGCTGAAGTTTTCGCTGCTTTTACTGCATCCCCAATGAAACAGCGGCCGGGTTATTGATCCAGTCGCACCACTCCTTAACTGGCCCCGATCCCTGCAACCGAGCGATGTTCAGCAGTTGCTGTTTCCACCCGCGCCAGTCGCTCCATCAGCGCTATCACTGCCGAGAAGTCTTCCTCTTTGCCTCGGCGGAATTCCGCAGCATTCATTTGAAACGCCGCCGCAGTTGCCGGCATTGGTACGCCCGCGGCCGCCGCGGTTTCGAGAACTAACGCAAAGTCTTTGTTCATAAGACGAATCGCAAACTGAGCGCTGTAGTCTCCGACGTCGGCTCGTGGGAGCTTGCCTAGATGGGCCGGTGCAATGACCGCCGTACGGGATAAAACCTCGAGCAGTCGATGGCGATCAAGGCCTTCCTTTTGACCCAGGGCAACTGACTCAGCAATAGCTTGCATTCCGACTCCCAGCAAAGTATTCGAAACGAGCTTCATCGCGGTGCCTGAGCCGCTGCCACCCAGATAAAAAGATTGGCCGGCGATCGTGCTGAAGATTGGTTGGGCGGCTTGAAAGAGTTCTTCGTCTCCTCCGCAGAAGAGCGTCAACGTACCCAATTCCGCAGAAGGAGTGCTGCCCGAGACCGGTGAGTCCAGACATTTCACTCCAGCCTTGCGGCTCAAGTCGTACAGTTCGCGCGAAGTCGCGGGAAGCACAGTACTCATCTCGATTATTGCTGCGCCGCGACGCACATAGGCACAGACACCCTGCGGACCGGTGTACACACTTCTAACTGCATCATCATTAGTAAGAGACGACAAGATGAGGTCGCTTTTTGATGTGAGTTCAGCGATGCTGTCCGCGACCGTAGCACCGTATCTAACCAACGCCTCGGCAGCTTCGCGCTTCCGGTTGTACGCTATGAGGCGGTAGCCGTGTTCGAGCAGACGTTTGGCAATCCGGCTTCCCATGTTGCCGATGCCAATAAAGCCAAGTCGCGTGTGTTCATTAGTGAGCGAGTTCATTTGCCCCCTCCATTCGTTGCAACTTCAAATCCTGAACCTATAAGCAAGGATTCCTTCCACTGGACGCGCCGATCGACTGCGTGCCAATCGATATTTGAGAAAAACGCTTCAATGTATTTCGGCCGACCAGCGGGCGTGTAATCCAGGAGATATGCGTGTTCCCAAACGTCCATAACCAGGACCGGATAAAAACCCGCGACGTTGCCCGCTTCGTGCAGTGAGATCCAGTGGTTCGACAAAGCTCCGTTTGTTGGATTCTGATAACAGATGGCCCACCCGACACCGCGCATTTTTCCAATGCTCATGAAGGCTGCTTTCCACACCTCATAGCTGCCAAAGCTGTCTACCGTCGCTCTATAGAAGTCTGAATTTCGATCCGGGTCGCCGGACCCGTCCCGCTCCATGTTCTCAAAGTAGTACTCGTGCAAGACCATTCCGTTGTACTCAAAGCCCAGGCTTCTTGTGAGTTCGGAGTACGCCGGCATCTCATCCTGGTCTACAACTCCGTCGGCCAAGATATCGGCGATTCGCTGATTGAGATCGTTTGTTCCTTTCACATAACCCTCGTACAACTTGAAATGCATCTCAAGAGTCTGGTCTGAAATTCCATTGAGGCCGCTTAGGTTGAATTGCCTCGCGTAGTATCTGCCGTTATTCATTACTCCTCCCAGTTGAATACGATGCCTTTCTATTGCGCCTGGACGTGCGAGTCGCTTCGTTAATAAGACCTCGGGGCCGGCACACTTCTCTCGTCCGTCGGCGTAGGGCTCATGTCATCAGCCACGTAGACTTAGAACAGAGCGAGAACCCACAACAAAAGGACTGCGATTATGGTAACGAGAATCACCGACCAGATTCGCGTATCATTCGTTTGCATCTTTAAGCGCCGAGTCCGAGATTGCATTACGCCTCTCTGGTTGGAATCCGTCGCGTGATACGTGCCTTCGCTCCCTCAACTATCTGAGATCCTGCAGGCGTAGAACTGCAAATGCCTTACCACAAGCAACGTACCCCTAAACACCGCTCATTCCTTAGTCATTTGCCGAACTGAAAGGGACGTGAACGCAGTTTCGTTGGAATTGACTGGCCATATCTCACCGTCTGGTTATCTATGGTCACGGCGCGATGAAAATCAGTAGGGGGGTATCACTTTGCCTTTGTCTTAAGGCTCGGCGCCCTATACATCACGGCATAGCGTGTGCTCCTGAGCTGAAACGTCGGGCCCCCTAGCTGAAATTGAAGGAGGCGCGCGGGAGGCAGGGAGGGCGAACGCGGCGATCATCGGATCGGCGAGTCCTCATCGCAGGCACTAGATGAAAAAGCTAGATTGGCGACAATCTTCGATTGTTGTGGCATTTCTGCTGTCTCTGTCACTCGGAATATTTTTTGTGATTCGAGCGGTGCGGCCGGCAATTTACTGGCACCTCCATCAGGATGAGCCTATTCGCGCGTGGATGAATGTGGGCTATGTGGCTCACTCTTATCACGTGCCGCCGCGTGTTCTGCATGAGGCCCTGGGCCTACGTCACATGCCGCCTGACAGACGCCCCCTGCGCGAGATTGCCAAAGCGCAGAATCGCTCGATGGACGAGATCAGGAGTCTCTTGATGGACGCGATAGTTCATTCGCGCCACCCGTATCCTCCGCCGCCTCCGCCTACGATTGATTCAGGGAGTTCACCATGAGTTTTACCGATCAACTTCTGGCAGAACTCGTGGTCTATGGTGTGCCGCTCCTCTTTGCCGTAGTCGCTATTGCTTCGGCAGGCGCCCCCTTTCCAGTGAGCTTGACGCTGGTGGCCGCCGGCTCCTTCGCCAGGCAAGGCGAGATGGGATTGCTCCCCGTGATATTGGCAGGAAGCGCGGCTGCAGTACTGGGCGATCAGATTGGATATGGTCTCTCTCGTTGGGGTGGCCACAGGCTAGTCGACTCGATAACCCGCAAACTAGGTGGTGCTTCAAAAATCAAGAAAGCAGAAGGGATCGCAAAGAAATGGGGTGGTCCAGGAATTTTCTTTAGTCGGTGGCTGGTGACAGGCCTCGGACCATGGATTAATGTGGCAAGTGGGATCGCGGGTTATCCCTGGCGAAGCTTTATCTTTTGGGACGTGCTCGGAGAAGTGCTCTGGGTGGTTTTGTACGTGATGCTGGGCTATATCTTCAGCGACCGCGTTCAATACATCGCGGAGATACTTGGCAATCTTGCATGGGCAATTGTTGCTCTTATCGTCGCGATGTTCCTTGGCTGGAAACTATTCCGATCTTCTCGTCCAGCCCGTTCCATCACAGCGCAGACCGCGGGGATTTTATCGGATTCAACGCCGTGAAGATGCTCTTTTATTCGGCAGTGCTCAACGGCGTGCGGGCACCGCCGCTGGTTGTTCCCATGGTCCGACCACGACAGCGAACAGGTCTGGGACGGCGAGGACGCGCCCTGTGCGGCGACGAGGCGTCTCATCTCGCGCTTCATAGAAAGCGATACGCCGCAGCACGGAAGCGACGAGGAGCAACAGGCCGATTAGCGCGCTCGCGACTGTGTCTTCGCCATCACAGCAATCCTCAACTGCCTACCGTGTGGAACAAGCGGCCTATCAAGAACCCGACCACTGCAGCACCGAGACCGATTGCTACCATCTGTACACCGCGCTTACGCCAGTCTCCGACCAGGGTCTTCGCAGAATAGACTCCCACGGCGAAGAGCGTTACTGAACTGAGTGCGATCGCCAAAATAATGGCCGGCAGGCGTGCTGCGAGCATGAAGGGCACGATTGGTATCAGATGACCGATCAGGGTCGCTACGGTGACAATCACTGCGCTCTGCATTAGGCTCTGCTGGGCTACTGGCTGAAGATGCAGTTCTTCATTCATCATCGTACTCACCCAGGTTTCACGATTGGACGTGATCGTGGACACAACATCCTCTAGCAACTGTCCCTTGAAACCTTTGGCCACATAGATCTCTCTAACTTCTTCGCGCTCATCATCAGGTTGGGATTCGATCTCGTTTTGCTCGCGAGATCTCTCGGCGAGATAGAAGTCGCGGTCTGTACCGAAAGAGGTATAAGCCACCGCTCCCATTGAAATCGACTCTGTGATTGCGGCAGCTATCCCCGTCACGACGAGAATGTGAGTGGATCCACCGGCCGCTACGACGCCCAACGCAATTCCCAGCATGTTGACGAGGCCATCCTGTCCTCCGAGGATCACATCTCTCAGAGAGTTGTTAGTACTGTGCTGCTCCTTGCCGATCATCGGACTGTCCGGGTCGACGGAAGCACGCACCGCGCGGCCCAAAGGTGTTGTTATCGACGCTTCCATCTCTAGTCCCCTGTCACACAAGCGTGTATGTAATCAACGCGCAAATGGTGGCCATCAAAACAAGGGCGAATAGAAAGACCACATCAGCGATCCTCTCCGCCAGCAGGCGGCGTTTGACGCTCCGCATCCTCAGTGCCCAATATGCAAGACCACAGGCGCTCAGAAATAGCATCGCATCGATGGATAAGAGGTCGTCGACCCAGGTGCTTACCGACCTCGCCTGCAGGATCAGTCTAAGCAGTCCGATCACCGTTAGACATACGCCCACCATCGTCGCCGACGTAGTGAAGATATGTATCGAAATATCTTCTTCCAACGCCCTCTTTTCGCCTGACATTTCCCCAGGGTGCCTGGTCTTCAGACTTTTATTCATCACGTCCCTGTCCAGGGCTGCCTCTTTAGTCTCGTCTCGCAGCGGAATCATTGAGTGCTTTTTGCCGGGCTCAGTCCACGCAAGACGTCGCTCAGTCCACGCTTCATAAGGGAGACGCTTGCGCTGACGTCAAGGAGCATCGTTACCCGATCGCTCATCTCATCGATACTCAGTTTACGAAGCTGAGAAATGTTCGTACGCATAGCTTCAATCCTGCGTTCGCCCTTTGGTGAGCCGTCGGGTTTGAAACGGCCTTCGCTGCGCCACTTTGAAATAATTTGTTCTCTACGCGTAGCCATCTGCGGCTGGGAGGGTGTGGCCGAGTTTAGATAAGCCCAAACAGTTTCGGGATAACCACTTGGGATGGCTTCCGCCGCATCGGGCTGCCGGCCGAAGAATCTGGCTAGCATCCGGGGTGAGTCTTCGAGCGATCGCTTCCCTCCCTTCATACGTATTCCAACCATGGAAAGCACAACCGAACCAGCCCCGCCGCCCACGCCGATTCCATTGCCAAGGTTCACCGTGCCTGGTCTGAATTGCAGCGCGGACGTGATAGCGCCGGCTATGCCGCCCGTAAATATCGAAGCTATGTTGATGATGTTTTGCGCCTTGTCGCGCTTCGCCTGTAGATCGGCGCGAATCCCTCTAATGTGTTCTACTTCCAAATCAATCACCGCATTCACACTATCGATATCAAGTGAAGTGCTCAGAACTCTTTCTGTGACCTCCTGACGCAGGGCGAGTGATTCCAACTTCAGTGACGAATTGTCAGCAGTTGGTGCTCCATGCAAGCGCTCAAGACGCTTCAACAGCGGCGAGACGCCGATCTGATAGGCAATCTGCGCCGCTTCGGGAGATAGTTGCAGCACTTGGACCGCAGAAGCCTCGATTTCCGGCAGCGTGTTTGTCTTCCCCGCCAGCGGGGCTGCCCCGCTGGGGACCCCGGGTTGCGTTTGCGCCGCTGCGGGCCAGGTCGAGGTACCAATCAGGAATACAATCAGGCCAAAGGCCCTTACCGATGCAAGTAACTTTCCGCCCTCATAACCATTCCTAAGCTTCTCGCTTCCATCTGGTTGCATAAGTGTTTCCCTTACGGCCCAAGCCCTCACTGACGTTCGAGCTACGGCCCCGAAATGCGTACTTGATTAGCCCGTTCTGTCTTTGACGTTGACGAGTCGCACCGAAAACGCTTTGAGCAACAAAGAAGTCCAAGTAGCCCCAATCCCACAAACGCTAGCGGCGCCATTTCAGGAGGAGTGCTGCCAGTTTTGATTCCACCGTTGGTACCAAGCGGAACGGCCCACGCAGTCAAGACGCGGCGAAAGTTTCCGACCGGATCCTGCTGGCTGTGGAACCAGGTTCCGAGCGCACCTACGATCAAGCCTAGAATAAAGCCCACCTGCAAGAGCCTGCGTCCCCAGTCATCCCACTTGTAAAGACCGACGCCCCCTGCAAACAGCATCAGGCCGATGTAGATGAGCGGAATCCATGTCTCCCATTGGCGAGCAAGCTCTACTCGATGCTCCCACCGTATGTCGACCATCAGCGAAGCAAGCCCGGCCAGCAGAGCCAGTACAATAATTCTGTTCAACGACCACGATAGGTTCGATCTCATAGTGCACTCCTCCTCGATGCTGGCCGGACTAACGCACTCTAATGTTGTCGAATCGCAGCAGCCGACGCTGGCCGGCGCCGCTCAGCTCGATTTCCAGAACCTATGACGTCCCGACGGGGACGCCTCACTGCCATAGGAATCATGGCCGAGAAAACCATCACCCCTGCGATCGCGCGAAGCGCTCCGCTATAAGAGCCAGTCGTCTGTCGCATATAGGCGATCAGCAGCGGACCGACCGCGCTGGCACAGCCCCAGGCAGTCAGCATCAGACCGTAGATAGGGCCAACATTTCTCGTCCCGAAATAGTCCGCCGCAAACGACGGCATAGTGCCAAAGCCGCCGCCATAACACATGAGCACGACGAACGTAATAATAGTCATCAATGAGACGGCAGTGATGTTCGGAAGTAACCAGAAGAGTAAAACCTGAAGGCCGAACATCACGAAAAATGTTACTCGCCTCGTTATCAAGTCGGAAACCCAAGCCCAAAACACTCGCCCAAACGCGTTACCAATGCTCGCTATTCCGACCATGCTGGCTGCGACAACAGCGCTAACTCCGACAAGCTCCTGAAAGATCGGCGCCTCTTGCGAAATGATTGAAATGCCCGCGAACGTATTGAGAAACAGAAGCAGCCAAAGCGCATACCACTGCCACGTCTTGAGCGCTTCGCCGAGCGTATAATCGCGTCCGGCGCGTTGCGCAGCTTGCGACGCAGTTGGCGTCCAACCCTCGGGTCGCCAACCTTCGGGCGGATTCTGCATGAACAAGCTGGCGGCAACAGTGACGATTAAGTACGCTATACCCAGATAGGCAAACGTGCTCAACACACCAACGCCCTGAATGAGGCTGGTCGCTACAGGCGCCGTGATCAGAGCGCCGGCGCCGAAACCGCCTACCGCGATACCGGTGATTAGTCCTCTGCGATCCGGAAACCACTTCACCAGTACAGCAACCGGAACGATGTAAGAAAGTCCCAGACCAATCCCGCCGATCAAGCCGTAACTCAAATATAGCCACCAGAGTCTGTTCGCTGAGAAGCTGGCGAGAAATACTCCGAGTCCATACAGTATTCCTCCGGTGATCGCGACGATACGCGGACCCTTTCGATTCAGCCAGAGGCCGCCAAGGAAGGCCGCGATGCCCAGAACAAAAATGCTGATAGTAAACGTCAGAGTTACTTCGGAGATACTCCAGCCAAATTGCTTTACGAGCGAGCCGCGGAACACGCTCCACGCGTATACGGCGCCCAACGCTACCTGCATGAATACTCCAGCGACAGCAATGATCCATCGATTATGAGTGCGCATAGTTTTTCCTTACTTTATAATTAGTGTTCATCTCGTGTGTCTTCCTGGATCGTCCCTGTGGGCAACAAAGGCGATCAACCAGGCCACCCGAATCAACACGAATCTGTAACGTGAGTCCCCATCACTTCCCTTCCTCAGCAGGGCCCCTGGCAATAAGGTTTCTGCCAAAAATCACCAGCAGGTGGTTGAAAGCGGCCAGCCCGCGGCGAAAATCCGTATTCCAGAATGTGCTCATGAGTTTGACGAGACCTGGTGGTTTGGATTGTTCGGCGTTGGCCTGAACCAAAGCCCTGGGGATCGCCCTGGTGAGATCGCTGAGCAAGGAAGGCTCGATCTCTCCGAGCGTCGTCACCAGCAACAGCAGGTTGCGAGTCGCGCGAATAGCCCGAGGGCCGCTTGCCACTGCGACGACCTGCTCAAGAATTTTGTCGCCTCCTGCAAGCGTGCCACGCATGAGTTCGAGCACGCCGCGATCGTGCAGACCCTGCAAGACCTCGTAGGCCGCCAACACTGCTTCGGCGTGTTCCAAGGGCGCTTGATCAAGTCGCGAATTGAGACTTGCTCTCGGATCGCGCGGCGCAATATGTAAGGGAATGGGTTCAGCCATCTTTCGCCTCTCTTATCTCGCCTGCCTTGGCTGGATCTGTACGAGTTGAGCTCCGAGGGGGCGATAGTCCGTGCGCTTCCATTTACGTTCGACTTCTACTCCGCGCTGCGGCGTCGGATGTCCCCACCGTGAATTGGTCCGAGGCAATGGGCTTTCGCCAATCTCCGGCAACACCGTCATCTTCACTGAAGTCTCTTTATACGCCGGCGTATGAGTCACGGGATCGGTGTGGCTGCTCGTCAGGCGATTGATGGGGCTCTCGACTGAGTTCATCGGCATGTAAAGTTCTTTGCCGCGAACTCGATCAGTCACCAGAGCGCGGACGCGGACTCTGCCGTAACGCGACGTCAGGTGTACCCACGTTCCGGATTGAATGCTTCGTTCCGCGGCCAGTTCCGGTGAGACTTCGACAAACGTGTCTGGTGTCTTCTCGCGAATTCCTTCGGTGCGATACGTCAGGTTGCCTTCGTGAAAATGTTCAAGCAGGCGACCGTTGTTCAGATGTAGATCAAACTCGTCATCGGGTTGCTCGGGCGCTTCCTGCCAGCGCAACGGAAACAGCTTCGCCTTTCCGTCAGGGAAGAAAAACTCTTTCGTATAGAGTAACGGCTGGTCGCTGCCGTCTGCGGCAACGGGCCATTGCAGCGACTTGTATCCCTCAAGCCTTTCATAGTTCACTCCGGCAAACAGCGGGGTCAGCGAGGCGATTTCATCCATGATCTCTGAAGGATGCTGGTAGCTCCAATCCGCCCCGAGCTGGTTTGCAATGTCTCTTATGATCTGCCAGTCGGGCCGGCATTCTGCCAACGGCTCAAACACTTCATAAAGCCTCTGGATTCTGCGTTCGGTGCTGGTAAAGGTGCCTTCCTTTTCCAGACTCGGAGCCGCCGGCAAAACGACATCGGCGTACTGGCAAGTGTTGCCAAAAAAGATTTCCTGGACCACAAAGAACTCGAGCTTGGAAAACGCGTGGCCAACGTAGTTCGCATTGGAATCGACGATGCTCATCTCCTCGCCGATTAGATACATTGCCTTAAGCTTGCCCTCTTCAATCGCGTCCACCATCTGGTGATTGTCCAGTCCTTTGGTTGACGGCAACGCCACTTTCCACGCCGCTTCAAAACGCGCGCGCACTTCCATGTCATCTATCGACTGGTAACCAGGAAGATTGTTCGGCATCGATCCGTTGTCGCTTGCCCCCTGTACGTTGTTATGGCCACGCAGAGGGTAAGCTCCGGTTCCCGGACGCATGTAATTGCCGGTGGCTAACAACAGGTTCGAGATCGCGGTGGAAGTATCGGATCCCTGAGTGTGTTGAGTGACACCCATTGCCCAGAGAACACAGACACGCTCTGCCTCCGCGATCAAGTGGGCCACTTTTTTCAACAGTTCGACCGACAGGCCACAACGTTTCGCTGCAAATTTCAAGCTGAAAGGCTCCAGACTGTTGCGATACTCGTCGAACCCGTTCACCCATTTCTCGATGAAGTCAGTCTTCGCGAGCCCGTTTTCAATGAGATACCGCGTGACAGCCGAGAGCCAGATGAGATCGGTTCCGGGTCGTGGGTGCAGAAAGACATCAGCGCGCCGCGCCATCTCATGCTCGCGCAAGTCAGAGACGATTAGTTTTTGACCATGCAGCTTGTGAGCTCGCTTCACACGAGTCGCGAGCACCGGATGACTTTCTGCAGTGTTACTGCCGATGATGAGCACAAGGTTTGCCTGCGCGATATCTGTGATCGAGCCTGAGTCTCCGCCATAACCGACGGTACGAAACAGACCTGCTGTTGCCGGCGCCTGGCAGTAGCGCGAGCAGTTGTCGATGTTGTTCGTGCCGACGACCGCCCGAGCCAGCTTCTGCATCAGATAGCTTTCTTCATTGGTGCACTTCGATGATGAGATCAAGCCGATTGAGTCTGGTCCAGCTTTAGCTTTGATCTCGCTTAGTCGCCGGGCCACCAGACGAAGTGCTTCTTCCCAACTGGCCTCGCGGAATTTGTCGCCTTCTCGAATGAGCGGCTTCGTTAGTCGATCAGTGCTATTGATGTGGTCCCAGGCAAACTTTCCTTTGACGCAGGTGGAGATGCCGTTGGCTGGGCCGTCGCCCGGCTCGACCTTGAGGATGTGTCGGTCTTTGGTCCAGACATCGAAACTGCAACCAACGCCACAGTAGGTGCACACCGTTTTCGTTCGCTTGATGCGCGATTCTCGCATTCCTTCCTCGGCCTCCGATACGCGCATGATTGTGCCGTAGCCGGTCTCCGGCTCGATGCCTTTGACTACATCAATCATCCTCTTCAGAACAGGCTTCGACAGTCCGGTGAAAAACCCCGCTTCACCCAGCATCGACTTCTCCATCAGGGCGTTGCAGGGGCAGACCGTCACGCAGTGGCCGCACGAGACGCAGCTCGACTCGCCAATCGTCGAACCGCCGTCCCAGAGCACGCGCGGATGAGGGTCTTCCCAATTAATCGAAAGGGTTTCATTTACCTCGAGGTTCTGACAGGCCTCGACGCAGCGGCCACAGAGAATGCACTGCTGTGGGTCGTAGCGATAGAAAGGATTCGTATGGTCTTCTTCGTAGGGTTTAGGTTTATACGGGATGCTTTGATGTTCCACCGCCAACAGCTTCGTGGTGTTGTGGACCGTGCAGTTGCCGTTGCTGTTGTCGCAAACTGTGCAGTAGAGAACGTGATTGCTGAGAATACGATCGAACGCCTCTTTCTGCGCGGCGTTGGCGTTTGCAGATTTCGTGTCGACCATCAGTCCGTCTGAAACAGCCGTCGCACATGCCCTGACGAGCTGACCATCGATCGCAACCATGCAGGTATCACATGTTTGGATTGGCCCGAGCTGCGGGTGATAGCAGACCTGCGGAACCTTGCTGCCGGTACGATTGACGACATCGATCAGCCGCTCACCGACCTGGGCGCTCTGGGCCACATCGTCAATCGTGACACTGATCATGATTTACGCCCTCGTAAAACAAACTGTTAGTTTGCGATTCGGCATCAAAGCGAACTATTGATTTACCACTCCAGATTGCTGGTCGAAAGCGTGGGTTTGCGAACCTCTCAGCAAACCCTGTCGCCATCGACATCGCAAACTAACAGTTTGCATTACGATTTCTAGTAGCGTCTGTAATAGCGATTACGACGGTACCGGTTGTTCCTCTGTCTCTGGATCAAGTAGCCGGTTCCGGCACCGGCGGTAGCTCCAATCAAGGCACCTTTCCTTCCGCCGATCAGTGCGCCGCCGAGCACCCCTGCCGCAGCTCCGATAAGCGCTCCCTTGGCTCTGCTATGGTGCCCGCCTCGTTGGAATCCTCGTGAGCGTCGTTGCGCATTTACATTGAAAGCCCCGAAGGTTCCTATTAAGAGAACGATGGTCAGCAACGCAGCCACCGCCTGATGTTTTCGCAAATTCATTCTCATTTCTGTTTCCTCCCTCCCTCGTCTGAGATCAGGGAAATGCACTCACTATGCCGCGGGTCAACACTGCGATAGCGGTCCGATATACGGGCGAATAAACGGAATTGAGTGAAAGGATTCAAATGAGGATGACCACGTATAGCCAGACGGCGATATTTGGTCACTTGATTTACCGGGTCTCGTTCGCAGTTAGTAATGTCGCTGAGGGGCGCCGCATTGAGGCCTCTGCGTCCTCGTCGTGAATCAGCATGGCTAAAGCGATCCCCACGAGCCCAAACACGATCGAGGCAGCAAACGCATTATGAAAGGCAGTCACGGATTTGTGCTCGGTGAGGAAGGTCGCCAGGCGACCTCTTTACCACCGCGTCTGAATTCGCAAAGCCCGTACCAGGAAAACTAATTGTATGAATCGGTGGAACCCCCAGCATCCGGCGAAGCGAGCGAAACAATCGTCTAGTGTTGAGGCAGGGGCGCTGGCGAGATGCTACCAGTCGACATCATTTGATCACTGCAACGTAACACTCTAATGAGTCGCTAGTAATGGGCCGCCAAGTAAACCCTTGGCTTTTCCATTCAACAGACTGTGGCAAGCGAATTGTATTGCCTTGTTCTCGTCAGTCGGTTTTGCAGAGGGCGCTTCTGCACTCTGCGGAACGACACACAACGAAGAGGAAGGAAGATGGCAATGGTGAAAGCTGTAAATCGGTTGGTTGTGGTGGTTCTGTTTGGCGCGATCACAAGCGGCGTCGCGATGGCTAAAGTAGTCAAAAAGTCTGTGACCATTATTCAACCAGCAGTCGTAAACGGCACGCTGGTCAAGGAAGGCACCTACAACGCAGTGTTCGACGATCAAACCAATGAACTCTCAATCGTCAAAGATGGGAAAGTTGTAGCCCGGGCACCTGCCCAACTTGAAAAGCAAGAGATACGAAATCGCGCCGTTTACGTAACGCGGCATCAAGGTGATTCGACCAATGAGGTTCTATTAAGTGTCGCGCTTCATGACGACAATCGAGCGACGATTGTAGCCAGCGGGGCCAGCGCGCCATAGTGATGGCTTAGCACAGCGGGAAGGACACAGGCTTCTAAGCGAACCTTGTGTTCAAATGGGTGGTCTTGCTGCTCCAGTTGGCTTAGGAGCGCAAGTCCACCTATTTTCGCAGAACGTCCTATGCAGACTGAGCTTTTGTTTCTGAAGAAGCGATCTATGTATGAAATGATTATCGTTGGGGCCGGACCAGCAGGGATCAGTATGGCGGCTGAGGCCCGCAGTGCAGGCATACGGTCTGAGCAGATCCTGATGCTTGAGAAGGGCGAAACGCATTCATGGGCCATCCACAAGTTCTACGCGGCTAAGTAGGTGGTACTCGCAAACTACAAAGGGATCGAAGCCATCTGCAACGGAGTCATGTGTATTTCGGACATGTCAAAAAATTAGACCCTCACATACATCGACCGAGCGATTGAGCAGTATCAACTAGTTGTTCACTACAACGAAGCTGTCAATACCCTTCGCTCATTGCCCGCGGGAGGTTTCGAAGGTGAAACGTCCCAGGGCCGCTACGAAACGCGACGCTACGTGATAGCGATTGGCATTCTGGACAAACCCAACAAACCTGACTACCGGATTCCTGTCGCTCTGAATAACCTGATCCATTACGATCTCACATCCGTGGTCTTAGAGAACCAGGATTGGCTTGTGGTTGAAGGCGGGGATACAGCCAGCGAGTATTGCCGGTACCTGGTTGAGGACGACAATCAGGTGACGCTTTCAGTGCCGGCCGAGAGGGTGGCTCTATCAGCCTGGCTGAAGAAGCGATGCGGAATATTTGCAAACAAAAGCCAGTGTCTGCGTTTGATAACTTGCGCTCTTCATGCGGCGAGTTCTAAGCTGCGGCCTCTGAGTTCAGCCAAACGTTCGCGCGCGCAAACCTGTCGATTCCGTCAAGTTCGTCGTCGCTTAATCGGAAGTTTGCCGCGCCCACAATGCCGTTAACCTGTTCAGGATTCCTTCCGCCAACAATTGCACCGGTAACCGCTGATAAGCGCAGCGTCCATGCGATGGCTATTTCTCCCGCGGAGAGACCATGATGTCTGCCGATGTTCTTCAGCAGCTCGGCCAGCCAGAGGTTTCGATATAGACGAGGTTCCTGGAATTCGCGGTTACGTTTACGCCAATCATCTTCAGGAAGATTATTGATCCGTTCACGCGTCATCTTTCCGCTAAGCAGCCCTGACATCATGGGCGAGTACACAACTACGCCTACACGATCGCTTTCGCAGAAAGGCAGGATTACATCCTCAACGTCACGATGGATCAGCGAGTATGGCGGCTGAAGTGTGTCAATGCTAGCTATCGCCGTCGCTCGCTGTAATTGATTGACATTGAAGTTTGAAACACCAATGTAGCGAACCTTGCCCTCGCGCTTCAGCTCAGAGAGAGCACTCCACCCTTCTTCGATATCAGCTTCGGGATCGGGCCAATGAATCTGGTAAAGATCGATCGTTTCCACCTGCAGCCGGCGCAAGCTGTCCTCGACTTCACGCCGTATGGAATCTCGCTTCAGGCTATGACTGATGTTGCCCTGATTGTCCCAGACCATCGAGCACTTGGTAAAAATGTATGGTCGCTCAGCGCGTCCTTTAATAGCCCGGGCAACAACCTCTTCAGAATGCCCCAGCCCATAGACCGCAGCCGTGTCTATCCAGTTGATGCCGAGGTCAAGCGCACGATTAATAGCCGCGATCGATTCACGATCGTCCTGAGCACCCCAGCCGAACTGCCAGCCGCCGCCGCCTACCGCCCAGCTTCCAAAACCCAGTGTCGTGATAAATAAGTCCGTCTTTCCCAATTGTCGTGTTTGCATATCCTCGTCCTCCGCTCGAAGTAAGAGCATCCGCTGTTCCACAATTTCCTGCCGACTGCAGGACCGATCACGCAACCCAGTTAACGAAGGACTCTCAAGGGAAATTGGATTTATTTGAGCGAGATGACACACCAGGTCCGCGACCATAGATTGCCAGGCGTTGAAATATGGTCACCAGCTTCAAGTCGGTGTTCTCTTGCCCGCCCTGCCCTCTGGCCTTTATGAAGTATTTGGCAACTGATGACAGTTCTGGAGGAGTGGCAAGCGGATTGCCCTGAGCCGAGACGCAGTTCTTCTCCTGATCCTTCCCAGACGGAAGCCGTAGGCCGGAGGGGGTGGCATTCGATGATGAGAGACCACGATCTATCCTGATTGAATCTGTGCGGTTGCCCGCGAACGAGTCGGCCAAAAAGGCTGTCGCGAGAGTCTAGAGTGGCAGGGAGAGGCCTCGCAGCATGACGACAGCACGTTGATCGTTGTAAAGGTCAAACAGATCTACAGTCTCCTGTTCTTCAAGTTCTTAGCGCAGAGCGTGCACATAAATGTTTTGACCCAGTAGACCGCCATCGTACAATCAAGCCACGAGACATTGTCGCGGAGGTCACATGAGGGCAACCAATAATAGTAAAGCCTATCGATCGACAATGGAACTGGATCGTCTTCCAACACCAGGCACTATACCCACCGAGCCAATTGGCAAAATCCCCACAAGTCTATCGAGGGTTGGACTTCTCCGGTGGCCCGATCCGCCTGCGGTTTTGAGGTACGCAGTGGCTCTTTTGTCGATTCTGGTCGCGCTCATCATCGCCCGCCTGCTCGACACGTATTTGATAAGTGCTCCGGCATCGCTCTTTCTTTGCGCCATTATGTTTAGTGCCTGGTACGGTGGAGTTCGACCCGGGTTGCTAGCGGTGGCGCTCTCCCTTCTGGCTTTCGTTTATTACTTCGTGACGCCGATCTATTCGCTATACATGCCGTCCAGTGAGATACCTCGGGTCGTCATTTTCTTGCTGTCGGCGCTCTTTGTCGGGTCGCTCAGCGTCGCGCAAAGGAGGGCAACACAATCGCTCAGGATCGCGCGCGACGACTTGGATAGAACAGTTAAAGAGCTTAGGAGAACCAATGAGGCGTTGCAAATGGAGAACGCTGAGCGCCAACAGGCACAGGAGGCGTTGCATCAGGCACAGGCGGACCTGGCGCACGTCAGCCGGGTGACAATAATGGGTGAACTGACCGCGTCTCTCGCGCACGAAGTGAAACAACCAATAGCCGCAGCCGTGACTAACGCCAATACTTGCGTGCGCTGGCTCGCTCAGGAGACCCCCAATATCCAGGAGGCGCGCGATGCGGCAATGAGGAGCGCGAAAGATGGAACGCGTGCGGCGGACATCATTAGTCGCATCCGACTGCTCTTCGAAAAGGGCACTCTGGAACGGGAGTCGGTGGATATAAACGAAGTGATTCGAGAGATAATCATCCTTCTGCGGGGCGAGGCAGCGCGATACTCAATCTCAGTGCGATTGGAGCTGGGTAGTGAGTTACCTGAGCTGCTAGGTGACCACGTGCAATTGCAGCAGGTCTTTATGAACCTTGTGCTCAATGGGATTGATGCGATGAAAGATGTCGACGACGAACGCGAGCTGTCCATCAAATCCGAGCAATGGGAAAACGAGCAGGTTGTGGTGTCTGTACGCGATACCGGCAGCGGGTTGCCCTCGCAGCATGCCGACCAGATCTTCGATGCGTTCTTTACCACGAAGCTTCATGGCACCGGTCTGGGACTATCCATCAGTCGGTCCATCGTTGAATCGCACGGCGGCCGCTTGTGGGCCGACAGCAACTCTCCGCGTGGCGCAACCTTTTACCTCGCCCTGCCAATCAAGGTCGAAGCCGATTCGTGACGTCCGCAGACACCGCGATGACGCACGTTATTGATGATGATGTGTCCCAGTTTATTCTTGACTGAATCGCGATTGTGACAGCTCGAGCTGGCAACCAGATCGAGGAGCATGGCTGTAGTGAACTTCATTGACTCATACAACTACTGGCTGGTGGCGCTTTCGGTGTTGATCGCGATGTTTGCTTCATACGCCGCTTTGGACCTCGCCGGCCGCGTAACGGCCACGGTCGGTTGGACTCGCGCGGTTTGGTTGCTGGGCGGGGCCGTTGCGATGGGGACTGGCATCTGGTCGATGCACTACATTGGGATGCTCGCGTTCCTGCTGCCTGTCCCTGTGGCCTATCATTGGCCCACCGTTCTGCTGTCACTGTTTGCGGCGATTGTCGCTTCGGCTATTGCGCTGTACGTGGTTAGCCGCCGGATGATGAATGCGTTTCGAGCGCTCGCCGGCAGTGTCCTGATGGGTGCGGGGATTGCGAGCATGCACTACATCGGCATGGCCGCTATGCGTTTGCCGGCCATGCACGAGTACAGTTCCTTTCTTGTGGTCCTATCCGTCGTGTTCGCGGTGCTGATCTCTCTCGCCGCGATCTGGATTACTTTTCACTTTCGCGATGAGAAAGCGGGAGGCGGGTGGGCAAAGACAGGCGGCGCGGTCGTGATGGGCGCCGCGATCCCCGTCATGCATTACACCGGCATGGCCGCCGCGAGTTTTACCCCCTCCGACATGCCAGTCGACCTATCTCATGCCGTAAGCATCTCCGAACTTGGCATCCTCGGAATTGTTCTCGTCACCTTGCTCCTACTGGGACTGGCCCTGCTGACCTCCCGGTTGGATAGGAGCTTCGCTCTGCGGACTCTGGAACTACAGGAAGAGAAGCTGAAGCAAAGCGAGGCCTATTTATCCGAAGCACAGCAATTGAGCCACACGGGCAGCTTCGGCTGGAGGGTTCCGACCGGCGAGATCCTCTGGTCAGAGGAAACCTTTCGCATCTTTCAGTACCACCGAATGACGAAACCCAGCGTGGAACTCGTTCTCCAACGGGTTCATCCGGAAGACGCGGCCTTCGTCAAACAGACCATCGAGCGTGCGGCACAGGATGGAAAAGACTTTGATCATGAATATCGCTTAGTAATGCCGAATGGTTACGTCAAGTATGTCCATGTTGTAGCTCACGCTTTGAAAGACGAATCCGGCGACGTCGAGTTTGTTGGATCGGTGATGGACGTCACCCAGCAGCACGAGGCGAAAACGGCCCTGGAAAAGGCTTATGACGAAATCAAGAAGTCACAGGATCGGCTTCAGCTCGTCATCGACACAGTCCCCGGGATGGTCTGGAGCGGTCTGCCTGACGGCACGTTCGATTTCGTCAATGAACCCTGGCTGACGTACCTCGGTCTCTCCTGGGAAGAACTTTCTGCCCGGGGTGGCTTGAGGTCTGTGGTCCATCCGGAAGACCTCGAGGCGAGCGATGCCAGGTGGAGCGCGACTCGATCAACTGGGAGGCATATCGACCATGAGCTCCGAATGCGCGGAGCCGACGGTCAATATCGCTGGTTTCTGACCCGCGCCCTCCCGCTGCGCGACGACTTGGGCAACATCATCAAATGGTATGGAACCGCCACGGATATCGAGGACCGTAAGCAGGCCGAAGCAGGCCTACGGGAACAGGCCAGCCTCCTCAATCTCACGCACGATACCATTTTCGTGCGTGACATGGACGACGTTATCACCTACTGGAACCATGGTGCCGAGCAGTTATACGGGTGGGCAGCAGAGACGGCAATAGGCCAAGTCACTCACCAGCTAACGCAGACAGTTTTTCCGGCGCCGATTGATGCGATCAACGCCGAGTTGCTTCGGACTGGCCGTTGGGAAGGAAATCTGATTCATACAAAACGAGACGGAACGCAGGTTGTGGTGGCGAGCCGCTGGTCCTTGCAACGAGACGAGCAGGGCCAGCCGGCCGCCATCCTCGAAACCAACAACGACATCACCGAGCGCAAACGAGCGGAACAAGAGCAGAAGCGCTCAGCCGAAGCTCTGCGCCAGGCGGAAGCGGATCTCGCGCGCGTCAGCAGGGCGACGACCATGGGAGAGCTGACTGCGTCCCTGGCGCACGAAGTGAATCAACCAATTACCGCCGCCGTAACCAACGCCAATACCTGCGTGCGTTGGCTCGCCGGCGACACTCCAAACATTGAAGAGGCGCGCGAGGCTGCGATGCGAAGCGCCAAAGATGGAACGCGTGCGGCGGAAATCATTAGTCGCATCCGGTTACTCTTTATGAAGGGGATTACGGAACGGGAACTGGTCGATGTGAACGAAGTCATTCGAGAAATGATCGTCCTCCTGCGCGGCGAGGCCACGCGGTATGCGGTCTCGATCCGCACGGATCTTGCTGCCGACCTTCCTCAGCTTATGGCAGACCGCGTGCAGTTGCAGCAGGTCATGCTGAACCTCATCATGAATAGCATCGATGCGATGAAGGATGCAGATGGGAAGCGCGAACTCGCGATCAAGTCTCAGCGAGCAGGAAACGAACACCTGCAGGTGTCGGTAAGCGACACCGGCGTGGGACTGCCTGCGCAGCAGGCGGGCGAAATATTCAACGCGTTCTTCACCACGAAACTTCAGGGGACTGGTTTGGGACTGTCCATCAGTCGCTCGATCGTTGAATCGCATGGAGGCCGCTTGTGGGCCGCCGACAACTCTCCCCGGGGCGCAAGTTTTTGTTTCAATTTATCCACCAAGGTGGAGGCGCCCGAATGACATCGGCCGAAGATTCTACGGTATTCGTCGTTGACGACGATGGGGCCGTGCGGGCGGCCATCCAGGGCCTGCTGAAATCGGTTGGCTTGCATTCGGAGTCCTTCGGAACGGCGCAGGATTTCTTGACCAGCGAGCGATCGGATGGGCCCAGTTGCCTGGTCCTGGACATCAGGCTTCCGGGGATAAACGGCCTGGACTTTCAACGCCAGTTAGCTGATGCAGGTGTCCAGATCCCAATCATTTTCATAACCGGTCATGGAGATATTCCGATGACCGTCAGGGCCATGAAATCCGGCGCGGTAGAGTTTCTGACAAAGCCTTTCCGCGACCAGGATTTACTGGATGCCATCCATCAGGCATTAGATCGCGATCGGGTAACGCGGCAGCATGAGAGTGAACTTGCTGAGGTGAGAGAACGCTACGCGTCGTTGACCCCAAGAGAGCGCGAAGTGATGCGCCTGGTCGTATCGGGCAGGCTCAACAAGCAAGTCGCCTTCGACTTAGGGACCAGCGAAATCACTGTCAAGGTACATCGTGGCCACGTGATGAGCAAAATGCAGGCTGATTCACTGGCCGAATTAGTGAGAATGGCTGAAAGACTCGAGCTTCCGGTCGATGAAAAGTCAGGCAAAGCGCATTAGCGAGCCTATACCAACGTATAATTGCGTGATTGCCCGCGCCGCGCTACCCTGCCTGCCATGGCCATCAATGGGAACAATAGAGTAATTGCGATTGTCGATGATGATGAGGCGGTGCGCGTCGCACTGGAGGGTTTGCTGAGATCTGCTGGATTAGCCGTACGAGCTTTTGAGTCGGCGGAAGAATTCATAGAGTCGGGTCAAAAGCTGCAGACCGCTTGTCTTATCACCGATATCCGCATGCCGGGAATGTCCGGCCTCGAGTTACAGGCAAAGCTGAACGCTGAACACTGCAGGATTCCAATCGTCTTCATCACGGCACATGGTGATGCGCAGATGCGTATGCGGGCCCTTAGGGCAGGTGCAGTCGAGTTCCTGGCAAAGCCCTTCAATGATGAGGCCCTGCTCGAAACCGTTCGAGCGGCTCTCGAAATTTGAGCAGGTAGCGGAAGTGACCCGATTCTCCGGGGAGGTCTTCTGTGCAAGCTGTTGAAACTCCAAAATCCAGTGGTCCAGATCGTGATCAGCGTAAGTTCGAGCAGATCATTGGTAAGAGCGCCGCCCTCGAAGCGGTATTCGAGCAAGTCGAATGCGTCGCGTCTACTGATTCGACTGTCCTTATTCAAGGAGAGACCGGCACTGGTAAAGAGCTAATCGCGCGTGCCATTCACAACGTTAGCACGCGGTGCGGGCGTTCGTTCATCAAGTTGAACTGCGCTGCAATTCCACTCGACTTGCTTGAGAGCGAGCTATTCGGTCATGAAAAAGGTGCCTTTACGGGAGCTATAGCCCAAAGGATCGGTCGTTTCGAAATGGCTGACAAAGGCACGCTGTTCCTGGACGAGGTCGGGGACATTCCGCCATCACTTCAGCCAAAACTGTTGCGGGTCCTGCAGGAACAGGAATTCGAGAGACTTGGCAGCACTAACACTCGACGAGTGGATGTTCGCCTTGTCGCTGCAACAAACCGGGACCTGACGGAGATGATGAGGCAGGGTGATTTTCGCACCGATTTGTACTATCGATTGAACGTGTTCCCGATTCGGATTCCCCCGTTACGTGAACGACGTGAAGACATTCCATTGCTGGTGGAATACTTTATGGAAAAGTACGCGCGACGGATGGGTAAGAGAGTCGAAACTATTCCCAAGGCAACGATGCAGAAGCTGGTGGATTGGCCCTGGCCGGGAAACGTGCGTGAGTTACAGAACATGATCGAGCGCGGGGTGATTCTGTCACGCGGTTTTGTCCTGGAGATTCCGCTAGCGGAATTGGACCAGTCTGAGATCCCAGTCCTCGATAACACCAACGGAACCTCAACTCTTAAAGATTTCGAACGAGAACATATTTTGCAGGCGCTGAACGATTCCGGATGGGTAATAGGAGGGCCTGTTGGAGCAGCTGCACGGCTGGGAATCAACCGAAGCACCCTCAACGCGCGAATGCGGAAGTTAGAGATTAGACGGCCCAGGCCCGAATACTCGGCGCAGACCATGTAGCGGACAAAAAAACTCTCGCCTGTCACGCTGTTTCGTGCCCACCATAAACACCTGCCAGAGAAGTATCGTTAGCCTGACTTTGACAGCAGGTAGTCCGGTAAATATTGATTCATCTCGTTTCGTAGATCAGGTAAGCTGCCTTCGGACGGACTTGAAATCCGTTGTGAGTATGGCGTTTTTGCGGATATCAGGTTATGACTGAGTCAGAATTCGCTTTGACAGCGTCATAATATAAAAGGCTGCAAGACGCTGAAATCTGCTCGCTCTGATTGCTGCGGCAAATTTGTGACGTGAATACCGGCAAATAGGTATAATAGCGTTTACTAAATGTATTCCAGAGCGGCTGCAACCTGTGTAAACTTTTAGTAGATCGTAAGAGCCGTGACTCGTTGGAAGCGGCTTAACCGTTCTTTTAACCAGTGGGTCACAGGTTCGAGTCCTGCTTGGCTCACCACTTACAACCTACCTCAATCAAGAAAGGCGGTGGCTCACCAAGCCGCGGAATCTCATGGCCACAAAAACAAATACCGCTCTCACAGTGAAGGCGTATCGCGGAGACGCGAAGACGCTGCTTGCCTTCAACCTGCCGAAAGCCAAAACGAAGCGGCTGGCAGGCTTTACGATCGAAGTGACTCCCAAGGGGAAGCCGGCGTATTTTCTGCAGAACAATCTTCGCTTCGAAGATGCTTCTCAACACGCGCAAGACGCGAAGCTGCCGCCCACCTCCTCTTTCAACGCACCGATTCACAAGTTCAGATGGTTGCATGTTCCAGGCTCGTTGCAACAGGGCACGAAGCCTGTCTTCGGCCCATACAGCTATCGGGTCACGCCAAGATATTTTGACGGCAGCGGTTCACTGCAGCCTATCGACAAGAGTCTGGGCAAATCTGTAACGGTGGATGTGGTGCCTTTCACGAAAGGCAAGATAGAGGCTGGTTTCACCCGCGGCTTCGTTCAGTCGCAGGCATTCGTGCACCACTTTGGACCAAAGGCGGTCTTCCGACCCAAAGGTAAGGAACTGCTCTTCGATACGTCACAGGTCGCAGGCACAAACAGCGATGGCAAGGACTACACCTATGCCGAGCAGTATGAATGGTTGGGTTTCACAGCCCGCGACAAAGTACTCGACATCGCGAACGAAGTGCTGAAGAACAAGAAACTGCGTCTGGATGTATTTGCCTACGATTTAAACGAACCGGACCTGATGACAGCTTTTCTGAAGCTGGCCAAACAGGGCCGCATCCGTGTCATCCTCGACAATGCGCCGCTCCACCACGACACCAAGTCGCCCAAACCCGAAGATCAGTTTGAGAAGCTTTTCATCAAGGCGGCCAGGAAGCCGGCAGCCATTATGCGTGGAAAGTTTGGCCGCTTCGCGCATGACAAGCAGCTAATCGTCTCGCAGGGTGACAAAGCCATCAAGGTCCTGACGGGCTCGACCAATTTTTCCGTCACCGGTATGTACGTGAACTCAAACCACGTGCTCGTTTTCAGCGACCCGAAGATCGCAACCACTTACGCAGAAATTTTCCAGACGGTTTGGGACGGTCAGGCGAGCGTAAAGTTCAGCGGGACTCCCCAGGCGGCGCAGGTGTTCTCCTTCCCTGCTGGGCAGTCAAGGATTGAAGTAACATTTTCTCCTCACAAACAGGGGGACGCACAAAAGAACCTGGACAATATGGTGACGCGTATCGACCAGGAACAAAAACAAAAGAATGGGAGCGTGCTCTTCGCTGTCATGGGACTGGACAAAGGGACCGGCCCCGTGCTGCCCGCACTCAAGGACCTACACGCGGACGAGAACATATTCAGCTACGGCATATCTGATACGCCTGGCGGAATCTTTCTCTACAAGCCGGGTAGAAAGACCGGCGCGCTCGTGTCGGGCAAGCCGACCGCTACCAAACTACCGCCGCCCTTCGATCAGGTTCCGGGTCTGGGGCTGGGACATCAGGTACACCACAAGTTTGTGGTATGCGGCTTTAATGGAAAGAATCCGGTGGTTTATTGCGGGTCATCAAATCTTGCGCTGGCAGGCGAACAGGTGAACGGCGACAACCTGATCGCGATTTACGACGGTGACATAGCCACCGTTTTTGTGCTCGAGGCGCTGGGGATGGTAGATCACTTTGATTTCCTCGACCGTAGCTCAACCAAGGCGAAGGTTGCGCCCGCCAAGATCAAGTCCGCATCGAAACAGCAGCAGGCGGTCGATGCGGGCTGGTTCCTGTCCACCACCGACACGTGGGTCTCGCCTTATTACGACGCCGGCGACCTGCATAACGTGGACCGATTGCTATTCGGTTCGAAGTAGCCGTTCACCCAGGAGGACCCCGAAACATGCGACGCACTTGCCTTCTCGCTCTGGCTTTTTTGGTTGCCTTAATCATTCCGACTGCAAGCTTTTCTCAGGCGACGCCGATGGAAAGTACACGCGGCGTTGAAGGCGGTGGAGTCTCTGTTCCCGGTTGGACGGGAAAGATCGATGCCAAAGAGCAGGCAGCCGGGATGACCCTCAACAACGCAAAGCTAATGAAAGACGGCAAGGCATTGCACGTTACCACTGGTCCGGCAGTAACGTATTGGAATCCCAAAAACAAAGCATCCGGAAACTACACGGTAAGGGCGACGTTCTACGAACCGAAGTACATGGGTCTCAACAGCCACCCACACCCGTACGGGATTGTGATAGCAGGTAACGATCTGGGCAGTGACCAGCAGAGTTACTTGTACTGTGCTGCTTATGGAAACGGCAACTTCATTGTTCGCGGTTTCGGACCAACTCCATTTCAGATGAATGGCCCGCACGGCAGCGCTGATCCGGCAGTGAACAAGGCGGCCGCCAAGGGAGAACCGGTAACCCAGGAGATTGCGATCTCGGTAAAGGGTGACAAGGTCGAGTGCGCGATCAATAACAAAGTCGTCGCCAGCTACGACAAGTCTGCGTTGGTGACGGCGGGTAAACTCAGATCAACCGACGGTGTCTACGGTGTCCGCTTCGCACACAACACAGAGGCCATTGTCACAGGCTTAAGGAAGACAAAGCCTTAAGGTCACCTACTCGATAGCCACCTCACATGGGCCGAGATTTCGCCTCCCAATAAAGAAGCCGTGCGATGTGCCGCAGACTTCGGTGCTCGTGCAGCGATTGCTTGCAATCCCCGCTGCGGCGAAAAGGGGCAGGTGTCGACAGTCCTGCTGGTCTGTATCGCCCCCCAGGGAAGAGTCGGATCGGGTCTCATATAGACTTGGACAGTCTGAATTAGCCTTTTGGCGTCAATAGCGCGGGTTCCGCCTTTCCATGGGGGTGTCTCATCCATGGAACGCGGCTTGCTCAGTGAGTAGTGACGTTTCCCCATTGGAAGCCCGTGCCTTAAGGAAAATGCAAAATGAGACCTCCTGCGAAAACTTCAATTCTTTACTTCGATGACGAACAGTCATGCCTCGACGTCTTCACGGCTTGCTTCGGAAACGAATACGACGTGAAGACGGTTTCTACGCTTGCCGATACGCGAATCGCGCTGAGGGAAAGTACATTCGACATTGTCATCAGCGATCAGCTGATGCCTGAGATCGACGGGCTAACATTTCTGCGCAAAGTTGCGGCGACCCACCCGGAGACCTACAGAATGATGATGACGGGAAGTATCGGCGTCGGAGCGGTGATACGCGAGGTAAGCGCTGGAATTATTCACCTCTTCGTGACGAAGCCGTGGACCGAAGTCGGAATGAAGCAGGCTTTGCAGCGTGGCAGTATGTCCTGGGTGCCTGACGAAGATCGGGCTTATTCAATTCGGCGGAACCATAGCGCCCTCTACGCCTGAGTTTTACCTTAAGCAGTTCCGAAAAACAGTCGCCAAAAGAGTTCTCTCTTCTGGCGACTGTTTTTCGGTCAAACGCTTGGTAGTTGATAATCGAGTCGCGGTGTAGTGGGAGTGCGTGCTGGCGCTACGGCGTTCAGCAGCGACCGCCGGAGCGGCCGCGACACATACAAAAGCCGCCCTGTCGAAGGCGGGGCCTGGAGGAAGACTACAAGCGGGCCCCTCGATCATCGATCTCTTCGTCGCGCACCAGTCCATTTTTGATTGCATATAGCATCAATTGCGCATTTGTCGCCATGTTCATCTTGTTCAAGAGCCGTGTTCGATACGTGCTGATGGTCTTGACGCTGAGATTCAACTCAGCTGCGATTTCGCTGACTTCTCTACCTGACGCGATCATCCGCAGAATCTCGAGTTCGCGATCCGACAGATGCTCGTGAGGCGCGCTCTCGGCGCAGTCCGTCAGTTTGAAAACCAGCTTTTCCGCGAGCGAGGGACTGACGTATTTTCCGCCTCCCAGAACTTTTTTGATCGCCGAAAGCAGTTCTTCCGGCGCGGTTTCCTTGGTAAGGAACCCAGCCGCTCCGGCCTTTAAAGTTCGCACCGCGTATTGGTCTTCAGAATGTCCGCTTAATACGAGGATCGGCAGTTTGCTGAACTCACCTTTCAACGCTCGAAGAACTTCAATTCCACTTCCTCCGGGCATGCTGATATCGAGTACCATCACGTCCCAGAAGCGCTCGCGCTGCTGCTTTCGAACGATGCTGATCGCTTCTCTCGCGGTCCGCGCTTCCCCGATCTCTGCGTCCTCGTATTCCTCGAGTATGATTTCTTTCAGGCCCCTCCGCACATAGGCATCATCATCCGCGATCAGAACTCTCATCCGTCGCCTCTTCCTTGTGACCTGGTTTCCCTGATGCTAGTGACTCCCTGTCGAGGTTAAGCGCTCCCTACGGTCTGATACATCTCGCCCATCGGCTGTCGTTCGTGTTGGAGGTGAAAGGGAATTCTGACGGTAACTATTGTTCCCTTCCTGTCTCCCCTATCGATGCGCACCTCACCTCCAAAGAGAAGCGCCCGTTCTCGCATACCGAGGAGTCCCAGGGATTGATTGCCGGACACCTCCCTTTCCTTGATGCCTCGCCCATCGTCTGTAACTTCCAAAACTATGCTCCCAACCGATTCCTTCATTGTTATCCCAACCTTATTCGCGTTCGCGTGTCGCGCGACGTTGGTCAAAATTTCCTGAAAGATTCGAAACACCGCGGTCGCGCGGTCCGGGTCCCACTCAACGTCTTCAACGTCGAAGGTGCAATTGCATGAGATCCCCGTCCGCTCCTCGAACTCTCGGGCCTGCCATTCGATGGCCGCGAGCAACCCAAGATCGTCCAGGACGCCGGGTCTCAAGTCGGTGGCTAGTTTTCTAACCGAAGGAATTGTGCCATTGATCAACGTCGACATCGACTCGAGCTTACGAAGGATCTTCGACCTCTCAATATCTTCTGACTCCGATATACGCTTGGCCAACCACCAGACATCCATCCTTAGCCCTGTAAGCGCCTGTCCGAGCACGTCGTGAATCTCTCGAGCGATACGTATCCGTTCTTCCTCCCTGACAAGCTGTAGTCGCGCCGACAAAGCGCGCGACTGCTCGTAGGAATTGACAAGCTTCCGTTCGGACTGCCGGCGCTCAGTCACGTCCTCGCCGATGCCCGTGATGCCGATAATGGTTCCGTTCGTGTCTCGGAGGAGAGTGTTGCTCCAGGAAATGGTCCTCCGCTGACCCAGACGCGTCTCAATTTCATATTCAATGTGAGGTGGCGTCGCCGCCTTCTTCGACATCTCTCTGAACGTGAACCCGATCAAGTCTCTTTGGTCCCGGGGCACGAAGGTCTCAAACCAGTTTCTCCCGATTACTTCCTCTCGTCGCAGGTCGGTCAGGTTTAGCAGGAAATCATTACAAAACATCAACACGCCATTTCTGTCGAAAATCACGGAGACAAGCTGTATTTTCTCGAGAATCTCGCGCAGTTGTCGCTCCGATTTACGCAGCGCCTGTTCCACGTTCTTACGCTCGGTGATTTCCAATACAAAAGCGATATGGGTTCCGTTGGCCTCCGCCAAAGTGGCGATGCCGATCAAGACCGGCACACGGCTTCCGTCTTTACGAATGTACTCCTTCTCATAGGGGAGGCTGCTGCCAACAGACCTTCGCTCCTCGCCGGCACGCTCGTCAGCTTCGCGGAACTCGGGGGGAGTCATCGCCAGCCAATTCACCCTCCCGTCGAGCAGTTCGGCCCTCGTATAGCCTGTTATTTTCAGAAACGCGTCATTGGCATCGACAATGATGCCGCCGGCACTCCAGAAAATAATTCCGATCATGTTCGATTCAACTACTTGCCTGAACTTCGCTTCGCTCTGGCGCAGCTTCAAATTAGTCTTTGTGCTCGCGATCTTGCTGCGAACGATTAGGGCATACATCATGACCGCAGTAACCAGAATGAATGTCCATCCCTTGAATGTCTGCCAGCGGGTGATTGCGTCCTTGTGATCGAGAAGGCGTGCTAATAAGGCATCTGAAAACGAGATCCACAGAAAGCTAAACACGCAATACACGCCGACGATTTTAAGAGTCGAGAGTATGTCTTCCCGTTTTGTATTGATTGATGGGTGGGTCATTGAGTAATTCTCACTCGCAAGCGGGCGCACATCACGTCGCAACCAGGAGAGGTAAATCGGCTCCGGCCTGCCGAGGGCCCGCTGAGCTTTGCAGCGAACCAGCTAAGCACAATCCCGTAAGCTTGATGGTCAATGAGGAAATGAGCCATCCAGGTCTCGCTTTCGAATCGATGCGTTTGTTCAGACGATGATGGGAGACAACGATCTGAGTACCGCTTGATCTTTAACTATTCGCTATATTTATCTCATTTGTAGCGCAAGCGGTCTATCAGGAAAGCTTGAAGGGCCCGTCAGGATTTTCCCTGACAGGATCGATCCGGTGAAGGAGCGTTGTGCAGCACCAGGGGCTCCAAGTGAGACGTGCACGGTCATTCTTCCTCATGCAACCAGCCTTGCTGTAGCGCATAGCGAACGAGGTCCACACGACTATGAAGATCGAGTTTCTCGGTTACGCGTCCTTTGTAGGTTTCGACCGTCTTAACGCTGATGTCGAGACGGTTCGCAATTTCCTTATTACTGTAGCCGAGAGCGATGAGACGCAAGACCTCGGTTTCGCGCTCGCTGAGGTCGCTGCGCTGGAGCGCCTCGTTCAAGGATCGCTTTCCTGAGGAACCGACAACCACCTTGCTTACCATGGCCGGATCAAGGTAAACGCCACCCTCGACGATTGAATGGATCGCATGGATTAAATCCTCGGCTGCAGCTCGTTTGAGCACATAACCAGATGCGCCCGCCCGAAGCATCTGCTGCAGGTAACCTTTGTCCTCGTGCACCGTGAGCGCGAGCACCTTGAGACCGGGCATCTCCTGATGCAATCGTTCCGTAGTTCTCGCCCCATTGAGCTCGGGCATGGCAATATCCATCACCACCATGTCCGGCTGCAGCTCCTTTGCCAATTCGACGGCGGAAATTCCATTATTCGCCTCGCCCACGACTTCCATATCAGGCTGCGAGTTGATCAGCGTCTTCAAGCCTTCACGCATCAGTTCATGATCATCAGCGAGAAGTATGCGGAGTTTGTTCATGGGGTGGCTTCCTGGAGACTTGCCGGAGGCGTCGGAATCCGCACAAACACCGTCGTTCCCGTTCCGGGAGTAGATTCGATTTGAAGTGTTCCAAAGACCAAAGCCAGTCGCTCTTTTATCCCCAGCAAGCCGAATCTTTGTTCGGATTCCGGAGTGTTAAGTATGGCGTCAACATCAAAGCCGTGGCCGTCGTCTTCGATAATGGCAAGCGCGTGGTTCTCGCGGCGCTCGAGGATCAAACTGACGTTGCTCGCCTCTGCGTGCTTGAGTACGTTCGTCAGGGCTTCCTGAACGATACGGTAAAACGTGGTCTCTACTTGAGTCGAAAGCCGCTGGCCGTTGAAACCGCTGCTGTGGAACTGGACGGGTTTTCCCGTTCGCTCGGACCAGTTTTCCACGTAGTGTCCCAGCGCCGACTTTAACCCGAGGTCATCCAGCGCCGAGGGGCGCAGTTCCCAGGCGATGTTATGAAGCTCTCGGCCGAGTTCTGCCGCGCATTCCTGCAGATGATCGACGCGTTCCATTGCTTCAGGCTGAAAGCCGGTCGAGTCCTTTAAGAGTTTGAGTCCTAACATTAACGCCGTAATCTGCTGCCCAAGCTGATCGTGCAGTTCGCGCGCTATCCGGCGTCGCTCGTCTTCCTGGGCTGTTACCAGTTGTTGCAACAGCTGGCCCCTTGCTCTGAGCAACTGTTCGCGTGCCGCCTCCCATTGCTTACGTTTCGTAATGTCTTCGATCGCTCCCTCGAAATAAAGTAATGCGCCACCGGCATCGCGCACCGCACGAACATTCTCCGACGTCCAAAACTCGCTGCCGTCCTTACGATACACCTGCGCTTCCAGGCCATGAACCTTGTCGTCTGCTTCCAGCAGCCGTCTCAACCTGGCTCGGGATTTGGGGTCGACGTAATGTTGTTGTTCGATGTCTGTTCGTTGCGCAATCATCTGTTCCGGGGAATCGTAGCCGTACATCCGCGCCATTGCAGGGTTGACGGCGATGAACCGGCCCGCCGGAGTACTCTGAAAGATACCTTCAACCGCGTTCTCGAAGATGCTTCGATAGTTCTCTTCGGCGCGTCGCAGCGCTGCCTCTTCTTCGTGACGTTCGGTAACGTCCTGTCCAATCCCGATCATCTTGATTGCACGACCATTGTCATCAACCACCACGTCGCCCTGAGCATGGACCGTTCTTATCGCTTGATCGCGACGGATAATCCGATGATCGAATGTGAACGGCTGGTGATCAACCAGGGCGTTGGCGATTACGTCGTGGACAAAGTCTCTGTCGAACGGGTGGACGCGCTCGAGAAATGCGGCATAGGTTCCACCGAACTGCTGCGGCTCCAGCCCGTAAGTACGATACAGTTGCTCGGACCAACTGAGTGTATCTTTGGCGATATCCCACTCCCAGCTACCGAGCTTGGCGACCTGTTGTGCCGCGTCCAGCTGCCGCTGGCGCGCGCTGAGTTTTTCCTCAGCCCTTTTCCGCTCCGTGATGTCCCTAACAACCGATGTAAAGAACCGGTGGTCGTTTCGTTGAAACTCACTGAACGCAATCTCGAGCGGAATCTCATGTCCGGATTTGTGTAATCCAGGTAACTCCATTCCCTTCCACGAGAAGTGCCGTCGACCTATCGAGGTGTAGCGCTGCACCCCTTCATGATGCAGGTGCCTCAGATAATCAGGCATTAACATAGTGAGCGGCTGCCCCAGCATTTCGTCTACAGTGTAGCCAAAAATAGTCTCAGCAGAGATATTGGCGAAGAGTATCTCGCTTTCCTGATTGATCGTAATAATGGCGTCTGAGGCAGTCTCGGCCACAACCCGATAACGTTGCTCGCTTTCCGCCAGAGCTTCTTGTGCCCGCTTTCGTTCTGTAACATCTCGGGCAATTCCGTGAACTCCCACCGGAGCTCCATCCCGGAAGATCAGTCTCGATGTAACCTCAAGCGCTATCCGGCCGCCGTCTTTGGCTATGATTTGTAGTTCGTACGTCGTTGCCGCCTCTCCTCCGACCTTCCGGGAGATCATGTTGCGAACGAGTTCCAGGTCCTCTGGAGCAACGATCTGGGACAGTGTGGTAGCGAGGGCCTCTTCGCGGGTGTAGCCGGTAATGCGCTCCACGGCTTCATTCACTGATGTGTAACGTCCGTCGAGGTCGTGGGCAAAAATTATGTCGCTGGCGTTCTCGACCACATTACGGAACCGTTCTTCGCTGATCTTTAACGCTTCCTCCGCGCGCTTACGGTCTGTGACGTCGCGCGCGCTGGTGTGCATAGCGGGTCTGCCGCGAAACTTCATCCGGCGATTGCTGAATTCGGCCGCGATCTTGGTGCCGTCCTTTTTCCGAATGAGGGCTTCAGAGACGACGTCCTTTCCTTCCATGATGGAATCGAAATAATTTTGGAAGGCACCCATGTCCTCTTCGTCGTGTAGATCCGGGATGCTCATCGAAAGAAGTTCCTGATGACTATATCCCGTCAGCTCGCAAGCGGCGCGATTGACCTCGATGAAGCGCGCGTTCGCATCCACTAAAAAGATAGCATCGCGAGACGCTTCGAAAATCTGTTGAAACCAGTGCTCGCTGGCGCGTATGGCGTCCCTGCCGCGACCATACGCCGCGCACAACCAACTCAGGATGACGGCCAACAGGGCAAAGACGCTGAGTCGTTCGACCTCGTTCGGTCCGGAATTGATCCAGCTGGCGGGAGCGATGAGGAAGATGCTCACCAGCGACAAGCATGTGGCTAATATTCCCGGCCAAAAGCCGCCCAGGCGTCCGCTCACGATCACAGCAAACAGGAAGAGTAGGAAGATGGTTGACGAGATATAAGGCGAAAGAAAGATTGCAGAGAGTGTCGCCAGGCAAACAGCGATCAGAGCCATGCCATAGCGCACGAGCGGAGATGATGAGCCTGACGCTAGCAATCCTCGGTGCATTCTAAACCGTTCCACAATAGACCGAGGTCAGCCGCGGTCACAATAACGCCGACAGACGCTTTTTCGGATTCGTGAGGTTTTGGTAAGCTAGCGAGATGACTGTCGGGGAGTCAGCTTTCACATCACCAAGAGACTGCCGGATTCGCCTTGAATATTACAACCCAGACAAAAACTCTGCAATAGAATCTGCTCTCTTCCGTCAAGATCGACCTACTGCCAGCGGAAGAATTTCAGCGCAAGGATGAAACTAAGCCCGCACCATATCAGCAATACAATTACAGCTATCCAACTGTTTGAGATCGAGGCCCCATCGTTCATTACGGTGCGGAGCGAATCATTAAGCGCAGTTAATGGCAGCGCCTTGATGAAGGGCTGAACGAAGGCGGGAAAGCGCGCCGATGAAAAGAACGTCCCCGAGAGCAGCCACATCGGCATCATGACGACATTCATCAAGCCGGACACACCCTCGATTGTTCTTGGACGGGCAGCTACGAGCAGTCCAACGCCGGCAAATGTCAGGGCACCCAGAAACAGAAGAAATGCCATCTCAAGAAAAGACCCTCTCACCCTGAATCCAAATGCGATCCGCGCGAATGCGATCACCACGGCAACTTCCAGGACGAGAAAGAACAGTCGAGACAGCACGAATGAAAGAAGGTAATGCGAACGCCTCATAGGCGTGGCGGCGAATCTCTTCAAAAGCTTTTTTGTTCTGGCATTGACAACAGCGAAGCCCACGCCCCAAAGGCCGCTTCCCATCAGGTTCATTCCCAGCAGCCCGGGAATAAGAAAGTCTATGTAACGGGCACCCGGCTCGGAAAAAGTCTCATCATTTCCATGGACTAGATCTGTGCGTCCGGCAGCCCGTTGCAGAGCATCGTCGACCACCAGTCGCGCCTGCCGGCTCTCGGGTCGCGTCGGATCATAGCGATATGAGAATGAGGCGGGCAGCGAAAGACCGGGTGCGGCGGCGGCGCCAGACGGCTTTACAACCAGGGCCACCTTGCCGCTTCGCAATGCCTGGGTCGCCTCGGCAGGAGAAAGCTGTAAGACCTCCGTATCGCTTGACCGCCTAAGCGCCTCGGCGAGCCCGGTTGAAGTCGCTGTGTTGGTCTCGGCAGTTTCTACCGCTACCCGGATCTTCTCAGGCCCGGTGTTTCGAAATGCAATGCCGAGTGCGAAGACCAGCAATATGGGGAATACGAAGACCCAGAAGACAACCTCCGGCTCTCGGAGGAACTCGCGAACACGCGCCAGCGTAAGCTCGACCAGAGGATGACGGGCCTTGGAAGAGGTCGGGTCGGCGTCTCCAGTCCGCACTCCGCGCTTAACCGACTCGCTAGTCTGCGAGTCGGGTGCTGATGTGTTTGCTTCTATGTCCGTACTGTCCATAGGTACTCGTTCAGTCGTCGCGCAACATCCTTCCGGTCAAGCTAACGAAGACGTCCTCCAGTGTCGCTTGATGCGTAGTGAGCGTTACCAGCTCCGCGCCCTGCTTATCGATCTCGTCCAGGAGGGCCGGCAAGGCGACGGCGATGTCCACCACCGTTAATGCGAATCCACTGCTTGCGACACGGACGCCCCGGACGCCGGGTAAGTTTTCGAATGCTGACTCTTCGACTTCGCCCTTGATGCTGAATTCGACTATCTGGTCAGCCTTCAGTAACGCGATTAATTCGGCAGGGGACCCGAGGGCGATTACTTTGCCGTGATCCATGATCGCAACGCGGTCGCACAGCCGCGCGGCCTCTTCCATGTAGTGCGTGGTTAAGACAACCGAACCCCCGCCCGCGCGAAACTGCTCAACGATGTCCCAAAGTTTCAGACGGGCCTGAGGATCGAGTCCGGTGGTGGGCTCGTCAAGAAACAACAGGTCCGGATCACCCGTTAGCGCGCACGCAATTGCGAGTCGTTGCTTTTGCCCGCCCGAGAGTTTCCCCACGCGGGCGTCTCGCTTCTCTTCGAGCTCCACCACGTGGATGATCGTTTCCACGTCGCGCCCCCGGGAATAAAAACTGCGAAACAGTTGAATGGTTTCTCGCACGGTTAGCTTTTCAGCCAACTGCGTTTCCTGAAGCTGGACTCCGAAGCGATTTCGCAACGCTCTGTCTTTGCCCTTACTCCACTGGGCGCCCAGCACTTCAACGAATCCTTCGTCGGGCGTAGTCAATCCTTCAAAAATCTCGACCGTGGTCGTCTTCCCCGCCCCGTTTGGTCCGAGTATTCCAAAGCATTCGCCGACTCGTACCTCGAGATCGAGGCCGTCGACCGCGGTCACGTCCGGATAACGCTTAAACAGCCCGAGACAACGCAGCGCGAACTGCTGGGTGTCCGTGTCGGATGATGGAGTTGACGTTGAATGATTAACCACGATGATATCTTGAGTTGAAGACGCGCCTCGCCTAACCGTCATCAAGCTTGGTTTGGATCGCCCGAGGTTACCAAAGCCGAATATCGATTAACAAGCAGCAATTTCTACCGAACATTTCGTGGCTGGTCGCAGTCCGACCCGGCAGAGCTTGCCGACCAATGCGTTCAGCGTAGTGAGTTGAAACATACCTCACAGGATGTTACCGTCTTTTCCACTTTGAACAACGTGATTACATACGAAGAAGAGGAGACGCAGTCTGCGCTGGACCACGGTCTTCAACCCTATTTCGCCGAGCTCGAACGGTTCGAATCGACCAGCCAATTAGAGTCCTCGCCAATCTACTCAAAGCTGAAGCACGAAATCGATATGGTCCTGGATGGTGTCGTCCACGAAGACTTTGCTACCGGGCCGATCAAGACTGCACATCGCCACCCATTTGTTCGAGCCGTCGCGTGGAACATCGAGCGAGGCCTCAGGCTTGACGAGATCATCCGCACATTCGAGGACCATCCGATGTTGAACCATGCAGATGTGCTCCTGCTCACGGAATTGGATTACGGCATGGCGCGGACGGAACACCGCTTCGTCGCTCGAGAGATCGCGAAAAGTTTGAAGCTCAATTACGTCTTCGCCCCCTGCTACATCAACCTCAACAAGGGAAGCGGACTTGAAGTCCACACGACCGGCGAGAATACGCAGGCTTTGCACGGCAACGCTCTCTTCTCGCGATTTCCATTGAGCCGCGCGCACTCGCTTGCGCTACCCAACGGCAAAGACAAGATGCGGGGAAACGAGAAACGTCTCGGACGCCAGACCGCTGTGATAGCAGACGTAGAACTGCCATCGGGCTGGGCGCGCCTGGTGAGCCTGCACCTCGATGCGCATTCTACGCAGCGGCATCGTCACCATCAGATGAAACTGGTCCTCGACCATCTGGACAGTTTGCAACCTCAGCTTCCGGTTCTGATCGGAGGAGACTGGAATACTTCAACCTATAACTCGCGGCGCGCCCTCTATTCGATTGTTGGTTTCTTTCGCCGCGTGCTGATGGGAGTGGGGCACGTTATCGAGAACCATTATCTGCACCCGGACCGTTGGTTCGAACGAGGGCTCTTCAATGAACTGGTAAAGCGCGGTTATGATTACCGAGGATTGAATGAACCCGGCGTAGGCACGCTGCCGTACGACGTGCGGGATTTGGCGGTCAACACCAATATGGGGGACTGGGTGCCCCGCTGGTGTTTCTGGTTTCTCAATCGAGCCCTGGCGCCCTATGGCGGGCGCTGTTCATTGAAACTCGACTGGTTCGCCGGCAAAGGAATAACCGCGGACCTTGAGAACCCGCCGCGTGTGGTAGGCAATCTGAACGATGCGGTGGGGAAGCTTTCAGATCACGATGCGTTAGTCCTGGATTTCGCGATCTCGAGCTGAACCGGATTCGCTTCTGGCTTAAATGAATTCTCTACCACAGAGGACACAGAGGGCACAGAACGAAATTATGAATTTTGAGTTTTGAATTGTGAATTAAATAGAGGAAGGCTGTCTTCAATTCACCATTCATAATTCATAATTCCTACTCTCCTCTGTGTCCTCTGTGTTCTGTGGTTATTTACTAATTCTTAAGCGAGCGCGAGGTGAATGATGAAGACATCGCTATCGGCAGAATCAACGCGCGAGATATCTGACAGACTGCAGAAGGCCAACCTCGATTTCGCCGCTCGCTACCCTGGCGAAACAGGCCGGCGGCAACCCGTACACACCGTCTATGGCGGCGCACATCTCTTCAAATCCGATTCTGCCCAACGGCTGGGCGCTCTCGCCCGCCGTTCGCTCGAACAATTCGCACCGGATTTTTTGACGTTCGCGAAGGCGCTCGGCCTGCCCGGCTCCGAATCATTACCAGATGTACTCGATAGTTCTTCCAAGCTTATCGCACGATTGTACTCGAATCCGGACGAGGTCAAGCGCGAAAACAAGCCGGCATGGATGGCCTATACCATCTACAAACGCGTGGCGGATAAACTCCAACGCGAGCCAGTGGAAGATTTTCGCATCGATTTTGAAGATGGCTACGGCAACCGTCCCGATGACGAAGAGGATGGCCATGCGGCTTCTGCCGCCGCGGAGGTGGCCGCGGGGATCAAGAACGAGACCCTCTCGCCGTTTATTGGTATCCGCATTAAGCCCTTGACGGAAGAGCTCCGCGAAAGAAGTCTACGCACTCTCGATATCTTTGTCGGCACTCTGGTTGAGAAGAGCGGCGGTCGCCTTCCTGATAACTTCGTAGTCACGCTTCCAAAAGTAGTAATGCCGGAGCAGGTCGAAGCTCTGGCCGATGTTTTTGACCTGCTTGAGCCTAAGCTCGGGCTAAGCGCCGGTTCGCTCAAAATGGAGATGATGATCGAAACCACGCAATCGATCATCAACGAACATGGCCAGTCAAATCTTCCACTCATGCTCGATGCGGCGCGAGGCAAATGTATCGCCGCGCACTTCGGGACGTATGACTATACGGCCAGTTGCAACATTACAGCCGCACACCAGCACATGATGCACCCAGCGTGTGACTTCGCGCGCCATATGATGCAGGTCGCATTCGGCGGCACAGGCATCTGGCTTTCCGATGGCGCAACCAACATCATGCCGGTGGCGCCGCATCGCGCTGTTGAGGGCGGTCCGGCCCTGACCGCCGAGCAGCTGGAAGAGAATCGCGTGTCGGTTCATCGCGCGTGGCGGCTTCACTACGACCACATTCAGCATTCGCTGGTGAACGCTTATTATCAGGGCTGGGACCTTCACCCTGGGCAACTTCCGACACGCTACGCCGCAGTCTATGCCTTCTTCCTCGATAGCCTGGACGCTGCTTCCGAGCGACTAAGCAACTTTGTCGAGAAGGCGGCGAAAGCGACGTTGGTGGGGGACGTTTTCGATGACGCGGCGACAGGACAGGGATTGCTCAATTACTTCCTGCGGGCAATCAATTGCGGGGCGGTTACGGAACAGGAAGCGACCGCGCTGTCGAGTTTGACTTTGCAGGAGCTGCGCTCGGGGTCGTTCGTCAAGATCCTCAAGAACCGCACGGATAAGTGAAGAGTCATGTGCGCGATCGTTTAAGATATTCTTACGGAAGCGCTGAAAGCGCGAAAGAGATCTGTTCATTGATTCATTTGGTCATTGATTGATTGTTTCGTGCACCGACACGTTTTACGCTGAAACAAATGAATAAATGAACCAATGATCAAATGATTCAATTCTCCAACCCGTCAGAGCCCTTACGCTCGTCTAATGAACTTCGCCGCGCCCCAGCCAAGCAGGATTAGTACCGACAGGATTATCCAGTTGTATTTACTGCCGTAGGTCGCGTCGTAATGATTGCTGATCATTATGAAGACCGTGGGTACAACTATAAACGTGTTCTGCTTTGACCGGAGTTTCGCTCGCGCAGCCAGCCTCGCATCCGGTTCTCTGCCCTCTTTTGTTGCGGCGATCATCTTTCGCTGCGCTGGAAGAATGCGCATCCATACATTGGCAGCCATGATAGTGCCGAAGGTTGCACCGATATGTAGATAAGCCCAGCGTCCGCTCAAAAGATGCGTGAGGGTGTAGATCGCGCCCACCACGATAGCGTAAGCAACCACGGCGAAAAGAACTTCGTTCCTGCCGAGAGGAGATTGAACCAACAGATCATAGATAAACCAACCGAGGACAATCGTGCCAACACCGATCAAGATCGCGGTCCTGCCTGAAATGTCCATTACATCGGGATCAACCATGCCCGAGCCGCCGCCGAGATATACCATCAGAGTCAGCAGAAGAAAACCGCTAATCCAGGTGGTACCCGCCTCCCAACGGAACCAATGAAGTGGACGAGTGCTCGGCCGGCTCTCTTTTTCCACAACATAGAAGCCTCCGCTGTGGACCATCCAGATCTGGGCCTTGTCGTGACCCCCGTGTGCTTCTTCTTTGTGCAGCTGCGCGTCAAGCCACGTGAAGTAATAGGTAGTTCCGACCCACATGATCGCCGCGAAGATATGGACCCAGCGTAGCAGCAAGTTGAGCCACGTGTTCAACTCGGGGTTTATGTCCATCGTTTAGCTCCCGCGATAGGTTGAATAGCCGTAAGGGCTCAGAAGCAGTGGAATGTGATAATGCCCATCCGTGTCGAGAATAGAAAAGACGACTGTGACCGATGGATAGAAGCCTTCGACGTTCTGCGCTCGAAAGTAGGTCTCCGTATCAAAGCTCAGTCGGTAAGTTCCGATCGCCAGCGCATGGTCGGGGGGCAATAGGTCGCGTAATCGTCCATCGCCATCGGTCGTCCCTTTGCCGAGTTGTTGCCACTCGTCTTCCGGCGTCTGCATTTCAAGAATTATCGGCACGCCGCGAGCGGGCGTGCCATTTGATGTGTCGAGAATATGAGTTGTAATCGCGCTCATAAAACACCTGAGTCCGCGAAGCGGACGCTTGAAAATAGCCCAGCGATTTATCGCTGGGATCGGTCGGAAGAGAGACGAAGTCCGTGATGCGGACGGCTGAAAAGGTTAGAGGATCTGATGATTATCATTCAGCCGTCCGCTTCCACGGACTACCGATCCTTACCCTCCTACTCCCAGCAGTAAACTGCTGGGCTACTATCATTCGTCCGCTTTGCGGACTGATAACTGTCCGTTTGGGGCCTTGGGCTTCCAATTTCCGATGCTACCGATCCTGGGGTTCCGCTTCGCTCCACCCCAGGCTCTATGCTGTCGCCTGCTTCGCTGGCTAGACGCGAACTTCTCACGACTTATTCAGAGCTTTCTAAAATCTAGTCCGCCAGAAGTTTCTGCAGTCGCAGATGCGTGATCTTGCGCTGCTCCTCCGCCGCGATGCGGATCTCTTTTTCAGGGTCATTTCCCAATCGTCCCTGAAGGATCGTTAGCATTTCATCCGCTGTCTTTCCCGTTGCGCAAACGATGTAGATGTGGCCGAATCGCTGAGCGTACTCCTCGTTTGCCGTAACCAGCGAGCGGCGCGTTTGGTCGTCCGCGGATGTTGTGCCCGCCTGCTCCTGCTCCGACCACTGGCGAGCGCCGGGCGCTTGAGCCGTGGCGGACTCTTTCTCGCCAATCTTCGGATGACGGCTGAAGGCTTCGAGCCAGTCTTCTTTTTCCAACGCCCACCAGATGCTGTCAGCGGATGCTAGAAGTGCCTCGTGATCGTGAAATGGTCGCGCCGTAGCCATACGACGAGACCAGCGCGTCGAGCCGCAGCACTTGAGCAACTCGGCTTCGGCCTCTTCACGTGACAGAGAATTGAGTCGCTCCAGTGCTTCGTTCACTTTCCGCTAGTACCGATCGTTCCGTAAAGCCTCAGGCGGCTGACGCCGCCATCGGGGTAGATGTTGAATCGTACGTGCGTAACCGGGCCGCTCGCGTTCAGCTCTGTCTCGTAAAAGTGACGCGTATGCGCCTGAAGCTTTGTACGAGGCAACAACTCTATCCAGGGCAGCGACGAAATTGCGCCAACGCCATCGACTGCATCGCCGGTCTGACACGCTTCGATAGAACAACTCTCCGGGAAATTGCCTTTGAAGTGCGACGTGTCTACCTCCACTCGCCGGATCTCTCCCGAAGTCGCCAATTTGATGACCGCCCAATCATAGCCGGGCCCGCGCCGTCGCTTGGTCTCCCAGCCGTCGCTCATGTCGAGCGCGCGGCCCTGCATAATCAAATTGTGAAGGTGGCCGAAGAACATGTCACTGCAATGCAGGACGCGTGCGCCGTTTTCTACCGCGGCGAGATCAATCTCCCCTCGTCTGGCAAGCGCGCTCCAGTCGGGGATCACCTCGCCGTAAACTCTCAGCCGAGCCACGCCTCCATCCGGGAAGATCTTTAGGCGGAGGTGCGTAACACGGCCGCTCTTCCGGATGGTAAAAGGGTTTTGCGAGTCGCCCTTGAGGTCCGAGATGGGCAGGACCTCTCGCCATGGAATTGTCTCGCTGGTCAATGTCTCGACATCCGGGTTCCCGTCGATGGCGCATGCTTCCAGCGAGCATTGCTCGGGATAATTTCCACGAAAGAATCTCGTGTCCACAACCACTCCGTGGATCGTACCTGGCAAGCCGAGACGGATAATGCACCAATCAAACCCCGGTGTGCGGCGGCGACGCGATTCCCAGCCGTCCATCCATTTGCCTCTGTCGGTATACTTGCCTTCGATGAAAACAGGAGCACCTGCTTTCAGCAGGTTCTCCTTTGGCGCAAAGAAATCGTCATTAGCATAAAGCACTGCGCCACCCAGGCGCTCAGACGCCAGATCAACCAACTCTGTGAAATCGCTCACGCGACACCTCGCTTCAATAACAATTGGCCGGCCCGCTCATCAGAAAATCGTCCGCCATCATAGATCGTTTTGCCGCGCAAGATCGTGGTCTCCACCTCGCCGCTGAGAATCTGTCCCGCATACGGCGTCAGCTTGTGTCGATGGTGGAGCATAGAAGGTTCGACGCGAAACTTCTTTTCGGGATTCCAGATTACGAAGTCGGCATCATGGCCCGCCTTGATCGAGCCTTTACGATTTTCCAGTCCGACAAGTCTGGACGGCGCGCGACACAGCCATTCGGCCATGTGATCAAATGAGTAACCGCGCTGCGAACCGTGGGTCCACATGATTGGCAGTCTCAACTGCAACGAGGAGATTCCGCCCCACGCCTCCATGAAATTGCCGCTCTCAGGATGTTTCATTCCCGGCGGACAGGGACTGTGGTCCGACACTACCATCTCAATCAGCCCTTGATCGAGAGCAGCCCACAGCTGCTCGCGGTTCTCGCGTTCTCTAACCGGTGGGCAGCATTTGTATTCGGTGGCGCCGTCCGGAATATCCTCGGCCGCGAAGCAGAGATAATGCGGACACGTCTCTACGGTAATCTGTACGCCCTCGCTTCGCGCGCGGCGCAAAGCCGGCAGAGCGTCAGACGATGAGTGGTGCACTATATGAACGCGAGCGCCCGTCTCTCGGCTTAGTCTGATCGTCAAGTCGACGGCCTTGTTCTCCGCTTCGCGCGGACGTGATTTCAAAAACGTCGAGTACTTGCGAGGGTCCGCCGTATCTTCGACCGTGGCGGCGTCGTCAATAGGTCCAGGAACCTCGGCGTGCACGATCAAGACCGCCCCTAATCGCGCGAGTTCCTTCAGCGCCTCGCGCAGGTCTGCCTCCTTCACATTGGGGAACTCGTCGACGCCGGAGTGGACCAGGAAGCACTTGAAGCCAAGGACTCCGGCATCGAAGAGTTTCGATAGTTCCCCGAGATTGCCCGGAACGACACCTCCCCAGAATCCGACGTCAACCGCGCACTTACCTTCCGCCGCCGCGAGCTTCGCTTTAAGGTTTTCGACCGTCGTCGTCGGCGGGACGCTGTTGAGCGGCATTTCTACAATCGTCGTCACACCACCGGCAGCCGCCGCGCGGGTCGCGCTTTCGAATCCTTCCCACTCCGTTCGCCCGGGTTCGTTGATATGAACGTGCGTGTCGACCAGCCCGGGCATGATGACAGAGTCTTTTCCGGCTTCAATCACCGGCGACCCCTGTGGCACATCTGCGTAATCGCTGACAGCTTCGATCACTCCTGCTCGAACATGTATCGATGCGGGAGCTACGGCATCGGGCGTTACCACTTTCTGACCGCGGATGACTAGAGCTGGCGTAGACATCAGATTGAACTCTTGTGGCGTCGCCTGACCCGGCCGATTCGAAGTTAGTCAGGGACGAGCCGCGCCTTTAAAGGCCCGTCAGAAAGTCTTCCAGCACATTTAGCGCGACTCGCAAACGATAATTAGCGGTCGAGCGGATGTCGTCGATTGGAGAAATCTCTCGAGCGAGCTCTGCCCGGGCTTTGCTGATCGCGCTCGCGTCCGGCTTAAGACCTTTCAAAGCGGTCTCTGTCGCAGAACAGCGGACTACAGTCGGCGCGACACTTCCCAGGGCGATGCGAATGTCCTGGATAACACCTCCGTCCATTCGCGCCAGTCCGGCAAAGCAGATCTTGGAAATCGCCTGTGCCTTGCGCGTACCAACTTTTCGATAGTATTGCTTCCAGGCTTGAGTCACTCGCGGCAAGCGGATGCTTTTGATCAGTTCGTCGGGGCGCATCACCATCTTCTTGTAGCCGGTGTGAAAGCCATCATACGGGACAACACGCGGGCCGTTACTGGAGATTAGTTCGATTTTTGCGTCATAGACGAGCAGTGCCGGAGGCGAGTCCCCCGCGGGCGAAGCGTTAGCAATATTCCCGCCGAGTGTTCCGCGATTCTGGATCGCCAATCCTCCGGTCTCACTCGCCGCCTGGCAGAGCATGGGAAACTCTTGTCGGAGCACATCGTGTGATTGAACTTCAGTGTAGGTGGTCAGCGCGCCCAACGTGACAAATTCCGGAGTGACGCTGATGCCGCGAAGCTCAGGAAGGTTCCATATGCTTACGAACTTCTTATGATCGAGTTTGCCCGACTCGAAGAGGACCATCAGGTCTGTTCCGCCGGCGAACGGCTTCCACGCGCCGGGCTCGAGCGCCAGAAGTGAAACGACGTCAGTCAACCTTCCGAGACTCTTCAGTTCGTAAGCTGGAATGTACGCTCTCATTGAATCGAGTTATCAGCCGCCCACCGGCGCAGGAATATTTTGCTTGTTGTCCTGACAAGCCCTTACCACGGATTCAAAAATCTTCATATAGCCTGTGCAGCGACAAAGATTGCCCGCGAGTCCGGTTCGAATCTCAGCCTGGCTTGGTTCAGGTATTCGCTCCAGCAGATTGACCGCGGCGATCACCATCCCAGGCGTGCAGATCCCGCACTGCGCTCCTCCGCAGGTGATGAACGCTTGTTGGACTGCGTGTAATTGTTCGCCGGTCGCGATCTCTTCAATGGTCTTTATCGAAGTGCCTTCAGCCTGGATTGCGGGCACGAGGCAGCTGTTGACCAGCAGGCCGTCGAGAAGTACAGAACAGGCGCCGCACTCTCCTTCGCCACAACCTTCCTTTGTGCCGGTGAGTCGCAGGTCTTCTCTAATCATATCGAGCAGCCGCGCCATCGGATACACGCTGACCGTGCGTGGCTCATCGTTGACGATGAGATTGATTTCGACTTTTCCGCTGGGATCAGGCACGATCGCCCCCGAGTGCCTCGATGATGGATTCGGGCATCAATGGAATATGGTTAATGCTGACTCCTGTCGCATGCTCAATCGCATTTAAGATCGCGGGCGCGGGACCATCCATTGGAAGTTCACCGATTCCCTTAGCACCGGCCGGGCCATAGGCGTAAGGGTTCTCCTCAAAGAAAACCCGGATGGGCGGAATGTCGGCGGCTGTAGGCATGATGTAATTAGTCATCTGGTTGTTCATCATGCGTCCCTCGTTCCAGACAACTTTCTCAAATAGCGTGTATCCGATTCCCTGGGCTACCCCGCCTTCGATTTGTCCGGCGGCGAGGATCGGGTGAATGACTTTCCCCACCTCTTGTAGCGCTACAAAATCGTCGACCCGAGCTTCATAAGTGGTGGTATCGACCGTAACCTCTGCAACATAGACCGCCCACGCGTATGCGCCATAAGCGTCGCCTTCGTACTTTTCGTCATCCCAATTGATGCCCGGCGGCGCCTTATACTTGCTAAACGATTTCAGCGGACCATGCTGTTCGATGTATCTATGACAGGCAAGACTGAACTCGTCGCTCGAGTAATCCTCTTTAAGAAGTCCCGATTTGATCAGCGTCTGCTTCAAACCAAGCACGGCCGACTCGACAAGCCGGCCAACGATCATTGTCGTGCGGGACGCGACTGTTGGGCCGCTGTTAGGGACATTACCGGTGTCAGGTTTTGCTACTTCGATTGAGTCGTAATCGAGTCTCAGTGCTTCAGCGGCAATCTGAGCGAAGACCGTGTTTGTACCCTGTCCGATCTCGGTGCTGGCCGCAAGAATTATGACGCGGCCTTCACTCGTGGCCTCAGCGCCCACTACGGATTCCAGATACTTCTCACCAGACCCGGTAAAGCCAGCGCCGTGCATGAATGAAGCGAAACCCATCCCCTTCTTTGTTCTCGATGTCTTGTTCGATTCTGCGAACCGCTGTTGCTTGGCCTCGTAATCCGTGAGCTCGAAGGCGCGATCAAGCAATGCCTCCATCTCAACTTTTTCGTTGATTACCTGACTGGTGGCCGTCGTTTCGCCCTGATGGATGAAGTTACGGCGACGAAGCTCTTCCGGGCTGAGTCCAAGCTCGCGCGCCACCTTGTTCAAATGACGCTCGAGCGCAAAGATGCTTTGCGGCGCGCCGAACCCTCGAAAGGCCCCGTGCGGCGGCACATTTGTCGCGACGGCGCGACTCTTTATGCGAACGTTGGGACAGACGTATGGACCAGCGGCGTGAATAGTGCCGCGCGACAGCACGACTGCAGATAACGTCGCGTACGCTCCGCCGTCGACTACGAAGTCTATCTCCATGCCCAACAGTTTGCCGTCTCGTGATACTGCGGTGCGATGCCTCGTGCGGGACGGATGGCGCTTCGTGGTGGCAACCATGTCTTCCGCTCGGTCGTAGACAATTTTGACAGGGCGACCCGATTTCCAGGACAGCAGCGCGGCGTGACCGGCGATCATCGACGGGTACTCTTCCTTACCGCCGAAGCCGCCTCCGGTCTCGACCTGCACCACGCGGACTTTATCCTCTGACAAGCCGAATAGTTTCAATAGCGCCTTATGCACGTAATATGGGCACTGCATAGAGCCCCATACGGTCACGCCGTCTTCCGGGCTGGCTATCGCGATGACTCCGTTGTTTTCGATATAGAGTTGTTCCTGTGCGCCGGTGTGGTACTCGCCCTCAACTATCAGATCCGCTTTGGCCCATACATCGTCCACGTTTCCCTTCTCGACAGTATAGGCTTTGAAGATATTGTCCTCGCCCCAAACGACCTCTTTCTTATTATCAGAGTCCTCAAGCGAAAAGATCGCAGGCAGAGGCTCGATCTCGACTTTGACGTGACGTCGCGCCTCTTCCAAAAGATATTTGTCCGAATGCGCCAGCAGTAAGATAGGTTCTTCAGGGTGATTGACAAACTCGCCGGCAAGGTAAGGCTGGTCGAGGAGGATCAGCGCCACGCAGTTCTCGCCGGGAATATCCCCGGCCCGGACGATCACGAATTCATCCCACGGAATGTCTCCAACGAAAGTTATGTTGGTGATCCGGCCGCGCGCGACTGTGCTGCGTATGGTCGTTCCGTACAGCATCTCGGGGAAGTGCAAGTCGTCTATGTAACGCGCTTGCCCGGTTACTTTGTCGCGGCCTTCTTTGCGCGGCACTGGATGCCCGACAATTTCCATTGCTTGCCTCTGAAGCTCTTAGCCGACAAACGACCGCGCGATGCGGGCGGTGATAGGGTCGTAAACAGATTTTTCGCTCTCGTCATACTCAATCATAAACGTCTTGAATATGTCGTCCTTCAGCATTGTCTTTTCGTAGAAGATCTTTCCGTTTTGACGACCGGAGACAACGAAGGAACTCCCCTTAAGTACCTCGTAACTAACGTCTCGACCGCCTGGGTCTTCGCCCTTTATCGCTGATTCATACGCTGAGGTGAGGGTTTCGTCTAAAGCGTTGTGGCGTCCAAAGACGCGCATTTCTGCATGACCGTCTTTAGACCTGAATACTTGTCCATCGCCGTTTGGCGCCTCTCCCTGCGGAATGAGGATGCCGACCGGATAGGCGACCGAGTACGCGAACCGCGCGTTGGTATATGTTCGGTAGCTGACACGGGCCTTACGTGGCTGGCTGAAACGTTCGGCACCAACACCTAAAAACATCACACTCAACGTAAGCAAAAGGCTAAATGGCCGCAAGACGAGAACCCTCCTAACGCGATGCTGGTATTTCGGTCTGCTATTGAGCGCATACTTTACAACGTCTCCGCGAGTTTATGAAACTTTCCCTGCTCGAAGACGAGGGAGCCCGATCGAAATCATGACCACAGCGCCGGGGACTGAATGAATCCTTTAGCGTCGTCCCGCGTGGTGCCTCAAGCATTCTGGGCTCTTTCACCGACGCGAGTTAGAATTGCTTACCCGGGAGTGAGCGGGTTTTATCCGATGTACCTGGTGAGCGCATTCGCTCACACTTACATGCTATCGTCGCAGTCGTGAAGAAGAAA
>JAVHWA010000087.1:0-10536 GCA_032160165.1 Acidobacteriota bacterium
TGCAAGCGATGTTAACGGGTCGGATCGTGCAACACGCAGACACGGTAACGATCAGCGTCGAGCTTATTGATACGAGAAGCAACAGGCATCTCTGGGGCGAGCAATATAATCGCAAGCTTTCGGACCTCTTGTTAATTCAGGAAGACATTACGAAGCGAATATCCGAAAACCTGCGACTGAAGTTGACAGGAAAGGATCAAGAGCAACTAACCAAACGTTACCCGGATAATGCTGCGTCTTATAATCTTTATCTAAAAGGGCGTTTCTATTGGAACAAACGAACTTTAGAAGGCTATGGGAAAGCCATCGAATTTTTTAATGAGGCACTTGAGATAGACCCAGACTATGCTCTGGCTTACGCTGGGTTAGCTGACACCTATTATTTGATAGGTGATATGAGGGAAGCTTCTCCACATCAGATTTTTCCTAAAGCAACAGCGATGGCACAAAAGGCGCTAGAGATAGATAACACGCTTGCTGAAGCTCACGCTTCACTAGCGGCGGTTAAATCTTCGTATGAATGGGACTGGCCCGGGGCGGAAGGGGAATATCATCGTGCAATCGAGTTAAACTCCAATTACGCGACTGCTCATCAATGGTATAGCTTATATTTAGCCAATATGGGACGTTCGCAGGAAGCCCTGATGGAAATCAAACGTGCACAGGAGCTAGACCCAATCTCGCTCCCCATCAATTCCGATGTCGGATACGTGTTATATCTCAACAGGCAATACGACCTGGCAATAGAGCAAGAGCAGAAGACCATTGATATGAATCCTAATTTTCTTTGGTCGCATCGCAATCTCGGCCTGATTTATGAGCAAGAGAAAATGTACGTCGAAGCAATCACTCAGTTTCAGAAAGTTTTTGAGTTATCCAATGGCCGCGCGGGACAGATGCCACTTGCTCATGCCTATGGTGTTTCCGGGAATAGGGATGGAGCTCAGAAGATTCTCGACAAGCTAAAAGCCCTGGAACATCCTTCGCCGTTTGTACTGGCGATGGTTAACTTAGGACTCGATAATAGAGATGAGGCTCTCGAGCTGTTGCGCAAAGCATTTGATGAACGAATGCCTGATATGCAAACCCTCAAAGTTGAGCCCCGGTTCGACGATCTTCGCTCAGACCCGCGATTCGCAGCAATGCTGCGCCGCATGAACTTTCCTCAGTAATTAATATCAACCACCAAAGATACAACTAATCCAACTCCAAAGCGTTCCAGAATTTCTGTTGCGGACAGATCCCCCTCGTAGACCCGCCGCTTTCCGCTTTCCGCTTGTCAGCACGCGTCGTTGCCCGTATCTTAAACATCAGCCGAGGCGCGCTCGATCTTGGAGGTGGGAGCAAGAAATACGCGATTCGCTGACCAGGAGCGGTCGGTTTCCATTCACGGACTCAGCTAAGTGACACGCGCCGCAAGTTATTGCACGATATCGTTGATTTGACGCACCAAAAAGATTAACTTTTAGCGGAACAAGGCAACGACGCGTGGAAACCACCGCATCAGATGTCGCGGGAGGACACATCCCACCTTCATGCCCTCGACTACGGGCTTCGGTCATGGAGAATTCGGTGAGTCCAACCTCCTTTGACATATCGGGCGAGCGCGTCACACGCGGTTCTAAAATAGCAGTGAGGGTAATCGCATAACCACCGCTGTTATGTGAACAAGGGACAAGTGACGGCAGCCGACACCGAGAAACCGCAAACAACGGATTATGCACTGGCACAAAGAGCTGCCTCGGGTGAAATGCCAGCCTTCGAGGAGCTTTACCAGCGTCACAACCGTCGCGTTTATTCTCTATGCCTCCGCATGACTCAGAACGTATCGGAGGCCGAAGACCTGGCGCAAGAGGTCTTCATACAGCTCTTTCGAAAAATAGGAAGCTTTCGCGGCGAGTCGGCTTTCACGACATGGCTGCATCGTCTTACCGTCAACCAGGTCCTGATGCATTTTCGCAAACGCGGCGTGCGGATGGAACAAACGACTGAGGACGGTGAGACGCCCATTCAGATCGTGAAAGGGACGGAAAACCCGAACGCGATGCCTGTTGTCGACCGTATCGCCCTCGATAAAGCGATCGCGCAACTGCCTCCCGGCTATCGCACCGTCTTTACCTTGCACGACATCGAAGGCCACGAGCATGAAGAGATCGCGCGGATGTTGGGGTGCTCGGTCGGAACCTCCAAGTCGCAACTTCATAAAGCACGAATGAAATTGCGCGGACTTCTCAGGCAACAGAATGAAGCCAAATAGCTTCCAACATCGTCCGTCCGGTTTCATCGAGTTTCCCCGAAACCACATGGCGGCAATTGCGACATGCGAGCCGGCTAGCGACACCGGCCATCACCGTGAATCTGTGGCTTATGCAGTCTCCCCAGGATTGCTCTCTGAGAGCAAAAGCAGCGTGGCATCAGCCCTGCTGTTAATTGATCTTCTGTATTAGCGGCTCGCCCAATTGGCGCGAGCGGTTTAGAGGTTAGAAAGAAATGAACTGCGAGAAGTGCAACGAGCTCCTCAGCGATTTCATAGATGGCGCGATCGACGATGAAGATCGTGGAATGTTCAGCGCACACCTGGAAGAGTGTCTTCCCTGTTTCAATGTGCATGCCGATATGAGCTCGATCGTGACCTATTGCCAGGACCATCGGGGAGAGTACGAAGCTCCTCCGAATGAGAATGCGATGTGGTTGCGGATCCGCAACACGATTGAGAGCGGGTCTGCCACAATCGCTCCGATACGTACGCGCCCGGTGAAGCAGCAGAGCTGGTTGTCGCGAATGACCAGTCGCAGTTGGGAATTTTCTTTCCCGCAGATGGCTACTGCCGTGGTCGGTATTATCATTCTCGCCTCGCTCGCTACTGTCGTTGGGCTCAGGGGACTGAGAAGCGACTACGGATCTGCAACAGCCGAGATGAACAACTCTGACATCAGGCCTGCCGCTCTAACATCGAGCAACGCCGGCTCACCGAAAGAGCGGCTCTTGCAACAGCAACAGATTAACTATCTGTCTACGCTGGTCGAGCAGAACAAGGGACATTGGAATCCGCAGGTCAGAGCAGACTTTGAACGCAACCTCAATTTGCTCGATGACACGGTAAACGAGTCGCTGCAGAAGTTATCTGTTCATCCTCACGACGACGTGACGGAAGAGATGCTCGACTCTGCGCTCAATGATAAGATGCAGCTCCTCAGAGAGTTCTCCGATCTCTGAACGCGCGATTGGAACGCTCCTGTTTGCGCCGTCCGCGTTTTGCAAAGTACTCTCCGATCGATCACCAAGCTCGAAGGAGCCGCTGAGTAGCCGAGATATGAATATCCGCCAGCCCGACTCGCGCTATCAAACACTCACGGCGCGCGCCATTCTCAGCAGCCTGGCTTTGCTCGTCCTGCTAACAGGTCTCCCGGCAAACGCGTTCGCACAACGAAGCGTAACTCATAAGTATCCTGCCCAGAAAAACGTTCGCTTCGAGATGAAGAACATCTCTGGCACGATAACGGTCGAATCGTGGGAGAGGAACGAGATTCAGGTGACAGCCGTTAGCTATTCGCCGTCTGCACAGATCACACCTGAGCAGACACCAAGTTGTCTTGGTATAGATTTGGTTCGCGACAATCGCGGCAAAATGGTGGGAGACGTAAACTTTCGAGTAAAGGTGCCGGTCAATTCCACCGTCAACATCGAAACCAGGCGCGGCAATATCAGCATCAACAACATTCGAGGAGAAATGGTCAGGGCACGGGTCTCGACCAGCGGTGACATCGACCTGACAGGAATTCGCGTCAATCAAGTGATTGCCGAAAGCGGCGAGGGGAACATCCTGTTCGATGGCGAGCTGACCGGAGGCTCATACACATTAAAGTCCATCTCAGGCGACATCAATATTCGCATTCCCGAGAATTCATCGTTCAGCCTGGTGGCCAACGGACCGTCGAAGTCGATCACACTCAACTCGTTTGCAAGCCCCGAACTGAGTTTCATTGGTGATGGCCGAAAGGTCTTCGGCAACGTAAATAGAGGCGGACCCCTGAGCACGCTCACCATCTTTAATCAAAAAGGTAATATCAGGTTCATACCGCGGTAAATTCTCAAAGTTGTCGCGCTCATGTATGATGCGGACGCTTCTCTCCGATCCGATTTGATCGAGAGCAGCGTCCGCATCGAGCATTTAGAGAACTGTTATGCAAATCTTTCGGTGTCCATCAAAGCGCCAACGACTGAGTTTCGTAGTGGGAGCGGCGTTCTTCTTTTGCTTCTGGCTGCCGCTGACACACGCCCAGAAGCGAGACAAGAACACGCCGCAAACCGGGATTCTCACTCGCACAACCACGCGTCACGAGGTGCGACGGTTCGCATATGGAAGCAGCTTGACGATAGTCGGAGCACCGGCGGGCTCGATCACGATCGAGGGCTGGCCGAAGAGCGAGGTGGAGATTACGGCCGACGTGGAACTACGCGCTGACACTGAAGCGGACCTCGCGCTGCTCTCTACCATCAACAGCTTTGCCGTCGACGAGGACATAAACCATCTGCGTATCTTTACCACCGGCACACACGACAAAGTGTTCATGCGTCGCGTCGCGAAAAAGTTTCCCAAAAATCTTCTCAATCTTCCCTGGAAGATTGATTTTCACATTCGCGTGCCTTCGAACTGTGATCTTGAAGTCGATGCCGGACGCGGCAAGATAAGTTTATCGGGCGTCGAGGGAGCGATCAGTATTAAAGCCGTCGAGACCGACGCCAATCTAACGTTCACCGGCGGTGCTGCGAACATTACAATTGGCGAGGGGACTGTCGATGTAACGATGGGGATGCGAAGCTGGCGTGGCGCAGGCGCCCTTATCCAACTTGCGAAAGGCGATTTGACGGTCGAGCTTCCGGCAGGATTCAATGCTGAGATCAACGCGGATGTGCTTCTCTCAGGTCAGATCGAGAACAGTTATATCCCGCTCGTCCCGCTTGAGCGCACATCGTTTACGACACGATCAATTCGTGGCCGAGCGGGGGCCGGCGGAGCGGCGCTATCGTTTAAAGTCGGCGAAGGTACGTTGCGCATAAAGAAGTTTGTGCCCAAGGATCAATGATCTGGTGCCATGATGCCTGAATCGAGATAAGGAGAAAGCAATGACATCGTTGAATACCGGCAGGCCAGGGCCTAACGAATACGCGCCATACTACGACAAATACATATCGCTGGTTGTTGAGGGAGAAATCCTGGCGACGTTGCGCGGGCAGCTCAACGAAACATTGGGACTGCTCGAGGGAATCTCCGAAACTCAAGCCAACTTTCGTTATGCACCGGATAAGTGGAGCATCAAGCAGCTCGTCGGTCACTTGATAGACACCGAGCGAATCTTCGCCTATAGGGCGCTGCGGTTTGCACGCAACGACCAGCTCCCGCTGCAGGGCTTTGACCAGGACCAGTACGTCAGTAACGCTTCGTTTGATGATTGCACGCTCAGCGGGCTGGCGTCGGAGTTTGCTCACGTCAGACGATCGACTATCTCGCTGTTGGAGCATTTGGACGATGCGGCGTGGAAAAGGCTGGGCTCAGCCAACGACAGCGAAGTAAGCGTTCGCGCCCTCGCGCACATTATCGCCGGACACGAGCTGCATCACATGGAGATCCTGCGCAGTAGGTATCTGCAGTCGAAGACAGAGCATGCGGCGAGTGTTTGAGCGCAAAGTCCAAAGTCCAATGTCATGCGTGCGATGCTTCTACAATCTCAGTCTTGAATTCCTAACATTGAACGTTGAACATTCAACGTTGAACGAACTGGACTTTGGACCTTGGACTTTGGACTTTTTTGGTCGCGCGCCATGCACCACACATCGTTTCGATAAATGAACCTCGTCTCGCCGTTCTCCTCGTCTGAATATTTCCCGCCGGTCATATAGAGTTTGTTGTCGACCACCCAGGTCGAGACCGCACCCCGCGGCGACCAAGGTGCCGACTCCTCTTCCCATGACACTCCGCCGTCGGTCACCAACAATGCTCTGGAAAAAGTTCCGTCGCGGTTGGCGCCGACCAGCCATAGCCTGCCGTCAAAGACAATTGGCGAAGTTCCCCAGAGCCTCGCCATGCGATTCGTCGACAGCGTCCAATTGATGCCGTCGGCCGACGACCAAACTTCTGTTCCCGCTCGCCCGTCTGTGGGCGTTCCATCGATGACGCCTCCACCAATTACCCAGATGCGATTCTTGAAGACTAGTGCGGCTCCGATTATTCGTGGACTCCATGCCGTCTTTTCAGCCACGCGCTTCCAATGAACAGCGTCCGAGGATTCCCACACATCGTTGTAGTAATTCTTGCCGTCGAATCCACCAAACAGCATAATCTCGTTATTGAATACCACCGCGCCGTAGAAGATTCTTGCCGGCAACTGGGACGATTCGGCCATCACTTCCCAACTTTTGAAATCGGTTGTCCGAACGATGCGCGAACCCATCCGCAGGTTTGTATAGTCTCCCTCCATTGTGCCCAGCGCATAGACGGCGCCGTTAAGCTGCACGAACTTTTGGTAACCTGAGTTCAAGCCGGATAATGGGAGCTCAGACCTGGTCCACGTCCTCCCGTCGGCCGAAAACCAATTGCCCTGGTGATGAAACGCCCACATCTGATTGCCCATGGTGAAGACAGGAAAATTGTAGGCACCGGGGAATGCCGCGGTATCGGTAACATTCACCCATGAGTAGGCGGGACTGGGCGAGGCCCCGCGTGAGTCGCTGTTGCCGGTCTTCGCCGTGCACGCGGCGCTTGGCATCCACGCAAGCAGGATCAAGCTGAGAACGATGAGACTGCGTTTCATCTCGGGCTTCCAACTTTCTTGTGCTCAGGACATTCGATGAAGGTGTCGTTTGAGTGTTAGACGGATGGGGCGCGCGATTTCTTCCATGCGATGGTGTCCGTTTCGAGTTTCGGGTTTCGAGTCTCGGGTTTCAGTTTTCCCGTTGATCGTCGAATAAAGTATCCGCTTAACTCGAACTTTCCGAAAGCAAACTCGAAACCCGCAACCTGAAACCCGAAACATTCAAGTTTGGACCTTGGACCTTGGACATTGGACACGCCGCCTTGGACATTGGTCTGGGTTATTTATATCCTTGCGACGCTCTATTATCCGCAATGGATAGGCTCATTAGCTCATGACCGTAAAATCAGACCTCTGGATTCGTCGCATGGCCGAGGAATCTCAACTCATTCAACCTTTCAATGCCAAACTTGTCCGGCAGGTGGAGGGCCGCAGGATCATTTCCGCCGGAGCTTCCAGCTACGGCTACGACATGTCGCTGGCCGACGACGGCTTTCGAGTGTTCTCTCCCATACACGGACGCGAGATCGACCCCAAGCATTTCGATGAAGCATCGTTGGTCGAGGCGCCGCTGCGTGATGCGGAAGATGGATCGAAATATTACCTGATGCCTCCGCACTCTTATGCGCTGGGCGTGACGGTCGAAACGTTCCGCATGCCGCGCAACGTCACAGGGATCGCTATGGGGAAGTCTACGTACGCGCGCGCGGGATTGTTGGTGAACACAACACCGCTGGAAGCTGGATGGACTGGGCGCCTGGTAGTGGAACTCGCGAACCTCGCAGATCTTCCGTTGCGGGTTTACGTCAACGAAGGCATCGGCCAGGTCGTTTTTCTTGAATCGGACGAAGACTGCAGCGTGTCATACGAAGACCGGGGAGGGAAATACCAGGGACAGACGGGGCTGACGTATTCGAAGTTGTGAGGGTGCGAGCGACGGTGTAAATTCCAAATCGACGGGACACGACTCGGGCTCTCTCTGCCTGCTCAAAATCAAACATTGCCGATCTCCCGCCGCAGCCACGCGCGCGCCAACCGCCAATCGCGCGCGACCGTGGTCTCTGAAACCCTCAGCGTCTCGGCGATTTCTTCCATGTCATAGCCGCCAAAATAGCGCAGCTCGACCACTTTGCTCTTGCGCTCATCCTCCAAGGCCAACTTGTTCAGCGCCTCATCAAGCGCCAACAATTCTTCGGAGCGTGCGACAGACATCAGACGGACATCAGAGAGTGAGACTTGTGTCGCGTCGCCGCCTCGCTTCTCGCGGCGACGGGCTCTGGCATAGTCCATGAGAACACGGCGCATGCATTGCGCTGCGATGGCATAAAAATGCGAGCGGTTCTGCCAGTGAACACGATCCTGCCCGACGAGTTTGATATATGCCTCGTTCACCAGCGCCGTAGTTTGCAACGTATGTCCGGGTCTTTCGCGGCGAAGATAGTACTTGGCGAGAAGGCGCAGCTCGGCTTCCACCAACGGTATCAACTTTTCCAGCGCCGCCTCATCACCCCGCGCCCATGACTGCAAGAGGTCTGTGATTTCCTGCGGATCGGTCGCCATTGGATGCAAATGAATTGTCGATGTGTTGGGAAGATGCGAAAATCGCCGCGCATTATAGCAGACCATCAGTGCAAGCTTCGCCTTGCTGGCAGGGCGACAGACTCTACCTTTCGTAAGCGGCCCTCGAACTCCGGCGACATCGCGAAGTAGTCACTCCCTGCGTACTCTATGATCTCGCAACAGACGGGAATGCTGGCGAGTCCTGGTTCTACCCTTCGGTCAGTCCACGCTTTAGGTATCTTCAGTCAGTTGAGCCTTGAAGATCGAGTCGATGGCAGGTTTGATGGAAGTTCATCGCGTTAATGAAGTGGGAGAGTGGCTGGCGAGGTGCATCTCAGCTCGAAACCAAAGTCTTTGGAAGAGGCACCCGCGAACAAAAGAACGCCTCGGCCCGCGGTTCTTACAAGAACCTCATTATTCACGATCGCAGCGCATTGTCGGCGAGCGGAGAGAGTAGCTGGATGGGGACTATCACGCCGCAGTTGGAATTATTTCCTGATATGGAGCAAGGAATCATGAATAATGTACCGACCAGCACTCGCCTCGCCAAGCGACTGATAGGGGAGGTGCTCGCATTGACGGTTTGGTTGGTGGCATTTGCAGCGTTCGGACAAGCGCAACAGTTCGCTGATGTTCGGGAGTTGCCGCCGAACACCACTCTCGAACGCGAGATGACGGGCGCGGAGACGCATCGCTACAAATTCGCAATGAAGGCGAATGAGTTTTTCCAGGTCCGCGTCGAGCAGAAGGGCGTAGACGTGGCCCTCAAACTCTCAGACGCAAGCGGCAACGGGTTGGCGACGATGGACAGCCCGAATAGTAAAGATGGATCGGAAGCGCTCTCCTTTGTGGCGGCGAAGGTTGGCGGTTACGCGCTGGAAGTAAGTGGGTTTGACCCAAAGGCGGAGAAAGGCAGCTACACCATCAGGCGCGAAGCCTCGCGGACGGCGACGGGTGAAGACAAGCGACGAGTCGAGGTCGAGCGATTGTTTATCGAAGGAATGACTGCGCGAGACGCAAGAGGTCAAAGGGAGATTTCCATTAGCAAACTGGAAGAAGCAATGGCGGGCTGGCAGGAATTAGGGGACGAATACTTGGCCCAGTTGACGGCACGGCAGGTCCAACAAATCAGAGAAGCGCAAAATCAGCGGGACGTTCGCCCGCTATCTAGCGGCGAGGTGGTTGAACGCCAGCTCAAAAGAGGTGAGATTCACTACTACGCCGTCGAACTCGAGCAAAGGCAAGTCCTACGGCTCGACGCACAGGAAAAAGGCATTGATCTCAGAATCACCCTCGTCAGAATCGCGGACAAACAAATTGTCGCCCAAACGGATTTCGGTTTTGGCTATGACCGTGAAACGCTGACGTTTGTTGCCGAACAAGCGGGCGTCTATAGCGTGGTGGTCGTTTCGCCGGAATCGCCGTTAAGCGGGCGCTATCAGTTGACAGCGGAAGTTAAAGATGCGGCGACGGCGACAGACAAAGAGCGAATCGCAGCCGGGCGATTGTTGGCGGAAGGATTGGCTAGTCGGAACAAAGGAAGCGCCGAAGGATTGCGCGAAGCGATAGCGAAATGGGAAGAAGCGATACCTTTATGGAAGAAATCGGATGAGAAATATTGGGAAGGCTACACAAGCACCTGTCTCGGCGGAGTCTATGATGCTTTAGGTGAGAAGCAGAAAGCGTTAGAGTTTAATAACCTCGCCTTGCCGCTCAGAAGAGCCGTTGGCGATAGAAGTGGTGAAGCCGTCACGCTCAACAACATCGGCGGAGTCTATAATGATTTAGGTGAGAAGCAGAAAGCATTAGAGTTTCTTAACCTTGCCTTGCCGCTTTACAAAGCCGTTGGCGATAGAAGTGGTGAAGCCGTCACGCTCAACAACATCGGCAGAGTCTATGATGCTTTAGGTGAGAAGCAGAAAGCACTTGAGTTTTACAATCTCGCGTTGCCGCTTTTCAGAGCTGTTGGCGATAGAAGTGGTGAAGCCGTCACGCTCAACAACATCGGCGCAGTCTATGCTGCTTTAGGTGAGAAGCAGAAAGCATTAGAGTTTCTTAACCTTGCCTTGCCGCTCAGAAGAGCCGTTGGCGATAGAAGTGGTGAAGCCGTCACGCTCAACAACATCGGCGGAGTCTATGATGCTTTAGGTGAGAAGCAGAAAGC
>JAVHWA010000021.1:0-10829 GCA_032160165.1 Acidobacteriota bacterium
TGCCAACTGCCAACTGCCAACTGCCAACTGCCAACTGCCAACTGCCAACTGCCAACTGCCAACTGCCAACTGCCAACTGCCAACTGCCAACTGCCAACTGTTCCTTACTTTCCGCTTTCCATCGGCAGGCCGGCGTTCTGCCAGGCCGCAGTTCCTCCGAATAACGCCGCCACGTTCTCGTTCCCATTTTCTTTCATGATCTGCGCCGCACGGGCGCTGGTGTGTTCGTTTGGTCAAGAACAGTAGGTGACGATCATCTTGCCTTGAGGCAATTCTCCAATACGCCTGGGGAAGTCTTCCAATGGAATGTGGAGCGCACCCTTTATGTGGTTCTGTTCGTAGGATGCGGTTGCACGCACATCGACGATGACCGCGGTCCCTTTCTCGAGGGCATCGCGCAACTCAACCGTCGTAATGCGTCGCACTCCATCGCTGGAGGTGGTTGGCGCCGTAGTCGACACCGGCTTTCCACTGGTACTCTTTAAAGTGCTCTGCTTCTCCGAGGAATTACACGCCAACAGGACGACTGCGAGAACCGCGACTGCTGACAAAACTATCAAACGACGCATGCCATCGACCTCCAAATGTTGATGAGTCTTACTCACAGCCTCCAAATCATCGCTGGAAACCCAGGTGTTCACTTCTGCTCTGTAGGATAGCCGGCATTGACCCAGGCATTATATCCGCCGAGGAGTGCCGCTCCATTTTCCAGTCCGTTCGCTTTCAGGATCTGCACCGCACGGGCGCTCGAGTGTTCGGCTGGTCAGGAGCAATAGGTAATGATCATCTTGTCGCGAGGCAACTCACCGATGCGCGATCCGACGTCGTTGACGGGAATCAGGCGCGAGCCTTTTACGTGGCCGTGCTTATAGGAATCCTCTCCGCGGACGTCTACGATGATCGCCTGACCCTTCTCGACAGCCGCCAACGCGTCTTGCGGCGTGATGCGGCGGACGCCGTCGCCCTGTGCCTGACCGACACCGATTACGGAAACGAGAATAAGCGCAATCGTACCTGCGATCACAACGACATACCGCACAGGATGGACCTCCCGATTCTCGAGCTGAGGAGGAGGCGGCCAGTAGCAGCCTGCAAATGCTCAAGAAGACTGCAATAGTTCTACCATTTTCTTGGATTCATCGCAAAAGCCGCCGGGTTGGGGAGCGGCCAATATTGGAGGTGTGCATAGTATCGACTCTAGTCGGGCCTGCGCAAAGAAAGCCCCACTAAAGTTGGTACTCTATACGCCTGTGAAATTAAGACTCCACCCGGATTGGGAACCGGTCAGTTTCAATCTGTCCGAGAAACTTCCAGTTTGTGGGAGCGCCGCCGCGAGCTAAAAGAAGCTCCAAACAAGTATCTTCGACCCGTAGCATCGGCCTGAGTCTAGCCCGGCGATTCAACGCCGGGATCAGCTTAACGGGCGTGATATGCTTCAAGCATGAGGTAGCCCTTTCGTCCCGTTATCCTCCTGCAATATGATCGACGTCTGGATTGTATTCAATATACGAGCGAGGGAAGTCTGAAATGGATGACAACGACGACCAGGAGATTCACGAAGCGGCACACGCCGGTAATGTTGAAAAACTCCAAACGCTGCTGGATGACAATCCCGAATTGATCGATGCTATCGGCCGTTTCGAACGCACGCCGCTGCATGCCGCTGCCCAATACGGGAAGGTCGAGTGCGTTCGTCTGTTGCTTGAACGTGGTGCGGAAGTTAATTCGACCAGGTATCTCATGTCGAAGACGCCGTTGTTCGAAGCGCTGGGTAGCGCCTCGTCTGCCGCCTCTGACAGCGACGCTCTCGAGTGCACCAGACTGCTTCTCGAACACGGCGCAGATCCGAACATAAGAGATTCGTACCGCGGTGAGTTCCCGATCTTCCACGCCCACTCGCTGGATGCGGTCTTGCTGCTGCAGAAGTATGGTGCTGATCTCGATGTGATTTCGAATGAGGATCAGTATCCGTTTGAATCGCAGGGCCTGTCGGTCTCCGACCCCGCCCTGCTGAAGTTTTGGCTCGAGCGCGGGGTTGAAGTAAACCACGTTCCCGGATTCGGCAACCCGGTGTTCTGCGCCGTTGTGGCAAAGCTCTGTTGGGGAAATCCGTACATCGAAGAAGAGCCGGATGAAAAGCGAGACGAAGAAAGGCTCGCACAGATCGGATTGCTATTCGATTACGGAGCAGAGCCAAACATTGGAGACTCCCTGCGAGGAGAGTCGCCATTGCACATAGCCACCAAATACGAGCGGATAGACATCGCCCGCCTGCTTCTGGATGGAGGCGCCGACCCAAACTTCAAAAACCACGCGAACGAAACTCCGCTTCATACCGCGGTCGAGGAGAAGTCCATCGAGCTTGTTCACCTACTCCTCGAGCGCGGGGCCGACGTCAATCTAAAGAACATCAACAAGAAATCGCCATGGGACCTGGTCCAGGACGTTCCCGAGCTTCGGACCATACTTGAACCGCATGGTCGCGACGTTCCCGACGTACCACCTACGCCAGTCGAATTGGTACATCGCCTGCTGGACCTTCCTCAGTTCGATGCGGAGGACTTTCAGCCGTGCCCGGAAGGAGGAATCGCGCAATTGGAGGAGAAGTTCGACGTCATTCTTCCGCAAACCTACCAACGCTTTCTTCGTCTCATGGGCGCGGGCTTCGGCGGGTTCCTCGAGACCGATCACTGGGACGCCTTCTATCCCTACCTTCTCAACATGGGTCAGCAGCCAGAGTACGCCTCGCGATGCGATGACCTGCCTGAAAAGTATTTTGTCTTCGCTTCACGGCTGGCCGGGGCTTATTTGTTCTTTATCGCAGACGGAACAAATGATGACCCCCCTGTTTATTCGTTCGGTGACGGCCACGATGACAAATATCGCAAAGCGTATGACTCGTTCTGGGGCTTCATCGAAGAGATGGTGATCCAATACGAGTATTACAGCAAAATGGGGTGAGCTGCTTAGCGACGCCGCGTCCGGTGGTGTGAACACTTACCACGCTTTCATTCACCTCGCGACGCGCAACGGACAATTGCACCGGCCTAAAGCCGTGGTGTGAATAAGAATCGATTCACGTTATGCTTCATCATCGTGCGTTCGCGAATAAGCGGCATCTCTGACACCACATTCCGTCTCGAACCAATTCTATTTGAGATCGACGCCTTTTAGCTCTAAACTCATCATCACTCGACCGTCTTAATATTATTTCTCCCTCAGTAATCGCCAGGCCTGCAAGGACATTCAAATGTCGCAGCCGACCTATCTCCAATCGGGTAACGCTGTCGGCGTCGTTGGCGCCGGACCGGCGGGCTCTTTCTTTGCGATTGAGCTTTTGCGTAGAGCTCGCGGGCTCGGACTCACGATCAAAGTCGACATCTACGACGGCAAGAACTTCGCCAGGAAAGGCGCGCCCGGCTGCAATATGTGCGCCGGCGCTGTCGGTACACGACTCATCCAGGAGATAGAACGCTCCACCACGACCATTCCCAAGGAAGTTATCCATTACGAGATCGAAGGCTACGCCGTTCATTACCAGGACTCATATGCGCGGCTGGAAAACGAAACATCAAAGAAGATTTATGGCGTGTACCGCGGCGCAGGGCCAGTCAGCACAGAGAACCCGGACGGTGCTCGCAGCTTCGACCAGTTTCTGCTCGATCAGGCGATAAAACTGGGCGCCCGTCACGTGCCTTTGAACGTTCATGACATAGATGTCCCTACATCGTTGGAACGTCGCCCAACGCTGCACCTGGCGGATGGATCCAGCGCCGAGTTTGATCTGGTTGTCGGTGCATTCGGGGTCAACTCGCAACTGGCGAACAGACTGCTCTATGGTTATCACCCGCCGCCAACATGGAAGACATGCGTGATCGAGGCGCGCGTGCCCGAAGAGTTTCAGCGCGAGAAGCTGCACAAGATGATTCACTTCTTCGTGCTTAAGCAACCGGACATACGCTATATCGCGCTGATACCGAAAGGCGAGCACGTTACCATCACAGCCATTGGCGAAGACGTCGACGTAGTAACGACCGAACGGCTGGTTCGCGATTCTTACATGCGCGACTATCTTCCGCCGGATTGGAAGCTGGACTGCCACTGCCATCCGCGAGTAGCACTCGGTGCGGCGAGACTTCCATACAGTGAGCGCTTTGTCATAGTAGGTGACGCATCGGATTCACGCTATTTGAAAAACGGAGTGGAGTCGGCATTGGTGACGGCGCGACTCGCGGTGGACTGTGTTATCAATCACGGCCTAACGGCGCAGGATTTTGAAAAGCATTTTTGGCGAAGATGCAGTCGCGTCTTTGGACGCGACAATATTTATGGACGAATGCTCTTCGAGATCTACGACCGGGTCTTTCCCCATCCAATGTTGGCGCCAGTTTATTTCGCAGTTCTTCGCTCCGAGCGAAACCTCAAACGCCCGGGGGCGCTGTTATCCAACGCACTTCTGGCTGCCTTTACCGGCGACCAATCGTACAAACGCATTCTGCTGCGCGCGTTCAACCCTCGCCTTGCGGCGCGGATGATGGGTCGGGGAGTAGCTCTCGCAGCGAATCGTGTGAAGACTTCGGTCTCGCGAGCGGAGCCTCAAGCCGTAAGAGGCTTGCGGTTGAGAGACGGCTCGCGCGTAGCAATCATCGGCGGGGGGCCCGGTGGCGCCGCTTGTGCGATTCGGCTCCTGCGTAATGCCCAGGTCAGAGGAATAAACCTCCGCGTCACGATCTATGAGCCAAAGCAGTTTCCCCGTCATCACAATCCCTGCATCGGCGTACTGGCTCCGCCCACAGCTCAACTGCTTCGGGACAAGCTGAGACTCGAGCTGCCGCCGGAAATGGTGAAGCGCACGATCAAGGGTTATCGTTTGCACGGCGACCGAAATACGATCGAGCTCCTGGCTCCGACCACGGAAGATCCTTCCCTGATGGTTTCGCGGTCGGAGTTTGACAAGCTCCTACTCGAACGCGCCGTCGGTGACGGGGCGACTGTTCTAAGCGACCGAGTGACCGGACTCGAATTTCATCCGGACAATCCCGAGCATCCTGTGCGCGTCTACTCTGAAGGGGCCTCCCACTCCGCTGACATGGTCGTGGCAGCCTGCGGACTCGATGACGGATTGTTGTCTGTGTTGGAACATGTCAGTCCGCCCCAACATCGCTTTCGGCGCCCGCGCGAGTATATGCATTCAATCGTCATCAAACTGCCGTGCGACGAGCGGTATATCGAACAACGATTGCACGGCGAGATCCACGCTTTTCTTCTATCAGATTTGCCGCGCATCGAGTTTGGCGCCATCACGCCCAAGCTGGACCATGTGCTAATCAACATTGCAGGTCAGCGTGTGCGATCCACTGACATGGAAGACTTTCTTCTTCACAGGCAAGTTCGCCCGCTGCTTCCGCGATTCAACCTTCAGCGGCTTAACTACTATGAAGGACGTGCCCCGGTTCGCCATGCGCGCAACGTATGGTGGGACCGTTTCGTGGCGGTCGGGGATGCAACCGGATGGCTGCGTCCTTTTAAGGGAATGGGTATCACCACCGCCATTCAGACGGGCGCGGCTGCGGCAGACGTGATGATAGAGCGAGGCATCGACGGTGTCGCCCTGGAAGCCTACGGGCTTAGGCTGCGGGACCTGACGGAAGACCATTATCACGGCCGCGCGCTGCGGCGTCTTTGCCGAATTGGCATGAGCACGGGCGTGATGGATGGGGTGATTGAGCTCGCGAGAACGAACCACGAGCTCTATACCATTCTCTACGATACTTTGTCAGGGCAGCACTCTTACCGTCGCATCGCGCGCGATCTCGCGCGTCCGTCCCTTTTCCTAAAGATGGGCGCGATCACCCTCAAACGGGTCCTGCGGCCTGCTGGCTAGGCTGAAGTGTTATACGTGATCAATTCTAATAGGTAAGATCAATTAATGAAGACCAGATTGCTATCCGTCGCGGCCTGTCTTTGCTTCGCCGCGTGGCAAAATTGTTGGGCTCAGAAACGCAGTGATGTTGAATGGCAGAAGCACGTTGACATTAGTTGGGTTGACGCGCGGTTCTCCTCAGCCTTAGATACGTTACTCCCATTTAATGATGAAGCGAAGATGAGCTTCCGCATTTATGGAGACGCTGAAAATGATGTGCTGGAATTTTCCTGTGCTCTTATCCTGAAGCCCGATGACAGCATCGAGGCCGTTATCAGGAAAGCTGAGGCGGCTTCACTCTACGATCAAATCCTATCCTTACATCGCCACAATCGCACCTGGAAGATCGAGACGATGACAAGGCGGCTCAATATAAGAGAGCTGCGCCTCACTCAACAGAGCTGTCCGGTTCTACGGAAGTTGGAACATGAATTCGACGACCTTAATCTTCCTGTCCTTTCGGCCAAGGATAGGGCGAGGAAAACCGGCTACGCTTTCCTACATCCGACGATGTATATCTTTGAGGCATATGTATCGGGAGGGCGTATGAGATTAGAGATAATGGACGGGGAGCATGAGTTCGCGCGATGGGCGGAAAGAGCTAAGAGTGCGCTAGAATCTTGTGCTCATGGTGGAAGTAAACATCATGGCTAAATCCGAGACTTGTCGTGAGGGCGTCAAGTAGGAAACATAATGAGAAATCTGCCCATCTATCACGCCAACGCTAAACCGATTCAATGGGCCAAAGTCATCGATCACACTCGTTGCATCGGTTGTCATGCGTGCACGACTGCCTGTAAGTCAGAGAATGAAGTCCCGCTCTCGGTCACGCGCACTTACGTCAAGCATGTGGATGTAGGCGAGTTTCCCAATGCGCGACGGGCCCACCAGGTCACGCGCTGTAACCAGTGCGCCCATGCACCGTGCGTTGTCGCGTGCCCCACCACCGCAATGTTCAAACGCGCGGATGGCATCGTAGATTTCGACAAGTCGATTTGCATCGGCTGCAAGGCCTGCATGGCGGCATGTCCCTACGATGCCATCTTCATCAACCCGGAAGATCATTCAGCAGAGAAGTGCAACTTCTGCGCGCACCGCATCGATATGGGACTCGAGCCGGCTTGTGTGATTGTATGTCCCACCGAAGCAATACTGATCGGGGACATGCATGATCCATCGTCAAAGGTGGCGCAGATCGTTAACCGCGAAGCCGTGACAGTAAGGCGTCCTGAAAAAGAGACGCTTCCCAAGCTCTTCTATAAGGGTGCTCACCAGGCGACGCTGGATCCCTTGGCCGCGCGGCGTCCTTCGGGGGGACTTTTTATGTGGAGCGAACAGCTTCGCTCGGCTGATACGGTCGTGTCCGGCAATCCGCAGTTCCAAAACACCTCTGCAGCAGCGCTGCTTTCATACGACGTTCCGCACTCAATCCCGTGGGACTGGCGCGTTAGCCTCTACACCTGGACGAAAGGCATCGCGGCCGGAGCTTATCTCGTCCCGTTGTTGTTGGTGTTTTTTGGTTTGATCGAAGTGGAGAATCCTCTCTGGCTTTGGGTCGCGCCGGTCATGTCGGGAACATTTCTGGCAATAACGGGAGCCCTGCTCGTCTGGGATTTAGAGCATCCCGAGCGCTTTTACCTGATCTTTACACGACCGCAGTGGCGAAGCTGGCTTGTCAAAGGGGCTTTCATAATTGCCGGGTACTCGCTTGTGCTCGCGCTTCATTTCATGGCGAGTCTGGTGGGTAACCGTTCGATGCAGGGCTGGTTGATGATCGCGGGATTTCCGCTTGGAGCGTTAACAGCCATCTATACTGCCTATCTCTTCGCGCAAGCGAAGGCACGCGACATGTGGCAGAACCCGCTGCTGCCCCCGCACCTGCTCTTGCAGGCTCTGCTTTTGGGCTCGGCTGCGCTCTTACCGTTTGCAACCTGGTTGAGCCCGAGGTTGGTCTTCGCGCTGCTCTTGATCCTGGCCGTCACAAGCGTCTTGCATCTTCTGATGATTTGGGGCGAGGTCACGCTGACTCATCCGACCGCTCATGCGCGAGTGGCGGTTTGGGAGCTGTTGAAGGGAAGGTATCGTTCGTTCTTCTGGTTTGGAACGGCGTTGACGCTGATCGGCGCGGTGGTTCCGTGGCTCATTCTTGTGGGGAATGTTGACGGCCGGTTTGGCCTGGTGGCGGCGCAGGCCGCACTGACGGGACTTCTACTTTATGAGCATGCCTATGTTCAAGCCGGGCAATCGGTGCCGCTGGCGTGAGTGGCTGAAATTCGCGAACGCCTTCGGCGTACCTGGGATGCGAATGAGCGTTTTCAAATCCTCCATATTGTTAATTCTGGCGGTTGCTGCCGCGGGGTCGGCGCTTGCCCAGCAAGACGTGCAGTCCCGACGGTTTCCAGTTGCCTATGATAAGAGCGCCGACAGTCTTCCTTCGAGAATGACGATAAGCGGCAAGATCTCAAAGGTCGACTATGCTCCGCCTGCTTGCGGAGAGCTGATATTTGCCGCCACCGTTGAAGTACAACTGGATGTGAAGGTCAGCGGATACAATGATGCCTTCGTGTATCTCGTGGTGCCGTGTCTTTACCGACCGAAAGGCGCAGATACGTTTCTCAACCGACCGGTCGAGCTGACTGTCACTAAACAAAGCGAAAACCGCCAACCGTGTTTCTACGATCGCAGAAGCACTTCTATAGACTCAAGAGGCTTGCCATATTATTGCGCGGAGCGCGCCGACCTGCTGAAGTCAATCGGACCTGCAGCAACTTCTGACGCGGTCGAATTCGAAGGGGCGCTGGAGAAGGGAAACAGTTATCGAGCATTCGTCATCTGCGATCGAGCCGGCGAGTGGCATACAGCCGTTCGTCCGAAAGCTCCATACCATCACGCTGCGCGTGTTGAATGGCTCAACCTGTCGGAGTTTCCGCAGCTCACGATCTCCAGGAATTCAAAGTGCCAAAGACGGATTGTCTTTCAAGTCGAAACCAAACGCACGGTCAAAGTTTTCGGTCAGAACAGATGGAATACCATGTACGAGTGCAGGATACTTTCAGCGGATTGAGCGATTGGATCTTAAGAGATGGTTCAGCGCATTGCCTGGTTCACACGCGAATTCTCGTTCGATCTTCTTCCGCTTTGGATGTACCCCAACATCCTCGAGCGCTTAAGGGGAACTCCGGCACGGCTTGAGGACCTGACGCGCGAGTGTTCACGCGAGAGAGTGACGCGCCGAGATGGTGATAAATGGTCGATTCAGGAGCATGCCGGACACTTGCTGGATCTCGACCCTCTGGGGATGAATCGCCTCGACGATTTCGAAAACGGAGCGGAAACGCTCCATGCAGCCGACGTGGAGAACTGCAAGACGCACGAGGCGAATCACAACGCAAGCGCGATGGAAAATATTCTCGCCGCCTTTCGGGCCGAAAGGACTGAGTTCGTGCGTCGATTAGACGAATATGACGAAGCCCTCGTGCGAAGAACAGCCGTTCATCCGCGCTTGAAGATGAGGATACGAGTGATCGATTTGGCTTTCTTCATAGCAGAACACGACGATCATCATCTGGCGCGGATTTCGGAGTTGAAGAGATTGCTCGCGAGGGAGTTTTAGAGGTGAAGGCACATCAAAGGATATGCCGTGCGGTGATTGCCAATGTGCGGCGCTGCCATCTATTCTAATCTCACTTTGAGGTGATGGTATGTCGAAAAAATCTATTGACAAGGTGGCCGCCAATTCCGATGAACAGACAATAAGAACGCCCGACCGCCTTAAGACGATGCAAGAATGTCTGAAAATAGCCGCGCAGATTCGGCAAGGGCTGGACGGCCGCATGCACAGTAATAGCACAGAGTTGGTCGCAGAGGATCGCCAACGATGAGCCTGTACGTTGTGGACGCCAGCGTAGCCATCAAACTTTACGTCCCCGAAGTTCACTCACCGCAGGCCGTTCGCTTCTTCTCGGATCAGCATGATCTGATCGCACCGGATTTAATGCTATCGGAATTTGGCAATATCGTCTGGAAGAAAGTGACGCTGCATGCAGAACTGACGAAGGGTGAGGGAGACCGAATAATCACAGCGGTGCAAACACTGCCGCTTACTTATATGGAGCAACCGATTTGCTCACGGTTGCTTTTCAGATAGCTCTCAACACACGGTGCATTGTCTATGATTGTCTATATGTAGCTCTTGCTGTGTCGAGAGGGTGCCAGTTGATGACTGATGACCGGAAATTATCTGCCGCCCTAACATGGACATCTCTCGACGCGAGTCTGACCTTGCTGGAAAATTACTGAAGCAAAGAACGATGAATCTGGACGAATTGAACCAGCGTGTTTCCGCCGCGCGCGCGGAAACAGAAGCCCGGGGCGAGACCTTCTATCCCGGGCCGAGCCGCATTCATCTGGCGGCATTTCCACCCAAAGAGCGCTGGGATGATTGGGTCGAGCTGGATTCGAAGGCCTGGCCGGATAGGAAAGAGCGCCGATACATGCTGGTGCCCACGACATGCTTCAACTGCGAATCGGCGTGCGGTCTACTGGCTTACATCGACAGAGACAGTTTTCAGGTGCAGAAATTTGAAGGGAACCCCGAACATCCGGGTTCGCGTGGGCGTAACTGCGCCAAAGGACCGGCCACGCTCAATCAGGTCACAGACCCCGATCGGATTCTCTATCCACTAAAGCGCGCCGGCAAGCGGGGTGAGGGTAAATGGGTGCGCGTCGGTTGGGACGAAGCGCTGAACGAAATCGCCGCGCGTATTCGCAAAGCCATCATCGAAAAGCGGCACAACGAGATCATGTATCACGTTGGCCGGCCCGGTGAAGACGGCTTTACCGAAAGAATCCTGGCGGCGTGGGGAGTTGATGGGCACAACTCTCATACGAACGTCTGCTCGTCGTC
>JAVHWA010000059.1:0-5445 GCA_032160165.1 Acidobacteriota bacterium
ATTGCGCAGAAAGAAGCCTATAGCGTAATTGAGGTTGCCCTGCAGCTCGTTGTTGTTCTTGCTGGTGTCGGGGCTCTTGCCCGCCTGGATCAACTGGATCAGCTTTTTGGCGTACGCCGCGGCTTCCGCGTTGTTGGCCTCGTTCTTGCCATCGACGGCAAGGAAATTCGCGCCGACCAACCTGTAGAGCACTTCAAGGTCATCCGGGAAATCAGTCAGAACTGTTTTCGAGGCCGCGAAGGCTTCGTTAAACTTTTTGTCAGCCAGGTTTTGAAGAAGCTGCTGGCGGCGCGCTACCTTTTCGTATGAAGTCACCCACTTGGTGATGTACTTGATGTATTGATCTTCCGGTCCGTCCTTCGCTGCGTATTTCCCCAAGTACTCTTTTCCAGCTTCGTATGCAACATCCGGCTTCGCCGCCGGATCGTTCCGCTTGATGTTATCAGTGAATTTCTTATAAAGAGCTGCTTTGGCCTCAGGATCATCCTGCCCGGCCGCCGCCGGCGTGGGTGTGGCGGTCGCAGTCTGCGCCAGTGCAGGCAATGCAAAGGCGGTAACGAGCGCAGCGAGCACAAGCAGTTGAATCAACTTTTTCATCGGTCGCAATCCTCCAGGCTATGTTCGTCTTCAAACTTCTATCGAATTCAATCGGGGGTGAGAACGGCCCAAGGGAGTGGGCGTCGCGCTCCTTTAAGATGCGATTCTTATGGCTTTCGGTTGCCGCGCGTCCGAGCGGGCACGCCAGTCCGAACGAGGAGAACAAACTTCATGATCATCCCTCGACATCACTCGAATCGAGGGGCAATCATCCTGCAACAAAGGACTCGTGTCAAGCCGGTGAAAAGCCGGAAATCAGAAATCGTGAACCGCCGACAGGATGTCTGCGTCGGCGGTTCACGATTGAGAATTACAGCCCCGGTCGGACTCTACGGGTTGCTCGAATGGACCCGGCGGGGACGCTGGCGATCCTGGTCCGTTGTCTGCGTGCTGCCCGGTGACGCGGGCCGGATACTTGTCTCCGGAGCGCGCGATTGAGGGACGGTCATGATCGTGCTTTTGACGCCATTCCCGCCTGATCGGGTATCGCCCGGCGCCGCATCGGTGGATTCTACATCCCCCTGCGCGTCTTCTTTGTCTTCATCGCTGAGAGCAGCCGCTGCATTCGCATCCAGCCTGGGGCGCGTCGGAATCGGGATACTTGCGTAGGGCATATTCCCCGGCGCGGAACCGAAGCGGTGGCGAAGCGATTTGTAGATTTGGCCCGCCACTAGCGCAGGAGCGTGGCCCCGTCCGTCCGAACCTTTGGCCACTACGACCACGGCGAGCTGTGGGTTATATACCGGCGCATAGGATGTGAAGAGGCCGATCCATTGCCTGTCACGGTCTATGCACGTTCCTGTCTTGCCTGCGATGGTCTGCAGTGGGTCGTAGGCCTTTCGGCCGGAACCGTAGTTGACTGATCCAATCATCCCAGGGATCAGCTGCCGCATGGCTTCCTGCGGGATGTTCAGTTTGTGGCGGAGCACCGTCTTGAATTTGACGTCTTCCTGCGGCGTCCGCGGCAGGTGGGGAACCAGCAGGTTGCCGCCATTGCCGATGGCCGACACCAGGTTCGCCAATTGAATCGGCGTGACTTCAAAATCGTCGCCGTGCGAACACATGTGGTTCACAGCGTAGCCGGTTTTCATGAGCGGCACGCGGCCGGGCGACTCATTTGCGTGGTTGATGCCCGTACGTTCTCCAAGACCCAGTTCACGAGCGTACGTGATTAAGCGATCGAATCCGACACGACCACCCACGTTTTGGAAATAGCCATTATTCGAATACGCCAGAGCATCCGTCAAGCCGATGGAATAGCGCCGATCAGAAACCGACACCGTCTGAACGGGATCGATCACTTTCTCGGTCAAGCCCGCGAGACCCGTCATTAGCTTGATAGTCGAGCAGGGCTTGAAGCCGCGACGAAGCGCCCATTCCTGATTAACAACCGTGTAGACGCGACCGGTCTTGGGATCCATCACAACTACCGTACCCGCGCGAGTTCCTAACGCCGCGACTGCAGCGCGACGGACCTCTAGGTCTTCACCGGTGGTATCGTCCTTCGCGATGTTGGACATCGCTTCGTCGCGCATCGCGCGCTCTATCGCGCGTTGACGGGCGATCGCAGCTTGTCGCGCGAGCTCAGCCCGGCGTCGCGCCTCGGCGATCTCGCGCCTTCTCTGCTCCGCCGCTCGCCGGCCCTCTGCACGACGCTCGTTCCTGGTAAGTGCACGTCCGCCTCGCCGATCCGATTCTCGCTCTTTTCGCGCCGCGCGCAGTTCTCTCGCGCTGTTTTTGTCTCGTCGCTTATCGACACGCGATTCGCGCGCTGACTTCTCGCGCGCCTTCCTGTCATTGCGCGCCGACACTTGCGCCTTGGCGCCGCGGCGAGACGTCTGGGCCCGCGCAGCAGGTCGCTTTGCCTTGGCCGCTTGAGAAGCGTGCTTATCTTTAGACCATGATGTGCCGGTTGAAATTAGAAGGATAAAAAGGAGAAGACTGAGCGTGTTGCGCAGGGGGACTAGGGTACGCTGGGTTTGGGTCATTGACTGGTCCTCGCATTTAAAACATTTCTGAGGGTGCAACTCGCGAGTTAGGGTCGAACGCTAATACGAACGAATGCCTAACGACACTGTCACCGGACTCACTAGCGAGTAAGCTCACGCTCACCGCGCTCCGCATCGCATGATTGAACTTTGAAGTGTCGGGTCTCTTCAAAAATACTTCCTCTACCAGTTTCTGATTTTGACTACCGTCGTTCTTTACGGTGAGGTGGGAGAGTTCCCGTTAGCGGCCCCTGGGGAGTTTGCGTTGAGACCGTGCCGAACTATAACATCTGAACTGACTGAGGGCAACGAAAAAATAACAGTATCTGATGCCGTCGATAAGGAGATCTGATGTCAGCGCTGTTGCATCCAAGCACGAGGCCCGACGCGGTAAGTCGGAACCTGTTTTGACGGACGAATTGTAATGAAGTTTCGCAGGCTGTTCTCCAGTTTTCGCGTGCGCTTATTGGTGGTGCTGATCGCACTGCTCGTGGCGACGCTTGGCGTGCAGTATTATCTTAATCTGCGCGCGGCGCGAAACAACAAACAGTACAGAGAGCGACAGGAAGAAGCGCTTGGTGCCGGCATCGCGCTCGGCTTTCAGGGAATTTCTTCCACCGAGAGCCTGGTGGATTTGCGCGCGCGTGCCAATCAGACCTTGCTTGATCCTAAGTCCGGTCGGATCACAAATGTGGTTATCGTCGACAATCAATGGCGTGTTATTGACAACCTCGATCCGCGCTACTTCCCGAAAGTAAACGCCGACAAGACATATCAATATTATCAATTGAAAGATATGGCCACTTTGCCGCCGTTAAGGCGAAGCGTCGGCGAGGACTCGAAGTATTTTCCCCAATCGGCCCTCGCAGAGGATGGGCCGCAAAACGAGGAGGCTCACGCGATTCCGGCGGAGACAGAAAAGGGACGCTGGTACGTGATAGTCACCCTCAAGACCGATCGCCCCATGGGCTTTTGGAACCTGCAGGCAGCGCGTCCGCTGGTCTACACCTTGGCGGTGCTGCTGGCGGCAACGCTCCTGGCCGCCGTGCTGGTGTGGCGGTTCACACGCCCACTCAAAGATCTATCCAACGCAGCCAGGCGAGTCGCGGCCGGCGATTTCGATTTCCGTGTTCCGGCCGCCGATCGCTCCGACGAAATGGGTCAGCTCGCCTCCCGCTTTAACGAGATGATTATCAGACTGGACCACACACGCGAGCTCGAAGCGCAGCTTCATCAGGCGGAGCAGTCAGCGGTGGTCGGGCGTCTTGCTTCGGCGATTGCCCATGAAGTCAGAAATCCACTGAACTATATTAACCTCACGCTCGACCATCTGCGGACAGCATTCGCGCCTACCGACAAAGCGAAGCGCGAGGTGTTTGAGAGACTCGCGACGCAACTCAAGGTCGAGGTCGCGCGCATCAATACTCGCATCTCGGAGTTTCTTAACTACTCGCGGCCCTCAACGCTTGAGCTTCAACGGCTGGATCTGGGGGCGGTCGTCCGTGATGCCCTGCAAATGGTCGAAGTGAACGCAGCCGAAAGTAATATTGAGACTCGAGTCGAGCAAAAGGGAGAAGTGCCGCTCGTGCTCGGGGATGCGGAAGCATTGCGTTCGGTTTTCACCAATCTGATCATTAATGGAATGCAGGCCATCGACGGTCAAGGCGGCACCTTGACCATCAATCTCACTGACGACGAGTCCGGGCGTAACGCAGTTATTGAGGTTACCGATAGCGGAAGAGGAATCGCCCCTGAAGACATCAACAAGGTATTCGAGCCGTACTTTTCCACCAAGGAAACTGGCACCGGGCTGGGACTCGCCATTGTGAAGAAGGCGGTCGACGACCACGGCGGATCCGTTTTCGTAAGGTCAAAGCAGGGCTTTGGCGCGACGTTTTCAGTATTACTGCCCGCCGCGGCGGGTGACAGCTGACCGGAAGTTTTCTATCCTGACAACAGCTTTTGATCTCTTGTCCCGTTTAGGAGCGTGAATGGCACGGAAAAGCATATTGGTTGTTGACGATGAAAAGTCGCAACGCGAAATACTGGAGATGATCTTATCGAGTGAGGGTTACGATGTTACAACTGCCTCTTCGGGCGAGGCCGCGATCAAGTTCGCGAAGGACCGTAGATTCGATCTGGCTCTGACTGACCTGATGATGATGGGGATGGATGGCATCGAGCTGCTGCAACATCTCCTCGCTCAGGACTCATCAATAATTGTAATCCTGCTGACGGCGCATGGCTCGATCGAATCCGCCAAGGACGCCCTGCGCCGTGGCGCCTTCGACTATCTTCAAAAACCTTACGACCGCGAGACTTTGCTCGGTACCATCCGGCGAGCTCTTCAACGCCTGGATGCGCTGGACACTGAGATCATCTCGGCCTCACCGGAGATGGAAGCAGTTAAGAAGATGATCTTGAAGGTGGCCCGCTCGAGCTCTCCGGTGTTGATTCGTGGCGAGTCGGGGACCGGTAAAGAACTGATTGCCCGCGCCATCCATAATCAAAGCCCGAGAGTAACCGAGATGTTTCAGGCGGTGAACTGCGCGGCCATAAACGAGAACCTGCTCGAATCGGAACTCTTCGGTCACGAGAAGGGCTCGTTCACTGGAGCGCACGCCGAAAAGAAAGGTCTGTTCGAAGTTGCGGATCGCGGCACTTTATTTCTGGATGAGATCGGCGAGTTGGACATAGGGATGCAGGCAAAGCTGCTGCGAGCGCTGCAGGAACGAGAGATCCGCCGCGTCGGTGGAAATCGCACCATCAAGGTGGATGTTCGTGTCGTGGCTGCGACAAACCGTGATCTGCGCGCGATGGTGGCCGATGGACGGTTCCGAGATGATCTTTATTACCGGAT
>JAVHWA010000066.1:0-64557 GCA_032160165.1 Acidobacteriota bacterium
TTCCTGGACGGCGCCCGCGCTGCGGTAGCGTTTGGGCAGGCGCCTGAGCGGTTAGCGCTCGAGGTAGAGCCGGGCGTGACAATGGCCGACGAGTTGAACAGTGTGGCGGTACATAACGCATATCACCTTGGCAAGATCGTTGCGTTGCGGCAGCGGATCGGCGCGTGGCCGCCCACGGCAGCGTCGGACGGGCCGTAACCCGTGTTTCTTTGAGAAGTAATCAATGCTCATAAAGCGGTTCGTTTTCCTCTTAGGGCTCACTGCGCTGCTCTTCTCTTCCGCTCCCGGCAGAGCTCAAGACCCCCAAGTGGACATAGTACGCGTCAGAACGCGTGTCGTCTTCATCGATACTCTCGTGCAGGACAAAAAAACCGGCGCGCCGGTCGCTGACCTGACACGCGAGAACTTTGAGGTGCTGGCCGATGGAAAGCCGCGAGCGCTTTCATACTTCAGCCGCGCTGGTGAAGGCCGCCGCCGCCCGCTGGCGCTCGTGCTGATCATAGACGAGTTGGTTGCGACGAACGCCGATGAATCTCTGCGCCGGAGCAAAGTGCTGGAATCGTTAGGCTCCGCACTCCGGAAGCTGGCTCCCGAAGACGAAGTCGCCGTCATGGCTAACATCGGCGGCCTAACGACACCATTGAAGATGCTCGCAGATTTCACCCGTGACCAAGGGAAGGTGGCGGAGGCTTTGGCGGCAATCGGCACCCTCTCCAGGCCCCAGCCGAGGTGGTATCGCGATGAGTTAGAGAACGTTCTCACCGTGGTTGAGCAAGCGACCATGAAGCGGCCGGACTCGCAAATTGTGGTCGTCACTCTGACAACGATCCTGGAACCGATACGTTTCTCCGAACGCGATAAGATTGTGGGCAGACTTGTACGCGCCAACACGCTCTACAGTCCGCTAATTCGCAACCCAGGGAAGCCTTCGATCAAAATGAAGAATGTCCCCGGCAGAATGCCGGCGCCGCCGCGCCCGATTTTCGCTGCGATTGGACGGTTAGTGGGAACGGACGTCTACGCGCCGGAACACATCGCTGAACAGACCGGCGGCGAGGCTCAGTCCGTTAAGCAAGCGGAGGACTATGGCGCCGCCCTCGAAAAACTCATCGGTAATCTGGCCGCGCGTTACAACCTCGGCTTCACTCTTATGGAGAGGGAGCAGGACGACGGGCGTATGCACAAGCTGCAGGTAAGAACGAAAGTTCGCGACGCAAAGGGCAAGGAGCGAAAGTTACTTGTGAGGGCGCGTCGCGGCTACTACATGAGGATGCCCGCGCCGCTGTCCGAGAAGTGAGAATGTTTGAGCCCGCGTTCGGTTGGCCTCGTAGTTGGACGCCGCCGAACAAATCGTTCGACGCGATTGGGAGAGAGCCAAGGGATGAGGGATGAATTCGATTTATGCCTTCATCCCTCATCCCTCATCCCTTAATTCGCGCCGCCACGTCAACTCAACCGTTATGCCGCTCTCTTTAGTATGACAATGTTTAGCTATAAAGTAGATCCTCAGTCAGAGCTATGTATGCTTGAAGAACGGCACGCAGAGATGTTATTCGATCTGATCGAGCAGAACAGAGAACGGCATCCTGAAGTACCTCAACTCTACTCACTTGAAGATGCCCGGATGTATATCAGACGTGACCTTGCGCTCTTTGCGGAAAACAAAGGATTGGGGATTGGTATTTGGTTTGAGGGGAAGTTGGCAGGCACTATTCGTTATCATGAAATCGATTGGACAAATCGAAGCACTGAACTCGGCTACTGGTTAGGCGGGATATATGAAGGTAAAGGGCTTGTCACTAGAGCTTGCCAAGTGATGATTAACCACGCATTCAGCGAACTTGGTTTGAACCGCGTCGTAATAAGTTGCGCTACAGAGAATGAAAAGAGCCGGGCCATAGCTGAGAAATTGGGTTTCATGCGAGAGGGTATTCTACGACAATCCGATTGGCTCAAAGATCGGTTTGTCGATCACGCCGTGTATGGAATACTAGCGAGTGAATGGCTAAGCAGAAAATAGAATCGGCGGACGACATTTTTCTATTGTCGGCGCTGTCTAACAAGCCAGTGCCCTTCGATTGCGAGCACATCGTTGACTCCGGCGTCGGGCGGCTCATAACAAGGGAGAAGTGACACGATGAATCCAGCTAAGAATACGATTTGCCTTTGGTACGACCGCGACGCCGAGGAGGCGGCGCGATTTTACGCCAGGACGTTTCCCGGGTCATCCGTTGGCGCGGTGCATCTCGCGCCGGGAGACTTTCCCTCCGGGAAGAAAGGGGACGTGTTAACGGTCGAGTTTACGGTGATGGGAATTCCCTGCCTCGGGCTCAATGGCGGACCCGCGTTCAAGCACAACGAAGCTTTCTCGTTTCAGGTCGCAACCAATGACCAGGCCGAAACTGATCGTTACTGGAACGCCATCGTCGGCAACGGCGGCGAAGAGAGTGCGTGCGGATGGTGCAGGGACAAATGGGGCCTGTCCTGGCAGATTACGCCGATCGTGCTGACGAAAGCGGTAACCGATCCCGATCCCGCTGTGGCAAAGCGCGCGTTCGACGCGATGATGCAAATGAAAAAAATCGACGTCGCTGCAATCGAGGCGGCGCGCCGCGGCTAAGGCAAACACCTCGCGATTTCTCTCAAGGCTGTTAATGACGCCTTGTGTCTGCTGCTTCAGAAGAAGCAAAGCGCTGGTCCCCGTTAAAGGTCATCGCAGAGGCGAAAAAAGCCTTGCAGCTAACGACGCGATAGCATGCTTCTCAAGGTACTTTGTCCTTTCAGGTTGAAGGCTGATCGCGCGCCGCAGCTAAAGGCCATTGCGATGCCGCTATAAATTCTAATGAATGCACGAGCCACTGTTTCCGCGACTCTGCTTCTGCTGGTGATTTCCGCTATTGTTCACGCGCAGACTCCTCCTCCCGCGCCCGCGGCGGACTTCGTTCCGAAGCAATGGAAAGAGTTCGTCCCAAACGAGGGCGGTTTCAAGGTCAGGATGCCGGGTGTTCCAAGTGAGGTATCTCAACCGATTGGAAGCAAACCGGGGTCGGCCGTCGGACATTTTTATAACTTGATTACTAAAACTGCGGAATACGTGGTGGGCTACACGATATTTGCACGCGACCTGGAAACCTTGCAACCTGGCAACGTCACGCTCGATGGTATTCGCGACCGTATGCTTGTCAGGGAAAGTGGAAAACTCTTATCTGAACAGGACATAAGCGCGGCCGGTCATCCGGGACGGTCTTTGGTTATCGAAGTGTCCGATGGCATATTTCGGGACAGATATTTCCTGGTCGGGAATCGCTTGTACACTGTGACGGTGTTTACTTCAAAGGTTAAAGCGCGATCCGACGTCGATACTGCGGGAATCCGTAGAGCTCAAGAGTCAGTCGCCAACAGATTTTTGGATTCATTCAGCCTCTTGACCAAATGACCGAGGCATAATAAATCTTTGGACGCGAGCGGCGGGAGCGAACTGATTGCGGGTTTCGGATTGCGGATTTAGTTCCGCGCCGCCGCGTTAACTCCACCGTTATGTTGCTATGACTGTCCTGCGCACGAAAGAGGAAATCGACGCAGAAAGTCGGCGACTTCGCGCCGAATATGGTGTGCTCTTTGACGATGTCGCAGCCATATTCTTCCGCTATGATCCGATTGGAATCAATTTCGAAGACAACACCGACGAGTACGAACCTGAGGCGCGTACAATTCTGCCGCGGCTCAGAACTTGTCACTCGCCGGAGGACGTCCTAACCGTCGTACACGAAGAATTCCAACGTTGGTTTGACCCAGACATCGCCGGTGCTCGCGAGAAATACTCTACCATCGCCAACGATGTATGGGCTCTCTGGCAGAGATCACCATTGGCGGACGCAACATAACAATTCGTTCGACCGGAGCGGCGGGAGCCTCTGAATTGCGGATTTCGGAATGCGGATTGTGGAATTGCAATCGCTCCGTCGCGTCAACTCCCACGTTAGGCGCTTATTCTCGAATTACTGAGGGTAACGTGCATCATATCTAAAAAGTTAGGGTGGCAATGCAATTATGAGAACGGTTGTTTTGCTTGTGTTAGTGATTATTTGCTGCCCCGGGGTTCACGGCCAAAAACAAACTCCTGCAGATCCCTTCGGATTAGCCACATTCGGTTTCGAGAATAAGCTGGAGAGCAGGCCGCTAATTTCACCGCCCGTGGAACCACCACAGTCCCGAGCTTGTGGTGTGGGAATCTATTTGAGGGAAGAGACATTCACGGTGAATAATAAACCGAAGAAGATCAAAACTGTGATTGCTTACTTTTTGCCTAATCCAAAAACTTTGTCCATATTTAACGACACAGATAAGATGAAACCTGAGCCCTCGCAGAATTCCGCCCAGAGGCTAACTAACTTACCCCCAGGGGTCTCGTCGTTAACCTTTTTTTGGCCACCCAAGCTTAGAAGCTTACAGCAGGTTCTGCTTATGAGGGCCGAAAATGTAGACAGGGGACTGATTGAGAAGACAATGGACTTTCCGGCGGTACTAAATGTACAGGAGGGTGACACAGCTTCAATCCTCTGGACCTTTGACGCTTTCATCCCCGGCTCTCCGCCCCCGATGTTATTAGGGAACTTTATAGCGTCTGACCCTGTGCTGTTAAGAATGTACCTCCCTCGCGGGGCTAAGAAATGCTTAGAATGGAAGTAAGTATTTTCAACATGGATGTCAGTCTCGATATTGGTATTGAACTGTCTTAAGGTCCTATTGAAAATTGAATTATTCAATAGAAGGCGCGCCTAGCGACTCGTTGGACCGGAGCGCGGGGAGCGTGAATGTAAGGATGAATGCGGAATGAAGAGGTTCAGAGTTCATCATCCATAGTTACACTTGCGTTTCAGCGCCGCGGCTTCAACCCAAACCCTAGGCTACTTAGTTCAACCGCAGATCATGGCAGGATTGGTGATACAGATGAAGCTCAAGTTTCCTCTCTTGATCCGGGCCAGCGCGACGGCTGCGTTCGCACTGGCAACCCTCGCGCTGATCGCCGGCTGCAACAAAGAGCCGGACACCGGCAACAGCCGAGAGGCCGCACCTTCGAAGAATCCGCCTGCGAGCGCCCCGCCGCGGGCAAACACACCTTCAACCGCGAATACATCACCTTCGACCTCGATACCGACTGGCCCCTCCCCCACGGAAGTCGTCAAGGGGTATTACGAAGCGGGCAAAAGAAAGGACGTTGCGGGCATCAAGAGATTTCTTTCGCGCCAGTCGCTGCAGCTGATGGAAGACGTTGCGAACCGCCAGGGCAAGACTCTGGATCAGCTATTCATCGAGGCCGCCGACATGGAGGCACGGAAGCCCGCTCCCTTAATTTGGAACGAGAGGATAGGGGGCGATACCGCGCTGGTGGACATCAAGACACCGGGGGAACCCATGCGGACGGTACCACTGGTTAAAGAGGCAGGCGAATGGAGGCTCGCCTTCGGTAATCCGAAGGGTGGCGCAGTTAAGCATTAGAGGCGAGTTGCGGAGCCACACTTTTTCGCGCTGGAGGTTGTCGAGTTTGCGGATCCTGATTATGAATATTCAAGAGCTGGTTACCAGTCCCAGCTCCAGCTACGTAACGATAATGAGACGCTGTCTCGTCAGCCCCGCAACTTTGTGCTTCTCGTTTTGTCTTTGCTTTGCTCTAACCGAAACTCAATCTTTGGCGCAGGAAATGAAGGTGTTGGTTAGAGATAGAAATGCGCCCATCATTCAGCTGTTCTACGTGGAGAAGAACGAGACGGTTATCAGCGCGGGTTTAGGCGCGCTTGCAGACACTAAAATGATCTACCGGCCGCAAGCGACCGATGCACCTTCAACCTCAAGCAGGGATATTGCGTTGTGGGACGCGCACTATGCCTATCCGGGGAAGACTCCGACGCGCCCTCAGAGCGTAAGCTTTACTTTCTTCATTAACCAGGACATTCACAGATATGAACGTGATCAGAGCTTCACCGTCAGCGCCGATAGTGCGATAGTCCAGCAGGGAGATTTTGTCCTGGAGGATCGAAGCTTCGAGGGAAATGGAAAGCCTTTCACGCGGAAAGTGCTAACGGTGGTCCTGCCGACAGACGTCTTCCTCAGCATGATTGCGGCCCGGAAAGTACAAATTAAGGTTGGGCCAGACACATACAAATTGAACAGTAGCGAGTGGAGGCATGTACAAGTATTGGCGAAGACAATAACGCCACTTCCCAACTAAAGATAAAAGATCCAGAGCCGCGTCGGGCTTCTATACACGATTATGAAAAACCTAATTCTGGCAGTATTAATCCTGGTCGTATCGAGCGTTGGCGCATTGGCCCAGGCTGATCCTAATACCGGGCCGCTCTCGCAACTGAAAAGTGATTACAATCAGGTTGGAATTGTGGCGCACGTCAAAATCACGAGCATCAAGTTCGCGGCGGAGGATGTTCATCCGCTCTATGTCGTCCAGAGCGAAATCATTGAACCGTTCAAGGGCAAGATCAAACGTGGTCAGCGACTTGAGTTCTATGTCCATGTCGAAGAAGGTTACGATGTAAACCGGATTCCTGGTGAGTGGGTTGTGTTTTTAGAAGGTAAATATCCTATCCCACCTGGAGGAAAGGGTTGGTATGAATTGGAGAACTCAAGTCGGCCGGCTTCTAAAGCGACTCTTGCCATGATGCGAAAGGTAAGGAATACGAGAAAGAGGTACTAACGCAAACGAAGGCCAACCAGATCCTCATGAAAAAACGAGCCGCACTTCTTCTCACCCTGGTTCTCTCTCTTCTCACTTCAGTCATTGGTCAGAAGAGTTCGCCTGTTCCACAACAGAACGCGCCTGACGACGATGAGGTCGTGCGCGTCACGACCAACCTTGTGCAGGTTGACGTTACCGTGACGGACAAGAACGGGCGGCAAGTGACGGACCTTCGGCCTGAAGAGTTTGAGGTGTTCGAAGACGGCCGACCGCAGGCGCTCACTAACTTCTCTTACATCGGCCTCGATGCCAATGCTGCCGCCTCGCAGCCTTCCAGCGGGGCCGTAAAGCCGCGCGACAAGAATGCTCTGCCGGTGCCGCCCGTTCGCCTACGGCCTGAACAGGTGCGCCGTGCCTACGCGCTGGTGGTTGACGATTTTGGGATGGATTTCACCAGCATGTATTTTGCGCGCAAGGCCCTGCAGAAGTTTGTGGACGAGCAGATGCAGCCGGGTGACCTCGTCGCCATTCTGCGCACGACCTCAGGCATCGGCGCGCTCCAGCAATTTACCAGCAATAAGCGACAACTCCACGCGGCCATCGACCGGATTCGATGGATTCCCCGTTACGGTAAGCACCTGACAGCTTTTTCTTTTGGGAGTGAGGAGGAGGAGAGCGCTCCGATAGATGGGAGTCGCCCGCAGCTCAAGAGCAGCCCGCTGGGCGATAGCCTCAACGAGATGGAAGATTTCCGCGAAGAGATGTTCAAGGTTGGAACACTCGCCGCCCTTGAATACATCACGCGTGGGCTCAAGGAACTACCGGGGCGCAAGGCGGTCATCCTGATAACCGGCGATCTACCGATGGGCAATGCGAACAGAACAAGTGCTCGCACTATGAGCGCGCTTGACCGCTTGATCGAACTGGCCAATCGCTCCTCTATAGTTTATTACACGATTGATCCGCGCGGGCTTGAGACGCTTAATTTCACTGCGGCTGATCCGGGAGGCAAGCCATGGGATACGGGCCCACGTTTGTCCGCCATGCGCGCTGGCTCCATCGACTCGCAAGCCGGTATGCGCTACCTGGCCGAACAGACGGGCGGCACGGCTCTCGTCAACAACAACGATATAAACGGCGCTATCAAACGGGCAATCGAGGACTTGAAGGGTTACTATTTGCTCGGCTACCGCCCGGAAGCATCATCTTTCGATCCGAAGACGGGTCAGCGTAGTTTCCATAAACTGACAGTGAAGGTGAAACGCTCGGGCATGATGGTGCGCACGCGCGCGGGCTTCCTGGGGATCGCGGATGATAAGCTGCTCACGGCGCCGAAGCTAGCGACCACGCGCACGGGTCAACTAATCAAGGCCCTTAGCTCACCCTTCAATTCAGGCGACATAGAGGTTCGTCTCACCTCGCTTTTCGCTAACAACCCGACCCGTGGATCTTATATCCGTTCGTTGTTGCGCATAGACGCCACCGCCCTGAAATTCAACGATACGACCGACGGCTGGCACGAGGCCGTCGTGGACATAATGGCCGTCACCTTCAGCGCAGGCGGGGAAGTTGTGGACGAGGCCAACCGAACAGTGACAATTCGCGCACAAGGTCGGACTTACGACCGACTGTTACGGGACGGCTTGATCTATGTGCTAAACGTTCCGGTTAAGCGAGCCGGCGGCTATCAACTTCGCCTCGCCGTTCGCGATGCGACCACCCTCCTCACGGGCTCGGCGAACCAGTTCATCGAAGTACCCGATTTCAAGAAAAAACGTCTGGCTCTTTCAGGCATCGCTCTGACGGGCAGCGTCAATAAAAACAGTCCGGGCGACGCGGACGACGCTTCAGCACTGCAAAAGGATGCGAGCGCGGAGGGCGTAGTCAACGAGGCGGATGTGATCGTCGGTCCGGCAGTGCGCCGCTTGCGGCAGGATATGACGATGGATTTCGGCTACTTCATTTACAACGCCCGGATGGATAAACAAACCGGAAGCCCGCAGCTTCAGACGCAGCTGCGCTTGTTCCGCGAGGGTCAGCTTGTCTTCACCGGAAAGCTAACGCCATATGATACGAGTGGCCAGGCTGATCCGCAGCGCCTGAGCACGGGCGGCCGCTTGTTCCTCGGCTCGGAATTACCGCCAGGCGAATATATCTTGCAGGTCATCGTCATAGACGCGCTGGCGGATGAAAAATACCGAATGGCGACGCAATGGATAGATTTCGAGATTGTGAGATAGGCAGCTTTCTAAAATCTGTACATTGAGAGATTCGTTCGACGGCATTATGCCAATCTCTAAGGCCGGCACGCCGCGCCGCAGACGCGAGCACCAGTTGCCTTCCCGTATCGGCGCATGAACTCGGGCGACAAAACCAGGTTGAAGACTGCCGCTATCGTGGGTGAGCGGGTATTCCTTCGCCCTCCAACAAGAAGCGATCTGGAAGAGTTCATCTCACTCAACCGCGCAAGCGCACGTTTACACCGCGGCCTGGCAACACCACCGACCCAACCAAAACAATTCGACGCTTTCCTTAAGAGATGCGCCCAAGCCGACTGTGTGTGCCTCCTGGCTTGTCGCCTGGACGACGGCGCTATTGTCGGGTCGGTCAACTTAAGCCAGATTTTTCGCGGCGGATTTAAAAATGCATATCTCGGTTATCACGTTGGAGCAGAGCATGCTAATCAGAGATACATGACCGAGGCTATTCAGTTGATGCTTCGCTATGCGTTCGAGCATCTGAAACTACACCGGCTTGAGGCAAACATTCAGCCGGGGAATGCAGCTTCGATTGCCTTGGTTAATCGGGCGGGTTTCGTGCGAGAAGGTTACTCGCGACGTTATCTTAAAATATCCGGTCGGTGGCGAGATCACGAGCGATGGGCGATCCTGGCTGACGACTGGCGGACGAGGCGCAAGCACGGACGTTAACATTCATGTCCGCTCGACGTCTTTAGAAACAGATGAAACGATTTTCAACGTTGGTGCTGGCTAGTGGCCTGCTGTTTCTTTCAAGTCACGTTTCGGCCCAAAGAATCTCAGCCGTCCCGGTTGACGTTGAAGTTCCTCTCGCTCCAACCCCTGTCAAAGCAGACGGGAGAATTCACCTCCTGTATGAACTGCATCTCACCAATCTGCGCGTCAGGAGCCTTGATCTAATCCGACTTGAAGTTCTTACCGACGCGAGCGCCCAGCCGTTAGCCGTTTATCAGGACGCAGAACTTGTTAGTCGACTCGCGCGACCCGGTGCGCCGTCAGACCTGACTGACAAGCGGGCCATCGGAGGCGGAATGCGGGCCGTGGTCTTCCTGCAAATCACAGTTGATTCCGTCAGCGAGGTTCCCCTTGCTCTGCGCCACCGACTGTTCTTTGAATCCGATGAGCCTGAAGGTGAAGAACGCCTGGTAGACACAGCGCGGATTATGATTCAGCGAAAGCCGCCGCTGGTCATAGGTCCACCTGTCCGCGGTGGGGGTTGGCTGGCATCGAACGGCATGTCTAATACTTCAAGTCATCGCCGCACGTTGTTAGCTGTCAATGGCAAGGCGCGTATTGCGCAACGATTCGCCACGGATTGGACGCGAATCGGAGCTGACGGACTGGCCTTTCGTGGAGATCCCTCGAAGAACGCAAACTGGTCCGCATACGGAACGGAAGTTCTGGCCGTCGCCGATGCGAGCGTCGCCGATGTTAGCGACGGGATACCGGAAAATGATCCAACCGCCGACAAGCGGGCCGTTCCCATCACGCTTGAAAATGCCGCAGGAAATTACGTCATTCTTGATTTAGGCCACGGATATTTCGCCTTGTACGCACATCTGCAGCCCGGCAGGATCCACGTCAAGAAGGGAGACAAAGTGAAGCGTGGTCAGGTTCTGGCTCTGCTCGGTAACTCCGGGAACTCTGATGCACCGCACTTGCACTTTCACATTACCGACGGCAATTCTCCACTGGGAGCGGAAGGTGTGCCGTATGTCATCGACTCGTTCGAACTGCAGGGCATCCTGCCGTCGAAAAGCCTCCTGATAGAAGGAGGTTGGAAACCGCCGCCGCGCACCAAACCAGATAAACGCCGGCTGGAGCTACCAATCGAAAATGCTGTCGTACGTTTTCCCTGATCGGACTTCTAACTCCGACGTCGGCGAACGGGCACCTCTCGAGTAGTAGGCTCAGGTTGTTCAAAGACCTTGAGTTCCTATTCGAAAGCCACTTGAACTCGACCGATCGGCGGCGGTCGCCAAGATGAGAAGCGCAAGAATCCTTCAAGCATTAATCCTCATAGCGGGAATCTCCTTGCTGTTTGGTTGTTCTGTCGCATCTCCTCATGCCGAGAAGAGTCTCGCAGGACGTTGGGAAGGTACAGCCGAAATCTCCGGCGTGAAGACAAACGCAATTGTTGATTTCACGTCGGACGCAAAGGGCCCTGTGAACGCGACCATCAGTGTGACTGACGAACGTTTGCTCGCTAAACCGCTTATCAATGTTCGCTACGAACCGCCCCAACTTCATTTCGAATTGCAGGCGAGCGAACGGAGAATAATCTTCGATGGCTCGCGCAACGGCAATGTCATTTCCGGCACTATTCGCGGCGGCGAAATCTCCGGTCCCCTAACGTTGCGGTACGTAGGCAGTACTCCCCCCACGCCATACCAGAAGGAAGAAGTGCATTTCAGCAATGGGGAGGTCGAGCTTGCAGGCAGTTTGCTTATCCCGCCGACCAGTGGGCGCCATCCGGCAGTAATTCTGATTCATGGATCGAGCACGCCCAGCCGCAACGATTTCCGTTTCTACGCTGATCTTTTCGCGCGCCAAGGCATCGCAGCACTCATCTACGATAAACGAGACGTCGGCGGCGACCTCGGCGGAGCGCGTCGAGTTGATCTGCGCGACCTGGCGGGCGACGCCCTGGCCGCAGTGGAGTTGCTGAAGCGTCGTGTCGACATTGATCCGGCACTGATTGGACTGTGGGGACACAGTGAGGGTGGTTGGGTAGCGCCTATTGCCGCAGCTCAATCGAAAGATGTGTCATTCGTCATAAGCTTTTCTGGTCCGGGCGTTACCTATGCCGAAGTCAACAAGTATGCGGATGCTGTTCGGCTACGCAAACATGGCTTCTCTGACGCGGACGTTCGCGAAGCGACGGAAGCTCTCACACGGGTCGACGACTACGTCCGGCGAGGTGGCGACAAGCGCGAGCTTCAGGCATTTCTCGATGCGGCCTCGAACAAACGATGGGCTTCGCAGACGACCTTGCCTCGACAAGTCCCGAGCGTCGAGGAGATTCATACATGGTTACGTTGGCGTAGTCTTGATCTCGATCCTGTAGTCTACTGGGAGCAGATCAAGGTTCCGGTCTTGATTCTGTTCGGCGAGCTGGACGACGTAGTTCCCATCCACGATAGCGCCAACCGACTTGAGGCCGCTTTGGAGCATGCCGGCAATAAAGATGTAACCATCAGGATATTCCCGGGCGCAAATCACAGTATTGAAGGGGCGCCGGAGTTCCTCAACCTAATGGTTGAGTGGACGACCAAAAGGGTGAGAATTTCCGACTAGCAGCAGCGGAACCCGGAAGCGTCGCGGTTACAGCTAAGCCGTGCCACTACGGAAATGATCACTACCGTTGCGTACTCGAAGCGAAACAATGCGATGGATGGAAATCCTTTCCGCCGCTCGACTACGTTCGCATGAAGGGTAGTTAGGCAAGAGACTCTAGATCCGGACAGCTGTGCCTTTGCCGCCTGGTTAGTGGTCGCAAACTGGCTGACGCAATGGACGGGCTAGGGTTCTTCTAGCGCCTCCACCTTCAATCAACCAAATAACCTATCGATAAAGCCTATCCGGTACGCCATGAAGATACCGAAGCTGAGGCTGAATACTCCCGCCATTCCTCTTATCATCCAGTTGGCACGATCAAATCGCCCGGCCGTCAAATGCACGGGAAGGCCTACCAATAGGCTCATCAACATCATCCCGCCGATAGACCCCGCACCGAAGACGACAACATACAGAAGCCCGACCGCGGGCGAGGATATGGTCGACAGTACCAGCAGCATGAGGGCGGCGCTTCCAGCCAGACCGTGCAGAAGTCCTATGAGCAACGGCCGGGCGCTGAACCTGAAGCCATGATGGGTATTCGTCTCTTCGGCAGTCGAAATCGAATCATGAAAGTGCGGATGGCTGTGAAGACGGCCGCCGTGACGATGGGTATGAAAGTGCAGGACGCTGCCCCGCTTGAGCTTGAGGATCGCATTCAATCCAAGCGCGATCAGCATCAGCGCGACACAGAACTCCAACGCCAGCGAAGTTTCCTCGCCTATGCGCAGATGAAGCACAATCACGCCGACACCCGCGATCAGCAGGGCGATCGTATGGCCGATGCCCCAAAGGCCGCCTACCAACATCGAGCTTAAGAGACTTCGGCGCTCGCTGACGATGGTTGAAACGGCTGCGAGATGATCTGCCTCGACTGCATGCTTGAGGCCGAATAATAGTCCGAACCCGAGCACGCCGAAAGTGGAAAGGGATCCCATCTGCTCTCCCGCAGAGTTCGTCAGGAACGCGAGCGGATTGATTCCGGCTTCTACCAGCGCCCGGTAACAAATGACGGCGCCGAGGCTCGCGATAACGAAAGCGCTCATCGCCGGCAGCCAACGGACCAGGCGACCGCTTGCAGCGAGACGTCCCTTCATCAATCGTCCGGCATAAACAAACGCAAGCCCGATGGCGGTCAGGGTGCACGCTAACCCGAAGCTGAAAGCTACTACCAGTATTAACCCGTATGCGACGCGGTGCAGCGCGATGGCCGAGAGCATGACAACAAGCGCAGACGGGCACGGCAGCAACCCACCAGAGATACCCAGGGCTAGCAGGCTTCGCCATGACACGCGATCACCATCCGCACCCGGCGGCAGATGAGTGTGAACGCTTCCTCCGTGCGAATGCGGCATCATCGCCGATGCCTCGGGCGCTTCACCCTCCGCTAGTTTATGCGACTGTTCGTGAGGATGGACGTGGTCATGCGGTCCGCCGTCGTGAACGTGTTCGTGATCGAAATGATGATGCGTTTCGTCCTGCGCCGGCCTGATGGCGGCGCGCAACCGGCGAATAAAGAGGCCCATGCCAACCGCGAATACAAGTGCGCCGGAAATGAGTCCGAGCACCGGGAAGAGTCGTTCGGGCACGACATACTGCGACGCGAAGAGCGTCACCAGCCCGAGCGCGAAGACGCCAATCGTGTGCGTGATGGTGACCGTCAGGCCAAGAAAGGCCGCGTGACGCGCGGTGCCTCGCGAACCGATCAAGTAAGCGCCGACGATGGTCTTTCCATGACCTGGTGAGAGCGCATGAAGCGCACCGAGCGCGGCCGCGACCAGAAGGCCAAGCAAAGCCGTAAGCAGCGTCAGATCGGGAACGGCGATCAGTTGAGTGAATCGATCAGGCGCCTCTGTAAATGTACGCCCCTCGCGCGTGCGGAGACCGGCCACTCCAGCGGGAATAGCGCCATGCGCGAACGAGAACTCTGCCGTGCGCTCATCGAGCGGAGCCTGGAGCTTATCCTCCGGATAAGCCTTGAGCTCATCAGTTACTCCGCTGGCAAACGCGGTGCTCTTGAAAATGCTCTCTCCCGATAAGGGAACGACTACGATCTCGCGCCAGCCAGTCCGGTCGGGATGATTCATATTCTCGAAGCGCAAACGCCGCACACCGCCGCTGATTGATGGCGGCATGTCGCCCGCGAAATCGCATTCCACTCGCAGCGTCTCGAGCCCGCCCGCGCCAGGCGGAGTTTTGAGAGTCGCGGCTGCAAGTTTCAGCGGCACTCGCGATCCATCAATTACAACAACCAGCCCGGCGGCGTATTGTGCACCCATCCGCTGAACGTAGGCATCGAGCGCGGCGGTAGTTGGCTTACCGCTCTCGTCCGCTGAGATCGCCTGCAGCTCCTGAAAGGCGGGTATCTCGGCCATATCGACTACGTAGCGCACGCGTATCTGATCATCACCGAGTTCGAGGCGGACGAAATGGTTAATGGTGAAGTTTCCCAGCGGATGTGCATGAACGTTGCCAGAGAAAGCGAAGAGGAGCAGGCAGATTGCAAGTATTGCAATCGGCAGCCTCTTCATTCCTGTAAGCGGTACTCTAACGGTCGAACGCGGACGAACACTCCACGAACTCACACGAAAACACACCAACCACCAGCGACCTTGTTTTGTGTCGTTTCGTGTGAATTCGTGAATCGAGGTCTTCATCTGTTCACCAACAAACTCGTGGAATGATTATTCAGACAGCGCTTTTGCAGCGATGATGGACTGCAACGGATCAAACTGCGGATTAAGTTTCAGTGCTCGCTGAAGGTATGCCCGGGCCGAACCCATGTCGCCCGCCGCTCGCGAAATCATCCCCGCGTGGTAAAGAAGTTTTGCGTCCAAAGTCCCCAGCCGCAGCGCGTCTTTAATGGCCGACCGCGCCTCGTCAATCCTTCCGGTCTTCAGCGCCGTCCAGGCGAGCGCGTCCGCGCCGTAGATATCGCGCCGCAGTTCGTATTCCTTTTTCGCGGCCAGGTAAGCATCCTCGACTTTCAGTTCATGGTCGGCGCGAAACAAAGCGAGCTGACGATTGTAAAGAGTGCCGTTGAGCGCACTGAGGAGCGCGATCCGCTCGACCAGCTCATATTGGATGGCGGCTTCTTTCTCGCGTCCGGCAGCTCGATAGACGTCGCCCAGGGCAGCCACGTAAATGGGATCAGGCAGGCGCTTGACCACGCGCTCCAGTTCTTCGATGGCGCCCTCCGTATCGCCAAGCGCGGCCCGCGTCTTTCCCAGCCCGAAAAGCGCGCGATGATAATCAGGAAACGTTAGCAGCGCGTCTTTGTAATGCTGTTCGGCAGTCTGGTAGTCGCCCGTCGCGAAAGCTGTCTCGCCAAGTTGCCAGCGACACCAAGCAACTGTTTCGCGCGATACGGGCGTTTCGTCGAGCGCCACGTTCAGCGCGATGGTGTAGCGCCGCGTGGCCTCGCCCGTTTCGCCATGCAACATCGCCACGCGGGCCAGACGCGTTTCGGTGGTGACGCTGCTGCCGCCGAATTGCCGCATCCGCTCGAACGCGGCGTTGGCTTGATCGTATTCTCCCAGTTCAAGCAACGCGTCACCCAGCAGTTGATACCCATAACTCTTCCGTGGCTCGTACTCGGTCAGTTCCTCTGCGTGTTCGCGCGCCGCCTCGAAATCATGGGCTGCATATTCAACCTGTGCGAGCGAAGCCAGGCCGCCGAGATTCTGTTCCTGAGGCATCGCAGCAAGCGATGCGTGCACGGAGCGAGATGCAAGCTCCAGGTATTTCACGTCGCCGACCTCGCGTTGGCGCTGAAGGTAATAGCTCGTGAGTTTGTTGTAGGCGATGAAGTCGTCGGGATCACTCTGGACGCGGGCTTCAAGAAAGCGGATCGAACCTTCGGTCACCTGTTCGTCGGAGGGTAATGTCGTTGCCGGCGCTATTGCGGGCGGCTGAGCGTGTGCGAGCGCTTCGGAAGATGGCCGTGAACGACTGCAAGCCGACAAGAAGAGAGCCAAGGCGAGGGACAGCGGGAGGAGGCAGACAGCAAGAGCAGGAGGCAGGAGAAGATTGCCTCTGAACAACAGCATCCTAGCTCCTGCTCCTGCTCCTGCTCCTGCCCCTGCTTCCTCGTTCATCGTCCCTCATCCCTTTATTCAATTTCGCGTCGCGTCGTCCGTTACCCCTGTCGCCCGTGGTTGGTGTGCTACACCGAAGAAAGGAAACTGACTTCGGTAGGCAACATCATTGCAATTCGCATTGTCGCTCAACGGTTGGCGATTGTTGACGAGAAACAGTTCCGTGTCGACTACGTCGTCGCCGGGACGGCGTCCATTGGGAAAGCCCGCCGCATCGTTGGGCGTCCTGTCGCAGATTGTGTCGCTACGAAAGCCGCCACCCTGGAAGCCGGCATTTGGTTTGGTGGTGTCGAGCCGTAGAAAGTCACCGGTGGTTACGGCGAGGCTGGCGAAGATCTGAATGCTAGTGTCGTCCGTTCCCAGCGCGCGAAGGGTTGCGATGATGTCGGGAGCAAACTTTCCGGTTGCGTCGTCAATGGTTGTGGACGCATTGTGCTCGTTCTTACGAGCAAATGGAATAAGCGCGACGTTGACGGCCGGCGTCGCCATTCGATCAATCGTCAGCCACTTTCCAAAGGTGGTCGCGACCCCACGTCCGGTGTGGATCTCATTGGCGCGACGCTGCGCGAGAAAATCGACGCCGATCTTGTTTCCCAAAAGACCAAAGAAACTTTTCGGAAAGCTAAACGCGATCGACAGGACGTTGTAACCGGCGAAGCTGTCGCGTCCGCGCTGCAGAAACTGTGCGGCATTAGGAGTCCCGGCGCGTTGGGCAGCCGTAAAGCGATTAAAGCCGGTGATGTCGAAATTGAAGGGATCATCAACCAGTCCGGCGTAGAAGGCGACACCAGAAACTCCGTCCGTCGTTATGACTGGCGTGGGTCCAACGTCGTTCAGTGTGGGCACGGTCGTAGGCGCCGTAAACGTCCGACCATTGGGCAGATTGATTGTCGCCGTTTGTGCCTGATTCGAAGCCTGGTTCTTTGGTGAGAAGCTGATGTCGAGGAATCCGTCCGGTTTCGCATCTCCGTTTGTCTCCAACTCGAAACGGTATCGGATATTTGGATCGAAGACCCCGAAGTTGACCGCTTCGTTGGGCACGATAAAGCCGTGAATTGTTACCGCGATGATGATCTTGTTGTTGTCGTTTGGATCGAGGAAGAGGAATACGTCGGCGATGTCCGCGCCCTGGTCCTGTGCCACAAACGGCGCGTCGCCGTGGTCTGCGGCATTAATACGCGAAGCTGGTGGAAGCACGATGGAGATCGTGATGGTCAGAGCAAGAGCGAAAAGCGCGAGCTTCTTATTAAATAGTCGAATCATAGCCCCTCCGGGAATCTAATCATTGAGCCATTGAGTCATTGAGTCATTGGTCATTGGTCATTGGGTCATTGGGCCATTGCGTCATTGGGTCATTGGGCCATTGCGTCATTGATTCATTAATTCACTGATTCATTTATACATTGAGAGCTCGAGTGAGAGGAACAGTTCGTCAACGAATAAACAATGATCGAATGACTCGATGGTCCAATGGTCCAATGTATCAATGACCCAATGACCCAATGACCCAATGACCCAATGAATCAATGACTCAATCTCTTAGGGTCCGAATCGAGAGCGGTATTCAAGTGAATTGACAAAGCCGTTGACCATCGTGCGAAAGTCGCCGGTGCGGTTGAGCAGATCCAACCATTGGAGATAGAGAATGTCCGGGTCGCGATGCAGGTATCCGAAATATTCCATCACCACGAATGCTTCGTTGAAAAACTTTGCACTCACTTGCGGGCTCTCAGCAATCGAACGCAGTACTTCGGCTCGCGTCTTTCTACCAGCTGCAAGATCGTCGATCAGGGCCTGCTTATTGGGCAGGGTCACCCCAGCCGTGTTGACCAATGCATTGACATAATCCGCCGGGTTAGTCAGCGCGTCGTACCGGTTCCTAAACTCAGACCGCGCCATGAAATCACTTATGAACGCCACCCGACTTGCTTCCAACTCGGCGGCACTTTGAAACCCGCTCACTCGCGCCAGGTCTGGAACGAACTCGGCATAACGGGGAACGCGTCCCAGCGCGACCGAGTAATAGCGATAAATAAAGTAGCCCCTACCCTGAAATTCCGGCGACCGATAGAAAGCCGAAGAGACTTCGATGCGGTCGCAACGCACATCGCCGAAGGGACAGTTGTTTAAAATGTCGATCCACGCCTGAAGCCCAGCCGGCTCGGGCTCGCGATTAAGAAAATCGCGATAGTGCGCTTGTACGAAGAAGGCGGCGTTGTCGATCGGATTCGGATTGGTCGAAAGCACGGTGCTGTCATTGTCGAGAATGGTAAGCACCGCGGTGGGCGACGAGCCGAGAACCCCACCCGTCGGATTACGCAGCGAAAGATTGAGCGCTTCGTTCGTTTCGATGAAGGCGTCATCGATGATCGAGACGGTGAAACTCTTACTCGTCTCACCTGGACTGAATCGAAGAACACCTAATGCAGGTGTGTAGTCGCCTCTGTCGGTAGCGGTGCCGTTGCGAGTCGCATATTCGACACTCGCAGCTCCAGCCGTACTTCCCGCGCGCGTGACAGTAATGGTCGCAAAGGTCCCACCTTCGCTCACCTGGTAATTAACAGAACTGAATTGCAGCGTGTTGGCCGATGAGCCCGGGACAGTTCCCTGTCGTTGAAGCGCCGGTTGGATGTCGCTCGCCGGATTGTTGGTTAGCCGCACGGCACCAAGACCATTTGCGTTAGCAATGTAGATCTCGAAATCATCGCTTCGGCTGCTGGCAAATGCGACCTTTGCTCCGTCGGTTGATCTGAAGGGATCTACGTCGAGCGCTGCGGCGTTGTTTGAAATGTTGGTCTGCCCGCTTCCGTCTGAGGCGTTCATCGCATAGAGCTCCTCGTCGCCATCTCGGTCGGACTGGAACGCGATCGCGCTTTGCGACCAGTTGGGATTCGAATCGTTCGCCGCACTGCTCGTCAACCGCACCAGGTTGCTGCCATCGGCGTTCATTCGGTAAATCTCATACTGCCCTATCTCGCGATTGCTGGCGAACGCAATCATGCTCGAGTCGGGCGAATACGAAGGCTGGGTATCATCATTCTGATTGTTGGTTAGATTCGCAGGATTGCTGCCATCGGGAGTCATTGAGTAGATTTCGTCGTTGCCATCGCGGCGACTCGTGAACGCGATCCTGCTCCCGTCCGGAGACCATGTCGGGCTAAGATCGTCGGTCGTATTGCTGGTGAGCCTCACCTGAGAAGTTCCGTCGGCATTCATCACATAGATCTCATTGTTTCCGTCGCGATTGCTGACGAAAACTATGCGCGCGCCGTCGGGCGACCAGGCGGGACTAAAATCCTCTGCCGTGTTTTCAGTTAGTCTTCTTAGTCCGCCGCCGTCGGCATCCATCGCGTAGATCTCGAAGTTGCCATCGCGATCACTGGCGAAAGCGATCTCGGCCGTGCCGACTGCATTGACCTTCGGCGTTTCCTGCGGGGAATTGTGGCGATTCGCTGCGGCTGCCCTGCCAATCGAGTGGGCCGGCAGCAAGGAGGAACCGAGCACGGCTGCCAATGTGAGGCCGACCAACATCATCCTGGCTCTTGTTTTTCTCATGGGCGATTCTCGTCGCTACGTCGTGCCCAGAAGGGAAGATAAGAAAAATCACTCGGGAGCGCGTGATCTTCAGCTGCTAATGTCGGGGGGAGCTGACTAAACTGAGGGAGCGCCTCAAGAAGTAGTGTCATACGCGCTCCTGTGTGCTGTTAATGCTCGGGGTCGGTACTCGGATCCAACCCGCACCTAAAACCGCAGGGCCCTTTTCATCTGCACGGTATTATTTACCTGCACGATATTGCAGTTTGCCAATAGCGTCAAGCCTTTTCCAGACTCCGATAGTCGCGACCAATTGTGAGGGCAGATTCATCTTGACTGTTAGGCGAATAGTGCTACATTGAGCGCGTTCCCGATTCTTATTTTTCAATTCACCGCCTTCGTTGAAGTCAACCGGCTCGCAGCCAATATGACTCGTAAACTCCGAAGCACCTGCACACGTTTGCTGATCATTTGCTGTCTGCTTGCGCTCTTGCTCGCGGGGAACACGAATCGAATCGAGCGCGCAGCAGCTCAAGCCAATCATCCGGTTCTAATCAGTCAGGAGACTTCAACCCGCGCCGTCGCGTTCGAATCGGTTACTCAGAAGCGTGAGCCGTTTCCAACCACTTCGACGGTGCAATTCAGCGCGGACACCCGCACGCGGATAATGCTTTTCGCGCAGCGCCTCGACCTGCAACCGGGCGACGGCCCTGCTTCGGTTACGGCTGAGGCCGAAGATGGCGCGCACACGATCTATCCTCTGACGGTCGAGTACATCGGACCGGTGCCGGACCAGGCGTGGGTCACTTCTATTATCGTTCGTTTGAACGACGGTATGGGCGACGTTGGCGACGTCCTCGTGAAGATTACTTACCGCGGCCTGGCCAGCAATCGCGTTCGACTGGGCATCGGCCATACTGGCGGCGGCCCCGAAGACGATGCCGGTGCGGTTCCTACTCCCGGAACAAGCAAACCACCTGAACCAGACTTTCCCAGCAATCCGATTACAGCGGGAAATTTGACTACAAGCGATGTGCAGATTCTCATATCACAGGCGGTCTCGGCAGCAGTCTCGCTGAATAAACCCGTGACCGTCGCGGTCACCGATAAGGAAGGAAACGTTCTCGGCCTTTTTAGCATGACGGGCGCTCCATCGAACTTCATAATTCGTGGAGGAGGAAGTCCGGGCCAGGTAGCCGATCCGATCACGGGCCTCGTGCCGGTGGGCCTGGAAGGCAGTCGCCTTCCTTCGAAGTTCGCAGCCATCTCCAAGGCCGGAACCTGCGCGCTCTTCGGCACGCAGGGTAACGCCTTCACGACACGAACGGCCAGCTTCATCATTCAGGAACACTTTCCCCCAGGCGTCGATAATCAGGGGTCCGGTCCGCTCTACGGCGTTCAGTTCTCTTCTCTCCCGTGCTCGGACATTAAGTCGCCGGGTCTTCCACTTGGCTTGTCGGGAGACTCCGGCAGCATGCCGATCTATAAGAATGGCCAGCACGTGGGCGGAATCGGCATCGAGGGTGATGGGATATACACGATCGATAAGGACCCGGCCGATTTCGACCAGCCGTTTGAAGAAGTGATCGCTGTCTCGGCCGTGCGCGGCTACGAGACTCCGGCTTTGATTCGCGGCGACAACATTCTGGCAAATGGAATTCGTCTTCCCTTTGTCAACGTGGGCCAGCCGATTGCGCCACCGACGATTGCCTTCGGAAGCTTGCCCGGTCTGATCGATCCCATGTTTCCCATTCGAGCGGCACAACCGAGTCAATTCACGCCCGCGACTGTGGGAGGCATCAGCGGGCAGGTTGATCCGGCGTTCTTTCCATTCATCAGCAGCCCCGTTGGTGGAGCAAACTCGCTGACTGCGAGCGATGTGAACACGATCATTTCTCACGCTGCACAGCAGGCGAACATCACGCGCGCGGCAATTCGACAACCGCTTGGGAGCAACGCTCGCGTCTCGATCGCGGTGGTTGACGTCAACGGAAAAGTGCTTGGTATTTTCCGAACGTCCGACGCGCCGGTTTTCGGTTTTGATGTATCGGTGCAGAAGGCGCGAGGAGCTACGCTCGCTTCGCGTCCGGATGCCGGCGCTTTGCTGAGAAGTGTTGGCCTGGGCTCGTACGTCGATCGCGCTGCAGCCGACGGGCTTCCCCTTAACGGCAGCATCGCGTTCAGCGATCGTGCGATCGGGTTTCTACATCGCCCGCTCTATCCCGACGGAATCAACGACACGGTCGCCGGCCCGCTTTCGCGAGGGTTTCCCGATTGGAGCGTCTTTAATGTCGGATTGCAGCTCGACCTGATCAAGACCAATCTGCAGGCTGCGTTGCTGGGTGCGAGCGTGCCCTGTTCTTCACTGCCCAATGTTGCGAACGGAATTCAAATCTTCCCAGGCAGCATTCCTCTTTACAAGAACGGCGTGCTGGTCGGAGCGATAGGAATTAGCGGCGACGGCGTTGACCAGGACGACATCATCGCGGCGGCGGGCGCTGTCGGCTACACTCCCGCGGCCGCCATTCGTTCCGATCAATTCGTCGTACGCGGCACCCGCCTACCTTTCGTCAAATTCCCGCGCAGTCCGAATTTGTGACGAATGGACTTACGTCCGGCTTTGTACAGCTTCAACAGTCTAAGGTTTGAGGGCCTGGTCGATGTGGAGTTATCTGGCTAGTATTGGATTGGCGGTGCTGCTACAAGACGCGGCTGCTCCTCCGTTGGCTAAAGACGGAGGATTCGGAAGTATTCTCTGGCTAATACTTGGCATCGGCATTGGCATCGTGATCGGGTTGCTGCTTTCAAAAGCGTATGGCAAGTCACGGGGTGAGACAGAAGAAAAGGACACGTCGCAGTTGAGCATTTATACGCCGCCTACCGTCGCGGCTGCTGCGGTAAGCGGAGTTCCGAATGCAAAACGCTGTCCAAAATGCAACAGCACATACACGGATGGGGCCCTGATCTATTGCGTCAGTGATGGCGCGACTCTGGTGGGCGCTAACAACCCGCGCGAATCTGATTCCGACGCGACGATGCTCTATCGCGAATCACCCAAGTAGAACGTGCCGGCCCTTTGTTGTGGTCAGGGAAGCCAGCCGCGTAGCGGCGAAAGATCTCTAGCCCACGGCGCACGCCGTGGGTGTGAAGTTCCACCCAAACCGAGAGCCCCTTAGGGGCGAAACCTTATCTCTCGAAGGGAGGACTTCGTAATGTCTCACGCGTACACCAATCTGCTTTCTAACGTCGTCTTCAGCACAAAGGATCGCTTGCCACTCATTGACTTGGAGCTCAAGCCCAGGCTCCTCCGCTATATGAACGGAATCGTGGATGAAAGCGGAGGAAAGATGTTGTCGGCGAACGCCATGGCTGATCATTTACACATGCTCTGGCAATTGCCGGCGAAACTGTCGCTTTCGGACGCGATGCGAGTGTTGAAAGCGATTTCTTCGAAGTGGGTGCGCGAGACCTGGGGTTCTCCTAAGCCCTTCGCCTGGCAGACTGGGTACGGCGCATTCAGCGTTAGCAGTTCAAATGTGTCCGCGGTCGCTAACTACATCGAGGCACAGGAGGCTCATCACCAGAAACGGACATTCGAGGAAGAGTTCATCGAGCTTTTGCTGAAGCACGGGATAGCCTACGATCCGAAATATCTGTTTGGTTGATGTGTCGCCGCTCCGCGGCTCTGGCTCTCTATGAACTCCATCTTCCCACGGCTCACGCCGTGGGCTAGAGATCTTTCGCCGCTACGCGGCTTACTACAGCTCAGACCTTAGAGTTGGAATAGCAGAATTTGATGGATTGAGGGTGGTGAGCTTGTCTATCGCCTGACGCGCTGTCGTCTTGTCGCCTTTGCGGATGGCGGCGGCTGCCAACTTCTCCAGCGCCTGCTCGTTCTTCGGATCACTCTCCAGGGCCTTGCGGTATTCGACAATGGCGCGCGAATAATCGGGCGGCGTACGCCGAAAGAACGTGTTGCCGAAATCCGTTCGTATGTCCGCATCGTCAGGCCGCTGTGCCAGCACCTTTTCATAATACTTTGCGGCGCCGACGTAGTCGCCGGTGTCGTACCTGGTGTGACCCAAACCGGTGAGAGCGTCCGGGTCATTGGGTTTCAGCGCGAGCGCGCGATTCAGATATAAAGTGGCTTTGTCATAAGCGCTGAGCTCATAGAAAATTGCCGCTGCCCTGATTTGCGCGACAAAATCCTGTGGCTTGCGGTCCGCTTCGTCCATCGCCGTTTGAGCTTGGGCAGAAGTGGATGCTGCGCTGGTACCCTGTTCGCTGATGTCCGGATGGTTTGGCGGCAAGCGGCCGGCCGCCGGTTGCGTGTCAGAAGTCTGAGCGGAATCCGTTGTCGGTTGGTCGCCATTAACGCCGATTGAATTCGCGATAAAGAATCCAATGATAAAGCCGAGGACTACACCGGCGATCGCGAAGAGAATGTTTTCTTTCATGAGAGAATACGTGCGCGTGTCGTATCAAAAGTTTTCAGGAGATGCGGAGTATAACATTACTTAGAAACGGCCTCCGAGATTGTGTTCGCTTCACCTCCGATGTGATCTCCTTTGAAGTCCCGCCATCTTCAAGGTTTGACAGTCGATCGCTACGGCTCTGCCGCCGGATGTGAGGCGGCGAAGCCGTAAGGAACACAGCTGCTAAAGCTGTAAACTGAAATTCGTTAGGCAAAGTCCTACCTGGCATCAAGCGAAGCCGTGGCGCGACCTATTGAGGGCTCAACAACTGCATGATACACTCCGCGACTATTGGATATTATTACCTACGAGGGACACCTGACCACCGGAAGGCGCGGTTCGAACGCTCTCTCCTCCCCGATCGATGAACCATAAGAAGCAGCAGCGAATCCCATGAGCCGAATGCTTGAGGCTAAAGGTCTGGAGTGCGTCCGCGGCGGTCGCAGGCTGTTTCATGACCTCTCCTTCTCATTAGAGGAAGGCGAACTCCTGGAGGTCGGCGGAGCAAACGGAAGTGGTAAAACCAGTCTGTTGCGCATCATCTGTACTTTGCTTTCACCCACCGCAGGCGACATCTTCTGGCAAAACACGCCCATAGCATCGCTCAGGGACGAATATCTGGACAACTTGATTTACGTTGCGCACGCGAACGGAGTTAAAGGGGAGTTGAGCGCTGCCGAGAACCTGCGCGTCTATAGCGGGCTGGCCGGCGCCAGGCGAGACGACGCGAAGATTTATGACGCGCTGCAACGTGTCGGACTCGGTGGATGCGAGTCGGCACCGGCGAAGACTTTGTCTCAGGGACAACAACGCCGTATCGCTTTATCGAGACTGTTGATCGCATCGAAGACGTTGTGGATTTTGGACGAACCGCTCGCGGCGCTGGATGACGCCGGCGTACGTCTGGTTGAGTCGGTGCTACACGAACATCTGGACGGCGGGGGCATGGTTTTGATGACAACACATCAACATCTGAGCATCAGCGCACGGAAGACCACCCGGATCCAACTCACGACTTCCAGCGAGCATTGAATGCTGTCAATACTTCGATGTGTTATTCAAAGAGACATTACTCTCGCGTGGCGTGGGCGCGCCGGTGTCCTGTCGACCCTTTTCTTCTTCATCATAGTGGTCAGTCTCTTTCCACTTGGCGTCGGGCCGGAGCTCGATGTCCTGCGCGTAATCGCGCCCGGGGTGGTATGGGTCGCGGCTTTGCTCGCGTCTATGCTGTCGCTGGACAGAATGTTCTCGCACGATTATGTCGATGGCAGCCTCGAACAACTGATGCTGACGTCTCAGCCGCTATCGATTGTCGTGCTGGGAAAGATCATTGCTCACTGGCTTGTTACCGGAGCCCCACTGGTTCTGATCGCGCCGGTGCTGGGACTCCAGTTTGATCTCCCGCCGAAAGCTTTGATAACGCTGCTTGCGTCACTCTTGTTGGGTACTCCGGCGCTCAGCTTGATAGGCGCTATCGGCGCAGCCTTAACGCTGGGTTTACGGGGCGGAGGCGTGCTGGTATCCTTGCTTGTATTACCGCTCTGCATTCCGGTTTTGATCTTCGGCGCGGGCGCTGTTGAGGCCAGCATCAACGGGATGAACGCAGAATCGCATCTCTCGTTACTGGGCGCCGTTTTGGTACTGGCACTTTCCTTCGCGCCCTGGACAACAGCTGCCGCGTTACGGATATCAGTGGAATAGAGAAAGTCTCGTTTGCATGGGAAGTAGCAAGATCAATTGGTATAAGTACACCTCTCCCGCCAGTTTTTATCCGCTCGCCGGCAAGATGATCCCATGGTTCGCGGTATTGACTGCTGCCCTGCTCGCGACTGGACTATATATAGGATTCTTCGTTGCACCGACGGACTTCCAGCAGGGAGATGCGTATCGCATCATCTACATCCATGTTCCAGCTTCATGGATGGCGATGTTCCTTTACGCGATGATGGCAATCTACGCGGGGCTTGGACTGGCGTTCAATGCCAGGCTCTGGTCGATGATGGCCTCAGCTATTGCGCCCACTGGAGCGTTATTCGCTTTTATTTCCCTCTGGACGGGCGCTCTTTGGGGCAAGCCGATGTGGGGAACGTGGTGGGTATGGGATGCGCGATTGACCTCGACCTTAATTCTGCTTTTTTTATACATCGGCTTCTTATCCTTGCAGGGCGTGATCGACGACAAACGCCGAGCCGATCGCGCCGGGGCGGTGCTTGCGCTCGTCGGTTTGGTCAACGTACCGATAATCTATTTCTCAGTTCAGTGGTGGAATACGCTGCATCAGGGCGCGACGCTTCGCCTCGGACGAAGTGCTTCTATTGCGCCGGTGATGCTTTCGGCGCTACTTATCATGATCGCTGCCTGCTGGGTCTACGCAATCACAGTGACTCTGATGCGGCTGCGATGCATCATTCTTGAAAGAGAGCAGCATGCTCCGTGGGTTGCGCAGTTGCTGGGGAGGACGATTTGAACTGGACGCAATTTTTCCACATGGGCGGATACGCCTTCTTTGTTTGGGGCTCTTTTGGCGTGGCTCTCTCCCTGATGGCCGCCGAGGTCGTGCTGCTGCGCCGACGCCGCAAGCGGCTTCTCTTGCTACAAGCCAGACAGGCCCCTAAAATGAGTTCGTTGAAAGAATATGAAACTACGACATAAGAGATTGGCAATAATGGGCGTCGGTTTGGCGGGACTTGGGATAGCCGCAGCGCTCGTGCTAAACGCATTTCAGAATAATCTGGTCTTCTTCTTTAGTCCGACCCAGGTGGTGGCGCGCGAAGCGCCGGTACAGAAAACCTTCAGAGTTGGCGGCCTGGTGCAACAGGGAAGCTTGAAGCGCGAAGACGACGGACTGACCGTGCATTTCATTGTCACTGATCTAACCAACACTGTGCCGGTCGTCTATTCCGGAATCCTTCCGGATCTTTTCAAAGAGGGAAAGGGCGTGGTCGCCCAGGGAAAATTGGGTGGCGACGGGACATTCCGCGCAGATCAGGTGCTCGCCAAGCACGATGAGAACTACATGCCGCCAGAAGCCGCCGATGCGCTGAAGCCTGGTCAGAAATTTAACGAGAAGGCGGCCGAGACTTTGAAGCAATGACTGGCTCCCGCTGCCCTGTTTGATAATGGCGTCTCCTCTCGCGACATAACAAGTCGCGCCAGTCTGATACTATCCTAATTTCGCTTCGCCCCTTTCAGATGAATGATTGTGTGGCGGAGACGTGGTCCATGAATTCTGACCCGGCTAGCGGGAGCACTCTTATATGACCGTAGTCCCTGAGATCGGACAATTCGCTCTCATTCTCGCGCTGCTAATGGCTGTCACTCAGTGCGCGGTGCCTCTGATCGGCGCGTCGCGCGGAAACCAGGCATGGATGGCGCTCGGGAGTTCGGCCGCGCAGGCACAGTTCATCTTTGTACTGATCGCCTTCGGATGTCTGGCCTACTCTTTCATCACCAGCGATTTTTCGGTACTAAACGTCGCCACCAACTCGAATTCCCTGCTCCCATTGAACTATCGTCTCGCTGCCACATGGGGATCTCATGAAGGGTCGCTTCTTTTATGGAGCTTGTTGCTTTGCGTCTGGACCGTTGCGGTTACCTTATTCAGTCGCCAGCTCCCCAGAGAAATGGTCGCGCGCGTTCTCGGTGTCATGGGTTTCATCAGCGTCGGTTTCCTTTTGTTCATGCTGACGACCTCGAACCCTTTTAAGCGGCTGATTCCTGCTGCCATCGAAGGCAATGACCTGAACCCCTTGTTGCAGGACCCGGCGATGGTGATACATCCGCCGATGCTTTATACCGGTTACGTCGGCTTCTCAGTGGTCTTTGCCTTTGCGATCGCGGCCTTGATCGGCGGAAAACTCGATGCGACCTGGGCGCGTTGGTCACGCCCGTGGACGACGGTCGCCTGGTCCTTTCTTACGGTCGGCATAGCCTTGGGCAGTTGGTGGGCTTACTACGAATTAGGGTGGGGCGGCTGGTGGTTCTGGGACCCGGTTGAGAATGCTTCGTTCATGCCGTGGCTGGTCGGTACCGCGTTGATTCACTCGCTTGCAGTGACCGAGAAGCGTGGCAGTTTCAAGAGCTGGACCGTGCTCTTGGCGATCGCCGCATTCTCGCTCAGCCTGCTTGGCACATTCCTGGTGCGTTCCGGCGTTCTCACATCCGTACATGCCTTCGCCTCAGACCCTAAGCGCGGAATCTTCATTCTTGTTTTTCTTGCGGTCGTCATCGGCGGTTCGCTGGCTCTTTATGCCTGGCGGGCCAGACGTGTCGGGCTGGGCGGCAGGTTTGATCTCATCTCGCGAGAATCTTTTCTGTTGTCCAACAACGTGCTGCTGGTGGTCGCGGCAGGTTCGGTTCTTTTAGGCACGATGTATCCGATCTTTATCGACGTGCTGGGTCTTGGCAAACTCTCCGTCGGTCCTCCGTACTTCAACGCAGTATTTGTGCCGATCACCGCGCCCGTTGCATTCATGATTGGCGTGGGACCGGTCGCGCGTTGGAAGAAGGCGAGTCTGCCTGAGCTTGCGGTGCGATTGCGTTGGGCCTTTGTCATCAGCGTGGCCACAGCCGTGCTTCTTCCTTTCGTCATCGGCGGTTGGAAATGGAGAGTCAGTCTGGGCATGTTGCTCGCTACCTGGATCGTGACTACGGTGTTTCTGAATGTTTGGAGACGAATACGAGTTGGCGCCTCAGAAAGCAGCTTTACCAAAAGGTTTGCCGCGCAATCGCGCAGCTACTATGGCATGGAGCTGGCCCATTTGGGTGTTGCGGTCTTCATCATCGGCGTGACGCTGGTCACCGGTTATGAAGAGAGAAAAGATGTGCGCATGAATGTCGGCGACACCGCTACGGTCGGGGCTTACGCGTTTCGCTTTAACGGCATAAAGCAGGTCGAGGGTCCCAACTATGTGGCAGCGCGCGCCGAGATCGAGGTAACCCGCAATGGAAGCCCATTGCGCCCGATGTATCCGGAGAAGCGTAGCTACACCCGGGGTCAACAAACGATGACCGAAGCCGATATCAACACGAATGTCTTTCGCGACATCTACGTCTCGCTGGGCGAACCGGTCAGCGGAGGAGCGTGGAGCGTCAGTATCTTTTATAAGCCGTTTGTCATTTGGATTTGGGGTGGCGCAGCGTTGATGGCACTGGGGGGAATGCTTGCGGTCAGCGATCGGCGGTACAGGGTGGAAGCGCGCGAGCGTCGTCGAGTGGCCGCGAAAGTCGATGAAGGAAAAGCCGCACCGGCCCTGGCCAGAGCAAGAGTCGAGGAGTCGTAATGAAGTTCTTCCTTCCCTTAGCCATGTTCTTCGTATTGATAATCTTCCTTGCTCTCGGTTTGCGCCACGACCCCAGCGAGATCCCCTCACCGCTTATCGACAAAGCAGCGCCGGCATTTGCACTGCCGGTGTTATCTGATACCGGCGAGACTTTCAAATCGCAGGACATGAGGGGCAAGGTTTGGCTGCTTAACGCATGGGCTTCATGGTGCATAGCATGCCAGGAAGATCATCGCGCCCTGCTGGCATTGGCTCGTGCCCGCTTGGTGCCAATATATGGTCTGAACTATAAGGACGAGCCTCGCGACGCAATGGCCTGGCTTGATTCGTTGGGCAATCCATACACGCTAAACGTTTCGGACATGGATGGGCGCGTGGGAATCGATTACGGCATCTACGCTGTGCCTGAGACCTTCGTAATCGACCGCAACGGTGTCATTCGATACAAACAGATCGGGCCCATTACAGAAGACGCGCTGCAGAATAAGATTATTCCCCTGGTCAAGGAGTTGCAGAAATGAGGCGCGCCGCTCTTCTCTTTGTGATTGGTCTGATTTTGCTTCCGGTAGCGGTCTCCACCAAAGAGGCACAGCCGCTGGCGGAAGATCCGGTGCTGGAGGCACGCCTGATGGCACTGGCCGAGAAGCTGCGGTGTCTGGTCTGCCAAAATGAAACCCTGGCGGCATCGCACGCTCCGCTGGCGATTGATTTGCGCCAGCAAATGCGCGAACAGATGAAGGCAGGAAGAACCGACCAGGAGATTGTCTCCTTTCTGACGGACCGCTGGGGGGACTTCGTTTTGTTCAGCCCGCCCGTCAAGCTGACGACGTATCTTCTATGGTTCGGGCCGTTCGCCCTGTTCGCCGCAGGTATCGTTGTGCAGTTCGTTTATATCAGGCGGCGACGAGCACGCGTTAAGGACCAACCATTGTCTGACGCCGAACAAAAGCGCGTCGAGTCTTTGTTGAGTGACGGCGCAAGTAGCTAACACATTATGATGACCTTTTGGATGTTTGCCATTCTGCTGATAGCCATGGCGCTTTGCTATGTCCTGCCGCCGTTGCTGCAGCGCGCGGAGCAGACGGACGATGACCGCAAACTGGCAAACGTTTCCATCTATCGAGACCAGTTCGACGAGCTGGAAAGAGACCTTCGCGACGGAGTGTTGGACAAGGAACAATATGAGCAGGGCCGGCTGGAACTTCAGCGAAGACTGCTCGAGGATGTCGCGCCAGATCCCGACAACACCGCGCCACCAATCAGATCTGAAAAAGCAGGAAAGCCTGCAGCTCTTTTGATGGGCGCTGCCATCCCGCTGCTGGCAGTAGTCCTCTACTTCCAAATAGGAACACCCGCCGCACTTGGTCCGAACCAACCCATGGCCGCTGTCGGAGAAGACGAAGAAGCGACCGATGCTCCCGCGGGAATGCCCGGCCAACCAACTCAGCAGGAGATAGAAGCCAGAGTAGCCAAACTGGCGGCCCGACTAAAAGACAATCCTGGGGACGGTCCGGGGTGGGTGATGCTGGCGCGCTCTTATCAACAGTTTAAGAGATACAAGGAAGCGAGCGAGGCTTACGAGCGCGCGACCGCAATAAAGGGCGATGACGCTCAGCTCTGGGTCGACTATGCGGAAAGCGTGGCCCTTGCGAACAATTCCCAGTTGGAGGGCCGACCCACGGAACTTGTCAACAAGGCGCTGCAATTGGATCCGAATAATAACAAGGCGTTATGGTTGGCCGGCACCGCGGCCTTCGAAGCAGAAGACTTCGAGAAGGCCCTTTCATATTGGGAGCGATTAGCGAAGCTCCTGCCAAAAGGATCCGAGGCCGCACGCTCGATCGAATCGAGTATTGAAGAAGCTCGAGCACGAATTCGGTGATGAGTGATGAGTGATAGGTCAGCACGTCTTAACCCTCACTTATCACCCATCACCTATCACCTATCACCTTCCAATGACGAAAGACAACATTCTCTTTTCTATTATCGGTGTTCTCCTGGGAGTCATAGTTGGATTCGTCTTCGCCACGAATATCAAACAAAAGAGCGCAGTCAAACGAACAGCCGCCGCCAATAACGCTCGACCGCAAGCGCCGGACCAGGAGCTGCCTGAAGATCATCCTCCTATCTCGCCAAACTCCGCGGCAGACGATGCGAACAATCCCGAGGATGACGCAGTAAAGCTGGAGAAGGCACGATCGGAGCCCGACAACTTCGACGCCCAGATGCAGGCGGCGGCAGTTCATTACCGCGCTCGACGATTCAACGAAGCGATAGACCTGCTGATGCTCGCCAACAAGCTGCAGCCCGACAACTATGAGACGGTGGTCGCGCTGGGCAACACCAATTTCGATGCGGGCCGTTACGAGATCGCTGAAAAGTGGTACACTAGCGCGCTCGTTAAGCAACCTAAGGATGTCAACGTTCGCACAGACCTTGGGCTCACCTATATGTTCCGTGAGCCTGCGGACATGGATCGCGCTATCAAGGAATTTCGACGCTCGCTCCAGGACGATCCCAATCACGAACAGACTTTACAGAACCTTGTAGTCGCGCTTACTAAAAAGGGGAGCTTGGCTGAAGCGGAAGCGACGCTTACGAAGCTGAAGCAGGTTAATGCGGAGAACCCCAGTTTGGTGAAACTTCGCTCTGATATTGATGCGGCGCGGACAGCTTCGAAAAAGCCCACAGGCGCAACCACGGGAAAATAGTCGAAGGACGCCTACGGCCCGAACAGGGCGGTTGAATAGAGTCACCCTCGCAACTGTATCATCGATGTCGCTACTGACGCGAAAACTCAGGACATTTCTGCTTGCCGCGACGACTCTGTGTCTCCTGTCAACGTTCGCAATAGATTCCAAAGCTCAAACGCCGACTCCTTCTCCCACGCCATCGCCGTCAGCCTCCGCCATGCCAGCCCCGTGCCCTCCGCCGGATATCGCGCCACTGGTAATCAAGCTAGCGGTGTTCTACAAAGAGGGAAATCAACCGTGGGGGCCGGGTGACCTGAAGACGGTGAAACCGATCTCTCGTACGGCTTTTTTTCTCTCCAGCAAGCCGATTGATCTTGAAAAACTATCAAGCCTCGGTCCCTTACCAACTCGCAAGAGTTACTACACGTCGGTCAACGCCAGCCCTGCGTTCGTGCAGTGGTTGGAGACCAACAATTGCGACACGCCCTATTGCCGGCCGCTGCAGCCCAAGGAAGTCGCCTGCAAAATAACGGAGCCAGACTGCGTCCCGGAATTCGTCAAGGCGTATGAGGCTGCCCGAGCGAAGCTGAACAACAACGATCGGCTTGCGCGAAGCTGGATAACGAATTATGCGCCGCTCGACTCTGCGGCATTCAGGGTCGGTTTCTACAAGAAGAAGCAGGCCTGGCTCGACGCTGCCGTCGCGAGGCTTCAGCCGCCGGACGGGTCTTGTCCGGCCAAAATCCAGCTTGCGATGACCGACCAGCGGGGCAACGCCTACTTCTACGACCTTGGTCCGGGCACTTATTACATCTCCAGTATTGCGCCCGTGGAGATTAAAGCTGGTGAGTCCTTGAGATGGAACACGAGCGCGATCAAGCTAAAGATGCAGGAGCAGTCCACCATCAGCGTGATCTCGCTTAGCAATGTAGATCCCGCGGACGCGAAGAAAAAAGACAAAACCGCGTTCGTTGCCCAGAAGATCACGGGGACAGCGTCTATGGTGCCTGCGGGAAACGGGAAAGCGGGCGGCCAATAGGGTCTGGTCTTCCTCCGAGAAAGGATAACGCGAGTGAGGCAGTTCGAATCAATCACCGGGCCGATTGGACGGCGAGTGATTGTCTTGACCCTTCTCGCCTCACTGGCGGCGCTCATATTTTTCTACCCACGCGAATCTTCCAGCGCGATGGTAGTGGCTCAACGACAACGCCGGAAGCAGACGCAACGCCGGCGCCCTGCCTCCGGTGCAAGCGCGACGAGCAAGTACGCCCACTTCAAACATCTATCCCATCGCCTGCCGAAGGCGAAATTGAATTGTTCCGGCTGCCACACCATCCCATCCGCGGCACCTTATGAGAATGCGGACCCGGCGGCGCAGCCATCGGACGTTGCTGCCGCGTCGAATCCGAAGATCAAGGGCTATCCTTATCACGACAGTTGTGTCCGCTGTCACCGGACGGAGTTCTTCAAAGGCGCGGCGCCGCCGATTTGTACGGTCTGTCATACGCGTTCGAATCCACGTTTGACGGCGCGCGAAATTTATCCATTTCCAAAACTGAGTACCAAAGACTGGGAGCCGGAGTTTCCGGGCTACTTCCCTCATGACAAGCATCAGCGCGTCATCGCGCGAACTCGAAAACCACTCGACGGGGATGGCCCCGGGTGGAGCCTCGTACGTGCTTCATTCTCACGCCAGGCGCAGACGCAAACAGCTGAGCCTGAGAACTGCGCAACCTGCCACCTTACTGATAAGCGCCAGCCGGTGGCGATTGAAGTAGGGAGCAGTGATAAGTTCACCCCTCCCGAGGGGACCTTCAAGACAGTCCCTTCCGGTCACGCGGATTGTTTCAACTGCCATTGGGATTCGCAGAAACCTACCAGGGATGAGTGCGACGGATGCCATCTGACACCAGACGCTCTGGCAAAAGAGAAAAGGGCGTCGTCGTCAAAGGCCCCATTGCCCGGTCTCAATTCGCCAAAGGCGGCCCTGTGGTTCAAGGACTGGCCGGGTAAATGGCCCCTGAGACTCTCGCTTAAGTTCAATCACGAATCAAAAAATCACAACACATTCGGATGCACCACCTGTCACATCAACATCGACAAGATGAAGACGCTGGATATTCCGAAAGCAGACGTCCCCATCACGACCTGCGTTCAATGTCATCTGAAGGACGCGGTCGAGGTGAAGACCAGCCTGTCGAGGGAAATGTCAGCAAGAAAGAAAGACAGTAAATTCATCTGCACCAGTTGTCATACATCTATCATCGGGCGCGAGCCCCCAAAGTGTAGTCACTATCTTGTTCTGGGTCAGCCTTGCAAATGATGAGCGAAGCTCGCCAATCAAAACATGAGTCCAAGCCAGGCGTTCGCCTTCGGTCGATCGCCTCGCGAAAGCGGACTCTCTCGCTGGTGGCGGCATTTCTGATGCTTGTCTGTGCGCTCGTTCTCGTCTTTGTAGGAAGTAAAGCCTCGGCGAGTCCAAACGAAGGCGCTGCACTTGCGCCTGAGGCATCGAGCCTGGCCGCGCCGGCGCAGAACTACGGCAACTTTTCTCACTTTTCTCCGGGCGAACATGCAGGCTTGACGAACAGGTCGGGTTGCTCGAGTTGCCATGAACGTCGCGACAACTCCGCCGAGCCAAGATTTCCCGGACACAGAGCTTGTATCAGCTGTCATCAAACGCAATTCAACACGCCGGGTACTCCCTTGTGTTCGATCTGTCATACGCAGGAAGGGCTGAGCCAGCAGAACCCTCCTCTGAAGAACTTTTCGAACAGCTTGAGCGGTTTCAGGAGCGACTTTGACCATCAACAGCACTCCGTTGGCGACGCCAGGCCGGCCGCGAATTGTGCCGCTTGTCACGCTTCAGCTCGTCGCGGCGTAGCCAAGTCTATTCCGGTCGGATTGAACGCTCATCAGACATGCTATCAATGTCACACGCCGGGCCGTCAATCCGGAGGAGTGGACATCTCCTCTTGCGGCGCCTGTCACGCGCCAGGCCGCTTCAGCCCCACGTCGACCTCGGCTCGCTCGTTCCGTGTCGGATTCAGTCATGGCGATCATGGGCCTGGACAGCGACTGAGCTGCGAAAGCTGCCACAACATCGGGCGGCGGGGATTGGCGCAAGGCGCACAGGTTAGCTCCACGTTTCCACAGCAGCACTTTCCCGCGACACGCGCTCAGACGTGCGTGACTTGTCATAACGGCCAACGCTCGTTCGGTGAGACGAGGTTCAACGACTGCAAGCGCTGCCACACTGGACCGACGTTCCGCCTGTGACCGTGAGATGTCACTCTAGTCAACTACACCGCACAAGAAGGAGATTCCCGATCATGGTTCGTCGCTCTGCGATAGTCGCTTTGGTTCTGTTCGCTCTCTTACTTCCGACTCCTCTCGTACTCGCGCAGCAGGCGAATCCACAGCCGCCCAGAGATCCCAACGATCCAATCGAACGGATAAAAGACGAAGGGATGAATCAGTCGCAGGTGATGGAGACGCTGAGCTATCTCGCCGACGTTATCGGACCGCGCCTGACAGGCTCGCCAAACATGAGACGCGCGAACGAGTGGACGCGAGATAAGCTGACGGCGTGGGGACTTCAAAACGCTCACCTCGAATCGTGGGGTCCCTTTGGGCGGGGTTGGACTCTAAAGAAATTTTACGTTCAGGTCTCAACTCCCCAGGCCATTCCTCTCATCGCCTATCCGAAAGCGTGGTCGCCGGGTCTTAAGGGTACCCTCACCGCCAACGTGGTGTACCTGGATGCCAAAGACGAATCGGGGTTGGAAAAGTACAAGGGAAAGTTGAAAGGCGCCAACGTGCTGACAGCTGCTCCCCCGGAAGTCAAAGCTCACTTCGAAGCGCTGGGAACACGCCGCGATGAAAAGGACTTGCTGAGGTTGGCGGATGCGCCGGACCCAGGAAGCATTCCGCGGCGGCCTTTTGAAGTCACCGCGCAGCAACGTGAAGAAGCGAGATTCCAGGCAAAGAAGCAACAGTTCTTTGTCGACGAAGGGGCTGCGCTTTTGATTGACCCCAGCCGCCGAGGCGACGGCGGAACGATCTTCGTACAATCGGCAACTGTCGCTCAGCCTTTCGTCGAACCACCGACGGCGCCGCCCGCCCCAGGCACGACGCCTCCGAGACGGTTTTCGCCTTGGGACAAGGACGCGCCCCGAATAGTCCCGCAGATCGTAGTCGCCGCCGAACACTATAACCGCGTTGTTCGAATGATTCAGGCGGGCGAGCCCGTGAGGATGACAGTGAATCTTACGGTTGAGTATCAGGACAAAGACATGATGTCCTACAACACTATCGCAGAGATCCCGGGTACAGACTTGAAAGACGAGATAGTTATGCTGGGCGGCCACATGGATTCGTGGCACGCCGGGACCGGTGCTACGGACAACGGGGCCGGCGTTGCGACCGCGATGGAAGCCGTCAGAATTCTGCAGAAACTGAAGCTTCAGCCGCGTCGAACAATTCGTGTCGGGCTGTGGAGCGGCGAAGAAGAAGGACTTCTGGGCTCGCGCTATTACGTCATGCAACACTTCGGAACGCTCGGCAACGGAACGATAGAGGACTTTCGAGCCATGAATAACCAGGGCGTGCGCTCGAAGCTTACCACTAAGCCTGACTACGAAAAGTTCAGTGCCTATTTCAACCTGGACAACGGGACGGGGCGAATCAGGGGAGTGTACATGCAGGGTAACGAGGGCGTGCGCTCGCTCTTTAGGCAATGGCTCGCTCCGTTTAGGGATATGAACGCTTCCACGCTCTCCATCTCGAACACCGGCGGCACGGACCATCTTTCGTTCGACGCCGTAGGACTACCCGGATTTCAATTCATCCAGGACTCTATCGAGTACGAAACGCGCACGCACCATTCGAACCAGGACGTCTTCGATCGAATTCAGGCCGATGACATGAAGCAGAATGCCGTTATCATGGCCGCATTTGTTTATAAGACGGCGATGATGGACCACAAAATGCCACGCAAAGCTCCGCAATAGGACCCGAGTACCTGAAGAGATCGAAAAGTTTGACAAGCGAGCCGGGGCTATCTATATTCGGGGCGGATTTACGCTGGAACGTGCTCGGATGTTGAGCTCGTCGTCCTTTGTTCGCATTCACCGGTTACCTCCCCTACGGCACTCAGGTCGTTGATCGCTCGTGTCATCGAGCTGCAAAGAGAGCAATCATGAGACTAAAACTAATCGTCCTGCTGGCTGTCGCGCTTGGCTATCTCGCCGTTCTTTTCGCGTGCACTACAGCCCCCGCGGGTTTGACTCAAAACTCAAACGCGAAAGCGAATGTGAACGCCACGGCGAACACCAACGCCGCACCCGCCACGGCGCCCGCGGCTGCCCCTGCCGCGTCAGGACAGGTTACCTGGAAGCATGCCGAAATGGGTGGGACCTTCCTTCCCGACGCGAGCGCCACATTGCCGGACAAGACCATCATCCTCGCGAAGGACAGCGAGAAAGCCAAGCCCAATTCAGGCCCACTGAAACCGGAAGCCGCTTTTGATCACGTTAAGCACAGCACGGTCGCAACCTATAGTCTTAGTGGCACCACCACACCGGCTTGCGTTGACTGCCATCACACGGACCAACCCTCTGCTCCTGCCGGACAAGAGTATCTGAAGAAGTTCGAGCGGAAGGCCGCGCTTACCGCGAAGGAGTTAGAGACCTCGAAGGAAGTGGTAAAGACCTGTCGGGCCTGTCACCTGCAGGCTTCAGAGGAAGAGACCGACGATTATCCACCGAAGAGCGTAACCTATCCCGAGGCCTTAAAGCGGCCGCCCTCAGGGAAGCTGGATAATGAGACGGCGTATCATCTCAACTGTAACTCGTGCCACGATGCAGTCAAGAAACGCAATCCTGCGTCCAAGGCGCCGCAGACCTGTGTTGACTGCCATTCAAATTAGTCCGATAGAATTATCCGATGTCCTGACCGCGGCGCAGCAGGGGCCCCGTTCCTGGTGCGCCGTAGTAGCCTAAACACTCCTTAGGGATAAATAACGCATGCGATCATCACTTCTTGCCCTCATTCTAGCCGCCGCTTTTCTTTCATCAGCTTGTGGCTCGTCCGATCAAACCAACTCCACTAAGACGACGCAATCGCAGCAGACTACGCGACAACCGTCGCAGGCCACTGCTCCAGTGGCCGAGGGACCTCCGGTCTCCGTAGCTCACGGCGGGCCGCCACCTGCAGGCGCACCATCAGGGGGACCTGACACTTCTGCGCTCGACAAGAAAATCGAACAGGCTGAAGCCAAGGCGAAGGCCTCCGGTGCTTCGCCGGCTGACAAGACCGCGGCTGCGGCCGCGTATGTCGAGCGCGGTAACGTTTTCTACAACGCAGGGCAACCGACTCTCTACAAATTCGCGCTGCGTGATTTTCGTAAAGCGCTTCGGCTGGATTCGAACAATGCTGAGGCCCGCGCCAAGCAGGATCAGATAGTAGAGATCTATCAATCGATGGGACGTCCGGTTCCTGACCTTGGGAATGAGCCGTGAAGAGTTCGGAGTTTCGAGTTTTGAGTTTCCGATTGGCGGGTATAGTACTTTGGTTCCGACATTTCGGATTTGATTTCTCTGTGACCTCTGTGGTTGTACTCTTAGCGGTATCCCGCGGGTTCGATAGCAGCTCGATCCTGAGTCCTGAGTCCTGAGTCCTGAAACTTCTAGCCCCTCGGAATCTCAATCCCAATCGACTCCAGAAACTTCGTCGGCCTATCTCCACCAATCAACGCAAAGATGTAGTCGTTGGGAATTCTCGCCTTCTCTTCCTTCGTCCTCGCGTTCATCAGCACGACCTCTCCATCAGCAATCTCCTTGATGGCCGCGCCGAAATAGACCTTGATCCTTGCTTCGTCTATGCAGTAATACACTTGAAGCTTGTTTCCGAATTTCAGATCGTTCTTGAAATCGCTGCGCACGACGAGCGTTACGTCATTAATCTCTTCGGGGGGACGAAAAGCTATCTGGTCGCCGTCGCGGCGGGCGACCAGGTCGACAGCGGCCTCTACGGCGGAGTTTCCGCCGCCCACAATAATGACCTTCCGGCGCTTAAACTCTTCGGGGTTGGTCAGCTTATACATGACCTTGTCTTCAGAATGTCCGTTGCTCGCGATCTTCATATCCTCGCCGGAAACTCCCAATTTCATCGGCGTGCCCCGGTTACCTATGGCAAGTATTATACGGCGGGCGCGATAGCTTACCTGCTCGCGCTGCAAGCCTTTCTCAGTTCGAATCGTAAAATAGTCGCCATCGTCCGCGCGCTTGGCCGCTTTGCAACTCTCCGTCTCGTTAATAGTCACTCCCGTCTTCATCATGGTTCCGATCCACGAATCCAGGATCGCCTCGCGTTGCTCGCCCGCCCCCGCAACCTCGATACCGCCGCGCGACTCCATCGTCTCGGGCTTAAAGAAGACGTACTTGTTTTTCGGATAGGCATCAATGGTGGCAAGGATTTTGTCCTGTTCAAGGCCAACATATCGAAGGTTATGTTGACGCGCGAGGACGGCGGCAGAGAGGCCGGCCGGGCCGATTCCGATGATGGCTACATCGTATTCCGCTTTCGGTTCCGGCACCGCTGTCTTCAGTTCTTCAGCGATGTACTTGATGACATCAGCGCCTTCGTTGGCCGCGTTCTTTATCAGCGGAGTGCCCGAGACGTCACCAATGATGTAGCACCCCGGTACGTTGGTCATGAACCGCTCGTTGCGAACAGGCACCGGGCGCGGCCGTATGATCTTCGTTGTATTGACGACGATGCACGCTTTTGGATTAACCGGACACTCGACCTGGCAGGCGGTGTCTTCCGCGCATTGATCGCGAGCGACGGGCACGGCCACATTGTCCACAATTGCCAGCACGTCGTGGGGGCAGGCATCGACACAGGCATGGCAACCGATGCAACGTTCGGTGACTATGACCGGGTGAGGATAATCGGGTCCATCCGGATCGTATTTCGTCAACAGTTCAGCCGAGAGCTGTATGTTTTGCGCGTTCCGATCGCCGCGCGATTCAAGTCGTTCAACCAACAGACGCCGGGCCCGCCATGCGTCGCGAACGGCGAAGCTGATCCCAATAAGCACCAGGAATAGACTCATTCCAATCCAGCCGTACCACGGCAGGCCGCCGAAGATGCCCTTAAGGAAGGAATCGTCAGACGTCGTCTGGTTTATCGCCAGCAATAAGAGCAGCAGGGCGATGATTATTAGAAGCTGTGACTTTTTCATCTCAAACCGACGTTCAATGTTCAAGATTCAAGGTTGGTTTCAACGTTGAACGTTGAACCTTGAACGTTGAACTTATTTCGCCGTCACACTCTCGTGCCATGCCGTCGGGATGGGCGCATCGGCGAAGAGCGCTGGCCGCCAATTCTTATCTCTTATGTGCTGGATGTGACACGATGTGCAACTGATCAGGGATCTTGCCCTGACTTCACGTGGCCTGGGTTCGAAGATCTGCGCATTGTGACATATCAAACACTTCGTTCGCGGAGTGACGCGGTCAATCGGTACAGACGACCGATGGCAGCTCGAACACGAGATCACCTTCATCCCGTTTCCTGTGTCCTCTTCCTTGATTCCCTCAATGCTCGCAACCGTTCTTACGCGATAAATATGCAACGCGTGAAACTGCTTGTTTCGCCACTGTTGTTCTGTGTCAGACGGACGACGCAGCCTGGCGATTTCGGGCTTGAGGGCAAGCTCCTCGTCGTCCAGTCCCTTCCAGACCCATTGGCCTCCTACTACCGGATAGCCAAGCGTCCCTCCATGCGGAGTATGAACGCTCTTTCCGTTATAGAGTTTCCTGTTCGAATCGGTATGACAACTGGTGCATGCGTCGAGGGCGGCGCTCATAGGTTTAAAGTCGGCCCCGCGATGCTCCGTGTGACAAACGGTGCAGGTGATGCCCGCATCGCGATGAGCACGCGTCGTGGTCGCGATGAAGCTTTCCGTCCGGTGGCATTCCGCGCAATTCGCTTCCATGCGAGCGCGATTAGCGCTCACGCCCACGGCATGACAGGTCGTGCACGAGTTGCTGTTTGGCTGGTTAGCTATCGCAGGCGTCAGCAGGAGGGAGGTTCGCGTGTGCGGTACCGATATGACTTCGGGTGCGAACGCGTTCTTATATTTGAAGGCCGCGACCGCCGACAGCGCGCCGATGATAATCACCGCCCAAATGAAAATCGAAAATGGCCACGGCCGAACCAGGTCGCGTGTAGGGGTCCAGTTAAATCTCGCTTTGCCAAGTCTGGGAGGATTGTGCGGGTGCAGTGGCGATTGGCGACCCGCTTTCTCGCGTGTTCGCTTGTCCCAAAATACTTTTAGCGCGCCGGCGATTTCTGATGAAGCAGCCACCCGGGCGTCCTCTGCTCGTTGCTTTTCGTCAGCCTCCAGCTTCTCCTGCCGCGCTTCCATCTCACCGACGTTAAGCGCGAACTGGTGAGACACGCGGATCTTGAGGGTCCTCTCGCCGGCCAGCTCAATCTGCAAAAAGAATGGTCCGATTTGAATGACATCGCCGTTCGCCAGGGCGTCGGCCGCGTCGAATGGTATCACTCGGCCATTGAGGGTGGTGGCGTTTGAGCCGCTTAGGTTAAGGACATAAAAACGTCCCCCGACTTCATTGATGCCGGCGTGAAGTCGCGAGACCGTTGGGTGATTGAGCGAGATGTCACACTCTGGCTGCCGACCGATGCGCAGTCCTTCGGTGACAAGTGTTTTGGCATCTTCAGCGCGGTCCTCGCGCGTGATGATGAACGTGCTGTCTCGAAGCGTTAAGGCCATATCGAAGGAGTCAGGGCCGAGGACTCAGGATTCAGGATTCAGAACTCAGAATTGTCAAAAACGCTTCTCCTGAGTCCGGAGTTCTGTTTCCTGCTCTTCACTTCACCGTAAAGAAAATCGCTTGCACGATGTGGACGACCATCAGCGCCAGCATGAGTGACGTCGACACAACGTGCGGCGCCAGCCATAACTTGAGCAACTGGTGCAGGTAGATCAGCGCATCGACTCGTCGCAGAGTGGCCGTCGCTTCAACCACATCCATCAAGACCAGGCGCGCCTGCGGATCCGGAAGCCGTTCAGCATCCTCCTTAAACTCTTCACGGGCGTCCGCCAACATAGTGGTCAGATCTTCTCTGCGCGTGTACTGCCTCATAAGGTATCTGAACGAAAGAAATCGCCTGCGTATCTTTCGTTTCAGGATGTCGCGCAACTCCGCATTGCTGAGATCGATCTGAGCCAGCGTCTCTCGCAACTCGTCGCGCCGGTCTCTCAGATCCTCGATCAGCAGTGGGTCGCCTTCAATACTGGTCATGATTCGCGGGACCAGAATGTAGCAGACGATGCCGAACAATCCGGAGAGGATTACCAGATCAAAAGAGACCATCAATAGCGACGTCAGCAATCCTCCCGAATCGCGGCCTCCGTGGAGAAGCAGCACGATCCCGGCGATCAGACCAAAATAGACATGCATCAGCATCCAATAACGCAATGGACCGGCTCGTCGTCGGTAGACTTGCTTTCGCGCCGGATAGGTCATTACCGCCGCAATGCCGCCGAGTCCGACCAGTCCGGTGATCCAACGCATGGTCAACCAGGTGCCCGCCAGATGGCCATCCAGGGTATATCGACGGGCGGCCCAGATCGTCGCGAACGTAATCGCGATCGTGGCCAGTATTCCTCCGATGTGCCAAAGCCTCGCCTGAATATCTCGCTTGTGAATATTGCGTCCGATGGCGTGCGTCTGGTCCTGAAAGACGATCCCGATTGCGTTTTTCGCTTCGCTGAAATACTCCCTTGGATTTACGCGGACGAGAGCGCCCGTCGGACAATTCTCCTGACAGGAGTAGGCAGCCTTTTTCGCACCCTTCGGATTCATCGGCGTGTTCTCGCATAGGTTGCACTTTACCGCGAGCAGGTTTTCTGTATCCGTGACGGCCTCAGGCAGCTTTGCCGGTGCAAGACTGAACCAACCTTTGAGCGTTTGTCCGAGATTAGCTGCGGGAGGGGTTGCGGCTTTTCGCGGGACCATAGTAATCGCGTTGTATGGACACTGAGTCGCACAGTCGCCGCATCCGATGCATGTCTTTGGATTGATATCGATCTGACCTTCAGAGAAACGTCCGATGGCACCGGTGGGACAACCCGTGAGACATTCCGGATCCTGACAGTGCAAGCAGACGGAAGGCGCGAGGACATGTTGAATGGACTGGCTTTGTGGTTTGACTGGTCGCGAAATGTGTATGCCGCGGCGAAGCAGTCGCGATTGTCCGTGGACCTTGTGACATGCGAGCGAGCAGTTGCCGCATCGTATGCACAGGTCCATATCCATCACCAGCAGGTTAGTGGCGTCGACGATGCCGGTTGTGATCTCGCGGCCTTCGGCGACTATGACACGCTTGTCCTTCGGCGGCTTGGGCGGCTGCTCGTCGACCTTTGAGAAGGCCCCGATATGTTTTAGCACCAGATCTCTAAGCGCAGGATTGGCGCGCAGGCGCGAGATCGCCACTTCCAAAACTTCGGTCCGCGCCATGATGGTAGCCGTGTAAGCCCATGCGCTCTTATCGTCCGTCGAAAGTGCTTCGAGCCCGAGGCAATTTCCAGCACCCAGGAAATCAATGCCCACATCTTTGCCGAGCTCCATCACCATGTCGGCCTGCGTGGGATTTGCAGCCAGTCCCCGCGTGCGCCGGGCCCAACCGTTCTTGATAAAGACCAATCTGTTGATTGGATCGCCTTCCTGAAAGACGATGTGATTCTTACCGTAGACTGTGAATCGGGCGGCGTCGCCCAATTGCTTCAGGAGGTCCTCACTAAAAGCCTTGTTCGTCGCCTGATCGACCTCGAGCAACGTATGGTCAAGTCCATACTTGCGATAAGCCACATCAAGCATGTGTCCAAACTTTTTGAGTTTCCGAAGCAGTCTCAGGGCCGGACGCTGGATCTCGATCACCCTGGCCTCAGCATTGGGCGGAACGCTGACGGTGGCATTCCGTGGCTGCCCCGCAAGCACCGAACGTTCGCCAAAGCTTGTTCCCGGCGGAAGCTCGGCGACCTTTCGAGTCGTGCCGCCATCGTCCGTCACATAGACGTCGAGCTTGCCGTCAACCAGGATGAATAGCGTGTTGCCGCCCCAATCACCCTGAGTGATGACCTGTTCTCCCGGCGTGTAAACCAGCAGGCGCGCGTACGGACCGACCTTCTTTCCCGTGTAATTCCGGCCATAGGCGATCACTTCGAGATCGAGCTCATATTTGAAATGGCCGTTATCCCTCTCTACTAATTCCGAGATGATATCGACGTTTCTGATGGCATCGAGAATCTGGCTGTGATGTTTGATTTCCTGGGGCATAGGTGACTGAATTGTCAGTTGGGAAAACGCCTGGATATTCGCCGCTTGGCCGTGAACTGCGGCGGGAAGTCGAAAGCTCGTCGAACGCTTGGCGTCAGGCAGCCACTTTACCACCGTTCATTAGAAAATTAAACGAATAGAAATTGTAGGAATTTGATCATTGATTCATTTAGCCATTGATTCATCGTTCAGGTCACCGACCCCATTGTTCCCCGAGCAACAAATGGCTCAATGAAACAATGTTCAAATGATTCAATGCTCAACCGGCACTGATCCCGTTTCACATCCTCTCCGTCGCGTGTTAAAAGAAATGCTCACGATGATGAATCACGAACCAACATACATCGCGGCGCGGGCAGTCGCGACTACCGCAGAAGCGCATTTTGCTCGCCATCTCGCGGCCGCGAGGGCGCGTGGTGAACAAGAGCTTGCACCGGAACCCACGGCCTCGACGATCGAAGCTATCATCGACGCTACATTCTGGGCGAGCCTGCGTCGCGAAGAGGGTCAATCGCCACAGATCTCGCTGGCTTTTGTTTCGCCGGCCCAGGTCAGCCAGCCTATGATCTTCGAACGGCCTCTTCCTTTGACTCCGGGCGTTCTGACAAAGCTTGCGCCTGCGGTCGAGCGGCCGGGCATACACCTGGGCGTTTGGTCCGAGAAGTCTTCGGGTTCCCGCGAGGACGTTGTCTCCTGGGGCGCCGGCGATCTGCATGTCTGGGGAGCGACCCGAACAGTACCGAATTTCTGTTTTGTACTGGAGGTAATAGAACCTGGCTTGCTCGTCATCAAACATCGGCGACAGGCAGGAATCGGAAAGTTCGCCAACGTGGCGGTACTCAAGGGCGAGCAAATCAAGATTGTCGATGAAGAGGGCGCGAGCGTACCGGATTGTCCGGGGCTCATCACTTCCCTGTTGGCTTTCACCTCGCCCTCCGAATGGGACCACTCGATGAACATACTTGTGCAACTGGCGGCGTCGATGCGCGCACACAAGCATGGAGGATCGTTACTGGTTGTGCCGGCCGGGGATTCGAAGTGGCGAGACTCCATCGTACAGCCGGTCCTCTACTCGATTACTCCCCAGTTCTCGGCCCTGGCGGACCTTATCCGGCAGGAAGCCAATGAACGTCAAGCGGGCAGCCGGGATGCGGCGGTCCGCCGCGCCGTCGACACGGTGGCCGGACTGACTGCCGTCGACGGAGCCACAATAATCAGTGATCAATACGAAGTGCTCGCCTTCGGCGCGAAGATACGGCGACCGGACGGCAGCGCGCCTGTCGAGCGTATCGTTGCCACAGAACCGATTGTCGGGGACAGCGCGGTCGTGCTGCATCCGGTGCAGACCGGAGGAACCAGGCATCTCTCAGCGGCGCAGTTCATACACGATCAGCGCGATGCTCTGGCGCTGGTCGCCTCGCAGGATGGTCGCTTCACCATTTTCGCCTGGTCGCCATGTGAGGAAATGGTCCACGCTCATCGCGTCGATACTCTGTTGATGTGATGGCTTCGGGCTGAGCGGGAAAGCTTTGACGCCGGTCCGGTCCAGGGTTGGGAATTTCCTATGAAACTTCAATGGCAAATTCTTAGTGTTGTCATCTTCAGTACGTTCGTCATGATGCCAGCCGTCGCTCAAACCCCTCATCGTCGCGCGGCCTTGAACAAGCCCCTGCAGCGCGAGTTGCTTCGCATGGAGAAGGATGATCAACGTTATCGGCAACTTATTGAGGATGAGATGATGAGCATGTCCAGGGCGGGGACCGCCATCCCATCGTCGCGCTACCCTGATATAGTTAGAAAGCAGGACGAGATTGACTCGCGGAACATGGCCAGGTTGGAAGAGATAATAAAAGGACACGGTTGGCCGGGCAAAAGTCTGGTCGGCGAAGAAGCTGCCAAGGCCGCATTCCTCATCCTTCAACACAGCGATTTCGCTCGCCAACAGAAGTATTTGCCGATGCTCAAAGTGGCCGCGAAGAGCGGCGAAGCGCGACCGGCCGACGCGGCCATGCTCGAGGACCGGGTCTTGGTTCGCCAAGGCAAGCCGCAGCTTTATGGAACTCAACTTCATTCCGGCCCCGACACTGGCGGTAAGCTGGTGTTGTCACCGATAGAAGATGAAGAACATGTCGATGAAAGGCGCTCCGCTGTGGGACTGATGCCGCTCGCAGAATACCTGAAACATTTTGGATTGGAGTACAAGCCGCCGGCATCCGGTCATTGAGTTCAGTCGCACACAACTATAGAGCGAGAGGATGGTGGACTATGAAACTTCTCATCGTCGGAGCATCACGCGGGATCGGGCTCGAATTGGTGCGCCACGCTCTTGACGCCGAACACGAAGTCACAGCACTCCTTCGAAATCCCTCAACCTTTGAGTTGAGCCACCAGAAACTCACAGTCCTCAAGGGCGACATCCTCGACAAGGCAAGCATTGAGAAAGCAGTGGTCGGACAGGACGTCGTTTGCCTAACGATAGGAGTAAAAGTCACCCGCAAGCCGGTCTCGGTGTTTTCCAAGGGCGCCGAGGGTGTGGTCGAAGCGATGAACAGCTCAGGGTGTAAGCGGTTGATCACGGTCACGGGGATTGGTGCTGGTGATAGCAAAGGCCATGGTGGTTTTCTCTACGACAGGATATTCACACCGCTGTTTGTCAAAACCATTTACGAAGACAAGAACAGACAGGAAGCTATCGTTCGTCAGTCCGGACTCGACTGGACGATCGTCCGTCCGGGTTTTCTCACTGACGGACCACTGACCGGCAAGTACCGCGCTTCGACTGACCTCTCGGGCGTTAAAGCAGGAAAAATTTCAAGAGCCGATGTCGCCCACTTCATCCTGCGCGAGGCTGCGGATTCAAAATTCCTCCGACAGACACCTTTACTAACATACTGACAATCGACATCGATGAACTTCTTTGACTCGAAGTCCGCCGCCGGGCGCTATTCCAGCGCTCGTCCATTCTTTCACCCAGCGATGATCGATCGGATCAAGACTTTTCTCGCGCTCGACGAACCCGTCGCGCGGGCCCTCGACGTGGGTTGCGGCACGGGTCTCTCGACCGTTGCGCTCAGCGCGATCGCAAAGAGAGTCATAGGGGTTGATTCGGCGATGGAGATGATTTCGCTGGCCACGAGAAACGACGCGATCGACTATGTTGTGGCCAGCGCTCATAGCCTGCCGGTTACCAGCGCCGGTTTCGATCTAATGACTCTTTCCCAGGCTTTTCATTGGCTCGATCGCGATGTCTTTCTGGAAGAGGCGCGAAGGGTGCTGCGCCCGGGCGGGAGTCTGGTTGTTTATGACAGCTATTTCGTTGGCCGCATGAAAGAGAATGAGGGCTTTGAGGTTTGGTTTCGTCCAAACTACCCAAAGAGATTTCCTCCGCCGTGGAGAACCGAACTAAGCTTTAGCGATGATGACTCCGGAAACTCAGGCTTTAAGCTGTTGAGGCACGATCGCTTTGCTTACGACTGGCGTCTCTCGCTGACGCAGCTGGTCGATTACCTGTTAACGCACAGCAACGTCATCGCCGTCGTCGAGTACGGAGATCAGGATCTGGATGCCGTTCGCAGCTGGCTAAGCGAAAACATAAGACCATTCTTCGACAACCGCGATCATTCGGAATTTGTTTTCGATGGAGTGATCTGGTATCTGCAACGTCCCGGATGATGGGGGGTTGCCTTGGGAGTGGTGAACCGTGGTTTGGTGGTCAGTCCGCGATGGCCACCGACAATTCGCCCAGCGTGGCTGATTCGCTCTCGTCAATGCCATTCGGTTGTTTGCGGTCAATATGTCGATAGAGTATGTCGCGTTGCTGCGGCTCGAACCCGGCTTCACGGATCAGATATCGAAGCATACGCTCGTCGGCGCAATTGTGTGCGCCTGCAGCCGAAACGACGTTTTCTTCGATCATTATCGAACCCATATCATCGGCGCCGAAGCGGAGTGCAACCTGCCCCAGCTTCAGGCCCTGGGTCAGCCATGAAGATTGAATATGGTCAATGTTGTCGAGGAAGAGGCGCGAGACCGCGAGCATCTTTATGTAATCGATCCCGGTCTGTTCCTCCTTGATGCGACGACCGAGTGCTGTATTCTCGCGTTGAAACGTCCAGGGAATGAAAGCCGTAAAGCCTCCGGTCTCGTCCTGCAGATCACGAATCCGTTGCAGGTGACGAACGCGATGCACGACGCTGTCGCCGATACCGAACATCATCGTCGCTGTCGAGCGCAAGCCGACGCGATGGACTGCTCGCATCACACCAAGCCATTCGTCCGTCGTGCATTTTGTTGAGACCCGCTTTCGTACTTCGTCATCCAGAATCTCACCGCCGCCACCAGGCAGACTGTAAAGCCCAGCCTCTTTCAGGCGCGACATAATCGTTTCGTAATCCAGGCCGGAGATCAGATGAATATTGTGTATCTCGGGCGGCGAAAAGCAATGGAGCTGAAAGTCAGGGTATTTGGCATGAAGGGTTCGCACCAGATCTTCGTACCACTCGATTCCAAAGTCCGGATGCAGACCGCCCTGCATCAAGACGCCGGTTCCGCCAAGGGCAATGGTCTCGTCTATCTTCTGGTAGATTTCGTCCAGCGTGCGAACGTATGTTTCGGCATGTCCCGGCCGGCGATAGAACGCACAAAAAGTGCAGACGACGTTGCAGACGTTCGTGTAGTTAATATTGCGGTCGATGATGTAAGTGACGACACCGTCAGGGTGACGCCGCTTGCGAACCTCGTCCGCCGCCAGTCCGATACGAACGAAGTCGTTGGATTCCAGGAGCGCCGTACAATCCTCCACGGTCAAGCGTTCGCCTTCAAGAGTTCGATCAAGAATTGGTTGGATGTCGATGTTCATAGACCAGCTACTCATCAATAGGCTCGTCCATTATAAGCCAGGGCCACGCAATTCGCCTTAGCGAATGGACAATGGCGGCCGCGAAGCTGCGGGAGATCTGCGCGCTCACAGGCTTATAGAGTACAAGCTTCAGCTTGCGTTGTAACCTAACACTGCAACCCAAAGGTTGAGTCTATACGCGTGTTCGCCAGGAGCATCCATTCACCGTTGCGCTTGGACTCACATTTTCCGCTGGGCTTACGCCGCGATAAATCTAAGGGGCTGAACCTCCGGCATGAGCCCATGCTTGTGAGCGAGCCTGTAAAAAAGGTCAAGGCCTTCCAGCATCTCGTCGTCCAGTTCATAAGCGATGTTGTCCCTTAGATATGCTTGGATTTCGTCGCATGAGAATCCAACCACGTTCTGGTAGTGTTCTGCAATCGCTTCAGCGTGCTGCACGCCTTCGTCGCGAGCGCCCACGAAGTCAATCCCCTCGATCTGCCCGGTGTGGCCGTCACGCGCCATCCACATGGCGAAGACAAACCCAAGTCCAGTATGCTCCCTCCAGAGTTGCGCCAAGTCGTAAACAACCACATTGTCGCGGAGAAAAGTCATGCTGGGATCGCCTATGACCAATGCCGCATCATTGGCCTTGAGCATCGCGGCGACGTCCGGCGCAACAATCGTCCATTCCGGTTCGAAACCAAGAAACTCGCGGAATATGATTTGGACGAGGGCAACCGAAGTACGCGAGGAACTGTCCAGGGCGACCCTGCGAACCTCCCTGAGATCATCGAGCCCTTCGCGCAAAACCAAAACAACGCTTCTCACTTTGGCACGCGACCCGACGCAAACTCCAGGCACTATCACGAGCTTAGGGATTCTCTGATATTCGATAACGGGCACAAGCGCCGCTTCAACATCGCCGCGCGCCAGCATATCCGCGCAGACCGCCGGAGCCGTATCCATTATGAGTTGAACATCGTGCCGCTTCGTTCCTCGCAGGAAACTCCAAATCAGTGGAACACTATTTAGATAACTGGAGGCTGCGATCCGCGGTAAATTTGCTTTCGTTTCGCTCATGTAGGTTTGTATAGGCGTCGATGACATCAAGCTACACGAAGTCCGCCCAAATCGTAAATCATGTAGGTGGAAATTTAGTCAATGATTCATTTAGTCATTGCTTCATTATTTCGACCACCGACGCGCTTACTTTCCAGGAACATTCGATCAATGAATCAATGAACAAATGGTTCAATTCCCTATTCACCATTTACCATTCACCATTTACCAATTACGATTACCCCATGCGTCTACTCGATATCAGTGTCCCGATTTCAGCCGCGACCCCGACTTACCCCGGTGATCCGGGCATTGAGATCACACAGTGGGCGGCGATGGCAAAGGGCGATGCTGCCAACGTGTCTTTGCTTCACTTCGGCGCTCATACCGCAACGCATATCGACGCTCCGGCCCATTTTATCGAAGGCGCGCCGGGAGCCGATACCGTAGCACTCGATGTGCTGATCGGCCCGTCGCGAGTGGTGCGAATAGCCGACGAAGTGGGCGCTATCGATGCTGGTCACCTCGCCGCTCTAAATTTAGACGGCGTGATGCGGATTCTCTTCAAGACACGCAACTCGGGGTTCTGGCGCGACTCCGTCGGCTTTCGCAAAGACTTCACCTACCTAACGCCTGATGCGGCCCGTGCGCTTGTCGAAGCCGGCGTCAGGCTTGTAGGCGTAGACTATCTGTCGGTCGAACAATTTCAATCCGAGCATCACGAGACTCATAAGATCCTACTCTCGAACGGAGTGGTGATTGTGGAGGGGCTGAACCTGAGCGAAATCTCCGCCGGTGAGTATGAACTTATCTGCTTACCTTTGAGGATTGCGGGTGGACTTAGGGATGGCGCTCCCGCGCGCGCTGTGTTGCGGACTTTTGATTAGTGCCACCCCCCGCATGCATAGCTGTCGCCTACGCCGTTGGTTATTTTCCTTCCAGGGTCAGTAAAGCGATTTGAAACCTCAAGCGACCGATCCACGAATCACACCAACGACACGAAGCTTTGCTCGTCCGATTTCGCACGAATTCACGGATCGGAAAACAACCGTCGCCCGCACTCTACCCACACGCTCTGTCGGCCGCTCATAAAGTTTCTGGTGCGTCCTCTTAATCTCCGCTAAGATGTGGCGCCGTAACGACCGGCTTTGTGCTTTCAAACTCAGGGAGCTTTGCCACGCACTCAACCTTGGCTTATCGACCTTTCCAACGTACAAGGTAGATTCGAACGGCACATGATCTGTCCGCGATGTCAGCAATCCGTAAGAGAAGGCGCTCGCTTCTGCGATAGCTGCGGTCTGTCGATCGGCTCCATCGCTTCCGCCGGTCAATCGGCTGAGGGGATGGCTGAGACAGTTAAAGCCGTTGATCCGCTTCTCGGCCACATCATTGACTCGAAATACCAGTTGATCGAACAACTGGGCAAAGGCGGGATGGGCGTAGTCTATCGTGCCGAACGCGTGCTGGTTGGTGACGATGTCGCGTTGAAGATCCTCCGCGCCGAGTTTGTCGCCGAAGAGGAGACGGTGCAGCGCTTTCGTCGTGAAGCGCGAGCCGCGGCGAAGCTACGTCATCCGAATATCGTCACCATTTACGATTACGGCGAAGCGCGAGGCGCGGATGCTCCGGCTTACATCGTGATGGAATTGCTCGACGGTGTTTCGCTTCGCGAATTGCTGAGACGAGAAGGCAGGCTTAAGCCGGAGCGTGCGCTTCAATTGATGCGCGGCATCTGCGCCGGCATCGGTCTGGCGCATCGCCGCGAGATAGTCCATCGCGACATCAAGCCGGACAACATAATTCTGCTTCCGCCCGACGAAGAAGCCGGACGGGAGCACGAGACCGTCAAAGTAGTCGACTTTGGCATAGCAAAACTGCGCGACGCAGCCACTGGCGGCACACTGACACAGAAAGGCTTTCAGCCGGGCACGAGTTATTACATGTCGCCCGAACAGTGTCGAGGTGATGCGCTGGACGCGCGCTCGGATGTTTACAGTCTCGGCGCTCTGCTCTACGAGATGCTCGCGGGCGCGCCGCCATTTGTCGCCGAGACACACACAGGCGTTATCTCAAAACAGCTCTTCGATACGCCGACGCCCCTTCCGACAGAAGTGAACATCGCGCCAACCGTGGAAGCAGTTGTGATGCGCGCCCTCGCCAAAGAGCCTGACGCGCGACCTGCGGATGCCGGCGCGCTTGCGGGTGAGCTGAAGGAAGCGGAGCAACGGGACCGCGAATCTCAACAACGGCGCGAAGAGGAAGAACGACAGCGCGTCGAATCCGAACGTCTACAAACCGAAGAAGCGGCGCGTCGACGGGAACTTGATGCGCGCCGCGAGGCAGCGGAGAAACAACGCGAACAGGAGCGACTAAGACAGGAAAATGCCGCCCGACTTGCTGCTCTTGAAGAAGGACGTCGCGCTGAAGAACAACGACTTCGCGCATCTCACACTCAGCCCAGTAAGACCGAGCACTCTCCCCGCCGCCCTCATAGCGGGCCACAGCGAGAATCTGAGACCGACCCTACACGCACGCAACGGGCACTCATTAAGCCCGCGCTTGCCGATGGCTCAAACTTCGTAGCAACCGAGCCCGAGTCCGCCTCAAGGCTAGGCGTAGATTATGCAGGCGATAAGCAGAAGCGCGGCGGGAGTAAAGTCTGGATCGTGCTTGGAGTTCTCGCCGTTGCAGCGTTAGCCATTTGGCTGTCATTCAAACTGTCCAGTTCAAATTCTTCGACGGATAGGACAAAAGACACAACTAATTCCTCCCCGCCTGCTTCAGCGCCGAGCGCAATAGCGCCGAACTTCAAGCCGCTTGGAAATCCTTACCAAACCCAGCGTAATGCATTCAAAATCGCTCTCAGTCCCGACGGGAAACAAGTCGCTTCGACCGATGACAAGAACGATACATCCATAATACCCATAATGGAATTGGTGGCTGGACACAGAGCGGGACAAGGACTGGGAATGGCCTCAAGCAGCGTTGCCATAAGTCCTGTTGGAAACTTTGCTGCTTTTGGAGGAGAGGATGTTTCGAGTCATGCTACCGTCGTACTTTATAACTTGGATGGCAACGGGAATTGGCGCGATCTCGCGGGACACAAAGATTACGTCTTCATCGTCGCTTTCACACCTGATAATTCAAGGTTGATTTCGGCGAGTGCAGACAAGACCGTGCGTGTCTGGAATGTGGCGAGCGGTCAGCAAGATAAGGAAATGCAGATTGGCAAGGACGAGTTAATCATCACGATTGATCCGAACCAGATGCGTGTAGCTATCTTCTCTCAATCAAGCGGTCAGGTGCGTATCCGTTCAATCAACGATCCCGCCGCGACGAGCAGCTTTGACAATCGCCATGCAGAGGTCACTTGCGGCGCGTTCAGTCCCAACGGCGAGACGCTCGCCCTCGGCACCAGCGACGGCAAGGCGCAACTCTGGAGTATTCCCGACGGCACTTTCATACGCGAGACCAAGGGAGCCACGACCACCGAAGTGGGCAGCGTCGCTTTCACGCCGGATGGGCAGTATCTGGCAATCGGCTGGAACAACGGCGACATCGAACTGCGACGCACAAGCGACGGCTCGGCAGTGCAAACCCTGAAAGGCCACACGCGCGTCGTCCGCACCCTTTCCTTCAGCCGCGACGGGCACACCCTCGCCTCCGGCGCTGAAGATAAGACGATCAGGCTCTGGCAGTATTGAGGAGATAAAGTGATGAAGATAAGCTCTCCAACATTAGCACTCTGCCTGCTATTGATTGCGTTTGATTCCGCGCTCGTCTTTTCACAAGTCGGAGCAGACAAGAGGCCGACGCCGCCGAAAACAAGCACGCCCAAGGCAACATCGAAGAAGACTACGCCTCCTGCCCGGACGGTTCGTAGAACTCCGACGCGGACGACGGGCACCAACAGCGAAAATAATCCGGCGGCGGTTGAGCTTGCGCTCTGGAATTCGGTTAAGGACAGCAGTAATCCTGATGATTATCGTGCGTATTTGACAAAGTATCCAAGCGGCCAGTTTGCAGCGATCGCGAAGTACAAGATAGCAGCGCTGGATACCGCGGCCGAGCGTAGCTATTGGGAGAATATCAAGAACACGGCGAACCCCGAGGACTTACGCGTTTACTTGAACAAGTATCCAAATGGCATATATGTCGATGCAGCGCGCAACCAGATAGACGCTCTGGAAAGGGCAGCAAGAGAAGAGGCTGCACGGAAAGAAGAGGCCATAAAGGAGGAAGCAAAGCGGAAGGAAGATGAAGCCCGGAGGGAAAAAGCCAGACGAAAAGAAGAAGCAGGAAAGAGACGTGCGGGAACGATAGCCAGGAATCAGATGGGCATGGAAATGGTGTGGGTGCCCGCAGGCGGTTTCATGATGGGCTCTCCCGCCAGTGAAGCTCATCGGTCCGAGGACGAAGGGCCGCGCCATCAGGTTACGATCCGTGAAGGCTTTTATATGGGGCGGTATGAGGTCACGGTGGCTCAGTGGACGGTCATAATGGGCACGAATCCAAGTAGGTTCAAAAGTGATAATTTCCCCGTGGGAAACGTCTCGTGGGATGACACACAGGAGTTCATTCGCCGAATGAATGCGCGCGATGATGGCTACAATTACAGACTGCCGACGGAAGCCGAATGGGAATATGCCTGCAGGGCCGGAACCAACACCGTATTTGCCTTCGGAGACTCACTGTCGTCAGAGCAAGCGAACTTCGACGGTACGGATCCATATGGCAAAGCAAAGAAGGGAGTGTTTCGGGGCGAGCCGACACCCGTTGGAAGTTTTCAACCCAATGCATGGGGCTTGTACGACATGCACGGGAATGTGTGGGAGTGGTGTGAGGATTGGTATCATTTTGGTTATGATGGGGCACCCACCGACGGAAGCGCATGGTTGAGCGGAGGCACCCAGAAAGACCGTATATTGCGCGGTGGTTCATGGTCCTATGCCGCTCAATTCCTCCGCTCCGCACAGCGTTTTGTTATCGGGAGCTTCGGAGGCTGGAGCCACGACCCCTATGGTTTTCGCGTTGTGGCTACTGAGCGAACTCAGTAGCCTTTGCTCGCTTGAGCCGGGCTGAGGTTGACTGCAGCGAAGCCGCCAGGCTCTCGCCCAACATGAAGACGCTCGACATGCATGGCGGAGACTTCTGATCGAACGGAGGAAGTTACGTCATGATATTTCTCGCAGAGCTTCGAGTTCAGGCAGAACGAGCAAGTCTTTCGGACGCCCGGCGGCGCGCTTGGACGCAATCAGCGCGTCGAGCGTGAAGACACGGCACTCGAAGCCGTAGAGTTGCATCGTCACGGAAGCCTCGCGCGCCTCTTCGTAGTTTCCGACGCCTTTGACTTCACCGAGCAGGTCAAGGTCGCCCAGGTCGGTCGAAAGCGTGAAGTTCATTCCATTTCGGAGTGTCGATATCTCCCAGACGAAGGGCAACTCTTCAGGCAACCCGCGCGGTCGCGGCTGGTGTTGGGCGAGAGCGGTGACGAGGCGTTGTAGATTCTCGTTCGAGCGAGCGTAGCAAACGTCCAGATCGAACGTAACAGATGAAGAACCGTGCAAAGTCATCGCCACGCCTCCCACGATGACAAATTCAACTCCGCGCGCGGCAAGCAGCTCGATTGTCTGTCCTAGCTTAATCATTGCCGTCCGCAGAAAGGTGGCGCGTTGAGTTCGCACATGCGGTCGGCGCGTGCGCTGCTTCAAGATCGTCCATGAAACGTTGCAGATCGTCGAGACGCGCCTCCGGGGTGAGCTTTAAGCGGCCGGCGATGAGCGTCAAGTCAATGCCAAAGTCGCGCGCACGCGCAAGCGCGCTGTACGGCGGCGGGTTGAGCAACTGTTCTGCAATGCCTCGACCTTGCATCCTGCTTCCTCGTTCTCTCAAACTCGATTTTACAGTATATTTCGGATGGATCAATCATTTACGCAGATGCGAGACCAATAACCAACTGCTCAATCGCGACGGGCGCCGAAGATAAGACGATCAGGCTTTGGCAAATATTGAGGAGATAAAGTGATGAAGCGACCCGCGCGAACATTTGCACTCTGCCTGCTATTGATTGCTTTCGATTCCGCGCTCCTCTTTTCACAAGTCGGCGCAGACAAGAGGCCGACGCCTCCCAAGACGAACCCCCCGAAGTCGACGCCGAGGAAGGGTACTTCACCTGCGCGCACGGTTCGTCACACCCCCACGCCGAGCGGTGAGGGCGCGTCAAAGCGAAAGGAAGAGGCGAATCGACGGGAAGACGAAGCTAAGAAAGAAACCGCGCGGAAGGAAGAGAAGCGAAAAGAAGAAGAGGCCAGGAACGCTGAGGCTAAGCGCAAAGAGATCGAAGCCACGAAGCGTCCGGGCGCAGTAGTGAAAAATAGCGTCGGGATTGAATTGGTTTATGTGCCACCCGGCGGTTTTATGATGGGTTCAGAAACGGAACCGGACGAAAAGCCTGTGCATCGCGTTTCGATCGGTAATGGTTTCTATATGGGTAAGTATGAAGTAACCCAAGCGCAGTGGCAGGCGGTGATGGGGTATAATCCGAGCAACTTCAAGGGTGACAATCTGCCGGTCGAACAGGCGTCGTGGAATGACGCGATTGCTTTCATTGCGCGGTTGAATGCGCAGAAGGATGGTTTCACCTACCGTCTGCCGACGGAAGCTGAATGGGAATATGCGTGTCGGGCGGGAACGACTGGTGACTATGCGGGCGACCTTGATTCTATGGCGTGGTACGACGCGAATGCAGGCGATGCGCGGCTGAGCGGCGATTTGAATTACGATAAGTTGAAAGCGAATAACAACCGAACGCACCCAGTTGGGACGAAGTTACCGAATGCCTTCGGGTTGTTCGACATGCACGGTAATGTTGAGGAATGGTGTCAGGATTGGTACCACGCTACTTATGCCGGCGCGCCCGATGATGGCAGCGCGTGGTTGTCAGAAGGCGAACAGGAGCGACGGGTGCTGCGCGGTGGTTCGTGGTACGACAGTGCGGCGAGACTGCGCTCGGCGCGTCACTACGTCGGCGTCTACCCCGTGTTTATCGGGTACGGCATCGCCGGGTTTCGTATTGTGGCGATTCGCTGAGACCCGACGTGAAGTGCCTCGGTTAGGGTTTTACCGAGCGTCCTAAGACTTACAACGGAATACATTAACGAGCCAAAACCTAAATTAACAACCACCTTCTGTGTATTGGGTTGAGACTTAATGATGAAAAAGACCCTTGTGTATGTCACTCGCATTCTGCTCTTACTCGGCTCGGCGATCGTACTTCATACTTCCAAGGCGAGGGCCATGGATGGAATGGCGCTCATCCAACTGCGAAACGAAGGTGATGTCGAGATCACGGCCAGCTGATCTCTATTCGCGCAGTCGCGTGTCAGCAGAGTAGGCTCGAGCACAATAACCGATGGCAGCTACGAGACAAATCCCGAAGAAACGTGCGACCAACCCGGAACCAGATCGTGTAACTCAAGACTCGCCCCGTTACCGTGAACGAGTTTATGAGATCGTTCGTCGAATCCCAAGCGGCCACGTGATGACCTATGGACAACTCGCCGAGATTCTCGGTGAAGGCTACACACCGCGCACCATCGGCTTCGTTATGCACGGAGCGCAGGAAGTAAACACGCCATGGCAGCGTGTGATCAATTCGCAAGGCGCTTGTTCGACCGCGCGTTTTGTCTTGCCGCCTGACAAGCAGCAACGGATGCTCGAAGCCGAAGGAATCGAATTTGATGCACGCGGACGCTGTGATCTCGGACGTTATCGCTGGACGCCAGAGGACGCGGAAGACCAGAATGAGAGTGATGGGCATCAACCCAGCCTCTTTACAACCTAGACGCTCGATCTACGAGGGACAATAAATGCAGAACCAGCCCGCCAATCGGCTCGCGCCTTACGATATCAGTGCGCCCCGCTATTCCGTTTCGCATCACATGGTGACCACGGCCTTCGACCTGCCCGGCTTTCGCGTCATCAGAAACCTGGGAATTGTCCGCGGCATAGTCGTTCGCTCGCGCAACCTATTCGTCAACATCGGGGCAGCGTTCCAAAGCATGGTCGGCGGTAACATCACCGCGTGGACAAAACTGTGCGAGCAGACCCGTTCGGATGCATTCGACATCATGATCCAACATGCAACCGAGCTTGGCGCGAACGCAGTCATCGGCGCGCGCTATGACGCGACCGAAGTTGCCAAAGGGGCTACGGAAGTCCTGGCATACGGAACGGCCGTGATCGTTGAACCAACCGACGCAGGTGAGACATATCGCTCATGAGCGACGACGCACTCTCGGCCGAAGATGAGCGACGGATCCGCGAAATCTTCGACACGATTCCTTACATAAAGCACCTGGGAATTCAGTTGGGCGAGATTAAGCGCGGTACGGCCACCCTTCATCTCGAGATCTCGGACGACCTGAAGCGTAACAACGGTGTCGTTCACGGCGGGGCAGTCGCATCGCTGGTCGATACCGCCGCGGCGTTCGCGATCATGACGACTCTCGAACCCGGCGAAACTACCACTACAATCGACCTCACCATCCATTTCCTGCGGCCAATCCGCGGCCGCGCCGTCGCCGATGCCCGGGTGGTACGCGCCGGGCGCCGCGTCAGCGTCATCGCCATAGAGGTCGTCGACGAAGCTAAACTCGTTGCAGCAACGGCGCTTACCTCCTTTATCAAACAAGCATAAAGGCGGGCTTTCATGCCCTGAAGCGTTGATTTCCCCTCTTCACAGTTTTGTGTGGACAAGAAGATTGTTCCATGCCAAAATGTGTTTGTCCTGCTGACTAGCCCATCAGCAGTCTAATCGCGCTTAGGCGCACCCTCCGCTTCCAAGTTCGCGCCGCTCGACTCAATGCATTCTCTTTATCAGGCGTTACTCACACAACACTCGCGCCAGCTTACTTCTGTCCGCTGTGCGGAGCAGACTATTGCCCAGCTGCATCGATATTTCGAAGACGTCGTGTTGGAGAACAACCTGGCGGCGCTGGTGATCGAGAGTCTGCCGATGCGCGCCGAGCGCTCGCTCCGCGATCTCGCCCGCGTGCGCGAAGTCGGACGCGCGGCGAACAAAGCTTTCTTTTTTGTCGGTTCCGGAGACGCGCTGCATGACCTTCCGCTGAGGACGAACGATCAGGATCGAGAGCCGGTACTACTTAAACGTGAGAACAACGAGCATGAAGTTGAGCGATTCGTGGTCATTGCTGACGCTCGATTCTCCGCGCTGCTGGCCTCGGTACATAACAAGGACGAAGAAGATTCCGAGCTTGGTGGCGACAAGGTCATTTGGACATTCGAGCCGGACATAGTCTATTCAGCTCTCGAATACCTGATGGCTCGTGTGACCGCCGAAGGCCACCTGCAAGCGGCCGCCTTCACCTCCGCCGTGCGTACCTCGATGCCGAAAGCCACCTCGCTGCAATTGACAGTCTCGGTTACCACCAAGCTCGCTCGCCTGCTTCAAGAGCAGGCCGGGCGCGAAATCGCCATCAATCGCATCGCCACTGCTATTCGAAATTCATTGGAGCTCGACAGCGTCCTTCAAACAACCGTCAACGAAGTCGGAAGCGCTTTGAATGTGCAGCACTGCGCAATGCGCATTGAGGCAGAGCCAGGTACGGAGGCTTTGACGAACTGCTACTTCCGCGACGGCGGCGGAAGCGCCCATGCTGAAGAGGCAGAGTTGCTCGCCGACCTGGATGCTTACAGCGTCCGCCTTGCTGGTCGCTACAAAAACTACGTACTCGACGGTCGCAACGAGGTCGATTCAAATTCCCAGAACATAAGACCCCTTGCCGCGGTGCCGCTCATCTACCAAAAACGGTTTATGGGTGCGCTGCTGGTTCGATCGGACGATGCCACGCGCGTGTGGCAAGAGAATGAAATCCTTTTACTCCGGACTGTGGCAGACCAGGTCACCGTTGCTGTGAATCACGCGCGCCTGTTCGCACAAATGCAGCAGCAAGCGCTTACCGACGGGTTGACAGGTTGCTTCAATCGACGTTCCTTCGAGATGCAACTCGAGCGCGATTTGCACATGGCGACGCGTATGCGTGTACCGCTCTCGCTTATCCTGCTTGACCTCGATAACTTCAAGCGCGTTAACGACACCTTCGGACACGAAGCGGGCGATGTCGCCCTGCGACTTCTTGCAGAGGGCCTGCGAGACGAACTGCGTGGAGTGGATACGGCCGCTCGTTACGGCGGTGAAGAGTTTGCGGTAATCCTACCTCAGGCTGGCATGGAAGGGGCGCTGATCGTGGCGGAACGACTGCGTCAGCGGATCGAACAGCTGGAGGTGCCCGGCGTGGGACACATCACTGCGTCTCTTGGAATCGCTACATTCCCGCAACATGCATCCTCACGCGACACTCTGGTGGTGGCGGCCGATCGCGCGCTTTACAATGCGAAGAGCACTGGACGCAATTGCGTCTGCGTTCCTCCCGACGATATGTTCGAGGCCCGCCAGGAGGACGTGCCTTCTGTGCCAGAGCCGTTTGCCATCGATGATGCCGTTCTGCCCGATCAATCGGTACTGGTGACCAATAGCGTCAATGAATTGCCTCCTTCATCGTAGACTGAATTACTCCCCTCTTCTTCCTTCCTGGTCCTTTCCTCCAAAATCCCCTTCTCGTCTGGCGTCCGAACTTAAAATCGCGCATGATAGTCACACGCGATTTTAAGAAGGCGTTGGCCTCCGATTTCTTTGGCCGTCGCTGTTGTTTCGCCTATGGACGACCTAAGGAAATTCGCTCGCTACTTTCGCCCTTATAAGAAATCCCTCGTTACGGGAGTTCTATGCATACTCGCGTCTGTGGTGGTGGGGCTCTTGATCCCGCTGATTGTGGGACACGCCGTTGACGACCTCTTGAAGGGCGTTACCTGGGAAAAACTCACGCGCTACAGCCTCACTATTCTGGGAGTCAGCCTCGTAAGTGGAACTTTCCTGTATCTACAGCGGCGAATTCTAATAGGGATGTCGCGTCACATCGAATATGACCTCCGTCGCGATTTCTATGGACATCTGATTGACCAGCCACTCTCGTTTTTCCAGAATCACCGGACCGGTGACTTGATGGCCCGGGCCACAAATGATCTCGCCGCGGTGAGACAGCTTGCGGGCCCGATGATCATGTACAGCCTGCAAACCGTCTTTGTCGTAGTGATCATTCTGCCTTTGATGCTCAGGATCAGCGTCCGTCTTACGTTACTCCTCTTCATCACAATGCCGCTGGTCTCCTTGACGATGAAGTATTTTGGTCAGCAGGTGCATACACGGTTCGAAAAGATCCAGGACTTTTTCGCTCAGATCTCAGCGCGAGCGCAGGAGAGTTTTTCCGGAGTCCGTGTGGTGCGGGCATACGCGCAGGAGGACGCCGAGATCTCCGCCTTTGAATCACTCAACCAGCAATATATGGAGCGCAACCTCGGACTGGTGCGGATATCAGCCGTGATGCGACCGCTGATGCAATTCCTGATCGGCGCGGGCTTCGTCCTCATCATTTGGTACGGAGGAACGCTGGCAGTACGTCGCGAGATCACTCCCGGTCAGTTCACGGAATTCAATATGTACCTGGGCAAGTTGATCTGGCCCCTTATCGCTTTAGGGTATGTGGTAAATCTCTATCAGCGCGGGACCGCAAGCCTAAAGCGAATGAACGCGATTTGGGCAATCGCGCCCACGATTACAGATTCCCCGGACGTCAAACTTCAACCGCCAATTGAAGGACGAATCGAACTGCGAAATTTGACGTTCAGATATCATCCGGACGAGGAGCCGGTCTTGCGCGATATCGATCTCACTATAGAGGCCGGACAAACCATTGCGCTGGTGGGACGGACGGGCAGCGGGAAGTCTACTCTCGCTAACATCATTCCGCGCTTGATTGAGGTTTCAAAGGAAAGCGTGCTGATCGACGATGTTCCAGTGGGTGATTATCCGCTTAGCCAGCTGCGCGCCGCTATCGGCTATGTGCCCCAGGAAACGTTTCTCTTTAGCGACACGCTGGCGGAGAACATTGCGTTTGGAGTCGAAAAAGCGAAGCGCGCTGAAGTCGAGTGGGCGGCGGAAATCGCGGGCCTGACCGAGGACGTCCTCGGGTTTCCGGACGGCTTCGAGGTGATGGTAGGCGAGCGTGGGATCACGCTCTCGGGCGGGCAAAAGCAGCGCACCGCTATCGCCCGCGCAGTTCTAAGACAGCCAAAGGTCCTAATATTAGACGATGCGCTTTCGTCAGTGGACACCTACACGGAAGAAAAAATCCTTGGAAGGTTGCGAGGTGTAATGCGAGACCGGACGAGCATAATCATTTCGCACCGGATCTCGACCGTGCGCGACGCAGACCTGATTTGTGTGCTCGACGAAGGTCGTATCGTGGAACGCGGCACGCACGCCCAGCTGCTCGCACTTAGAGGCGAATACGCGAACCTTTATGAACGGCAACTCCTGGAAGAGGAGCTGGCCGCCAGTTAATTCAATTGGGGCAGGAGTTTTTATGCGACTCGGGCTGGACGAATCACAGGGCAGAGATATCGAGAGCGAAGTAGACGCCGCCTACCGCCCTCTTCGGCTGATGTGGCTCGCGTTTCTGGCCTCTGTGGTCGCTCTCTTTTTCGTGACGCGACTTCTGCAACGCGAACCGAGCGTCACCAATGCGCTGTTTTGGATCCTGCTCGCAGTCGGCCTCGTCAATATTGGCGCTTCGTTCATCATCAAGCAAAAGCTTTTGAAGGAGGCGACTGGCACGCGAAAGCCGGAGCTCATTCGCGGCGCCTTCATACTGGCCTTCGCTCTCTGTGAATCGGTTGGTCTGTTCGGGCTGGTGGTCTATTTGATTACCGGAGTGCAGTACTACTATTTCTATTTCGTCCTCAGCGGTTTTGGCATTCTGGTCCATAAGCCGCAGCGAGAGGATCTGTTGGTCGTTATGAGCGGAAAAGAATTCTGAGAAGGGGCCAAAGCGTCCCCGACTTATCGAACCTATGGCTACAGCGGTCAAACAATTTCACGAAGAAGAAGCTATCGGCAAGACGTACGACTGGCAGGTGGCGCGCAGGCTGCTGCGTTATCTCAAGCCTTACTTCCGCGCGTTGCTACCTGCCCTTGGTTTGACGCTTCTCCTGAATTTGCTGGGCATCATGCAGCCGATGTTCACAAAGTGGGCGATCGACTGGTACATCCTCCCTGCTCAAGCGGATCCGAGTTATCTCGCAGGTTTGAAGTGGCTCGCACTGGGGTTTCTGGGGGTAAAGCTGGTTCAGTTTGTCCTCTCCTATGTTCAGGAAGTGCTGCTCAACTCCGTGGGCCAGCGCGTGATGTACGATTTGAGAAGCGAGCTCTATACGAAGCTTCAGCGCCAGGAAGTGGCCTACTACGATCGCAATCCCGTCGGGCGAATCATGACGCGGTTGACGTCGGACGTCGACGCGCTTAACGAGTTGTTCACTTCGGGGATCATCGATTTGCTCGGCGACCTGGTAATGATCTTTGCGATAGTCGGGATGATGCTCTTCATGGACTGGCAGTTGACGCTCGTCACGCTGATCACCGTGCCATTGCTTACGCTGGCGACGAGCTGGTTTCGCAAAGGCGCGCGCCGCGGTTATGACCACGTCAGGATCCGAATAGCCCGTATCAATGCATTCCTGCAGGAGCACATCTCGGGTGCGCAAACCGTCCAGATATTCAATGGCGAGAAGAAAGTACTTGGGCAGTTTCACGACATCAATCATGACTACCGCAACGCGAACGTTGAAACAATTTTCTACTACGCTGTCTTCTTTCCACTGGTCGACCTGATCGGCGCTGTCGGCGTTGCGGTCATCATCTGGTATGGCGGCTGGCGGGTAATGGGAAACACACCGCAGCACACGATGTTAACCATAGGCGCGCTGGTCGCCTTCATACAGT
>JAVHWA010000069.1:0-16786 GCA_032160165.1 Acidobacteriota bacterium
AGAGAATGCACAAGCCATTCGTCATTACGAAGGAACTTGACAACATTCATTTTGTGCCTCAAGGCGGCTATGAAGCTCTCGACCCACCGACGCTCGGAGGCACTATCCTGAATGCCACCGAGCAACAGCTCAACAAGTCAAAATCAAACGTGAAGAATAACTGACCAGACAGTGCAAGCTGGAACGCGAGCCAGGTGAATACGACCCACATTTTCTAGCTTCGCGTTGCGGGCACGCGCGCTGGGGTTAAGGAGAGTACAACAGACAGCCACTATAAAATGCTCGAACATTTCAAATCGGCGGAGGCTGACTTATGAGAATTCGATGGACGTTCATTGCCTGCGTGTTGTTGATATCGTCATGCGTGGTTTCCTGGCCTCTCAATTCAGGCGCGGCGAGGAACAGTAACATTCAGACGCGGCAGGTAGAGGCGGCCGCCCGCAAAGCCTGGCCTGCCTTCTTCGCGAAGTTTCGTGCGGCGGTTAATAGGCGAGACCGGGCGGCGCTCAGGAAGTTGATGTCCGACCTCTTTAATGCGCCACCTCACACCCCCGAAGACGCCTTCAAGCAGTGGGACGACCCGAAGGTCCGGGGATGGGTGAAGCTCCGTAGTGTTCTGGCGCAGGGCTCTGTCATGGCGGGCAAACCGGACGAGGGCGACCCGGAGCAGAATCGTCCCACGATGATCTCGCCGCCGGCGGCAGAACGGAATGCCGGGCGATACCGGGGCTGGTGGGCCGCCTTCGAGTTTAAAGAGGACGGTAAGTGGTACTGCATACAGTTCGTTTCACCGGCCGATTTTTCTAGGTGACCGACGTCGCCAGAATCTCATCGTCGGCCAGAGTGTTCTCCCAACGAGGGGCCCGAGAAGACTGGTTCATCGGGTTTGCGGTAACGTAGGTCGAATCGGCTGAGCGTGGCAAAAGAAAGACCGTCGCTCCTGCGACGAGTTTGGCGGCGCGGCGGCCTCTTCGCACAGCCCGCTTCCCTCACCTAACGGACGTGCGCCGGGGAGCGCTTAACCCCTTCGCGCTCCACTTCGCCTTTGGACCTTGGAGATTGGGCTCTAAAGCCGTTGAACTTTGAACCCCGCTTTGCGGGTGTTAAGATCCGCGCGGCCTGTTTGAAAATCAGCAACGGCAAATGCGTCGTCTCAAGCCTCAACCTCAAAGTGAGTGATGAGCGCCGCCGTTGAGAGCAAGAAAAGGATTCTCACGGCAAAGGCTTCGGCCTTTCCACCGAAGCCTTTCTTCCACTCAGGAAACATCAAAACATTCAGCTACTTTCCAGTGTTGACGAACTGAATACAGTCGCCCTGGTTCTTGAACGTCCGCGGCGTGTCGAAATTCCTCCACCCGCCATTCTTGCATTGGTTCGCATTCGTCGGGGCGTTAGCTTGCTGGACCTCGAAAGCTCCAACGTCCACGTGCGTGCCGGACTTCCGTGCATAGCCAGGACCGCGCTGGTCGGTGGTAAGACTCAGGGGCGGAAGGGTCACGGTGTCGTCACCGTTATCGATCGCGACACTGCCCGTACCCAGCGCCCTTGTCTGTGTGGGGCCGCCGTTGTTTGCGAGCGGACCCAGATTCAACTGCGCCGCCGTGACGCCGACCTGGTCGGTCGGGGTCGGGTTAAATCCGGAAGGATCACCTACAACATTATGACCCTGTGACACGCAACCGCCCGCGTCATTGGGTGTATTCAGTGCGACGATGCTACTGCCGAGCTCGACGGTACCGTTGTAAATTAGAATGCCGCTGCCCGAGTTGTCAGTCACTGTGCTGCTGATGATCCGGGCTGTTTCGTAGGTCCAGATGCCGCCGCCCTCCTCGCCAGCCGAATTGCCGCTCAACGTGCTGTTGATCACGTTAAGTATTCCGAAGTTGGTAATGCCGCCGCCCCCAACGGCGGCAGAGTTATTGCTCACAGTGCTGGCGATGACATCCAGTGTTGCGTTGTTCCAGATGCCGCCGCCGCTGTCCGCAGAGTAGTTGCCCGAGATAGTACTGCTGTCGATCGTCGCCGTGCCCTGGTTGACATTGGCAATGGCACCGCCGAAGGCCCCTGTGTTATTGCTCAAGATACTGTTGGTGATGTTGAGCGCGCCGCCGTTGGAAATCGCGCCGCCGCCGCTAGCCGTATTGCCGCTCAAGATGCAGTTGGTGACGTTGAACGCACCTGCTGATCCGAAGCTAATGCCGCCTCCGCTTCCGCTGCGACCGTTGCTAATAGTGAGTTGAGCGAACGTGACGGTGCCCGCATCCACATTGAACACTCGAACAGAATTGTTTCCGCTCACCGTCAGCAGGCTCGCGCCCGGGCCTGTGATCGTCATATCGTCAGTGATAGACGGCAGGGTGGACCCCAATGTGATCGTGCCATTAACGCTGAAGTCAATCGTGTCAGCTCCGGCATTGCCTTCAGCGGCATTGATCGCTTCGCGCAGTGTACAGTTGGCTGCGTCGCAGATGCTGTCGTCTGTGTCGGCCAGCGAGTTAACGGTGTAAGTCGTAGCCGCGTAGGCCGCCTGAAGTGAAAAGACAAATGCCGCTCCGGCAATCAGCACGGCGAGCACTATCATTGAACGAACAGGATACGCAGACCTATTCTTCAAGGAAATTCGTTTCATAGGAATTTGCTCCTTAGTGGAGGGGCTGTCGGAGCATCATCGGCGCGGACAGCGGATGGGCTGAAGGTGAAACGGGGGCTGGTAAGGTCGTCCCTTTCATCGGGGGAAGGACGCACTGCCAGTTATGAGCGATGATTGATAATCCTACTCATAAACCGTCTCTTCGCTTTCAATTCTGAAAAGGGCGGGCACCCTGCACAGGGCTCGCGGCTTATTAATTCGTTTAGGACGGTATAGTCGGGTTTCAGATTTGGCTAAGGGAGTAGCCCCTGAGTAAGAGCGGGCCTGGTCGGACGATCTTATCTTTTAGCCGCGGTACATTAAAGGTGCGGAGCGGTCAAGTCAAGCAATGATTGCGTCAGATTCGCCAGCGGTAACGACCGGATCAGGGTCGACGATCCAATCGCTATCGCTTCAGGTTCTGACACCAACTCGCGAACGGAAGGTGTTCCCGGGGTTGCACCATAGGCGCCCTCCCTTACGGTCGGGCTACCGCACCGGCGCTCGCTATCGGATCAGTTAGTCTCGCCGCGTCGCGGCGAAGGACGAGGGCGGCACAACCAATCAAGATTCAATACCTCTGTCCTTACTATCTGGATTTTGGTGTGATAGCTTCATTCAGTAGTAGAGATGAACATTGGATTAGTTGGAAGGAGAGACGTTAGGCGATGCGCGGAATGAGCCACACAAGATCCTTCAGTATGAGTCTTAGAAGATCTTTCGGAGTTAGCCCTGCAAGGTCCTTCAGCATAGGCCACCCAAGATCCGTCAAAATCGCGGTCGCGGCCCTGGCTGCGCTAATTCTTTTTACCAGCGCTCACGCAATCGCGCAGACGCCGCGCGAACTTTTCGCCGAGTGGAAGCGCCAGCGCATCACTACGCTCGACCCTGCCCTGGTCAAACACGCGGACCTCAAGAAGTACCTGTCGGAACTCCGTGCCATGGGCGTGCCAGTAATCGAGGTGGGGCGCTCGCTCGCCGGGCGCGAGATCTTCCAGATGGAGTTCGGCCACGGACCACTCAAGGTCTTTATGTGGTCCCAGATGCACGGCGATGAACCGACGGCCACCAGCGCGCTCATTGACCTCTTCGCTTACCTCAGGCGCAATCGCGGCCTTGCCTGGGTAAAGTCCGTGGAGGAAAAGATCACCCTGCGCGCGGTCCCCATGCTCAACCCCGACGGGGCGGAACTTTACCAGCGCCGTAACCTTCAAGCGATTGACATCAACCGCGACGCCCGCTCACTCTCCTCTCCCGAGGGGCGCCTTCTCAAGAAGCTCCGAGATGAGTGGCGACCCGACATAGGCTTCAACCTACACAACCAGGGCTCGCGCACATCCGTCGGCGACACAGGTAAGCAGGCGACCATATCGCTGCTGGCTGTGGTGTCGGACGCCGCCGGCACAGACACTCCCGGGCGGGTCCGCAACAAGAAGCTTTGCGCGGTGATGGTCGAGGCGCTTGCACCATTCATCTACGGCCACATCGCGCGCTATGACGACAGCTTCAACCCACGCGCGTTTGGGGACCTCATCAGCCAGTGGGGTACGCCCGTTATCCTGATCGAGACAGGAGCTCTCAAGGACATGAGCGGGCATGACCTCGCGGGGCTCAACTTCGTTGCGCTGGCCGCCGCCTTGAGAGCGCTGGCCGACAAGAGCGTGGATGAAGCGAACCCGGCCGTCTACGACGCGTTGCGCATGAACGAGGGCGGTACGATCTACGACCTCCTCGTTCGTGGCGGCACAATCGTCGCGCGCGGACAAGCGAGCGGCGTGCATCCGGAGCCGTTCGTCGCCGATCTGGCCGTCAACATCGATCGCGGCCGTGGCGACATGGCCCCTCCGCGCAGGGCCAGCATTCAAGACGTCGGCGACCTGTCCATCTACCGCGGGCTTGAGGAGGTCGACGCTCGCGTTTACTTTGTGGTGGTGGCAGGCAGTGAGCTACGAGTGGGCGGGGAAGCAACGTTACTCTTCTACCGAAAGGATAAGGCGAAGGGAATCGACTGGGATGCGCAGGACCTGGAGACCCGTCTTCCACCGGAGGCCGTCTTTCGAGGCGGGATCTGGGTGCGCCGCGGTGACCTTCCCATCAAATGAACAGGGCGGTCGCGGTTTCACTACCTTCTTTCGCCATAGGTGGTTCTGCGAAGCTGTCTCACATACTTGCTTCAATTTGACTATTGATTGCTGCTGCTATACATTTTCCGTTCGTTAGGCGTTAGCTTACTCAATCACCCGCCTATCGAAATCCCGACTAATTTACCCTTAGGCCATTAATCCGCAGGATTGTTTCTCTTCTTCGGTTTTTGCCCTTCAGCCTCAACCCTATGTCGAAAGGAATATCATGTTAAAAAAGATGTGCTTACTACTCATATTCTCACTCATGTTCGGGCCGATAAGCGCATTCGCCAAGTCTGATAGCGCGTCGTACTACGGCGGCACGATGGCCGTATTCAAAGACGCGAAGAAAGAGATCAAGGGTCGCCTGGTTACAACTGACGAAAAGGAACTTCAGTTCATTTATGAGAAAAATCAGATCGCAACTATTCCGTATGCAAACTTCATTGATATTGAGTACGGGCAAAAATCAGGCCGCCGTGTCGGAGCTGCTGTCGCTACGACGATATTGTTAGGCCCCCTCGGATTGCTTACCTTACTGTCAAAGAAGCAAAAGCATTTCGTCACGATCGGGTATACGGATGCCGCGGGCAAAGAACAAGTTGCGGTGTTTAAGATTGACAAAGATATGGTGAGAACATTTCTGCCGATTTTGGAGGCACGTTCGGGTAAGAAGGTAGAGTATCAGAGCAAGGGCGCTGAGAAGAAAGCTACCGGCAAGTAGGCAAAGCTCTAGAGTCTCATCCGGGGTAACAAAGAGGAGTATCGTTTGGATTTGCGCGCTCCTACTTAGCGGCCGGAACGTGGAGCGTCTTAACGAACTTTCTTAACCTTGTTCGAAACACGTGGCCCGCGACGTCTGAGTTGATCGGGTGCGAAGTGTGTGGAAACGCGAAAGATTTGTCCAGCTCGCGGGCCTTTTTCGGTAGAAAGCGACTCTCTGCCCGTCGCCTCTCCACTTGGTAGAGCAGCGAGGGCCTCACGTCGCCACGCTGAACATAAAACTCGACCTCTTCGAATCGAATGTAGCCTGCATCGATAGCTTCGAACAGTGTTTTCGTCCAAAGTTTATTCAAAGGATGCTGGCGTGAAACCCACGGCTGACGCTGCATATCCGTGTAATGAAGCAGCGCGGTTTCGCCGGCCCGGTACTGGTCAAGCATATTCCACGCGGGATCGATGACGGCGCGTGGGCGTTTCGCAACGGCCATCTCGAACATCAGTTGTTCATAACTTAAATCGCCCGCGTCCAGGGCGTGGAGGATTGCATCAATGTCCCAATCAAGCGACTCACAATCAAGCACCATAACGCTAAACTGTGACGTCGTTTCGCGAGTCGCTAGAAGATCGGCGCCATCAAATGGCAGGTTCCACAGCCGGCGTATGTCGCTAAAAACCAACATGTCGGAATCCAGATAAATCGCGCGCCCACGACGGCCGGCCAGTTCAGGAATAAGAAAGCGTTGGAAAGAAAAGGGAGTACGGGGCCGATTGCTTTCATCGATCGGTTGCGGAACCTCGATCTCTGCTTCATGAAGCGGGAACACTCGCACGCTCATGCTGGCGTGCTTGCGAATCGAGTATTCAAGGACCTTAACGGGCAACACCTCTGCGCTACTACTACCAACGTAGATGCGAATCGGCGCTTCGCTGTCCAGCGGTGCGTAGTCGATGCCCGTATTCAAGATGGTGGTAGCGATTCCCGCGAATTCCAGGTCGAAGGTTTTGTGTCCGCCTGAAAGCAGCGTCTTCTCTTTCAGGTCGTCAAAGTCGGAACTGTATGAAGCGCCGCCATCCACGCCCAGCGAGCGCACCACTCGCGCGCCGGCAGTTGCGAGCAGGTTAAGCGCGGCTTCGGCGCTGAAATACTTCACATGCACGACGGGCGAATCGCCGTGCACTTCGCGCGCCGAGCTCAGGTTGTACCAAACGAGCCGTCCCCTTTCGTCCATATACCGCAATGTTGGATTGAGCGGGATCAACTCTTGCAGGTTTCGCTTGCTGGGACGGAAGTTGACGTGAGGACGCCACGGCATCACCAGGATTTCGGCGTTTAGTTTGATGGCTTCGGCGCAGGCGTCCACCACTTCGTAGTCAATGATGTGGGCGGCACGTACGGGTTGTTCACGCACCACGTGGTTGAGTGACAAGGTATGAAACTCGTTCAAGTCATGGCACTGTCTTTTTGCAAAGCTCGGCCCTTTCCCAAGTATCAACCAGGGCTCGTTTTTGTCGATGGCTCTACCGCTGAACCAATCGAAGAAAGTTTGCATTTTTCACTCAGCCTACGCCACGTGCCAGGCCGCCTGCTCCCATGGGTGCGGGCCCGAGTATCGTAATGGTGTTGAACTTTCTGAATGTTGTATCCCGGAAACCCTGCGATAAGTTTCAATCAGGATGGGCAGCACCGCCTCCGGTGAGAAGAGTTGTTCGTATCGCTCTCTCGCCGCGATCCCCATTTCGTGGCGCAGCGGCGCGTCGTTCGCCAAACGGACTAACGCCAGCGAAAGCGCATGCGAATCGCCGGGCGAGACCAGAATCCCTTCCTCAGGAGTGATCACGTCAGGGATGCCGCCGACGTCCGACGCGACTACCGGCAGGCCGAAAGACATGGCCTCGATAATGCTGTTCGGAGTGCCTTCGGTCAGAGAAGGCAGCGCAAAAGCATCAAGCCGCTGCATGAACAACCGGCGCTCGTGTGGGCCCTGATAGACTCTCGCTATTTCGCACTGCGAGGAAACGCCGAGCTCTTGCGAGCGAGCGGCGAACTGCTGCAATAAGCTACCCTCACCGGCAACCAGCAAACGCAGATTGTGACAGGTCCGGCTGGCCGCAGCAAAGGCTTCTAACAGGACCATTGGCCCTTTCAGATGCTCAATGCGCGCGGCAAATCCAATGGTAATTTCCGAACCGGCCCTTCGCTCTTGACAGAGGCCGTTACGCGCATCTTCCACCATAATTGGAAGCACAGAGAACCTGGCTGGAGAGGGTAATCGGTCTCGGCATGCCTGCGCGAGAGACGGAGAGAGTGTCGCTACCTCCGCGCAAAGCGGAAGCACGGAGGTGAACTGCCCGTAGAACACTTCGAAGTGCGGTGGATGATAAGGTAAACCGACCTCTTGATAGATGACAGGAATGCCTGCAGCGTGAGCGGCACTGATTAAGACCATAGCTCCCGCATCCGGCGACAAAACATGGACCACGTCGGCGCGAATCTGTTTCAGAAGACGGCAGCATTGCTCTCGATATCGCGCCGCCACGTTAGAGGCAACCGATTGCGCCTTCTTGCGGAGAAGATGTTGGGAGCCGGGGCGAGTACTAATTAGTTTGAGTGCAAACTTTCTTGAGGCGCGCAGAAACGTGCCTACGCTACCTGGCGCGACGGTATGAATTGTTATACCGGCCTCGCGCAATCTTCTGTAGTACTGATCCAGCGGGGAACACGAATACAGTATGAGAACCGAAACGTCGTGACCGGACCTGTGTAGCTGTATGGCGTAGTTGACGAGGCTCTCGTCGGCGCCGCTAATCGGTCCGAGAAACTGCCCCTTGCAGATGATAATCCTCATGGCTCGTCGTTCGCTCGTTTTCGATGGTAGTGGGAGATCGACGTCCGAACAAATGTTCTTTCGCCATCGCAATCATATAGCGAAATGTTGAAGCGCTGGTCGCCACGCGAATGCTTCCCCACGGGTGAAGCCTAAGCGCGGCGATCATATTCTTCTGCGCGCGAAGGAACCGGCCATACCTAAGCGCGCGTGCCGTTTCGAGCAACAGGTGGCCCGCCATCAGTTTGGAAAATCGGCGCCACGCTTCCCGTCGCATCTCGACAGAAACTTCCACTCGGGGACGCAGCTTAAGCCACTTCTCGTGAAAGCGGCGCGTACTCATAGCAACCAACGTATTAGCGTAGGAAGTTCCCTGTCGCGACGCCGGCGTCGACCTCCGCCAGAGCAAGACGGGCTTCTCCAATGCCACCACATCGTAATGCGCTGATATACGAATCCACAGGTCCCAGTCGTCTATTCCCGGAACTGACTGGTCGAGCAGGCCGACGCGAAACAGGCAGGAGCGTCGAAATAGAGCCGTCCCGCAGGGAATGAAGTTTCGACAGAGCAACTCCCGGAATACATCACCGTGAGGAGCGTGCTTGGGATTGTAATCGCAAGTTGGGACTCCTCGCTGGTCCACGACGAGCGACTGGGCGTAAATCAAACCGGCCGTTGGCGAGGCCGCCAGTGCCTCTGATTGGAGATCTAAAGACCCCGGGATCCTGCGGTCATCGTCATCCAGAAACGTAATGAACTCGCCGCTGCTATTTAGTATTCCGATGTTGCGCGCTCCGGCGACCCTTTGGTTGCGTTCGACGCGCACGTAGCGTACATCAGAAAACTTACGACAGGTGTCCGCGGTTTCGTCCGTCGAGGCATCATCCACCACTACCACCTCAACGTCTTTGCCTGCGGCTCTCGCGCTTTCGATCGCAGCGGCGAGGAGGCGAGGACGGTTATGGCTAGTGACGATAACGCTTACGGTGGGCATAGGGTTCAGTTCCGTCGCCTCGGGGATGAAGGTGGCCACAATCCGAATTCGTTTGCTTCGAACGTGCGGGCAGACATCGGAAGCCAAGGTCTACTATCGACTCATTAAGGTCGAGGCTACCTTTTTATAATTGGTTGGCTGCAACACTCGCAGCGGGCTTAGCCGCAGGGCCGCTAACGTATTTCGACAGGCATATGAATATGACCTCTCGCGTATCCCGATCACCGCATTCTTGAGAAGAGTATCGGCAATTCGATTGAGCGCAAGGGTGCGTGCTCGCCGCTTTCGGCTGCTCGACGCTAACCGCGCCCGCGGCAAGCGTAAGAGTTGCAATTGGTGGCGCGCGGCGCGCCGAAGATGCCGCGACTGAGCGGACGAGCCCTGGCCCGAGGACGGAGTCGGTTTCGTGTAAATGCTTACCGGCTGATCGACTACAACAACCTGGAAAAGCTCTGCAATGCGAACAAACATATCCCAATCATCTATCCCCGACAAATCGTGCTTAAGCATGCCTACAGGTGTGAAGCATTTTTTCCGCAACACCACAGAAATTGGCAGCACTGGGAAATTGAACTCGAGTAGTTCCCAGAAGACATCTCCTCCCGCGGACTTTGGGGCTGACACTTCGCCTGTCAGGTTGCCTTCATGGTCGGCCATCAACATGGGACCGCAAACGAAACCAGCCGCCTCATTCTTCGACAGGGCTTCGATCTGGTAATCCAGCGATCCCGGTAAACGAAGATCATCGTCGTCAAGAAAACCGATGTACTCAGCAGAACTTGCAAGGATGCCCACGTTACGCGCCCCTGCTACGCCAAGATTGTTTTCCAGGCGAATGTACCTGATCCCCTGCAGTTGGCGGCAAACGTCCGCCGTGCTGTCGGTGGACCCATCGTCGACCACTATGACCTCAACGTCGCTACCTGCGCGCATCGCGCTTTCAACGGCTCGCGGCAGCAGCCGTGGACGGCTGTGAGTGGGGATAATGACACTGACCTTCGCCATCACATCCTTTCAACTTCGCATTGATCTCTTTGAAAGCAGGAACCAGGCGATGGTGGACTATCGTGCCGTCGTATTGCGGCCGCATGAACTTGCTCGAGCTGGTGGTTGAGCATCCATCTTAAACGGAACGCTACAATCGTCGGATCCATCCCTGCCCGGTTGTCGTCGAGGTAACGAGTGTCAATCTTGACTCGTTTTCAGTCGAATGTATAGACTGAATCATCTGTTGATCTTCAGTAGCGTCAGCAAACAAACTCCCTGCAGGTTGAATCCACCCGGCAGACGACAGCGGTCGGAGAAGCAACGGTCGTCTCGCGCGTGAACCCAAAGGATAATGATAGCCAAACCAGTACTACGGGTAAATGAAACCGACCCGCAAACTACTGAAGCTTCCACCGGCGCGGTCTCGTTTCTGTCTTCGCTCCCCGAAGAACCTCTGACTCGAATCAGGCCGCACAAATCCTGGGCGGCAATTGATCTGAAAGAGATCTGGGCACATCGCGAGCTTTTTCTTTTGCTCACGTGGTGTGAACTCAAACTGCGTTACAAGCAGACCCTACTGGGTGCATCATGGGTGATACTACAACCACTGATGATGACGATCGTGTTTACGATCTTTCTTGGGCTGTTCGTCCATCCACCGATCAAGGACGTTCCCTATTCGATCTTTCTTTACGCCGGACTCCTGCCCTGGACATTTTTCTCCAGCGCCATCCTGAGCAGTAGCTACAGTCTCGTCTCGAACGGAAAACTGATTCGAAGGACATATTTCCCGCGCGTGCTGCTTCCGTTGGCGGCCGTCGGCCTGAGACTCTCAGACTTCATAATCTCGTTTTCATTCATATTCGTGATGATGCCTTTCTATGGCATACGCCCTACCGCGTCACTCTCGATTCTGCCAATCGTGATCCTTACTATGATTCTGGCGGTAATCGGCATCGGGACATGGTTTGCGGCGCTTTCGGTGAAGTACGGCGATGTGGGAACCATTCTGCCGGTTCTATTGCAGATCTGCATGTTCGCTTCCCCGATTGTTTACCCCGCGAGCATCGTTCCGCAGAAATGGAGATTACTTTATTACCTCAATCCAATGGCCGGTATTGTCGAAAGCTTTCGGGCTTCGCTGTTCAACCTTGAAGTTAACTGGAGCAGTTTAGGTATATCTTTCGCTGTGTCCCTTTCGTTGCTCATCTGCGTGTCGTTCTCGTTCAAACGGATGGAAGACGAATTCGCGGACATAATCTGAGAGACCGCATTGAAGCCAATCATTCGCATCAGGAATCTGAGCAAGCGCTACTACGTTTCGCAACCGCGAATCGTCAATCCCACTCTGCGCGACGCGTTCATGGAAACTCTAAGGGGGCCGTTGCGTCGTCTTAACGGCAGCGATCGTGCGAATCGCGATACATTATGGGCCCTCAAAGATGTCAGCTTCGACGTAGAGCCGGGCGAGGTCATCGGCATCATCGGACAAAACGGCGCCGGCAAATCAACACTGCTGAAGATCATCTCACGCGTCACCAAGCCGACCTCCGGCGAAGTGGACCTGTATGGCCGCGTAGGTAGCATATTGAAGGTTGGCACTGGCTTTCACCACAACCTCACCGGACGCGAAAATATTTATCTTAACGGCACGATTTTGGGAATGACTCGCGCCGAGATCCGTCGCAAGTTCGACGAGATTGTAGACTTTTCAGGGGTTGAACGGTTCCTGGAAACCCCAGTCAAACACTACTCATCCGGTATGTACGTGCGCCTGGCCTTCTCAGTCGCTGCGCACCTCGAACCCGAAATACTCCTGCTGGATGAAGTAATCGCCGTTGGCGACGCGGCGTTCGAGCGCAAGTGTGTACAAAAGATTCGAGAGATTGCGCAGAAAGGCCCGACGGTATTCTTTGTCAGCCACAATCTCGAAGTGATCAGAGACTTGTGTCATCGGGTCCTGTTCATCCGCTCGGGTCGGCTGTATAGCGATGGGGACGAGACGAGCGCGATCGCAAGCTATGTGGGAGACGCCGCTGTTGGGTGATCAGACGTGCGAGAATCCCGGTCACGTCCGAGAAAGTCGCGCTCCCAGCCGCTCACATCCTGGGCTCAACCATCCTGCGCATTCGCCGGACCGACCTCGCAAGATAACTCCTGCTCCGATTCTTCTGATACCGCTCCAAATCAAACAGAGGCTTGCGCACTTCCCCCACCAGATTAAATAGATGTCTGGAAAAGGGCGTCACCGAGCGCGCGGTCACGCCATGCACGGCCCGGATACTATTGATAAACAGTACGAGAGTATTCGGCCGATACTTAATGGTCTTGACGGTTTCGACGTAACGATCGTCGATCTCAGCCATCTTAAATCCGCGAGGCTTTCCTTTAAACCTGGCAATCTCCAGATCGCCACCGGCTGAGGTATCGTCGGGATGCCGAAGATAGTAGAGACCAGTGAACAACTTGTTCGGACTGTCTACGTGGGCGCGTCGCACCGCGGACGGTGCGCCTGCCACCGCTGTGTTAACACAGAGCTGAGCATCGAGGAGCACGTCCGCACGGGGGCACTCATCCGTATACCTTACGCCCGACCGCAGTTCGTCGAGCCGTCCGATCTGCGTCTCAAAGCACGGATGGACCAAACGAATATGGTCCTCGAACAGTTTGATTACCTGAGAGAAGAAGGCCTCTGAGGTGTGCAGTTGGACAAACTCTCGCCAGAGAGGACTGATTCGATTGCTCTCCAACGCTCGAGTTGCCGACAGGCTAAAGCGCTGGTTGCTCGCCAATGGCGCATCGCCGGTGAAGGTGTCGAGCGGAGGATATTCTGAGGTAAGTCTCAGACACAACTCCTGCGGCAGCGGATTCGACACCACCAGATGCGGAAAGGGCTCTGCCAACACCTGGGCCTTTGTCACGCTTTCGAGGAGTGTTTGCATGCAGGTAGTTCGCTAGGAGGTCGAGGATGTTGATTTCAGTCGACGCGCCAGCTTTGCTGTAGTTTGAACAGCGCGCTTTAGCCCACTCTTGCGCGCCAACCGTCTCAAGCGGCTTGACCTACCAACCGACGGGTTGAACTCTATTTCAAACAGGGGCTCGCGCAACTCGGCCAGTATATGATGCATCAGAAGCGGCGCACCGGAGCTTGAACGCAGCGTCAGCCCCTGAATGGACTCCGGCGAGTTTAGAAAGAAAATGAATGTATTACGGCGATAGGGAATCACTTTCTCCAGGTTTACCAGTTCCGTTTCCAGGGCCTGCACATGGTCGAACAAGGGTGAGGCGTCAGATTTTAAGGAATAGAGCGCGTGGTCTCCGCCTTCCGTGTGGTCTTCATCCGGGCGGAGGTAGAAATAACCCACGAATGGCTTGTTGCGCGTTTTTAGGTGCGGGCCGCGCTCAACGCATGGCGGACCAACGACCGGCGTTTGTATGACCAATTCCGAGTCCAACAACACATCACATCGTGAAAAGTCATCAATATTACGTGTCCCCACCCTCAAGTCCTCCAACCGGCCGAATCTCTCTTCGAAATCGGGATATGTCCTGAGTAAGTATGGTTCGAACAACCTCAACATGTCGTCCCATATCGACGGTTGAAGATGATCCAGTATGAAACTCTTCCAGCGATCAGATAAATCAGGATTGCTTAGCGCTATGGCCCCTGTATGAATGAACTTTTGATTGCTTCTGGTTCTCCGTCCACCTGTAAATACCTCTTGCGGCGGAAACTCTCGAATGAGTTGCAGGCATAGCTGCTCATCGATGGCATTCTCAATCACTACATGCGGGAACGGCCGAGCGATGACGTCGTCGGGAGTGAGATTTGAAAGCAGAGACATGACACATTCCCCCTGTGAATACGACCGATGCCGAACCTGATTGGTCGGGAATCATTGCATCAAGCAGTTAATCTTACAAGCGAATATTTAGGGAATTCGGAATGACGTCGGTCCACGTTTTCCGCTATCGTGAGGCTACAAAGTTCGGCGCCCCATCCTTGCTCAGAACACAAAGGGTCACCAACCCCGTGGCGGTTTATGCTTTCGGGAACCAGGGACCACTGTTGATCCCAAGCAGTCAGGTGTATTGGTTCTTATAGTTTAGGTTTGATTACGGAAGGAGCGAACATTCCTGGATGGATTCATCCGATATGCTTCACGGCTTGATCGCTACCTTGATTACGTCTTCCGCGCGGCTGCCGAAAACTTCATACGCATCCTTGATGTCATCCAGCGAGAAGGTATGCGTCAGCAAAGGTGTGAGATCAATGCGACCGTGCCTGACAACCTCCATCAATCGCCGCATTCTCTCCTTGCCGCCGGGGCACAGGGTGGTGACGATGCGATAGTCGCCCAGCCCGGCCGCGAAAGCTTCATAGGGAAGCTGCAGCTTGCCGGAATAGACGCCGAGGCTGGAGAGCGTTCCGCCGGGACGCAAGCTGCGTAACGCACTCTCGAAAGTCTCCTGCGTACCGAGCGCCTCAATCGCCACATCGGCGCCTCCGCCGGTCAATTTCTGCACTTCAGCGACGACATCCGATTCGCGAAAATCAATCGTCACGTCTGCACCCATCGCGCGCGCCATTCTAAGGCGATTCCCATCACCGTCCACCGCGATAATGAGAGATGCTCCCATCAGCTTTGCTCCGGCGGTGGCGCACAATCCGATTGGCCCTTGCGCGAAGATGACTACGGCGTCGCCGATCTTGATCTGTGCCGACTCCGCGCCACTGAATCCTGTCGAAGCGATGTCCGAGAGGAGGACGACCTGTTCGTCAGTCAACTCGTCCGGGATCCTGGCAAGATTGGCCTGCGCGTGCGGCACGAGTAAGTACTCAGCCTGTGCGCCGTTGATGGTGTTACCAAAGCGCCAGCCGCCCAGAGCTTCATAGCCTTCGCCATGCCCGCATTGCGAAAGCTGGCCTGACAAACACGCGCGGCACTGGCCGCAAGGCGTGATTGCGCCCACGAGTACACGCATCCCGACTTCATAGCCGGTAACTCCGGGACCGAGTTCCTCAATCACTCCCACCGGCTCGTGTCCGATGGTGAGGCCGCTCTTGACCGGATACTCGCCACGCACGATGTGAAGATCGGTTCCGCAGATGGTCGTGAGCGTGACACGGATCACCGCTTCGCCGACTCCAGCGCGTGGACGTTCAACTTCCTCAACTCGAATGTCGTGCACGCCATGAAAAACAGTCGCACGCATCTTTTCAGTCATACGGCTCCCCAGTATTCAGATTACAGTCGCACGCAGCTCAAACCGCCGCCACTATTGATGAGGAATGTACGCCAGAAGGCCCCGCCCGTCCGTGTTCCAGGACACATAGCGAAGCTCATCATTCTTCGCCGCGTCTTCCTCTATGTGTGTTCGCACACAGACTGCTTACTCTTCAAAGTGCTAATTCAACTTCTTCTTTAGATAACCACCTCTCGAAATAGGACCGGCCAGCGACCTCCGCTTCGTGCCAACTATTACCAGAGGCGACTGAAGATCGGCGATTTGATGTACGAACCCCTATGAAGAACGATCGCAACCGGCGGTCCCCGTCAGCGCACCAACCAGCGATAGCGTGCGAATGAAAAGGAGCTGGCATGAATAGAGAGAGGCTGTTAACGGACCGCGCGAAGCCGATCAACTGGGACACCCTCTTGTACATGGTGCTCTTTCACCTCGGCGCCGTAGCCGCGCTCTTCATGTGGCGTTGGCAGGCCCTGGTGGTCGCCGTCTCACTTTGGTGGATATCCGCGAGCCTGGGTGTCGGGATCGGCTTTCATCGTCTGTTGACGCATCGCGGCTATAAAACGCCAAAGTGGGTCGAATATATTCTCACCGTCTTCGGCACGCTGGCACTCGAAAGCGGCGCGATCAACTGGGTGGTGACTCATCGCATGCACCACTCGCACACGGACGCGCCCGGCGACCCGCATACTCCGCGAGATGGTGGGTGGTGGTCGCATATGGGTTGGATTCTGAGAGGTACTGCGCAAAACTACGACCAGGCTACACTGACGCACTTTGCTCCCGACCTGGCGCATGATCGCTTTCATGTCTGGCTGAACCGATTTTACTGGCTGCCACTAGTCATTCTCGGCGTCGCGCTGCTCGTCTTTGGAGGCTGGCCTTATCTGATGTGGGCCGTCTTTTTCCGCGTCACCTTTAATCTGCACGCGACATGGCTGGTCAACTCGGCGACGCACATGTGGGGCAGCCGCCGATTCGCCACACACGATGATTCCAAGAACAACTGGTGGGTTGCGCTGCTGACCTTCGGCGAGGGCTGGCACAATAATCATCATGCACATCCGACGGCGGCGCGTCATGGTCTCACCTGGTATGAGATTGATCTCAATTGGTGGGGCATTCGCGCGCTTCAGTCTCTCGGACTGGCGAAAGCGATCAAGCTGGCGAATGTAGGCAAGCTTCCGGTGGCGTGATGGGCGGCGCGACGGTGCGTATTTTGGAGAGCGCCGACTAGTCGGCGCTCTGAAAGCGG
>JAVHWA010000094.1:0-54995 GCA_032160165.1 Acidobacteriota bacterium
CCGGGCAGAGCTTGATGATCTCACGCAGTTGTTCGAACCTGTGCCCGATACATTCGCCCTGGCCGGCGGTGTTTTCCAACAGGATCTCAAGGTTGCCAAGCTCGAGCCCCTCGCATGCCGCGATCAGTGCTTGCGCACAAGTCTCAATCGCATCGGCGGCGCACGAGCCTTTTGCGCTGCCCGGATGCAACACCAGGTAATCTGCGCCCAGCAGAATCCCTCGCTCAACTTCCTCACGAAATGCGGCAAGTGATTTTTCTCTAATGGTGGCGTCCGCGCCGGCAAGGTTGATGAGATAGTTACAATGGATGACGACGGGTGAGATGTTTAGTTCCGCGCGGGTCTTGCGAAAGATTTCAATGTCTTCGTCGGTCAGAGGCTTTGCCGCCCAACCTCTCGGGTTGCGAGAGAAGATCTGGACAGTGTCGCAGGCAAGGCTGTGCGATGTAATCAGCGCCTGATGGAGTCCTCCCGAGATAGGCGCGTGAAATCCGATTCTTCGGTTCCCTGCCCCATTGCTTGATCTTGCCGTTGCCATAGCTTCCGCCAACGAAGTTCCTATTCGGTCTTCCCTGCTGGTTATCTTCACACGTGAACGTGCCGATTAGAAGTCATCACCGGACGGGGGGTGTTTGAGAGAAGCTATCTCCAAACTGCAAGAATGATTCCCGCGAGGACGAAAGAGACGAGGTTAAACCCGGTATCTATGAGCCACAGTAGCTTCGGCTTGATCGAGAAAAGCGCCGTGGCAAAACTCGTCGCGCCGGCGAATCCAACCCAACAGAGGACGCCGACCAGCGCTCCGCGCAAGGGGGTCAGATTCACGAAGTGATTCAAGAGCACGGCCATTGTCCACGACGAAAGCAAACCGCAGATGAACGCGAACACGAAGAGGACCGGCATCTTCGCACCTTTGTTACACTCCTTCATCTCCTCTTCGGATTTTCCAATGAGCGACATCCATTTCTTTGCAAAGAGCAGGGGTGAATACCAAAGACCGCCGAGGAGGAAAATCACTGCGGCACTGGTGAGCACAGCAAGGTAGTTAACAGGGGGGAGCATCTGGTTACCTCCAACTGGTGAATGTACTGATTACTAAGGTGTGTTTTGGTACCCCTGGCTCGTTCGACCGCTCTGGTGGAGCAGGAAGTATACTTCCCTATTTCTGAACTTCTCAATGAGATTTGGTTCGAAGGAATGTGCGCCGGCTCATCCTAAGAGCGGTTTTACGCGCCTCCCTCCACCGTTCTCCTGGACTCTAATTATTTCCCATTATGAACCCGGGCCCTTGGGAAATTCCGCGAACATAACCGGAGTTCCTCCTGGCTCTCGAACTCCGAACTCGCGTGATCCATAAAATGTTTTGCGCTCCGGGACCACGACTTCTATGCCTTCGAGCGCCTTCATCACCGGGTCAAGCTCTTCGACTTCGATAAAGAAGCCTACGCCGTCGCGACCAGGATCAATCGCGCCTGATGCTTTCCCTGAAGCCGGCGCAGCCGAGCTTCCCAGATCTTTCGCTGCGCTGGCCCTGGTCTGATACATAACTTCGACGTTTCCTTTAGCGAGAATTACGAAGCCCAGTCCGTCGTCCTCCGGAACTTCCGCGGTTTTACCGAAGCCCAGTCGTTCCACCCAAAAGGGCAGACATGGTTCGATCCGGTCGACAAGAATTACCGGAGTCAGCTTTTTCATCATCGCAATCTCCATATCGCGCCTCTATCGGTCGTCTTCAGCTAATGTCACGCAAACTGAGTAACGCTTAGTGTGTTGCCGTCAGGGTCTTTGAACCAGGCCACCTTGGCGCTCCCTGTACTATTGCCTACCGCAGGAGCGGTCCAGACTCCCCGCTCGTCCTGACCTGGAAGCCCGTAGTTCTCACAAGTGACACCCTTCGCTTCCAACTGCGATACGGTTTCAGCGATATCCGAAACTTCCCACCCCAGGATGGTGAATCGTTGCGGGGTAAAGCCGGGGACCTTCGAGATCCGCACCGTGATACCATTAGAGTCGACCACCAGCGCAAACTGGTCCTGGCTGACGAAGCTCAGACCCAAGACATCTACATAGAAGCTCTTTGCCCTTTCGTAGTCTGTCGTGGGAGCAAAGGCGGCGATTTTTGCCTCACCTAACATCGCTCATCCTCCTATTCACGAAACGTCAAAGATTGTCTTAAGTGAGAACTGGTGCTCGCCCCGAAGCCGGCTGCACTTAACTGAGTCGCACGCTCTTCCGATTGGCTCTCATTCCGATGCCCGTAAGATGGTTTCAGGACTACTCCTCCCTCGCCCGAACGAGAGTGACGAAGAGCGCAGATACTACATTAGTACGGCTCCCTTGAGGAAATATTCTTCGATGGCTGATGCCGGGACAATCCAGACTATCAGAATAGCGTTGACACGATTCTCAAACTGGCATAGAAACGCCTCGTCAATCGAAACTGGGCTGTTTCATTCCCAGTAGACAAAGGAAGAAGACGTGCCCAATTGACTACTAATATTTCAATGTGTGGCTGGAGGTGATAATGGGATTGAGCACGGTGCTGCTGCCTGAATTTGATCACGAGATGGCCAACACCCGGAAGACCCTGGAACGCATTCCGGAGGACAAATTCGACTGGAAGCCGCACGAGAAGTCCATGTCTTTGGGACGTCTGGCCACGCACCTGGTCACGCTTCCGAGTTGGGCAGTTCAAACGATAAGCCAATCTTCTCTTGACGTGGCGCCGGGAGGTCAGCCCGCGCCGCCGCCTGAGCAAGTGAATTCCCAAAAGGACGCTCTCGAGAGATTTGACAAGAACGTTTCCGAGGCGCGAGCGAGCATCGCCAGCGCCGAAGACGCGCAGCTTCTGGAACCGTGGTCGCTTCTCAATGACGGGAAGGCGATCATTACGCTTCCCAGAATCGCTGTGCTGCGAAGCTTCGTGATGAATCACAATATCCATCATCGCGCACAGTTGGGCGTTTACCTGCGGCTCAACGATATACCCGTTCCTTCAATTTACGGCCCATCAGCTGACGAAGGCGCATTCTAGTTTGTGAGAACCGTGCAGGCACAACTTCCCTTCGCTTTTCAGGCTGTCCAAGTGTTCATATGAATATCGAGACCCTACGTGATTTCTGTAATAGGCTCCCGGGCGTGACAGAAGATATAAAGTGGGGCAAGGACCTCTGCTTTCTGGTTGCGGATAAAATGTTTTGTGTGAGCTGTCTGGACGGACCGTTTACCGCTTCCTTTAAGGTAAGAGACGAAGAATTTCAGGAGATGTCTGGACGGCCTGGAATAATCCCAGCTCCGTACGTAGCCCGTTATAAGTGGGTCTTTGTAGAAGACGGAAACAAGCTCACCACCAAAGAATGGGAACATTACGTCAGGCAATCCTACGATTTGATACGGGCCAAGCTGCCGAAAAAGACCGCCAGGGCCCATGGACTGATCTAGTCTCTGGCGAGTAGTGATTAGGCTTTCCCTTTCCTACGGACGAGAAGACCAATGAAATTAGAAGCTCATTCCAGGACGGAGTACTTTGCCGCAGCAGGGGAACGGGGAACGGGCCTTCGCCGGTTAGATAAGATCATTCGCCAGTCAGCCCCTGGGTTGAAACCTTATCTACTCGAGACGGAGAGCATGGCTGGACTGGGTTATGGGAAATACCGCTACAAATATGCCAGCGGCAGAGAGGTAGATTGGTGCGTTATCGGTCTTGCCGCGCAGAAGCATCATTTCTCGCTATACATATGCATTGCCCCGAACGGGAAGTATCTTGCTGAGCTCTATCGTGACCGGCTTGGCAAAGTTAGTTGTGGCAAGAGCTGCATCAGGTTCAAGAAAATTGAGGACCTTAATCTCGAGGTCGTAAGGGATATTTGTGAAGAAGCCGCCGCTTTGGCGGAGTCGAAGGAGAATTTTCAAATGTGAGACCTCAGGCGTGAGGCGGATTACTCACGCCTGATTTTCGAGGGCCGCCAGTCATCATACGCTTCTCGCCCTGGTTGAGCGTTCGCGATCGATCAATGATCGCTTCCGATCCAGTCCCCACCTATATCCGCCTAATTCTCCGGTGCCTCGAATAACTCTGTGACACGGAATTACCAGCGCCACCACATTCTTCGCACACGCCTGCGCTACTGCTCTTACCGCCTTGGGCTGCCCTATGCCTTCAGCCACCTCAGTGTACGACTGAACCTCGCCGTACGGAATGGATTGAAGATACCGCCACACTCGCATCTGGAACGCGGTAGCACGAATGTCGACGGGCAGGTCCAAATGCGGTTGGCTGCCGGATAAGTGCTGTGCGAGGGCATCAACCCACTTCTGAAGATCGGGATTTAGCGGAGCGACCATCGGCTCCAGCTCTGCTTTGGGGTATTCCCTGGTCAACGACTGCAGCAGCTCTTCTGTCGTATCTCCAAATTGAAGAAAGCAAAGCCCCCGATCAGTCGCGCCAATCATTATCAGACCGACCGGCGATGTGACTGTCACATAACTGATGCTCACACCCTCTCCGCCTTGACGATATTGCTTGGGAGTCATTCCCAGTCGTGTGTCCGCTCGTTCATAAACCCTGCTGGAAGACCCAAAGCCCACGTCGTACACCGCTTCAGCCACATTCCTTGACGTCCTCAAACTTTTTCTGAGCTGCTTTAGACGAGTTGCCTCCATGAACTGCTTGGGAGTCAAACCGACGATCGCCTTGAAGCTTCGCTGAAAATGAAATCGGCTAAGCCCGGCCTGGCCGGCAAGTTCTTCGAGATTGAGAGAGTCGTCGCTGTGCTTTTCAATATGACGGCATATTAACTCGATGCGGTCCGCATTTGGATCTTTACCGATTGTCGCTAAGGGACGGCATCTAAGGCATGGGCGAAGCCCGGCCTTTTGGGCTTCGTCTGCCGTTTGATAGAAGCGAATGTTCCTGCGCAAAGGAAGGCGGGCAGGACACGAGGGTCGGCAATAAACGCCCGTCGTGACGACCCCGAAAAAGAGTCGACCATCTTGACTCGCATCACGTTGCTGAACTGCCTGCCAGCATTTTTCCTGGTCCAACATAATTAGCTCCTAAGCTGCGTCGTGAAAAACTATGCCAAGGGCATATCGTTCACCGCTTAATAGACGGCTCACGCCATGACGAAAGTTCGTGCGGAAATATCCACGAGCGCCCTTCACCGGGCGATAACGTGTGGTAATGACAACGGCTTCTCCCTGCTTCAACTTTATTGAATGCCCTGTTGATTGCGCTCGGGGCTGTTGTTCGACGAGCAACAATTCTCCACCGGTGAATTCGTCTTCCGGTTTGCTGAGGCAAACGATCACCTGAAACGGAAAGGCTATGGCGCCGTATAGGTCCTGATGCAAACGGTTAAAGTCCCCTGTTTGATAGCGCAGAAGCAGCGGAGTGGGGCGCCCCTGGCCGTTTGAATGACATTGCTGTAGAAAACTGCTCAGCTCGCCGGGAAATTCTCCTGAAAGCGATAGCGCGGCCATCCATTCGTTCGCGGTGCCGACTAGTTTTTTGTAGAGCGCCTCGCGAAGAGTTTTGACTATAGCCGGGAGAGGCTCGCTGAAGTATTGATACTCGCCTCTTCCGAATCGATAACGCGCCATGTCTATCCTGCTTCGGAAGAGCGTCGCTTCTGCGTAAAGCTCCCGTAAACTTTCGCATTCGCGCTGAGTCAGCAGTATCCCGACACGACCGTAACCAAGAGTCCATAGACTCTCTCGAAGATCATTCCACTGCAAGCCTTTGAAGAGTGATGTTCGTGTCATCGCTCCGGACTTTAGCGGATGTCATCGCGCTTATCTATCCGATTCTTGCGGTAGAATTTTTGCATGGAATGGTTTGCGGAAGACGGCTTTGATTTTCAGGATTGATCGCCTCGTTGGCATCGAGGGCCACGATCGCGAATTTCTGTTGGAGCTGGGACGGCTAGCATGGCCCACCTGATACGGAGGATTACAAGGTGGACCAGCCATCTTTCGTTTTAGGCACGCGCGCCGAGCGTAATAACGGCGATATTCGCACCTGTTGGATCCGTAATCACCGAAAACCGCCCGACGTGAGGAATATCCTGTGGCGGTACGCAGATCTTTCCCCCGAGCGCTTCGACTTGCTTCACGGTGGTATCGACGTCATCGACGGCGACGAACGTCATCCAGTGCGATGGCATGGGGCCCATTTCCGCGTGCATCTGCATGATGCCGCCAAAGGGTTTGCCGTCAAGCATAATTTCGGTGTATTCCATCCCCGCCGCGTCGCTCTCCTTCAATTTCCAGCCGAAGAGCTCCGTATAAAACTTCTTCGCCGCGCCGGCGTCTTTGGTTGCCAATTCATTCCAACAGACCGATCCGTGGGCGGGTTGTTCGTGTGGGTGTTGTGCCTGTTCTGCCATATTCCTTCTCCTTCTAATTTTTGAATTATCTTGTGGAGCAGGAAGATTTACTCCTGCTGAGGGCGACCGACTTCTCGCTAAACGCCAGCCGACGATCAGAGCGTGTGGTGGTGAACCTGAATCGCGTCCTTCCTCGCTGGGCGCTCACTCGTCGGGAGATGGCTTTGCGCGAAGTTGTTTGGTTTTTGAACGGTGCAGTTTCTCTTCCCGACTGCGAATCTTCGCGCTCCGAGGTATAAGAGTGGGTACGCGTTGCAACGGGCGGTGGTTCAATCTTTCGATTCGTTGCCGAAGCTTCTCCAGGCAGATTGCCTTATTGCGGTGTTGGCTGCGCTCTTCGCGAGAAGTGACGACCACGCCAGTGGGCAGATGTCTCAGCCTTACCGCGCTTTCCGTCTTGTTGACATGTTGGCCGCCGGGACCGCTGGAGCGAAAGGTTTCAACCTCGCATTGCCGCAATAAGTCATAATTTGACTCCGGCAATGAAATCACGACTCTCTCGTTGTGTAGCCGACCCATGGTGAAGTCATGATACAGCTGGCCAGCCGCTCGCAGCCAAGATCATTTGACCGACGAGATCCGGGGTAGTATTTACAGAACATAATATTCTGCGGCCAGACGAGGAACAGGAAAATGAAAGATAAAGTAACCAAATCGGATGATGAATGGCGCGAGACTCTAACGCCGGAACAATTTAGAGTTGCGCGCCAGAAAGGAACGGAAAGGCCTTTTACGGGAAAATACCACGACTCAAAAGAGCCGGGGATCTTTAGGTGTGCGGCTTGCGGCAATGAATTGTTCAGCTCAGAAGCGAAGTTCGACTCCGGTTCTGGTTGGCCAAGTTTTACGGCTCCAACGATCCCTGAAAACGTACGAACCGAAGTTGACGCCAGCCATGGGATGGTACGCACCGAAGTCCTCTGCGCGAGTTGTGACTCGCATTTAGGGCATGTCTTCGAGGACGGCCCGGATCCAGAAAATCTCCGTTACTGCATCAATTCGGTAGTGTTGGACCTGGAGAATGAATCCTGAGAGCCACGATGTCCTTCTGCTTCAGCCGTGGCCACCGGCGGAAATACGTTTTTCCATCTCTTCAGGCGACACATCCTCTTTATGGGTGGCGATCGTCCACATGTGCCCAAATGGGTCCGTGAGCGTGCCTGAGCGGTCCCCATAAAACTGGTCCTGCAGCGGCTTCTCTTCTTTTCCGCCGGCGCTGATCGCCTGAGGAAACACTGTATCGACGTCCTCTACGTATAGAAGAATGCTCACTGGCGTTCCTCCCAGCGTCTTTGGTCCGAAGTACTTCATTTCGGGAAACTCATCCGCAAGCATAATTGGCGAATCGCCGATCTTTATCTCCGCATGTCCGATTCGACCGTCTCCCTGATCCATTCGGAAGAGCTCGGTGGCGCCAAACGCCTTCTTATAGAAATCGATCGCCTCGGCCGCGCCCTTTATTACGAGGTACGGTGTGACCGAGTGGTATCCTTTCGGAATGGGGTTCACTTTGTTTGTCATCACTTCTCTTCCCTTTGTTAAAGCTAATGAAACCGTCCGCTATAGTATGGGCGGAGCGGTGTATGTGCAACGACGAAATACGGACCGATACGGATTTGATAATAATTAAGAATGTGTAAGAAGATATTGACGCCTCTTCTCGAATCTGCTAAAAGATTTCGCTTATGAATATCAATCCGCAGCAAGAGAGCTCCGCTCCTTCCCAACTCATGTCGGACAATGGGTCGAGTAGTGTTTCGACCGACCCGTCGGCCCTGATCAATTTGACGGAAGCCCGGAAGATCCTCGGCGTAAGTCCCAATAAAATGTCCAAGTTAGTTACTGATGGGACGCTCCACTATGAGGTCGACCCACTGGATCAGCGAGTGAAATTGGTGCCTCGCGCGGATGTCGAAAAACTGAAGCAGCATAGCCGCAAATCTTAAGAAGCGATGGATCTAAGGTTTTCCAGGCCAAAGGAGTGAATCGTAGATGCGAGCTGTAATCTCGGTTGCTAATCAAAAGGGCGGGGTTGGAAAGACAACCACAGCGGTAAACTTGTCCGGGTGCTTGGCGGGTCGCGGCGAGCGTGTTCTGTTGATCGATCTGGATGGACAGGGGAATGCCACTTCGCACTTGGGCATAGAGATCCCGGAGTCTGAAGCGTCCACCTCGTACGCGCTTCTGGCTGAAGCGGAACCGGATATTGAGAAATTGGCGGTACCGGTGGCGCCAAATCTTTTGCTCGTTCCCGGTCATATCGCGCTTGCAGAGGTCGACATTAAGCTATTTTCGCAGATTAACAGGGACACTCGGCTTGCCAGGGCCCTCCAGCCAATTGCTGACAGCGTTGATTTTGTCGTCATCGATTGCCCTCCTTCTCTGGGAATGGCGACCGTCAACGCCCTGAGCGCTTCGACCGACGTAGTGATTTGCGTCCAAACAAATGTGTTCGCTTACGAAGCCGTGCGCCGGTTACTCGCCATCATCAAGGTGGTAAAAAAAGAACTAGCCCCAAATCTAACCATACACGCATTGGCGACGCTCCATCGCCCTACAGTCAACCTGAATAAGTCGGTGCTGGATAAGATCTCACAGAACTTTCCTCATCAGACATTGCAGGCCAGTATCTCGCAGACCGCAGCGCTGACCGAAGCCGCGGCTGCAGGGCAGACTATTATCGACTATGCTAATGGAAGTCGCGGCCATCAGGACTATGAAAAGCTGACAGCCGAACTAATAGAGACGATCGCCAACCGTAGTAAGAAGATTGAGCAGGTTTCCGTTCAGAGTCCCGTAGAGGACATGGAAACTTCTTCCACTGCAGTTAATTAGCGACTTTCACAGGAAACGAGTAGATGCCTGAATCAAAAGGGCGTAGCGGCAAAAAGCCAAAATACCAGATCGCTGACATCGGCGGCCCCGACCTCACGTCGGAAGATATTTCAACCGAGAGAGTCCTCAATTTCCTAATCAAGGGAGAGATGGGGTCCAGCAGTGAACCGGTGCCCATCGAACCGGTTTCGGCCCCCCCCAAGCAAGCTGAATCAAGCATAGTGCCTGGGATCGCGGAGCCCACCGATCCGTCTGAACATACTGCCAAGAAGAGCTTGTCACATCTCTTTGAGCGGGCTGGGGGCGCCCAAGTCGCAGGACGAGAGCCTTCGGTACCTGTTTCGGAAAACCAAACGCCCTCAGTTCCCTTCCCCCATGGCGGTCGGGCTGATCAACTTATAGTCACAGAAGAGATTAACGACCAAAGTATCGGCTTCAAAATCTCTCCTGGCTCGAGCAGTGTCCCGGATAGTGGCGCATCCGTTCCTGATCCAGCCTCATCTTTCCCGCAGGCTAACGTCCCCACCGCTGACTCAGCATTTGCTGCCGTTCCCGGGTCACCCGAGTTTCGTCCTGAATTCGGGGATCAGGTTGAGCGATGGAAGTCTCTCTACAGATTGAATTCCGGGGAAATCTCTGCCATGAAGACTCTGGTCTGGATGTCCGGTGAAAACGAGCAGGCTGAATGTTATGTAAAGATGCGTAAGCTTGCCGAACTGAGCAACCTGGACTATCGATACTGCCAAAAAGTAGTGCGAAGCCTCGAGCGCCTGGGCTGGATCGTCAAGCTCCAGGAATATGATGCCTCCACGCAATTAGGCGTCCTATATCGTATAAATTCCCGTCCGTCACATCTAACGTAGACATCTCTTTTCTTTCCTTGTCTGGTACGCCCGAGATCTGTTTGAAGTCCTGGGCACTTCTGGCTGGCTCTCGCCGCCCTTGTTCATTTAGTTATACTGCTATCTGATCCGCAATTTATTAGGACAGCCTGTCTGACGGACGACACCTGTCTTAATAAAGACACCCTGCTTTACATCGAGCACCTGTCCCCATAAAGACACCCTGTCCTGTTTATACCACCATGTTGATTTTAAAACACCCTGTCTTTGAATAGACACCTGTCTCATTATGAACACCCTGCTTTATTTTTACCACCCTGTTCTTGTTGAGACACCCTGTCTTAATTTCAACAGTCCTGTTTTTTAGTCGTCACCCTGTACTCTGAAAGACACCCCTGCCTCAGTATTGACAGCCTGTCTTGCCTCGCGCACCCTGTCGATTTTCCAACACCGTGTCCCACAAAAGACATCTTCACAAACTGACCGTTTTGCCATAAGGAATTAACGCGACTTTCACTAGCAACCTTGATTCGTGTCTAGCGAGAATATCTTGTCAAGCAAATATACCAGGACAGCACACTTACCACCGCCAGCCCGGTTCGTTCGTAGGACCCAACTCGATGCCGGCGAATACCGCAAGAATTTTCGACAGATCGACCAGGAAATTATTAATGCTGTTACTTCCCAGGAAGCCGATTTGGTGACGCCACTAATGAGTAAGATTTATCTTCGTTTGATCAACGCTCCGGTACTGTTCTGGGAAAGAGAAGGGGTCTTACGTTTCACGGCGCAAGCGGACGAGGAAGGGAAGTCGCTGAACGCGTGGAAGTCGCTTTGCGGAATACTGGGCGTCGCGAGCGCCACTGCTAGAAAAGCGCTCAGTTGGATGCACGAAACAGGAGTTATTGGATATTTCGCGGGCAAAAACGGCGTTGGAATCCGCATATTCCTCAATCGTGCGACGTCTTCCATTGGACACCGAGAAGGTCTCAATGCACCAAACGTCCTGCGGTTTCGTCGTACTTCAAACCAGATAGCTCCTGCTTCACCGAATGAAGCACCCTCTAATGACAGCTTTGCTGTTCTAGAAGAGTTAGATTTAATTAATTACCGCACCGCGCCACAACTCGGCGCGGAGAAATGTATGGAGACCGGTACATGGGCAATAGAGAGTATCGGTACCCCACCGGCAAAACCACCCGAACTAGCGAGAAGATACCTTCCAGTTTCTCAGGGGGAACTTAATATCCAACTCTCCACCACTCAACTCCTGGGTCGGTTAAGAGATGAACTGGAGGTGTCGATTCAACAAGCCGCCAGGCAATCAGCCAGCAGGGAACACGAGCGAACCCGGGAGTGGCTCGATAAGCACGGATTGCCGAAGGTTGCTCGTGTTGCTCAGCGCGAAGCTTATAACGTGCTGCGTAAGCTCGGCGTGATTAATGAGGCAGCACAGGGTTCTCGGACGCCAAGTGACGTCGGACGTAGTTTCTACAGCCCAGCCAATGAACGCACGCCTTCGTCTGTAGAGATCGAAGAGTTGGCTGGAGCGTGTTTAGCTATGCTCGAAACAAAAGGTCAACCAATACATGTCACGGTTTCGGAGATGAGTTCGGAATTGGGAGGCTTTCTTAACCAGGAGTCCGCGCATCTCGTGCGCGAACGCGCTAAACACCTGGTCTCCAGTACTCTGAACGGGGAAGAACTCGAGTAGGCGAAATGCCAGGAGATCTTATGTCTGCTACAAGAATGTGCAAAACGCTAGATGTCTCTTTGCTGCGATACTTAATGAGTGATAGAGAGTCGATTTGCACAGGCTTTTCCACAGAATCTGTGCAAATCCGTTTGCCGCCTTATCACTCTCAGTTATTCCATCTCAGCACACTGAAATATGGTTCGAGAAGATACCGCTTCGCATCCGGCGGAGCGAGTGGAATCCTAAGGTGATCGAGAATCGATGACGCACTCTAATCTTTGAAAGCAGTCAGGACCTCGAGCGCGTGGTCCTCGGGCTTAACTTTCTCGAAGATTTTCTTAATCCGTCCAGTCTCGTCGATAAGGAAGGTGTTGCGCAGGAAACCCTGGTAAGTGCGGCCCATGAACTTCTTCTCACCATAAGATCCATAGGCATCAGCCACGCTATGATCCGGATCGCTGATCAGAATAAATGGAAGCTGATACTTCGATGTGAATTTCCCATGAGACCGAGGAGAATCAGGTGACACTCCTATCACTTTGATACCTGCTCGCTTCAACTTCTGAAATACATCGCGGAAAGAACAGGCTTCTTTTGTGCAGCCCGGAGTGTCGTCCTTGGGATAGAAATAGAGAACAACCTTGCTGCCTCGAAAGTCGGAAAGACTGACTGTCTCACCATTAGCATCGTCCGCTTTGAACTTTGGAGCTAGTTGACCTTCCTTGAGAATCATTGAAAACCTCCAGATTGTTGAGCGAATTGTACGCATGCCCACTGTTCGCGCGCAAACGACCCTCCTCAGGGCTCTGTAGAGTAAGTACCGCCCAAACTAATCGTCAGATAATTTTTATCGCAACTACACCTCTCTGTTCGCTGGCGGAAACAGGTAGATACAGGCGCCGGATGTCCCTATTAGAAGCACACATTATGCTCGGTACCCCAAGATATGGATGATAATCGTTGACTGAGCCGCGAGACTGTATATAATTATGTGGAAATTCAGCCGCTTACCGAACAGACTCAAGCTTAAAGGTCGATCACTTCGAGCCTGATATTGGAAGCGGCATTTGTTTTTCTTTGAGCGAGCCTTACTTGCGACGAGCATTTAGAGTCGAGCTGTGAAGCTTATCGAAATTGAGGCCAACCACATGAGCGAAACCCCCGACGAGTCGAACGCGCCACAACGATTTGGCTTGAGGGAGTATGGCGTTTATCGACTACCGGACGGGGTAGAGGTGATTGTGTGCCCGGCTAAGGATAAAGTGATTCCGCTGCTTCTGGTCTCCGACTGGGACAATTTCGGAGAGGAAGCGATCAGAGGCGATGAACATTCAACCGCGTTCCAAATTTATCATGTGGATATTTCGGGGCGGGTACTACGGCTCAGCCAGCCGACCAAATGGAACTCATACGATCTGCTCGATACAGGAAACAACGTAATTCCACGAGAATGAGAATTAAAGTTGACACGTTGAATAGCGTGAAGTATAAGCCGCAGTTCTGAGAGGAACAGTTTCTGAAGACATTCATTGCTCCGAGGCCGACAAAAAAGAGGAGCAAGCCGCTGAATAAGGACTCACAGCCTCTCGCCCAGGGACTTGCCCCATGATATTAGCAGAAGAGAAGGCCGCATACTTCCAGGTTAACCGACGGTTGCGCACTCTAAAAGAATCAAGCGGTTATTCGTGAGCTGGACCATGCAACACCTCTGTTGTCGTTACCGGCGAACGAAAAAGATATGAATAACTCCACCACCGAAAACGCTCTCGCGTCCGAGACGCTCGTGACGCGAATTAAAGTCGATATTTTTGACCGTTCCTACTGGCTTCGTTCCGATGGAGACAGCCAGTATCTAATGGAACTCGCTACCTACGTCGATACTCTGATGCGAGAAATCGCATCTGGCGGTCAGGGAACAGATTCTCTGAAAATCGCCATTGTCGCAGCGCTGAGTATGACAGATGAGCTCTACACGCTGCGCAAGCTTCGTGAGGACCATGACGAACAGATAGAGGAAATCAGCACTCAATGCTCGAGCGTGCTGGACCAGATTTTAGAAACCCGCCCCGAGGCGAAGGCGAGCGAAAGGGAATGGAATTACGAAGAAGTGTTCGCTCCTCGCCCGGCGAATTCAGTTCGAAAGCTTCGCGCACAAATTACCTCGAGACTTCAAGAGAGACGTCTGAAGATTCGAACCCTGCTGGATGAGCCATAAGCGGCCGAAAGCCCCCCTAACCTAACTCAGAAGCAGTTGACCACCCAACCTCCGCATACTCAGACCTGATTCACAGCTACAAGCGTCACTCCGAGCTCAGAGCCGATAAGGCTTCGATAACGATGGGTCTTGTGCGGGGAAGGGAACTCGACGGTTGAAACGTATATTGGATAGAGCAAGCGCCTGAGGGGGCCGAGAAAATCGACAAACGCGCGCATCAACGCACTAAAGGGAGCAGGCGAGGGTACTGCAACAGCAGTTGATCGGGAATTGATACTTTTTCCCCGGTAATCTCCGCCTTGAGCTCCAGCGCGTTGACGATTGCCTTTCCCCGCGCGTGATTATTGGTAATGACGTAGGTCTCTCGAGCGCTCCCCGAAATCCGCCTGATGCTATCGACCCATTCCTTTAATTCCTCTTTTGAGTAGAGATAGTCATACCGCTCCAGAACTCCGACATTTTCCTTGAACCAGTTTTCGTAATTGCGCCCGTGAAGTCGGACGTAGCCGAGCGGTGAGGTAGTGACAGTTGAAGGCTCGAGTGAATTGAAAAACACTGGCTGATCAATATTGCAGAGAGCGACGGTTCGCCGTTCCAACGATTGATATACCGAAGGTTTGGACCATGAAGCGTGTCGCAGCTCGACCGCAAGCGGATAGTCCCCAAAACTTCCCAGCAAGTCCGCTAAATAAGGCCGGTTGGCGGAATCGTTCCTGAATGACCAGGGGAACTGGATGAGCAATGCTCCCAACCGGTCAGACTCGGCAAGCGCGTCCAGCACCGCGCGAATAGCAGGTATTTCCGCTTCTGCGGGGAGGCGCGCATGCGTGAAGTCTCGATGTAATTTTACAGTGAACTTGAACTTGGGATTGTGTGCGACTCGACGTGCCCATGAGAGCGCGGCAGTGGTCGTCGCAGTGCGGTAGAAAGTGCTGTTTATTTCTATGGTGTCGAAAAAAGCGGCAAGATAGCTTAGAGGATCGAAGCCTGATCCGGGATTGGTTGGATAAACCAGATTCTTCCAGTCGGCATACGACCATCCAGCCGGCCCGATGCGGATCATAGCCTTCTCCACCATCGCTTGCCCGGAACCTCAAGCACTCAATGTCTTCAACTTTGAGAGAACACCGCTGAGTGATTGCCTTTCCGTCAGAACCTCTAAAAAGAGATCCTTACCACCAACTTTCTTGAGACGACGAGCGAGATTTTGAATTGTGTACTGGCGAGGCCCAACTTTTTTCGATTGAACCTCTTTCCACGTGAGAGGAGCCGAAACGGGGGCCCCGCTTCGCGCGCGGACAGAATAGGCAACGGCGACGGATTTGCCGTATCCATTCTGCAGGAAGTCTACATAGATCCTGCCCTTTCGACCTTTGATAGACCGTTCAACTGTGAGAATGTCGGGCCGAGTTCGCGATGCCTTCTCTGCGATCATGGCGGCAAAGCCGACCACGATCTCGTAATCATGCCGTGGCTTGATGGGAAGATAGACGTGAAGCCCACTCGATCCGGATGTCTTTGGATAACTGGCTAAACCCTGATCACCAAGAATCTGTTTCAAGACAAGCGCGCCTTCGCAGACATCTCCGAAATCGGCGTCCCCTGGATCGAGGTCAAAAACAATCCAGTCGGGCTTTTCCGGGGCATTCGTACACGATCCCCATGCATGCAGACTGATCGAGCCCAGGTTGGCTAGATAAAGAAGAGTGGCAAGATTATTACAAACCGGGTGAATCACCTGGCCCGTTTGAGAAGCGCGAGAAAAGGTTCGCACAAAGTTAGGTGGATTGATCAAACTATGCTGATGAAACGCGGGTCGTTCAATTCCGTCAGGGTAACGCTTAAGAATCAACGGACGATTTTTGAGATAGGGAAGAATGTACGAGCTTGTCTGATAGTAGTAGCGTAAGAGGTCTCCCTTGGTCAGTTTTTCACCCGGCCAGTAGATTTTGTGCAGGTTTGTGAGCGACAGTTTCTTCCCCTCAACATTCAACACTACGTTGCCGTCGAGCTTCCCGGCGAAGAGTTCTTGCGGGGAGAGAATCTTCGAGGTCCGCGGTTGACGCTTGCTGCCGTTGCTTGCACTGACGTTCGCTTTTATGACGCTTTCGGACTTCCTTTTGGGACCTTTGATAGATCGCATTTAGATTCCAGCACCTTTCCCGTGATCCGTCTCAGTCATAATCGACCAAATCTGAGTCTATACGAAGTCACTCGTGAGCTAAAGCAAGTGCCTGTATCTAACCGCTTCTTCGAAAAAGCTGGAGACGCTTCGCGTCGTGATAATATAAAAAGCAAAATGCGGCGACAGCCCCAGGCGCTGGACTCGATTTTGATGGGACGATTTGGTAGACGACCTGAAAGGCTGTTTGAAGAGCCCGCAATGCGGTCCAAATTCGTTTACCGAGGAAACTATGATGGCTCGATTGATAGGTGCACATACGATTGCAAATGGCGGAATCGATATGGCCGCCATTCGCGCCGCTGGTAGCGGGATGAGCGCGCTTCAGATTTTCACTACCATACCAAAGTTCTACGGCGACAAGGCCTCCATCAGGCCGGAGAGAGTCGAACGTTTCAAAAGCGCGCTCAAGAAGACAAAAATCAAGCCGCAGCATGTAATCGCACACGCGTCTTATGTCTTGAACGTCGCTACACCCGATGAAGAGAAATGGAATCGTGCCAGTGCTGGATTAACCAAAGAGCTCGAGCGTTCGACCGCGCTCGGCATAGGATCGGTCTGTTTCCATCCAGGCGCAGCGCCGGCATCAGACGTTAAGGGCGGGCTGAAAAGAGTAGCCACCGCAATTAAAAACGCCCTTAAAGCTGTTGGAGGAAACACGCGACTTCTGATCGAGAATACTGCGGGGGCCGGGCAGACGAGAGGACGATCGGCTGAAGAGATCGCTGAGATCCTGAAGAACGTCCCCAAGGCATTGCGAGCCAGGACGGGTTACGGTCTTGATACATGCCACCTCTTTGCCTCTGGCTACGACTTAACCAAATCGCAGAAAGCCCTTTCGACGATACTGGACTCTTTTGAAGAGACGATCGGTGAACCGCCTTCGTTTTTCCATATCAATGATAGCGCTGGAGGTCTTGGCTCTAATCTTGACCGGCACCAATTGATCGGAAAGGGCCAGATCGGGCAGGAGCCATTTCGTTGGCTGATTAAAGACAAGCGATCGGACAACGTGCCGCTGATCCTCGAAACGCCGCAAAAACTATACGAAATATCGGACGACGATCCCTCTCCCGATCCTTACGACGACGAAATGGTCCGCCTCCTGAAATCTTTCGAAAGGTCGAAATAGATTCATCGATGCTGAGTACCTCGGCAGAAATCAGTGAGAAGCTCAGCGGCCTGAGAATGGGTACATCGGCATTCACGGCGGCCGGCTGGCCTGGAACTTTCTATCCTAAAGGACTGAAGTCGACCGATTACCTGAGCTTCTACTCAAAACACTTCAATACCGTTGAAATCGACAGTACGTTCTACCGTACGCCGAGCGAAGAGACGGTGCGCAGATGGAAGGAACAGACGCCGCCTGACTTTATCTTTGCGGCCAAGGCTCCTCAGGTAATCACACATGAACGCTGCATGCAGGATTGCACGGAAGAGTTGACGCGATTTCTCACCACAATGGAGACGCTCGATCAGAAACTCGGTCCGGTACTCTTTCAATTTCCATATTTCGGACGCCAGGCATTGTCTTACGCGGAATTCATCGAACGGCTACGCCTATTCCTGTCCCACCTGCCGACAGAGGGCGGGCATCAGTTCGCCGTTGAGATCCGCAACAAAAGCTGGATAGATGAACAGCTACTGAATTTGCTGGGTGAGAGAAATGTTCCACTGGCACTCATCGCTCATCCCTGGATGTGGGCTCCCGCGGAATTATTCGAGCGCGTTAACGCCCTTGACTCGCCATTCACCTACATACGGCTGCTGGGCGATCGATACGAGATCGAAACGATCACAAAAAGTTGGGGTAAGATCGTGGTCGATCGCGAGAAGGAGCTGGTAGATTGGGCCGCGCAATGCCAGCGGATCCAACGAGGAGGCAAGACGATCTATTTCTTCGCCAACAATCATTACGCCGGGCACGGTCCTGCTACATTAAAAATATTTCGCCAACTCTATCTGGCCGGCCTTGGTATCGAAGAGCAAGAGACCATGGGCGAGTTCCGCCTGGAGTAAACATAGACAATGGCCGGCACTAAGACAGCATCGCGTGAGCACCACCCATCGCGGCACATAACCAAGCGACAGGTCGAGCCGTCCGGCAAGCCTCGTGCGGCACGTTCACTGGTCCTTCCCAGGGACCAGAACAATATCGAACTCGAGTTCAGCGGCCGAAGTTTAAAGCTGACGAACCTTGGCAAAGTCTTCTGGTCATCTCCCAACATCACCAAGGGAGAGTTGCTGCAGTACTACATAGATGTCGCGCCATATCTCCTGCCTCACCTTCGAGACAGGGCAATGGTTATGAAACGTTATCCAAATGGCGCCGCCGGCGAGTTCTTTTTCATGAAACACGCTCCGGATTCGCGCCCTGACTGGATCGAGATCTGTTCCATAGAACACGAGTCGGGCAACATCATAGACTTCGTTGTCGTTCAGGACCTGCCAACGCTTCTATGGACAGTCAATCTCGGTTGTATTGATCTTAACCAATGGTACGCGCGATGTGACGACGTTGATCTGCCCGACTACCTGCATTTCGATCTGGATCCGGTTCCGGGTGCCACCTTCGCACGCGTACGGGACGCTGCGCTGTTGGTGCGTGCCGCGCTCGAGGCTCTGAAAATGCCCTGTTACGCGAAAACGACCGGCTCCAAGGGAATCCATGTCTACGTTCCAATCGTTCGTGGGCCGAACCAAAAAGAGGTATGGACATTCGCAAAGGAGATGGCTCGTACACTGGAAGCCCACGATCCGAAACTAATCACAGCTGAATACTCGATCGCGAAACGCCCGAAGGGAAGAGTGCTGGTCGACTACAATCAAAACGCCTGGGGTCGAACGCTGGCGTCGGTCTATTCAGTCCGGCCCAAGCCGCTTGCGACGGTCTCGACACCGGTTTCATGGAAAGAGGTAGAGAAGGGAATTAAGATTGAGGACTTTCGGATTGATAATGTACCCCAGCGGCTTCGTAAACTCGGCGATCTCTGGAAGCCTTTGCTTCAAAAGCGAGGAAGGTTCCGCCTGGAGGCCTATCTGTGATTGTCGTGAATAATGAGTCACCGAAGATCAAAAAATCATGGCACGCGGCGAAATCTCATCAAGTAATCTCATACCTCCACGGCCGACACTTACAGCGCTCAAGAATGCAGCATTAACGTGTCGTGCCTGTCCTTTGTGGAAGCTTGGTACTCAGACCGTCTTTGGAGCCGGCCGCAAGAGCGCGCGCATCGTCTTGATCGGTGAACAGCCCGGCAACGAAGAGGACCTCACGGGTAAACCATTCGTCGGCCCCGCGGGAAAGCTTCTCGATCGGGCGCTCTCGCAAGCGGGTATCGATCGCAGCCAGGCCTATTTAACGAATGCCGTCAAACATTTTAAATGGGAGCGTCGTGGCAGGCGAAGGATTCATAAGAGGCCCAGCACAAGTGAAATTAATGCCTGCCGGCCGTGGCTTGAGGCCGAGCTCAGGTTGCTCAAGCCTAAAGTAGTCGTCTGCCTTGGCGCCACAGCCGCTCAAACTTTCTTCGGCAATAAATTTAAAGTGACTCACGAGCGCGGGAAATTCTTCGAGACAGCGCTCGCTCCGGTGGTAATGGCCACGGTCCATCCGTCCTCAATTCTCCGAGCCTACGACGATGAGAGCCGCCGGGCCCAAATGAAAATGTTCGTCAAAGACCTCAAGCTAGCCGCCACCAAGCTTTAACCTCAATAGCACTCCATCCTTTCATAGCCGCGCGCGCTCTCTTAAATCGAATTCAGAAGTTTTCGCTGGATTTTCGGTTCTCACTGCACGTGAAGCAAATGATATAAAGAGAATCCTATTGACTCTTATATAAAACTTCGGTACATTTCGGTAGATTTTCGGTTTCCGTGAAAAGGGAAATTATAAATGGGGCTTTTAGCTGCTAAAAAATCCAGGGCCGAGGTTTACTCTCCGGTTAGGCCTCTGCAGAGGCAGCCCAGGGAGTTTCTGACAACAGGCATTCCAAGCGTTGATCAGTTGGTCGGTGGCTTTCCGCGTGGAGCCATCTCCGAAATCATAGGCCCTGAGAGCTCAGGACGAACCACCCTTCTTTATCGGTTGCTCCAGGCGGCAACTTCGAATCGTGAGATCTGCGCCTATGTGGACTTGGCCGACTCGTTTGATCCGCGCACGGCATCCTGGGCCGGAGTGGCTCTTTCACAACTTCTCTGGGTCCGTTGCCATAATAATCTCGAGCATGCTCTCAAGGCGGTTGACTATCTGCTGCATGGGGGCGGCTTTGGTGTTGTAGCGCTTGATATTGGGAGAAGGAGAAGTGAGCAACGGCTGGCTTCGTCCTATTGGTATCGCTTTCGTCAGCCAATCGAACACACCTCAACAATCCTTGTGGTGATTGCGAGCGAAACGCTGGCCAGGCAATGTGCCGCATTGAGACTGGAAATGAGATCGGTGCGTCCCCGTTGGCAAGGTCCGTCCAATGCTCTTCTTTTACGAGGAGCGCGGATTGAAGCTATACCGCAAAAGCCATTTATAGCCGGCTCAACAGCGCGCATCGAAGCCCAGGCCCTTACGCTCGGGGATTAAGAAGGATGTATGCCTGTGTTTACGCTCCGCAGTTAGTAGACCCCAACACGCTGGAGGAGTGCGCGCTCTCCTTCTCTCCCTCGTTCGAGAAAAGGGATGCGAACACAATAGTGTTTGGGATTACCGGGCTGAGACTTCTTTACCCCCAACTTGAGGAGATCCCGCGCGCGATCCGAAAGCATTTCACGGCTTCAACCCCCTCTGTGAATATAGCGATCGCGCACAGTCCTGACGCAGCGGTCCTGGTAGCTCGTCACTTCAACGGCATTACTATTATTTCTGAAGGGAGCGCTAAAGCGCTGGAGAATCTCAGTGTAAAAGCGCTGACGCTCAGTCCCGAAATCGCCGAGGCTTTTGACCTTTGGGGCATTCACACTTTTCGTGACATCGCTGAGCTACCCGAAGCTGGAATGGTAGCCCGGCTGGGCCCCCAGGCCGTGGAATTACAGCAGATGGCCAGTGGCCTGAGTCGCAGACCGCTCCTGATCGAGAAAGCCAAAGAAGTTTTTGAAGACAGGGTTGAGTTTGATGAAGCAATCGAACTGCTTGAGCCTCTGCTCTTCGTGCTTGGGAGAAGTCTGGGCGATCTCTGTCAGAAACTCCGAGCGAGTGGAATGGCAGCTGCCGGAATCGACCTCAAGCTCGATTTAGATGACGGGTCGGATTTTGAAAGGCGCATCAGGTTTCCATTTCCCTTTGAGCGAAGTCGAACTCTATTAAAACTGATCAACCTGGATTTAATTGCTCATCCTCCGCCGGCCCCCATCAAAGCTCTTGCGCTTAGGCTGGTGCCGACTCTTCCGCGGGTAGTCCAAGAAGGGCTTCTCACTCCTTTATCTCCTGAACCGGACAAGTTGGAAGTAACGTTGGCGCGAATTCGTGCGCTGGTGGGAGAAGGGAATTTAGGGGTGCCGCAGCTTTTAAATACTCACCGGCCTGACGCTTTTCTGTTGCAGCCTCTTGAAGTGGTGCGGGGGCTGCGAGCTCCAACTTCAATCTCCTCGGATGAAAGACAAAAGCTCGCCTTCCGATTCTTTCGGCCAGCGCTTCCGGCCGATGTTTCCATCTGGCTGGATCGCCCTCAAAGAGTGAGCGCTCACGGAATCCGCTCAAAAGTAGTTACAGCATCAGGTCCATGGCGCGCCTCAGGAGGTTGGTGGACAAATATTCCCTGGGATCGAGACGAATGGGACATTGAGCTTGCCAACGGCAATCTTTATCGCCTCTGTCGCGAGCCGGATGGAAGTTGGAAGATAGAGGGAGCATATGATTGATGTACGCTGAATTGCACGCACGTTCAGCCTTCAGCTTTCTCGAGGGAGCATCGTTGCCGGAAGGGCTCGCCTGGAGGGCCGCCGAACTGGGAATTCCCGCGCTAGCCATACTGGATAAGGATAGCGTTTCAGGCGCCGTCCGTTTTCATCTGGCGGCCAAGAAGGTGGGAATTCGTGCGCACATAGGAGCAGAGATCTCTGCCTCCGAAGGTTACCGGATCCCGCTTCTGGCAGAGACCCGCCTCGGTTATCAGAATCTTTGCCGCTTGATTACAAAGATCAAGCTTCGTTCTGGAAAGAAGGGAGAAGGTTCTGCTACATGGGAGGATTTGGCTGAGCATGCGAAAGGTCTCATTTGTCTTACAGGAGATGAGGAAGGGCCGCTGGCCTATGGGCTACGTCGTAGAGAAGGTCCGGAGTTCATAGAAAAGCTCACAGAAACATTCGGAGAACGAAACGTTTATATAGAGATCTGCCGCCATTTCGACCGGGAAGAAGAGGTCCGAAATCAGGCAGCGCTTGAATTGGCAAAACGTTTCCAGCTGCCATTAATAGCTTCGAATGGTGTCAGGCAGGCTACGAAGGATGAGCGAGAGATAATGGACGCGCTGACTTGTGTTCGCCACAAGACAAAGATCAGCCAGGCAGGGAAGCTTCTCTCAACTAACTCAGAGCGCCATCTGAAGAGCGCTGGTGAAATGAAGAGGCTCTTCGCGGATATTCCGCAGGCGATCGAAGCGACGATGGAGCTGGGGTCGCGCTTAGCGTTTACCTTCAATGACCTGGGTTATGAATTTCCACGTTACCCGGTCCCGCAAGGAGAGACGATGGACTCGTTTCTGCGGAAGCGTGTGGATGAAGGCGCCCGATCCCGCTATCGCCCCATGAGTCCACGGGCCCAGGCGCAGATTGAGCACGAGCTGGCGATGATAAAAAAATTGAAACTGGCCGGGTATTTTCTGATTGTCTGGGACGTGGTCGAGTTCTGCCGGCATCAGGACATTTTAGTGCAGGGACGCGGGTCAGCCGCCAACAGCGCCGTCTGTTATTCGCTGGGTATCACGGCAGTGGATCCGGTGGGAATGGACCTGCTCTTCGAACGATTTTTGTCTGAAGAACGTGGCGAGTGGCCGGACATAGATTTGGATCTGCCCAGCGGTGACAAGCGAGAGCGAGCGATTCAGTATGTTTACGAACGCTATGGAAAACTGGGCGCCGCCATGACGGCCAATGTCATCACCTATAGAGGACGTTCGGCGGCGCGCGATCTGGGGAAGGTCCTCGGCTTTGATGAGAATGAATTGGCCAGACTCGCCAAACTGGTCCCGCAATGGGGCTGGAAGGATCCAAAAGAAACCGCCCCTCGACAGTTTGAAGAAGCGGGCTTTTCGTTGGATAACCCATTGGTAAAAAAATTCCTCGAGCTCTATGTAGGGATCCAGGACCTTCCGCGCCACCTGGGCCAGCACTCGGGCGGAATGATTGTCTGCCAGGGGCAACTGGATAGCGTGGTTCCGCTCGAGCCGGCTACGATGCCGGGGCGCATCGTCGTGCAATGGGACAAGGATGACTGCGCCAGTATGGGCATTGTAAAGGTCGATCTGCTGGGCCTGGGAATGATGGCGGTGCTGGAAGATTCAATAGAGCTCATACGCACGCACTATGACGAGGAAGTAGACCTCGCACATCTTCCGCCGGATGATCCGACAGTTTACCATGCGCTGCAAAGGGCCGACACGATCGGTCTTTTTCAAATCGAAAGCCGCGCGCAGATGTCCAGCCTGCCGCGGCTGCGGCCGGAAAAGTTTTATGACCTGGTGGTGCAGGTGGCAATCATTCGCCCGGGTCCGATCGTCGGTCAGATGATGCATCCTTACCTCAGGCGTAGACAGGGGAGGGAACCGGTTGTATGCCTTCATCCATCGCTCGAATCTGTGCTGGAACGCACCCTGGGCGTTCCTCTCTTTCAGGAACAGCTTCTCAGGATGGCGATGATAGCGGCAGATTTTACTGCCGGGGAGGCCGAGGAACTCCGGCGCGCCTTCGGATTCAAAAGAGCGGAAGCCCGCATGAGCGATGTGGAAGAGAAGCTGCGCCGCGGAATGAACAAGAAGGGGATCGTAGGCGATGTACAGGACCTGATCATCCAATCGATTACATCCTTTGCGCTTTATGGATTCCCTGAATCCCACGCTGCCAGTTTTGCGCTGCTGGCCTATGCCAGCGCTTATCTCAAGTGTCATTACCTGCCGGCCTTCATGGCGGCAATGCTGAACAACCAGCCGATGGGCTTTTATTCTCCCATGACGCTCATCAAGGATGCGCAACGACACGGGCTGCATTTTAAGCCGGTGGACATTACCTGCTCCGATCTGCTCGCCACCATCGAAATGCACGAGGGCGAAAAATGGGTTCGCCTGGGGCTCAATTATGTGCGAGGGCTGCGTGAGCAAACGGCAAGGGCAATCCTCGACCAGAGAGTACGCGCCCCTTTTAAAAGTATCGACGACCTGAAGAGGCGGGTGCCTCTGCTGCATAAGAATGAGATCCGGCAACTCAGCCAGGTGGGAGCATTAAACCCTCTCAAGCAGCGGAGAGGTTTCCACAGGCGGGACGCATTATGGGAATCGGAGCTGGCGCTGCGCTCGGCGGGACCACTTTTCAATAAGCTGGAAGAGACCGACCAGGGATCGCCGTTAAAACCTATGACGGATACCGAAAGACTCAACGCCGATCTGAAGGGGACCGGCGTCACCATCGGCAAACATCCTATGGCCTATCATCGCCGGAGAATGAATTCGATTGGCGTGGTTCCCGCGCGAGATTTGAAATATTTATCCACCGACGCGCCGGTTAAAATCGCTGGAGCAGTGATCTGTCGCCAGAGACCAGGCACAGCCCGCGGATTGCTTTTTCTCAGCCTTGAAGACGAGACCGGGATCAGCAATGCGGTCGTCCTGCCGGACCTTTTTGAGAGATTCCGTTTCGTGATTGTCGGCTCTGAATATCTATTGATAAAAGGGCTGGTCCAGAACATCGATGATGTGGTGACTGTCAAAGCGCTCTTCGTGGAATCGCTCGAAGCGGAAGAGCGAGGCGTGCCCTCGCACGATTTTCACTAAAATATAATGCGATACATAGAAAATCCGCCAAACCCATATATCTCGACAACGGTCGAATGGACGGGCGAACCTCCGCCCGCGAAGCTCGAGATCTTCGAAGAGACTGAAACACGCTCGATCATCAACAAGGTCGACTCGCCGGACGTGCATATGACGCACACGGTAAACGTTTATAGAGGCTGCGCGCACGGATGCACTTACTGCTTTGCCAGACCAACGCATGAGTACCTGGGATGGGGAGCCGGCACAGATTTCGAACGCAAGCTGGTCGTCAAAGTGCGCGCTCCGGAGTTGCTCCGAGCAGAGCTTATGAGACCCTCATGGAAAGGTTCTGAGATAGCCTTTTCTTTCACCTCTGATCCATACGTGCCGGTAGAGTTTCATTACGGGCTCACGCGAAAGTGTCTTGAGGTCTGTCATGAGTTCCTGAATCCCGTCAGCGTCATCACCAAATCAGGAATGATCGTTCGCGATATAGATGTGCTGGTGAAGCTGGTGCGCGACGCTTCGGCCAGCGTCTTCTTTTCGATTCCATTCAAAGACTACGAGACGGCGCGCGCGATAGAGCCATTCGCACCGTCGCCGGCTGCCAGGTTCAAGGCGATGGCGGCACTGGCCAGCGCCGGGGTGCCCGTAGGCCTCTCCATGTCGCCGCTGATTCCCGGACTGAATGATTCACACATCCCAGAGATCCTCGCCCGCGCAAAAGAAGCCGGGGCCCGCAAAGCTTTCATGAGCATGCTTCGTCTGCCAGGAAGTGTGGGCCCCTACTTCGTCAAACGATTGGAAGAGCGGCTACCTACCAAGGCTCGCCGAGTCCTCAATCACATTCGTGAAGAACGTGGGGGCAAACTCAACTCCAGCGTCTTTGGAGAAAGGATGCACGGCACGAGTGAACAATGGAAGCTGGCAGTGAAGAGTTTCGAGCTTCACTGTTCGCGATTGGGATTGAACGAAGAGAGACAGGGAGAAGAATCCGCCGGCCGCGTCAGTACCTTCAGAAGACCCACACCGCAAGGCACCCTTTTCTAATTCGAAGCCTGAGAGATAACTTGGTTAATAGAGTAAATGTAGAGTTGCGCTTCTAACGCTGAGGCTTGCAAACCAACGCGTCTGATAACGAAACGAGGTGATGCCTAGTCTTTTAAAGAATGGGAGTTGAGAGTTGGGGTACGTAAGATATGTTATCGGACGCACTTCATTTGTGCAGGCGATTAGAGAATCTTGAGATGGTCCAGGCTCCTTCTTCGTCGACGGCTCGGTTACAATCTGGACTGTATCGCGATCTTACTTAGGCTCGGTTCGATCCTCTTGCACTGTGCGCGTGCGTATGGGCTGGAGGCGACTGGTGAGAAAGGGAGGCCGTCTATCAAATGCCTTTGCAACGGAGCCGAAAGCTTCCCCGGGCCTTTTACGCCGGCGCAGACCCCTTAGTCCTCGCGCGCAATCTGCTCGGATGCCGGCTGGTGGTGCCGACAACGGATGGGACCAGGGTCTCCGGAATAATAGTCGAGACAGAGGCCTATCACGGTCCGGAGGATAAGGCTGCCCACTCATACGGAAATCGGCGCACCAAGCGCAATGAAGTTATGTACGGCCCGCCCGGCAAGGCGTATGTCTTCTTCATCTATGGCATGCACTATCATTTCAACGTAGTCACCAATCAGAAAGATATCCCGCACGCAGTCCTGGTCCGCGCGTTGGAACCAGAAGAAGGAGTAGACGTCATGCGCGCACGGCGCCGCCGCAAGGAGGACCGCCAGCTAACCAGCGGTCCGGGCAAACTCTGTGCGGCTCTGGGAATCGATCGCAGCTATAACATGGAGGACCTGAGGGGTGATCTGGTCTGGATAGAAAGGGGGAGAAGGATTCATCCCGATGAAATCATGGCAGGCCCACGGATCGGCATAGACTACGCGGAAGAATTCATAGACATGCCCTGGAGATTTTGGTTGCGCGATAATATCTACGTCAGTCGTCGATCGCGACCAAAGGCCTAGTCCGGCATCGGTCGATTTTCATGGCTCTTCTCATGAAGGCCAATCAGGTTCCCGTCAGGCGCTTTGACAAACCCGTAACATCCCATCTGGGCTATTTCTCGCTTTGGCACCGCGACTTCTCCGCCGAGCTCCTGCGCGCGCGCGAAAACGCGATCGATCGAATCAACTTCTATGTAGACATTGGGCGTTCCTCCCGGTGTGGGGCCACTAAACGTTAGTATTCCGATGGTGACGTCTTCATCCGACCCGTAGAGCAAATAGTCGCCGCTGAATTTCTGAAACTCCCAGCCAAAAAGAGCTGTTAGAAATGAGCTCAAAGACGCCGCGTCGGTAGTCGCCCATTCAACGTGTGTTACAGAATTCTCCATCTTCATCTCCCTTTCAGAATAACCTGCAGCTCTTCGATCAAGCCTACCTGGCCTTTCAGAATCTTTTCTCTCGCCTGTTCGACGTCAAACCATTCCGCCTTATCTATCTCGGGGAATTCCTGCGACTTTCCGGATCGGGGTGGCCACTCCATGGAAAAGGTATTGCTCTTGATGGCCGTAGCGTCGCAATTGCCTTCGACTGCCCAGGCTCGCACTATCTTTCCGCCCTGCTGCTTGATAGCGGTTAATTCAAGCATCTCGCCGGCGGCTTCGAACCCTGTCTCTTCCTGAAACTCGCGAGTCGCGGCTTTAAACGGATCTTCGTCATCAGAATATTCTCCCTTTGGTATCGACCACGCGCCTTCATCTTTTCGGGCCCAGAACGGGCCGCCCGGATGCACCAGGAAGAGCTCGAGCTTTCGGTTGCATGTTCTGTACATCAAGATCCCTGCGCTTCGCTTCGGCATAACCGCTCTATCTCTGAATGAGTTTTGAGAATGAGATACCTTTCTTGATCTGAAGCTGGTCGAATGTGCACTGGCGTGGGGCCTTGTCGGGTCTGAAGCGCAGAAGGCCGGTGCCGTGACGAAAGCGGCCACCGTCAAAGTGATCGTACTGGACTTCGACTACCAGCCGCGGATCCAGAGGCTGCCACTCGCTTGTTCTCTTAGTACTCCAGCGGCTGGGGCCACCCGGCGCGTTTCCGGTAAACCCGGGTTTCTTTATTAGCTTCTTCAGCCGAGGCGTCAGTTCCTTTTTCTCCTCCATAGTAAAGCTCGAAGTGAATCCAACGTGGTCCAGCAGTCCCTCGTCGTTGTAGAGACCTAAAAGGAGCGAGCCGACGAGGCCGCCGCTCGAGGCATAGCGAAAGCCACCTACCACGCAGTCCGCCGTTCGAATTCGCTTGATCTTCACCATCCCTGTGCGTTCACCCGAGAGATAGGGAAGATCAAGCCGCTTGGCCATCACGCCATCCATCCCACGCCCGAAACGGGCGAACCAGCTGCGGGCCGTACGTACATCCAAAACTGAAGGTGAAAGCAGAATCCTCCCCTCGGGTGCGAGGTACTTTTCTGCGAACTCATTCAATCGCTCTCGTCGCTCGCTAAGCGGCTTCTCCAACAGAGAGCGGCCCTTCTCATCCACCAGCAGGTCGAAGACCAGGAGCTGCGCAGGGATCGACTCTGAGAGCTTCTTGACTCGACTGGCAGCGGGATGAATTCGCTGCAGCAGATCGTCAAAGGAAATCCCCTCTTCGGTTGGGATAATAATCTCACCGTCGAGCACGAACCGTTTCGCTTGGATCTTTCGCACGGCTTCGATGAGTTCTGGGAAGTATCTGGAGAGGGACTGGCCGGCTTTGGATTGTAATTCAATCTTTGTCTGGTCCCGGAAGGTCAGGCAGCGAAATCCGTCCCACTTTGGTTCGTACTGCCAGTTTTCTCCGGCAGGGATCTTGTCCACCACCTTTGCTTCCATCGGCGGAAATGGCGGACTAATTGGCAACGTCATGGAGACACCCATTGGATCTAAGAGCGTATTTTCCGTATGGCCTAGCCTGCTTTTGCTATTTCTTCTACGGTCGCAACATCGCGAAGGTACGGGCGAAGTTGCGGAGGTACCTGGCGTCGAAGAAGCGCAGCTCTCGCTTGCCAGGCTTCGGCCGGTTCCATTTCAACCAGATATCTAACCTTTTTGGATTCCAGGACAGCTACCGAAACTCCGTCGCGGTATAAAATGCGGTTGCTTGCGTGTTGTGCGACGCGACCACCAGGCAGGGTGATTCCAATTAGATTGAGAGGGTCGGCACCGCTGACCGACGTCAGCCGGCCGTCGGGATCGCGCCGCCGTATCGCGCGTAGCCGACTGACGGCCTCCGCCAAAGCGAACTGTTCTCCAGAAAAGCCTGCGACGAAACGTCCGCCTCTTACTTCGCCTCGAGCTTCCAGCCGTCGATAGACCCTGAGAAGTTCTCTCCACGGCGGTGATGTGTTCTCGCGTTCGAGTAGCCGGCGAAAGACCACTCCGTAACGTGCCATGAGCTTTCGAGCATACATCTCTATAGAAGACGGACCCTCAGGCGCCACCCCGGCAACACTGACGATCGACCAGCGTCCCGCATTCTCCATTCCGAAGAATTGAGACGACCGTTTTCGCCGTTTCGCCTCATCACGATTTGTGTTCGCGCGAACCAGTAGCGTTCGAATCCCGATGAAGCTATCGGATGTGGCAACGCCGGCGGCCACCAACTCGCCAATCGCTTCCTGAACCATAGACGGGAGAAGGCTCGTTCCGCGAACGATGTCCGCGAAGAACGATGCACCGTGCGTGACCATGTACTGGTAAACGGTTTCGGTGTTGGTGCTGAATTGCGGTGCGTCGCTGGTCGGTTCGAAATAGCCGGCCCAGGAAGGCAGGTTGTCTCTCTTGAGAAATGTGATCGGCGTTTGCCGCACAGTTGCCACGCCCGGTCGTCCCTCTAATTGCTTTGGACGAGAGATCCGCGCCCAGATGACTCTCCCGGCCTGGCAGAGAAGATCCAACCACGCCGGATCATAATCTGTGATCCGCGCCGGCAGGATATCCGATTCCCAGGAGGAAGCCGCGGCTTCAAAGCCCTCCATTTGCTCAATCACTGCAAGCAGGCTATCGGGGCCCTCACCCTTGTCTTCCACTTCGACACGCTGCCATTCGAGCAGGAAGCGCATAAAGTCAGCGCTTGATACCGGCTCAATCTCTCGTCTCAGTCGGCTTAGCGTGTACCGATGGATTCTCGCCAGAATATGACGAGCGCACCATTCGATTTCGCTGGCTTCGTGGCTGAACTTCCCTTCCAGGATGAAGCCTTCGGCTTCGAGTCGACTGAGTGCCACTTGTACAAGATCAATCGCCAGGCCATAGAGAGTTGCAAGAGATCGAGCGGTCTGAGGGCCAGTGTGCTCCAGTCTTCCGCGGACCAACTCAACCAGCGCGTCTTCCGCTGACCATTGCTCTTGCGCCATTTCTTCCGGCGGGGAAATCGGGGGCACGATCTCTATATCCTGTCCGTAGATCGCTCTGAGCTGGATTAGTCTCTCGGCAGCGATCCAGAACCGCCGGCCCTGGTGATGCATGACAGTGGCTCTTCGCTGTTCGATCAGCTCTCTGAGGAAACCATCAGCCTCAAGCAGGCCCTTCCCTTCTTCTTCAGTGAGCAAGCCGATCTGTAGAAGCGCGTCGTGCAATTCGTCCGGCGAATTCACTTCCGGCCAGGCTTCCTCAGCCACTCGATCAATGGCGGACTGGTCCAGACGACCAAGGTCCTCCGCTGATTCGGGAGTTAGCAGACGGCGGCTCTGCACAGCCTGAGCGCGTCGTTCCTCCAGGGGAGCATCGTCCAGATATGCGTAGGGACGAGCAGTCAGTACTTCCTGAGCGAGAGGCGACGGCTGCCGGGATTCTCGTACCACCAGCCCAATCTCACCTCGCTCGATCGATTTAAGCAGATTGAGAAAACCTTCCACATCCATCGCCTCTTCCAGACAGTCACGCACGGTTTGTCTGACCAGCGGATGGTCGGGGACCTCCACGTCGCCCGAGAGATTTTCGGCGCAGGCCAACTGCTCAGGAAAGATGAGGGCGAGCAGATCCTCTGCCATCATTCTCTGAAGTTGCGGCGCGACTTTGTGCCCGGACCTCCATCTGAGAACCGCCAGCGAGCGGGTTGAGTTCCAACGCCAGCGCACGGTGAACATAGGAGAATCCAGCAAGGCCTGGATTAGAATTTCTCTGGCTGTCTGTGATTTCAGTAGATCAAAAACCGAGTCTAGTGGGAAACTGTGCGTAGGCCCAAACGAAAACAGGATCGAGTTCTCGGTGGCAGCCGCCTGCAATTCGAAATTGAATTTCCGGCAAAAGCGTTTACGCAGGGCAAGACCCCATGCTCGGTTCAGATGACTTCCGAAGAGCGAGTGAATCACAATCTCGGTGCCGCCGCCTTCATCGAAGAAACGTTCTACCACGATGGTGTTTTCGCTCGGCATGGCTCCAAGGCTTTCGAGCGTCACCTTCAGGTAGTCTACGATCTGTTCCGCTGCCGCTTCGCCCACACCCGTTCCTTTTAGCCATTCCACCGCAGCCTGAGGGCCTTCCTTACTTATTAGTTCGGAGATCTCGGTCCGCAACCTCGAGACCGCATGCGAAAGCTCTTTGGTACGACCAGGCGCCTCGCCGAGCCAGAAAGGAATCGAAGGCGGTTGCCCGTGTGCGTCTTCAACCCGAACGCTGCCGGTCTCTACCCGTCTAATCCTGTAAGAGTAATTTCCCAGCTGGAAGATATCGCCGGCAAGACTCTCGACCGCAAAATCCTCGTTGATGGTGCCGATTGTGATATCGCCGGGCTCGAGAATGACTCGGTAGTCAGATGTATCGGGTATCGCGCCGCCGGAGGTAACAGCCGCGAGACGCGCGCCCCGCCTGCCGCGAAGTCTATGATTTACTGCGTCCCGATAAACATATGCCGAGCGTCGGCCTCTTCTGGTTGAGAACCCCGAAACCAGCATCCCGATCGTTTCATTAAACTCGTTACGTTCCAGTTGTCGGAAGGGATAAGAGCGAACGCATAGCTCATAAAGACCATCTTCGGACCATTCGGCGGCGCCAAGCTCCGCTACGATCTGTTGAGCGAGAATATCTAACGGCTTCTCTGGAATCACGAGGCGATCCAGTTCCCCACGACCGATTGCATGTATTAGCGCCGCACAATCGATGAGCTCATCGCGCGTCATGGGGAATATTCTTCCCTTAGGCTGGCCGCCGACCGTGTGACCTGAGCGCCCTATTCGCTGCAGCAGTGTGGCTATGGAGCGCGTCGAACCAAGCTGACAAACAAGATCGACAGCGCCGATGTCTATTCCCAGCTCCAGCGAAGCTGTTGCAACCAGAGCGCGAAGCTCGCCGGATTTGAGACGGCGCTCGGCGCCTAATCTCTGGTCCCGCGAAAGGCTCCCATGATGCGACGTCACAAATTCTTCGCCGATCCGATCCGAGAGATGTCTGGCGACGCGTTCGGCGAGCCTCCTGGTGTTAACGAAAACAATCGTCGTTCGATGTTCGCTGATGAGCACTGCCAGCCGATCGTAGATCTCCTCCCATACCTCGTTAGACAAGACGGCTTCGAGTGGTGAAGGCGGCAGCTCCAGGGCCAGATCAAGTTGTCGAACGTGGCCGGTATCGATTATTTGACACCGCGGCGAGTTGTCAGGGTCGATGTTTCGTGTGCCCACCAGAAATCGCGCAACCTCTTCGATAGGGCGTTGCGTGGCAGAGAGCCCGATGCGCACGAGTGGTCCCTGGGTGAGAGCTTCGAGTCTCTCGATCGAGAGCGATAGATGAGATCCGCGCTTATCCTGAACCATCGCATGGATCTCGTCGACAATGATCGAGCGCGTGGTTCGAAGCATTCGGCGGCCGCTCTCGCTGGTGAGCATAATAAAAAGCGACTCGGGTGTGGTGACTATTATATGAGGCGGACGACGCACCATAGTTGCCCGCTCAGAGGCTGCAGTGTCACCCGTTCTGACGAACGTTCTGATCTGAAAGTTCTCACCCAGACCTAGCTCTGTGAGCTCTTGCTTGATACCCGCAAGCGGCTCCTGCAGGTTTAGCTGTATGTCGTTGCTGAGCGCTTTTAGTGGCGAGACGTATACGACGTAGGTTGTATCTTCGAGAGTGCCCTCGAGTCCCTGGCGCACCAGACCATCAATGGCTGACAGGAAAGCCGCCAGCGTCTTACCAGAGCCGGTGGGCGCGGCGACCAGTGTGTGCTCGCCGGCCAGGATCGACTCCCATGCTCTCGCTTGCGCCTCGGTTGGCGCTTCAAATTTCTTCGAGAACCAACTGGCAACCGCTGGATGAAATTTTTCGAGTCCTTTTGTCATGATATAGAGCTTACGGTCTTACTGCCTTTTGAAAAGCCCTGAACGGAAGAGTGTTCAGTACCTCTGGTCGTCTGACGCCTCCTCGCCGCGCGATCCCAATTCCGAAACGAAGATTCTTTAGTCCTCTCACAGAGTGAGCGTCGGTAGAAATCACGAACTTGATCGAGCGCTTGCGTGCTTCTTTTATCCAGCGTGGTTCAAGGTCAAGTCGATGTGGGTCGCCGTTAATCTCGATCGCGGCCCGAGACTCCGCAACCGCATCGAGGATCTCTTCCATTCGACAATCGAATGGTGGCCGGCGTTCAAGCAGCCGACCGAGGGGATGACCCCAGATCTTAAAATGTCGCTGCTTGACCGCCCCTAAAACACGCCGGGTCATCTGGTCCTCGTTCATCTTCATACGAGAATGGATACTGGCGATAATAATATCGAAACGCTCCAGGATCTCATCGGGATAATCCAGCGCGCCATCGGCCAGTATGTCGGATTCGGTGCCACGCATTAGTCGTACGCTGACTCGTTCCTGAACACGATCGATTTCCTCCCACTGCGCCTTTAGGCGATCCAGCTTGAGGCCGCCGGCATAGAAAGCCGTAGGCGAATGGTCTGTGATTGTCAGATACTCCAATCCCATCGCCTGAGCCGCGTGGGCCATCTCTTCGACGGTATGCTTCCCGTCCGAATAGATCGTGTGACAGTGGACCATGCCTCGAATCTCGTCCTGATCGATAAGATCCTGAAGCTTGCCCTTAAGGGCTTTTTCGATCTCACCCCCATCTTCTCGCAGCTCGGGCGGTATGTATTGCATACCCAGCCTTCGATAGATTGCAGCTTCGGTAACGGGTGGCTTGATTGCACGCGAGAAGCTTCGGCTCTGGATTCCGTTGGAGCTTAGATTCAGTCGTTTGTTCTGAGCGACCGCCTCCAGTTTTGCTACGTGAGCCGACGAGCCTGTGGTGTAGAGCCAGGCAGAAGAGAACTTCTCTCTGGAGACGCTCACCAGCGAGACTTTAGTGTGATCGGCTAACTCAACCACGCACGCCTTTCGCCCGTTCTCCCGCACATGAAGAATGAAAGGATAGCGGAGAAAGTGTTCTCTCAGCGCTCGAGGAGAGCTTGAGGAGGCGACCAGCTCGATGCCGGGTACGGTTTCCTGAAACCTCCTCGCCGCGCCCGCCAATTCTATGCGATCCAGTTTCGGGAAAAGCGATATGTAGTCCATCACTTCCTGTGCGACTCTGACAGCATCGACCAGGAGCATCACAGCAGGACGACTCTCTATCTCACGAATGGAGTTGAGGATTTTTTCTTCGGACCTGGCGCCAAAGCCCTTCAGTTTGCTTATGGCTCCCGCCATGGCCGCTGCCTGCAGATCTGCAATGCTCTGGATACCTAGTTCTTCGCTTAGCTGTCTGATTTTCTTTAGACTCAGCGAGGGAACTCTGGACAGCTCGAGCGCGCCATGCGGATACAGCTTTCGCAACCGTTCCAGATACGAAGAGCGGCCGGTCGCGTAGATCTCTTTGATCTGGGACGAAAGCGCGGGGCCGATTCCGGGGATTTCAGTTAAGCGTCCCCGCTCTATTAATCTTTCGAGATCGCCGACGTATTGCTGAAGCGCTCGCGCCCCTCGAAAATAAGCGCTTGCCTTGAATCGCTCAGTCCGGCCCAACTCCAGATACTCGCCGATCTCCTGCAGATCGCGTGCAATCCTGAAGCGATCGATTCCCTTCTCTCCCAATGTTCGATCCCCTGGTGATCCCAACTGACAACTCCTTGACACAAGGCATTCGCAGCTGCCTCGTTAGAACATTCTCTTTTACGCGTATGGTTAGTATGGAAGGGTCGCTTGATCTCGTCAAATTGAGATTGACTGTGATGTCTGCCGGTGTAAATTGACATTTGAGATAGAGTTTCTTTTGCCGGCTTTTATCCGCTTGCCCTCCGTGGTAGATTCTTGGCGCGAAAGAACAGTTCGGACCCAATTCCAAGATGTCAGACTTCGTTCACCTTCATCTTCACACAGACTATTCACTCCTCGACGGCGCGATTCAAATCAAACCGCTGGCTGCCCGCATCAGAGAGCTGGGCATGAAGGCTTGCGCCATGACCGACCATGGAAATATCTATGGTGCGGTTTCGTTTTACCGGGAGATGAAAGCGCAGGAGATCAAGCCCATCATTGGCTGCGAGGTCTATCTGGCGCCTGCCAGCAGATACGACAGAAAAGAGGCCCAAAAAGGGGAGAAGCCTTATAACCACATGATCCTTCTGGCGAAGGACCGCGAAGGCTATCACAACCTCGTCAAGCTAACGTCGAAGGCCTTTTGCGAGGGGTTTTATCACAAGCCCAGAATCGATCGCGAGCTCCTCTCAACCTATTCCAAAGGCCTGATCGGACTCTCCGCCTGCCTTTCGGGTGTGCCGCAACATCATCTCAAGAGTGGAAGGCTGGCGGCGGCGGAGGCCTCTGCCAGGGAATTCCAGGAGATCATGGGAAAGGGCAACTACTTTCTCGAGATCCAAAACCATCGGCTCCCGGACCAGGAACGTATCAATCAGGATTTGATCAATCTCTCGAAGAAGACCGAAATTCCCCTGGTTGCAACCAACGACTCTCACTATCTGCATCGGGAAGACTACGAAGCCCACGACATCCTGCTTTGCATCGGCACCGGCAAAACCGTAAACGACGCGAACCGAATGCGCTTCGGAGGCCCGGAGTGGTACGTCCGCAGTGCCGAGGAGATGAAGAGCATCTTCGAGTTTGCCCCTGGGGCAGTCGAGCTGAGCAATGAGATCGCGGCCATGTGCGACCTCAATCTGCCCCTTGGCGAGAACCAGCTGCCCATCTACCCAATCCCGAAAGAGGAAGGCGATATTTCAATCGAAGACTACTTCGAGAAGATCGTCATAGAAGGCTACAGGCGCCGAAGCGCCAAGTTCTGGGAACCGCGAGCTGCCGACAAGCGACTTAAGCGAGGCCTGGACGAGTATCAGGCGCGGATCATGCGCGAGATCGCCATGATCAATCAAATGGGCTTTGCCAGCTACTTTCTTATTGTTTGGGACTTCATCAAGTTTGCAAAAGAGCGAGGGATTCCCGTTGGGCCGGGGCGTGGTTCAGCCGCGGGATCATTGGTGGCGTACTGTCTGGAAATCACCGACGTGGACCCGCTCGAGTACGACCTGCTGTTCGAACGCTTCCTCAATCCCGATCGCGTCAGCATGCCTGACATCGACATAGACTTCTGCGTGCATGGGCGTGCCGAGGTCATCAATCATGTCACGGAGCTATACGGCCGCGACTCTGTCTGCCAGATCATCACCTTCGGAACAATGGCCTCGAGGGCCGCGATTAAGGATGTCGGCCGGGCGCTGGACATGCCTTATGCCGAAGTCGAGAAGATCGCGAAAATGATTCCCCCGCCAATTCGCGGTCGCAACGTTTCCATAGATCAGGCAGTCGAGATGGTGCCGGAACTGAGAAGAGCGCTTGAGTCGGACGAGCAGGTAAAGAAGGTCATCGAGATCGCTCGCCGTCTTGAAGGCTGCGCCAGACATTCATCGGTACATGCAGCCGGCGTGGTGATTTCGCCAAAGCCGCTGGATGATCTGATTCCCGTGGCCGTCAGTCAAAAGCAGGAACTCACCACCCAGTTCGGAATGTCCGACCTGGAAAAAGCCGGCATGCTCAAGATGGATTTTCTGGGCCTTACGACACTTAGCATCATCGACGAGTGCTGCCGCACAATAAGGCAGGTCTCGGGTCGAGAAATTATTTGGGACGAGACCCCACTTGATGACGCGAAAACGTATGAGCTGTTCGCCGAAGGTCGGACGGACGCGATCTTCCAGTTTGAGTCTGCGGGGATGCAGGAGATCACCCGGAAACTAAAACCGAAATGTATCGAAGATCTTTCCGCGCTTAATGCTCTTTTCCGACCGGGACCGCTGGATGGCGGAATGGTAGACGACTTCATCGAACGCTACCACGGTCGCCGCCCGGTGGAATATATCCTTCCGGAGATGGAAGAGATTCTCTCGAACACGTACGGCATCCTTGTCTATCAGGAACAGATCATGCAACTCGCCCAGAAACTCGGGGGCTATAGTTTAGGCGAGGCCGATCTCATGCGCCGGGCGATGGGGAAAAAGCAGCGTGCCGAGATGGCGATGCACGAGGAGAAGTTCATCTCAGGCTGCATCCAAAACAAGATACCTAAAAAGAAAGCGAAGGAAATCTTTCGGCTGATGGCACAGTTTGCCGACTATGGATTCAACCGCTCGCACTCTGTAGCCTACGCCCTGGTCGCATACCAGACTGCCTATCTGAAGGCACACTTTCCCGAGCATTTTTACGCTGCCGTGATGACCTACGCGGTCGACGATACGGCCAAGATCTTCAAGTATGCCTCTGAGTTGAAGACGCGAGGAATACGGCTTCTCGCTCCTGACATCAACGAATCCGGGTCCGGGTTCACTCCGGTCGAGGGCGCGATTCGATTCGGCCTTTCTGCCATCAAAGGCCTCGGCCATTCGGCCGTGGGCGCGATCATCGAAGCCAGGGAGTCACGACCTTTCACATCCATTTTTGATCTGGCCGAAAGGCTCTCGGAAAAGGGCGGAGGCAAACGCGTTCTCGAGAGCCTGGTTTGCTCCGGCGCCTTCGATTCAATAAAGCCGCAGGACGACAGCCTTTTCAAGTGGAGAGCGTGTCTGCACGCAACCGTCGACCGATCGATCGAGATGGGCGCGCGTAGCAGAAACGAGAAGGCGAGCGGTCAGGAACATCTTTTCGGCGGAGGCGAGACCGAAGAAGCCCCGCAGCTGAAGCCGGCTGAGGCCTGGACGCAAAAACAATTACTCACGAACGAAAAGGCGGCGGTTGGCTTTTTCGTATCGGGCCATCCTCTGGATGAGCATCTTCAGAAAATTGAAGATCTCTCGTGTACCTCGGTGGCAGATCTGGCGACCAGGATCGAGCCGGGCGGAAGGGTTCGACTTGCCGGAGTGGTGTCTGAGTTCACTGTGCGGAACACCAGGAAGGGCGATCGCTACGCGTTCTTTCGCCTGGAAGATTTATCGGGCGCCTCTGTGAAGTGCGTGCTTTGGCCGGAGGCGCTGGAGAAGAAAGGCCAGGACGCCGCTAACGACGCCTTACTGCTGGTGACCGGTAAGCGCGATTCGACTACCGACGGACTTATTACGATCCTCTGTGATGAAGTCGCAAAACTGGAGAAGGTGAGCGGCGCTCCGGCGCCACGTCCGCAGACGCTGTTGATAGAGATTCCTGATGATCTGGATGTATCGGAGGCTGTGTGCCAGGCTCTACTTCAGAGCCCGGGAGATTCAGACGTGCTGATTGAATTGGCCCGTCGTGAACAGGGACTGGTGGTGCGGGCAAAGACGGCCAGGTCCCTGCGTGTTCGGTCGAGTAAAATTCTCAATGATCAGCTAACTGATCTGGGAGTGCGTTTCCACTGGTCTGAGACGGTTTGAGGAAGCGCTCTATCAAAAGTCAGGCGGCGTTCCTTTTCCAACGTTGCTCCTTGCGCCGCCCGAGAATCAAACGGATGAGGGCCGCCGGAACACTCCAACGCTTCTTGCGTGTAATGTCTTCGACAATCACAAACTTTCCGCCGCGTCCCGCCTCCAGCTCCACGATTCGAATGATCGAACCTTCGCTGAAGTAGGTCTCACCGATCAGGTCGGCATTGGTCTGCCCGCCCACGGTCTGATTCTCAGTCTCCGGTAGAAACGAAGGCTCGATTTTAAGCTGCATGGTCATCTTACTTACCCCGAGCAATAATGAAGAACTCCTCGCACGACGCCCTGAATACTCAATCTGTCAGGCTGCGTGATACGAATCGGTTCGTATGTCGGATTGCGAGGATGAAGTTCTATGCCTTTCTCGTCTCGGCGAAATACCTTGACGGTGGCTTCGCAGCCATCGACTAATGCGATCACCACCTCACCATTCTCGGCGGTTTGCCTTGGCTCGACGGCGATAATGTCCCCGTCCTGGATGTGAGCGTCGATCATCGAATCTCCACGCACTCTAAGGGCGAAAGTCTTGGGCCCGGTTATCATCTCGCGAGGGATCCATACTCTTTCCTGCGTCAGGATGGCTTCGATCGGCTGACCGGCAGCAACAGTGCCGAGCAGCGGAACGTCTTGCCCTCCTTTTTCCCCCTTGTGTTGCTCTATCAGCCGGACTCCTCTCGCTACATTAGGGACGCGAGTGATGAGTCCCGCTTTTTCAAGACTACCCAGGTGCTGATGAACAGTGGACGCCGACCGCAGATCGAATCGCTTGCATATCTCTTCGATTGTCGGGCTCTCAACCTTGGATTCAACGTAGTCTCGAATAAACTTTAGTATCTGTTCCTGCTTCGGAGGAAGCTGGTTCATAGTTGTCGCCTCCTTCCTCACCAGCCTAGCCGGTGAACGTCCAGGACCAACTCGAAATAGATTGAAATAGTTCTCATCGCTAACCACAATTGACTTCGAAAGTGCAGCTCGCATATTTGATATCCGAAGCTACCGAAAACGTCCGAATATTACCCTATTCATTTTCGGTAGTCAACCCTTTTCCTTGGGACTCCTCAGCGAAAGGATCCCCGCAGCGCGACCGAAAATCTCAAAATGGCCACTACTCGATTAGAGAAGATTCTTGCCGGTCTTAAGACAGCACGGGAACGTTCGGGGTTGTGGTCAAGCCGGCGCGTCCTTCGCGATCCGATGGAGATGGTTCTCTTTGAGAACGTCGCCTATCTAGTCAGCGACGAACAGCATTGGGCCGCCTTCGAGGCGCTGAGAAAAGAGACCGGGTGCGATCCCGCGAAGCTGTTGACTGTTGCCGATTCCAATCTCCTGCGAATCGTCAGACCTCCGGGTAATGCTCGCATGCTGATAGCAAAGCTGAGAGAGGTCGCCCTGATAGCGATGCAGGAGTTTGAAGGCGATGTAAGAGGTGTGCTGGGAATGCCACCGTTGCTTGCTAAGCGAAGGTTGATGAAGTTTCCCCGCATAGGCGAACCCGGGGCTGAAAAGATACTTCTCTTCTCTGGCGCGCTGCCGGTTCTGGCCCTGGATTCAAATGGCCTGCGCGTCCTTCTAAGGTTGGGTTATGGGAACGAACTTAAGAGTTATAAAGCTACCTACAAGAGCGTTCAGGAAGCCGCTATAGCCGAGGTTGAGCTGAATATCGAAACCCTGGTTAACGCGCATCTGCTCCTGAAAGAGCATGGCAAGACCCTGTGTCGCAGGACAAATCCACTCTGCGAAGCTTGCCCCGTCTCGAAGCTCTGTAGATACTACGCTGAGCAAGCCCGGCAGAAGTAACAGAGATTGATATCGACTTCGGTAGACCGGACTCTTGTCTCGTTTACTTCAACCCGTGCGAATGTCAGCTTCATAGGGGGTGGCCCGAATGAATTACTGGCTGGTCAAGCAGGAACCTACGTCGTATTCATGGGATGACTTCGTTCGTGAAAGCGTGACTGCCTGGGAAGGCGTCCGTAATCACGAGGCGAGAAATAATCTGGCAGGCATGACGAAGGGCGATCAAGTCCTCTTTTATCACTCCGGCAAAGAGAAAGCCGTCGTCGGCGTCGCCCAGGTCAGTCGCAGCGCGTATCATGATCCAACGGCGGACGAAGAAAGATGGGTTGCCGTCGACCTCAAGCCGCTCAAGACACTCGGCGCTGCCGTTACGCTCGAGGCGATAAAGCAGGCCTCGTCTCTGAAAGACATCGCGCTCGTGCGAAAATCAAGGCTTTCCGTCGTCCCCCTTACAAGCGAAGAATTCAAGACAGTCCTCTCCATGGGCAGTTCGAATGATAAGGGAAAAGGGACCTCGCGAAAGAAATCGAAGTAGGCGTCTTCTCCCGCCCACCAATCACTCAAACTCTTTCCTAAAGGTGTCGAGGCTCGACTGAATTTCATTCACTTGCTCGCGCAACTCGGTCACAATCGTTTCCAGCTCTGCTACACGTTCGCCTAAAGACGACCCCGAGGTCCCATGTCCCGTGCTACGGCTCTCCGGAATGACCGGTTTACCCTCGAGCAAGTGAGCGTAGCGAACTTCTTTCTGCCCCGGTTGAGACGCCAGCACGGCAACCAGGGGCTCATCTTCCCGCGAGATCAACTTATCGAGGACCTCTTTCACCTCGTTGAGATCTGCAAAATTATGAAGGCGAGTTGTTCGCGTGCGGATCTCACCGATTGTCTGCGGCCCTCTCAGCATAAGCACGCACATAATGGCGGACTCGCGGGCGTCCAGGCCAAAATGGTCACCCATTCTATGCTTATACTTCGGGACTCGGCTCTCACTTGCATAGTAGATGTAGACCAGATGCTTTGGGCGTAGGGTCTCGATAGCATTGAGGACGGTCTGGTCCGTATAGTTGACCACTGGCTCGCGATTGGAACGCTGATTACAGGCAGCCAATAGAGAGTTGAGAGTGAGTGGATAGTAATCAGGGGTGGCGATCTGTTTTTCAATCAGCGCCCCCAACACTCGCACTTCCACGTCGTTTAAGAGAGGATCCATTGTTTATCTTTTGGTTAGGCGCCCTGCAAAGGCTGACTCGGGGCTTACACGGACTTCAATCTGATCTATGTGCCTTCTCGTATCGCTCATCTACGCCTGGAAGCCAAGGAAGGGTATTCGGACTTCTCGTATTGTACGGATCGGCTCTGTGTGTTACAAGGCATCCATTAGCTAATGCGCAGTCGTGCCAAATGTGATGGGCACCTTCAGAACAACGTTTAAGAAATCGCATGACCGACCCACAACTCGAACCAATCGACGATTGCAGCCAGGTAAGTGAGAAACTCATGTTGCGATCGATCTCGGAGCTTAGAGAGCGTTTCCTTGTCCGCGGGCGGGCCGTTCCATCGGGACTGCTCGATGCCCTGGAAGCGGACCCGCGTCACGGAGCGCGCGAACTTGCCCGGCTAATTCGAGACCGCCGGCGTAAGAACCGAGCTGAAGGACAGCGTCTTCACACGCTATTACAGTACGAAATTACACTTTGGGCCGAAGGGTTTACGCTGATAGCAGGAGTTGATGAAGCCGGGATGGCGCCGCTGGCGGGACCGGTGGTCGCCGGCGCAGTGATACTGCCCAAAAACTACAAACTCAAAGGCCTCGACGATTCCAAGAAGGTCCTCGACGAACGCACTCGTCAAACTCTGGCAGCTTCCATACAACGCGATGCCATAGCGTATTCGGTAGGGATCGCCGAAGTCGAGGAGATCGATCGAATAAATATCTACCACGCCGGGCTGCTTGCAATGAAGCGGGCGGTTTGTGCTCTGGATCCTTCACCCGATTATGTGCTGGTCGACGCCCGAAAAATACCTGATTGTGCTGCCCCGCAGCGCGGGATCATCCATGGGGACCAACTGTCCGCCAGCATCGCCGCGGCGTCTATCATTGCCAAGACCACTCGCGATCCGCTAATGGAGGAACTCGATCGGGTTTATCCAGGGTATGGTTTTGCCTCTCACAAAGGATATCCGACGCCTGATCACTGTCGGGCGCTGGAACAACTTGGCGCGACTCCAATTCATCGTCGCAGTTTTGCTCGGGTGCGACGGCGCCTGGGACTCGATACTCCGCTCTTTAGCGCGTGCGAGGGTATGCAGGCTGAGAACGATAGCGGTAACGACAGTCTGGCAACACACGCGTGGGCTGGCGGTCCTTAGGTCCAAACTTTTCGTTTACTTCCCTTTTTACGTCTGGTGATTTTGCCTCTTCGCGGCAATCGCTTTGGGTCGCCGGTGGCGGCCTTCTTTACGTCTCCACCTTCGTCCTCGGCGATCTCGGCCAGCGTGCGTCGAGTTTTGGCAGAGAACGGGGCCGTTTCAGTGACTTCCTCTTCAGCCACATGGCGATCTCGATGCTTAATAAGCAGCCAGTGCCGGTCGCGTGTGCGAACAAGTGTCCACGACCCTTTCAGTTTTTTACCTTTGAGCGTGAACTTAAGCTCGCCTTTGTTGATGCTGCTTGAGACGCTTCGATCTTCGTCCGGGGTATACGTTCCGAAATCCCAGACCATAACGGTGCCTCCGCCGTATTCGCCTTCCGGGATCACACCCTCAAACTCGGCGTAGTCGACCGGGTGGTCTTCTACCGCCATCGCAAGTCTTTTGACGGTGGGGTTGGGCGATGGACCTTTTGGAACCGCCCATGAAAGAAGGACGCCATTGGCCTCGAGCCTGAAGTCATAGTGCAACTGCGTGGCCCTGTGTTTTTGAATCACGAAGATATGGCCAGTCTCCGTTGTTTTCTTCTTCGGTCCCGGCTCCGGCGTGACATTGAACCGCCGTTTCTTCTTGTAATCGCTAAGCGTAGCCATCGTTTGCTCACCTGCCAGTAATGTAAGGGGGCGTTCGCTGCCTGGGGGCATCCGAGAGGGGAAACCATCTCTGGTTGGCGTGATACTATCACGCCCGCTGGATTATTGGCGAAGCCACCATTCATAAGGATGGGGCCGCTCCATCAATACTGAATGAAGTATAATCATGCTCATCGATTGGCTATAGAATTCCCTCGCCTGTCATTTTTCCGCGACGACTGCTGAACCCAAGTTGTCGTTTCTGTCCTTCAAACTGTGTTCAAAAGAAGAGGGGACTTTCTCATGGATCAAGCAAAGCTTCGGGCGTGGTGGTCATATCGTCAGGGTTTGGATGGTTCGCTTAAGGGTGCCTCGCCGGCGGCTGTGCTGGAGCGGTCCGGTTGGGCCCGATCGGTCGCCGGCATCGGGCCCTACTTAACGCTTTATTCCCGTGGTGGAATTTCCCGAGAGGCTGCTGACAAGGCAGTCGCCGATCTCAACATTCATGAGCTGCCCTCGGCCCGTGGCTGCACTTACGTAGTTCCAGCAAGCGACTATGCGCTGGCTCTTAAAGTCGGCCAAGCGTTCGCAGAGACGCCCATGAAGACCGCTCGAAAGCTTGGCGTTACCGACAAGGAGATCGACAAACTTTGCGATGCGGTCGTCAAAGCGCTTGAGAAAATCCGCAAGCCGTTAAGCCCGGAAGAGATTCGCGAAGCAACCGGCAATGCTTCTCGCAGTCTTGGCGAAGAAGGAAAGAAAAAGGGCCAAACCACAACGTTGCCTCTTGCTCTGGGCAAGCTGCAGGCTGAAGGTGAGATCAGGCGTGTGCCCATCAATGGGCGTTTGGATCAGCAGCGCTATAGCTATGTTATCTGGAGACCAAATCCTCTCAAAGGTTTCAAGCTCACAGAGGCAGAAGCCTACACCGAACTCGCCAGGCGCTTCTTCAAGTGGACGGGTCCAGCAACCCTTAGTGAGTTCCAGTGGTTATCCGGTTTGGGAGTTGCGGCCGGCAAAGCCGCGATCGCCCCGCTAAAACTGGCGCCCGTGGAAAAAGGAAGTGAAAGATTGATACTCGAGGAGGACCAGGCTGAGTTCGCGGCGTTCAAGCCTCCATCGAAGCCGCAGTACGTCTTGGTGAGCAGTCTGGACGCGATACATGCGCTTCGACGCGACGTGAAGGGACTGCTGGAAACACGAGACCTTAAACATAAAGTCTTTGGCGGAAAATTTGAGGAGGCTGGCGGACTCTCGGATCTACCCAACCATGCGATCCTGGATCGCGGCCGATTGGTCGGTCTTTGGGATTACGATCCTGAATCGCAATCGATCGTAGCCGCGACATTTGGCCTTAAGGACAAAGCGCTGGACTCAGCGATTAAGGCAACCGAGACGTACATCCGTGAAGAGGTGGGAGACGCGCGATCGTTCAGCCTTGATTCGCCGAAGAGTCGCATACCCCGCATCGAGACACTGAGGAAAGCCGCGGGTCGGTGAGGATCTAAGCCTTTTGAAGGCGCTTCAGCAATTGTATCTGGCCCGCATGGTATAGGTCGTGCGCCGCCACTCCTAATATCAGATCTATATTACTGACCTTGCTCGCAGGCGGAGTCTGGTGGATCTCCCCAGGGTTGAAAGTTGCTACTGCCTCACGCAGACTCTTATGAGTGCTGACGAGCAGTTGTCGATCGGCCTTCCATTCTTTGTCTGTGGACTCGAGACCCAGCGGACGTCGAAACCAGTTTGAACCCTCCAGCGGAAATGAACCGCGCGCTTCCGAGAGCAGACGCCTGCGAACTATGTATTTCCAGTAGGCGGCGTGAACAACGGTCTCCCAGATGTTATGTCTGGAGGCCGAGGGACGCCAGATCGCCGTCGTGTGGTCGATTCCTCGGATGGAGCCCTTAAGATTTGTTCCATGCCAGGAGTTATGGTCGAATGCCTGGTCGATAGATCGGAGAAGGGTGGATATAACTTCGTTCATGGTTTTGCGAAGGCACGCGAGAGTTTAGTGGATGGCGGTAGTAAACATATTTTCGATGAGCCCATCCAACGAATCAAAATCCAGGGGCTTCGTCAAAAACTCGTTAGCGCCGGCTTGTAAAGCGACGTCGCGGCAATCTGAATGCGCTGAGATCACCACAATGGGCGTATCGCGTAAGGCGGAGATCTCACGGATACGGCAAGTGGCCGAAAGACCATCCAGGCTCGGTAGTCCGATGTCCATCAAAATCAAATTCGGACAAAGACGCTCGGCCATGGAGACGGCCTCCATGCCGTCCGAGGCCTCGATAACATCGCAGCCTTTGGAACTGAGATATATCTTCAGAAGTTCCCGCACATCGTCAAAGTCTTCTACGACCATAACGGTTAAGCCGTTCGAACTTACTCGAGCTGCCATCCGATGATGCTCACTTTCCGGGCGATCGAAAACGACGCCTTCGTCTGAGAAGATGCCTCTTGGGTAAGGACATTTCAGCGAGGAGAAGTAATGCGAGCGGAATTCTCGCGAGGTGAGCCGGTTCATCCGCAGCCTGATTTCTACTCAGCAGCCGGAGCTCGGCGCCGCAGAAATCACATCGCTGAAGATGAGATTTGATTGCCTGCCGCTCCTCGATGGCGAGAGACTTTGCAGCAAACTCTGTCAGTAAATTCGAAGAGGGACAAGAACGAAGTTTGGAGAAATCGAAGGCGTTAACTGTCGACATCGCTATGCACGCTCCCTTCAGACAGGCTGTCACAACCTGGAACGAAGGGGAACACGCATGCGCAGAACCGATATTTCTGGTTGGTTGGAATACGCCGCCCCCGCTCCAGGACAGATTCCCAGAGAGGCAATTGAGCGGGGGGGCCGGACGATTGCCTTAAAACGCCGCGCAACATATCACCTGTTTGAACAATTGACAAGGTGTTTTTCGAATTTGGACCCCAATGGCAACGACCAAACGTCCTAGGCTTCACATTCTGAATGGCGACTCCACAGCAAACCTCTTGAAGGAGGCTCGGCTTGAAGGAGAAGTTCTTGCATGGCGCGAAGCGCTGATCGCGGGGGCAACGCCCGCAGGCGTCGACAAGGAATCATGGTTCGGCTTACGCGCGCGGCATCTCGCCCTAGCCTATGATCGCGGCTTTGACGAAGTCCTGAATGGCTTGATGGAGCAGGAAGCAGTGCTCCATCGTCTGGATGATCACGATGAAGTCGTCTTGTGGTTCGAGCACGATCTTTTCTGCCAGATACACTTGATCTACCTCCTCGATCGTCTTTCGCGGCGCGACTCAGGAGTTACAAGGCTTAGCCTGATCTGCATAGATCGCTTCCCCGGCCGGCAGGACTTTAGAGGGCTGGGCGAGCTCTCTCCGGCCGAGATCGGGTCGCTTCTCGATAAGAGGCATGAAATCTCAACCGAGGAAAAGGAACTGGGAGCGCAAGCTTGGGCAGCGTATTGCTCGCCCACTCCGCAAAAGATTGAAGATCTTCTCAATCGTAATACTGCTTCCCTGCCCTTTCTTGAACAGGCGATGAAAAAGCATATGGCTCGCTTTCCCTCTGCTATTAATGGCCTGGGACTGATAGAGAACACCGCGCTCGCGCTGATTTCCCGGGGATCCAAAGATTTCGCTTCGCTCTTCGGGGCGTTCGCAAAAGCAGAACCGCTGTATGGATATGGAGACCTTCAGCTCCTCAATGACCTGCGAAGGGTGGCGGATGCAAAGACGCCGCTTGTGCGAATCGATCGTGCGGATGGGACAGGAGATTCCGCGTCGGCGATTCCCAAGCTACAGTTTGAGTTGACTGATTTGGGAGCGACTGTTTTGGCGGGAGAGGCAGACTTTGTCGCAGAGAACGAAGTGGACTTCTGGCTTGGCGGGATCCAACTCACAAACCATGATCATTGGCGCTGGAATGGCGAAGACATGATCCATTGTGTCAGCTAAAGCAGCCGGCGAGGACCAATCTTTCCACGTCTCTACAATCAAACCCTAAGTTCCAGGCGATGGAATCAGCACACAGACTCGGCGGAGCCTGCGCTGTATTGAGCCAGCGATTGAGGGTCAACTAATTGTGGAGTTGGACTTGAACCTTGACGGTACTGAATGTTCGGGAATAGATTACCACCACTTTCTCGAGCGGGATGGAACGAGGATTCAAAGGGCTCACTGGATTCTCGAAGGCCCGGCGTTCAACTGAAGGCACTTAATCGCGGTCTTGCGGAATTCTCCATAAATCTTAATAAGGTAGGAGACGGACAATGACTAAGAAGATTGTCTTGGGCGGGATCATTGGTGGAGTTTTGATGTTCATTTGGAGCGCGGTGTCGCATATGCTTCTCCCTATCGGAACGATGGGGATCAAGACGATTCCAAAAGAAGATGGGGTTCTGGCTGTGATGAAGGCAAACATTACTGAACCCGGGTTCTACTTCTTTCCCGGCGAGGGAATGATGGAGGCGCAATCGCTACCCAAAGAGCAGCAGAAGGCGGCCGAGGAGGCCTGGACCAGGAAGTATGAGGCCGGCCCGCGAGGCATCATGGTTTATTACCCCACTGGTGAGACCCCGATGCCGACGAGTAGATTGATCTACGAGTTTCTCTCAGACGTCGTTGGCGCTTTGATCGCGGCGTTTGTTTTGGCAATGGCGACGCTTCGCATTAAGACATTCGCAGCTCGCGTCGGTTTCGTAGCGCTGCTCGGTTTCCTGTCGTGGCTACTTATCGAGTTCTCGTATTGGAACTGGTATGGTTTTCCGCTGGCGTACGAAATGGGTCAACTGATCGACCAGGTAGTGGGAATGGCATTCGCGGGTGTCGGCATCGCTTTCATGTTCAGGAAGACTGATGTCAGTTAAGCGCTGCTCTTTCTCGAAGGAGAAGCCTCACTCTCCCGAACGAATCGCCCAGGGGAAATAACCATCATCCTCTCCGCGAATAGTAAAGAGACAGGTTTTTACTGTCGCTTCCACGTCTATTATGCATGCGGCTTTGACACGATTTCCAATGTCGCTGAAGAAGGAGATTTCGAATGGTCGTCAGCCAGGCTAAAAGCGCCCTTGCCCCTGTTCAAACACCCGACGTGGAGCCGATGAATTGTTTCATCGGCCCCGACGCCCACTTCTCAGGTGAGATGGTATTTCACGGAGTAATGCAGCTTGAAGGGTATTTCTCCGGACTGATCGCTTCCCCTACCGGCACTCTCATGGTAAGCCCGGGCAGCGAGATCAATGCCTCGATCGAAGTCGCGGCCGCCGTGATACAGGGAGTTGTCAAGGGAGACATCTGCGCACGAGAGCAGCTGGTACTGAAACCAAGCGCAATTGTGACCGCCGATATCGAAGCACCCTCGCTTGTCATCGAGGATGGAGCGGTTTTTGAAGGACGGTGTCGAATGACCGGCGGGCCGAGCGCTGCGGTAGCGGTCCGACGGAAGCTGCGAAGCCTGAGCCAACAGCGCTAGGTGGGATGAACCATCAACTCTGCAGCGCTCGTTCGTACTCACGGACGTAGTATCGCTTCCCTTTCGCGACCACCTGGTGACGTTCGGCTTCCAACAGCCTTTTCTGATTCTCTATTCCGCCAGGATATTTTTCATTCAACAGCCCGCCGGCTTTTAGAGTACGCCAATAAGGAGTCACTGACTTTTTGCCCTGACTCCGTTGCTCTTCGGCCGCATTCGCCGCTATCCAGGCAAAGATTCCAGTCGTCAGCGGACAACACATGGTGGCGCCGTGCTTTGCCGCGAGTGCGGTTCTAATATCATTGGTTGTCGCCAGCTGTCCCTTCCGCACCTTCTTCATCATCTGATCTACTTCCAATGGAGAAGGAATGACCATGGTTCCCGCACCCCACTTCTCCTTCGGTTTGCCGGTGAGGGTGATGATTTTCGGAAGGTCCTTGCTGTCATTTAATTTGTCGGTCCACGATTTGATTGTTCTGGAGGTCATGGCTACGGAATTCTCCCTTCGAAGCAGGTCATAATCGTTTCCGCTTCTCTTTTCTGATCATGAGTTTCAGCCCGGACCAGGTCTCGTCTACCGCGCACACTTTGATGTCTACCAGGTCGAGAGGTAGAGCTACCTCTCTGATCGTGTCCTCGGTGATGTCCGTCGGGACCTTTGACGATCGCTTGGGCCAGGAAACCCAAATCACGCCATCGGGTTTCATTTTCGAGAGCGCGAAAGCCAACTGCCGGGTCAGGCGTACCTTCTCGCTAACAAAGATGTGAACCAGGTCAGTCTCGCGGGTCAGCCGCGGGACAAATCTCACTCCTGCTGGGAGCGGTGAGATGAGATCCAAATAATCATCTGGCCCATTCGAGAGGTATATCTCGCTCTGGTCCTTGATTCCAAGTTTTTTCCATAACGGAGTTCCCGAATAGCCGGCCATCAAAGGCTCCTGTCTCTCTCAGCCACCAGGCGTCGCAGCATTAAGACCTCGGTTTCGTTTAGGCGCTCAGCGCGTGAGCAGACTTAAGCCAACCAATTAGCTCTGCATCAATTTCTTCGGGCGCAGACAGTTTGATCTGATGATGAAATCTATGTGCCGATACCTGCTCTGCTGTCTGAATGCGTGAGCTGTTCAATCGACAATCGCTCTTGACCGTAAGTATTAAATAACTCTTACGCGTCGCGATACCGGCCAGAGCGGTTTTGTTGACCAAATGGATCGATGTCTTTTTTGGGTCCTCAACGACGGGACCGAATTGACGAACGGCTTTCAGCACACGGCTATAGATCTTTTGAACAACAGGGTCCTTACCCGCAAAATGATGCTGGACGTTGTAAGGGGTATCTGGCTTGCTCACGGCTTCAGCTCCCGTCTTCGCTGCATGAAATCAACGACATCATCCCTTCCGACTGCGCCCGTTCCGGCGGGCTGTCGGGCGGACGGCTTTCTGTTTAGGGACCTTTCCAATCCTCTCATCCCCGCTTATGATCAGCTGGCAGACGCGCATGGCCGATTGTTCAAAGTCCGGAGTGCTCGATGGCAGCACTTGCCATCCTGTCACCCCTTGTCCGAGGACTTCGATCGATTTCAATGATGGGAAGACTCGTCTCAGGCTTTCATGATGTTCAGTCGTAGTTGCCAACCAAATGCCGTTATCTGAGGTCGAACCTTCTTTGAGTCTCAAGACCAGCATTATCTTCTCGCCTACATAAACTGCTTCGCAGCCAAACATAGGCCTGACCATTGGATTAAGAGGCTCTAACTGCTCGAGCACGAAGTCGAAAGGGATTCGTCGCTCTTTCTTCCCTGGGCTACTCATATCAGTATGATTCACCTCTAGCGGGAACTTCTCATCGTGCAATCGGGGCAGGGTCGTTCGAGATAGAAAAGCCGCCAAATCAATGCTAATTTGACGGATATTCAAACGCTTGTCGCTATGCAACCCCAAGTCGAGGAATCGCCGCTCGCGAGATGCCGAACATACTCTCCAAAGAATTCTGCGTCAAGCATGTACTTTAGGGGGCACGCGACGTTTCAACTTCTGCGATTTGGAATCGGTGTTGGTGTCAGATCAGGAGGCATATTTATGGGTAAGCTTTGGAAGAAGGGCAGAGGAAAGCTGGGCCTGATGGAGCCCCTGCTCGGAGATTGGTTGGCAGAGGCGGATTCACCAATGGGTCCCGTGCGCTGTGAGCGAAGTCTCGAGCAGATTTTGGGCGGCGCTTACATTCGGCTGGATGCACGTTGGAAGTTTGCCAAGCCTCCAGTGCAGACCGCTGCCGGGTCCTCATCGAAGTATGGAAAACCGTATCAGGAGCTTGCCATCTTTGGTCCAGGAGACGAAGGAAAAATTGTTTTTTGGTCCTTCACATCCGATGGCAAACGATCGGAGGGTAAATTAACGGACGCCAGTGACATTCACGAAGAGGCCATCGCCTTCGAGGCCAAAATGCCGGCGGGCATTGCCCGAATGGTTTATTGGCCGGATGGGGAAGAGGGTCTCTTCTGGGCAGCGGAGTCAAAGAGCGCCAAAGGCTGGAACCGCTTCGTGAAGCACCACTGCTCTCGAATAGTTGTCACAGACGATCGTTGATCCATTGAGGTGCGGCCGGTCATTAATCTCGGTATCTCTTCCTATAATTGAATTCATGTCGCTTGCGCCCTTCACGCTGATAACCACGGAAGAAGGGCTACGCGATGCCTGTCTTCGACTCAGCGGGGAACAGGTCATCGGACTCGACACTGAAACCACCGCGCTCAATCCCTTGCGCGGCCGGCTTCGATTGATTCAGCTCGCAGGCAGCTCAGGTGTCTTCGTGGTTGATGCCGATCGACTCGGAGGCGCCAAACCTGAATCACAGTCATTCGCACCCTTGCGCAGGCTGCTGTCGGCGCCGACTCCTCTCAAAGTAGCTCACAACAGCAAGTTCGATATCAAATGGATTCGGCAGCGACTCGGGATAGATGTGTCGTCCGTTTTCGATACCATGCTGGCCGCGCAGCTCCTGGATTTTGAGGACCGGCATTCTCTGCGGGCGGTTGCGGATCGATATCTGCAGACTCGCATCGACAAGACTCTGCAATCGAGCGACTGGTCGCGAGAGCTATCCCAGCCGCAGTTGGAATACGCTGCGAAAGATGCCGAGGTACTGCTTCCGTTGCAACAGGTACTTGCCGATCAACTGAGGAGCGAAGGGTTGGAGCAAGTCGCCTCATTGGAATTCGAAGCGGTTGGCGAGATTGCGCGCCTCGAACTGGGCGGAATAGCGGTGGATCGCGAGCGGTTCGAGAACCTCATCTCGGCAATCGAAGCCAGACGTGACTCACTTGCCCAGGAGCTGCTCGCGCTTCTCGAGCCAGGAATTCCCCAGCTGCCTTTGTTCTCGGACGCTCCGCCGAGTCTCAATCTCGATTCATCCCTGCAACTGGCTGATGCCTTCGAGCGAATTGGCATTCGTCTTCCAGCAAGCACCCGCGCCGGCTATCTGGCTCCGTTGGCTGAGGAGCATGAGCCCGTCAGACTGCTTTTGGACTATAGGGAAATGCAGAAACTGGCGTCCTCATTTGGCAGGAACATACTCGATATTATCGATAGAAACACCGGACGCTTGCATGCGCATTATAGACAAATCGGGACAATGACCGGCCGCGTCACGTGTGAGAAACCGAATCTACAACAGCTGCCGGCAGATGGTGATCTACGCAGCGTCTTTCGCGCTCCCGCAGGACGGGTCATGGTTACGGCGGACTATTCCACCTTCGAGCTTCGTATCCTGGCAGAAGCTTCCGGAGATCGAGCAATGACCAGGGCCTTTCTCGCTGGACGCGACCTGCACAGAGAAACGGCTGCGATGGTTTTTAAGTGTTCACCCGACGCGGTAACGCTTCCTATGCGTCATGTAGGCAAACACCTTAACTTAGGTGTCGTTTACGGTTTGGGCGCGCGTGGTTTGGCACGAAAGACGAATCAGACCGAAGCTGAGGCCCAGGCCACTCTCGATCGATTCTTCCGTTTTCATCCGGAATTGAAGAACTGGATGGACCGAATGGCCCGTCTGGCACTGGAAACAAATAGTGTTCGAACTCTTTCCGGCCGTTTGGTTCGTTTTGAATTCGATCCGAATAACAAAGAGGTCGTCGCCTATATCAAACGCCTGGCACGCAATGCCCCGGCGCAGGGAACGGCCGCCGATATTCTCAAACGCGCCATGGTGATTCTGGGCCCGCGCCTTCAGGCGAAAAACGCTCGAGTGGTAAATATAATCCACGACGAAATACTTGTTGAAGCACCTGAAACCGATGCGGAGGAAGTCGCGGCCCTTACCTCCGCGTCAATGATAGAGGCGGGACGTGAGTTTCTTCCGAATGTGCCCGTCGAAGTGACTCCCTCCATCGCTTCCTATTGGCATAAGGGACCTTGAGAGCAGGAGGAGCGTCTTGGTTGGTCGTTTAGCGGAAGAGCTTTAAGAGTTCTTTGTACGTCCAGGCATTTCCCTTTGCGAAGAACGCGTATGTCTTGTCCCACTCAGGACCTTTACCCCAGCCGATCATGGATGAAATTAATCTGGTCTTTCCCTTCCCCAGGTCAAAGAACTGAATGATCTCCTGAAGATCCTGGTCCTCTTTCACAACCCTGGCTGCAAAGCTTTCGTTCAACTCAACCTTCAAGGTGAGCATCTCTGCCTCGAGATAGTTCACGATCGGCAACCGAATCGTCCCGGGGTCGCCGGCGAGTTTGGTTTTGTCATAGTTTGTAAGCAGCTGCCCGCCTACTCTGAAATCAATCGCCACAACCGGGGCGATCCACTTCTTCAGTCCTTCCGCGGTTGTGAATAGTTTCCATGCCTCCTGCCTGGCGATGGGAACTACACATTCGAGCCGTAAGACCCGCTCCCCTGTCGATGTGATATAGGAAGTATCCTTAATCTCCTGCGCTGCGAGCGGAGAAATGAGAAGACAAAGCAGAACAGCGGCACGCGCTAATTTCACATCATTCTCCTGGTGTTGAGATAGTCGCTTTTTTCCGGTGACGGGCTGAGGCTTATCAACCGAGTCTTTCCCTGGATTGAAGATTTTTTCCTCGTCCATCGCGCCAGATGCGAAATCGACCATGGATTGCCGGTGGCGGATTAGCTTAGACTATGTGGACCATGTCTTCATACTGTGAGTTCGCCAACAGCGATCCTTTGCATAAGTCATATCACGACCACGAGTATGGTTTTCCCTTGCGTTCTGATTCAGAGCTCTTCGAGCGACTGGTACTCGAGATCAATCAGGCCGGCCTTTCGTGGGCGACAATCCTCAGGAAACGTGACGGTTTTCTCAAGGCGTATAGCGGTTTCGACGTTGATAGTGTGGCCGCATATGAGGAAGCAGACAGAAGCAGGCTCATGGGAGATCCCTCGATCATTCGCAACCGGCTGAAGATCAATGCGGCCATTGAGAATGCGCGTCGTCTAATCGTCATTCGCGGGAGCGCCGGCTCTTTCGCAAAATGGCTGGATGATCATCACCCGCGTTCTAAGGAAGAATGGGTAAGATTATTCAAGCAGACCTTCTTGTTTACCGGCGGGGAGATCGTGGGCGAGTTCCTGTTGAGCACAGGCTATCTTGCCGGAGCTCATCAGCGAACTTGTCCTATCTACAAGAAGATACTAGCTGCACGTCCGCCGTGGACAATCTCAAAGCCGAAGAAACCAGGAGCGTGAAACTGGGCGAGGGCACGTTTCACGCTGCCACGCTGATTTTCTTTCGACCGACAAAACTCCGCAAGGCGTTGATGTTTTCAAT
>JAVHWA010000103.1:0-32008 GCA_032160165.1 Acidobacteriota bacterium
GAGCCGACCTGCTGACGCAGGGGGCTCTGACCCGATCCAACGAAAAAAGGGATCATAGGTGGTGCCGGCGCCAAAAACAAAGAGGCGACTCGCGCGAGTCGCCTCTTCAACTTTGCCTTCCGTAGACCGCCGCTATTGAGTGTTCAATGCGGTATCGTCGATGATGAATGACGTCTGTAAGCTTACGTCCTCTGTGCCGCTGAAGTAGACGCGAATCGTCTGACCCCTGAATGCCGTGACATCGAAGGACTTCAGCACGTATCCGGTTGATTTGTTGAGATTCGAATAAGTAGCGAGCGTTGCCAGCACGGTGTTGCTCGTATTTCGAATCGTAACCGTCAACTTATCGTAGGCGGTGGTGGTGGTCGTTTCCGCCGTGTCGATCTTCAGATAGAAGCTCAAGGTTGCAGACGTCGCGTTCGCAGGTATTGTCACCTGCTGATAGAGCGTGTCTGTATGGGTCGAGCCGTAGCCATCCAGCCATGCATACCACGAACCTGTTCGAGGCGTTCGCGAGGTGGAGTTGGTGACAACGCCCGCAGTGGCTACCCAGGACACGTTCCCTGATTCGAAGCCGGGGTTCAATAGTAGTTGTGAACCGGGCGGCGGCGTTGGAGTCGGCGTCGGTGTCGGCGTTGGTGTGGGAGTTGGTGTTGGCGTCGGCGTCGGACTCGCGCCAAAGAGCGAGTAGAGCAGTCGATTGGGAGAGCCCGTGCCCGGACTCGTCACCTTGTTCGGCGTCGAGTTGTTGATTATCGCTGACGTAACAGTCGAAGGCGATGCACCTGGATTTGTTTCCAGATAGAGCGCGCCAACACCCGTTACATGCGGGGTGGCCATTGATGTGCCGCTGATGGTATTGGTGGCGGTGTCGCTGGTGTTCCAGGAAGAAGTGATGCTCGAGCCTGGCGCAAAAATATCGACGCAGGTTCCGAAGTTGGAAAACGACGAGCGCGCGTCCGTGCTTGTCGTCGACCCAACCGTAATCGCGCTTGCCACGCGTGCCGGAGAAGAGTTGCAGGCGTCCGCGTTGCTGTTGCCGGCGGCAATTGCATAGGTCACGCCGTCGCTTATCGAATTGCTGACTGCGGTATCGAGGGCAGATGAAACCCCTCCGCCGAGACTCATATTGGCGACCGCAGATTGGCCCGCCTGGTGGTCGGATGTAACCCAGTCGACTCCGGCAATCACTCCGGAGTTGGTTCCCGATCCGTTGCAATCGAGTACGCGCACCGGGACCAGGGTAACGTTCTTGGCAACGCCATAGGTCGAGCCGCCGACAGTACCGGAGACATGCGTACCATGGCCGTTGCAGTCGTTTGTGCCGTTGCCGTCACTAACAGCGGTAAAGCCCGCGATGACGCGTCCGCCAAATTCGCTGTGCGAAGCGCGGATACCTGTATCGATAATGTAGGCTTTGACGCCCGCTCCGGTGGCGTTATAGGTGTAGGTTCCGTTCAACGGAAGATCGCGCTGGTCGATACGGTCAATGCCCCACGTTGCACCTGACTGTGTCGTTTCCAGAGAAACTGTCTGGTCCTGCTCGACATATTCCACAGCGGGATCAAGCGCAAGCTTCTCTGCCTTCTTCTCGGAGATATGGACCGAGAATCCTTTCAAAGCACGGCGGTAGATATGCTTTCGCCATCCGCCGTGGACCGCGATCAAGTTCCCGGAGGCGGTATCAGGATCGCCGGCTTCGTTGTTGAGAACAACTATGTATTCGTCCTCAATGCCCTTGCCGGCCTGCGCGCGTCGGAACTTCGCCTCCTGCTTTGGAGAAGCGCCCTGCGCATTGCTCTGCTTATCAGCTCGAGCCTGGCCCTGACCCTGCCCGTGGCTTGGACTCTGAAGGAATAGAGGCAAAAAGATCACGACGGAGATAGCTGTCAATGCCAGCCATTTATTAGCTTTTTTCATTCGTCCTCCTGATGAAATGAGTTGGTGAGTTGTGGTGAAGAGAGTGACGGACGCGCTCGTGCCGCCGAAGACGGGGCGATGAAGACGTAGAAGCAAAGACTAACTGCACAGTAGTACGTGACCTGCAGTGGAGGCAGAGGTTCATTCCGGGTGGGGACCTCATGCCCTGGCCGATTGTTTGAGTTTTGGTATGCCGGAGGGATTAGAAACTAATTTCCAGCGCGGGCAAGTTGGGAGAGAGAACACCCTCGCCGCCTGCCGATAACCATAGAATAAGGACGAGCAGAGTATAGCCTCGATCAGCGCTCATGTTAAGCCCCTTTGCGAAACACAACCAGACGATAATAAACGCGCAACAAGCCTTGATCTCGGTGAACCCCGCGACAATAGAAAACCCACTGGTGACGCGAACGTAACCAGTGGGTCCGGGTGATCCGATTTAATTTGAAACCAGCCTACCAGCTCTTGGCGCAGAAGCCGCCATTGGCATTCACCCAATTCTGCTGAATGAGATAGTCCCTGTTTCCCATTCTCATGTTTGCCAGCGCACCGTTGACCGTATATGTCGAACCAAAGGTCCATGCGCACTTGTCAGCATTTTCCTGGCCACGCGTGTCGTACCAGGCGTTCAGGTTCGGGTCGGTCACTGCTTCCTCCAGTTCGTGAGCAATGATCGAAGCCATGCCGTCGGCGCCTGCGTTGCCGTTTGGCCCGACATTCTGGGCCTCGCAAGACGACGGACAGCGATCCGGATTGCCTACGAAGGAGTACTTGATGTTGCTGCCGGCGATCGTTCCGTAGGTATGCCAGCCGCAGTATTGCGTGCAGAAACCTGACGACGCCGTCACATCGGCGGAAGTCAGCACGAAGTAGACCGCGGCGGTGTTGTTTGGCAAACGCCCTTGGTTGATCGCGTCGCTGACGACGCCCTGGATCGCCGAGTCGCTGAGCGATGTACCACGCGAGTAGTTATCCGTCGTGCTTCCGCCATAGGTTACCGAATTCACAACATGAGCGTTGCTCCCATTGTAATACGTCGTGTTTATGTTGAAGTAAGGAGAGCCTCCGATGTTCTGTGCAAGATCGGTCAGAATCGTTACGGCACTGTTCCCACTCCAGTTACCGTACCAGATGTAATAGGCGTAAACGGGTGGGCTACCAAGGACGCCCATTAATGGTCCGCCGTGATAGCTGATCCCATTGCTTCTAACGGGCTTGGCACCACCACCCGGATGCGCGTCCCTGTTGGCATCTTCATCCGTGTTATGCCGTGCTCGCGCGATGATTTTCTTCTGATTGGCTAGTTCGGCGCTTTTGCCCTGGCCTTGCACGGCACTTGTCACGCCAAATGCGGTAAGGAGAGAGAGAACTATCGTAAGACCGAGAAATCGTTTCATATCCGTTGTACTCCTCGAAATTTGTTAGGACGTTGTGTGAGGGGATGTCCGGGCAGGCGCCGACACCCAGTTATCGAACCGACCAATGATTTTCCCACGTTTCGGCCGGACGACATGTTCGCTGGATAACGACCCGAGTATAGCGTCAGTTCGCAATTGTAGGCAAGATTTTTTTGATTATGTTTCTGTTACAGAATTCCAAAAATCACTTCCGAGCGCCAAAGAGGCGCCGGATCATCTGCGGCAGAAGTAAAGAGGTTTGCAGGACCTTACCGGTCGCGAATCGCTTCGCAAAGCCACGAAAGAGGCGATCGGCCGCAGGTGTGTAACTGAACCACCAGAGGTCCCTTAAGCGCGTTATGCGATTCACATGAATGTGCTGGGGAGCGACCAGCTCAAGCAAGCCGAGACGGCCGTGCGTTCGGCCGAGCCCGCTCTGCTTCAGCCCGCCCCAGGGAGTTTGCGCGATGCCGTGAGTATAGAGCACCTCATTGACCATTACCGTGCCCGCATCGATCTGCTCGGCGATCCGTTTCCCGCGCGCTGAATCTTTCGTCCATACACTGGCTGTCAGGCCGAAGATACTGTCGTTCGCGAGCCTGATCGCTTCTTCTTCTGTCCTGAAGGTCATCACCGGTAACACCGGGCCGAAGGTTTCGTCGCGCATTATCTTCATCGTGTGATCAACATCAGCCAGAACCGTCGGCTGGTGGAATGACCCCGACAGCGACTTTGCGCGGCTGCCTCCGGCGAGCACGCGCGCTCCCTGCGCAACAGCGTCCGCGACATGCTCTTCGACAATGCTGAGCTGGCTCTCACTCGACATGGCACCGATGTCTATACCTTGGCTCGTCCCGATGCCTTGTTTCAGCGCCAGCGTTCTCTCGATAATCTTTTGGAGAAAGGCCGGCGCGATCTTCTCGTCGACGTAGCAACGCTCGACGGAAGCGCAAGCCTGCCCGGAGTTGCTAAACGCTCCCCACACTGCAGCACTCGCGGCTGTGTCCAGTTCCGCGTCGTCGAGCACGATCATCGGATCTTTGCCGCCGAGCTCGAGCACAACAGGTGTGAGTGTTTTGGCTGCGATTTGCGCAACGCGCTTTCCTGTGGCCACGCTTCCCGTGAACATTATCTTGTCCACGCCGGCCTCAACCAGGGCGGCACCGGTCGTTCCATCACCAGTCACCACTTGAAGCAAACCTGACCTGAGTCCTGCACGTTTGAAGACGCCGGCAATCTTTAATCCGGTAAGCGGAGTTAGTTCACTGGGCTTTAGAACGACTCCGTTGCCGGCCATCAACGCCATCACCACCTCGCCGAGCGGGATCGCCCATGGAAAATTCCATGGCGAAATGATGCCGATGACCCCGAGCGGCTTGTAGACAATGCGCGACGTTCGGCCCATCAATCCGTATTGGCCGATGTCGATTTTCTGAGTGCGGAGAAGCGCCTTCGTCCGTCGGGCAAAGAACTGCATCAGGTCGAGTGTAGGCGCGAGTTCCATCGAAATCGCTTCCGCCACCGGCTTGCCTGTTTCCTTCGAGATGAGAAGGGCAATTTCGTCCAACTGGGCCAGGATGATTTGTCGCGCGCGCATGACGATGGCAGCGCGCGCACCGTAGGTCTCGTTTGCCCACGCGGTCTGGGCCCCGCGTGCAAGCCCAATCGCCTGGCTGACCTCTTCGCTGGAGGTGAGCGGAGCGCGCCCGACCTCTTCGCCGGTTGCCGGATTGTAAGAGATGATCTCTCGGGCCTGCTTCGTCTCGAAGTTGAGAGTTTGTACGCTCATGATCTTTCGTGGCTCGGACGAATTATCCACCAATGCGCGCGAGGATGAAAGGCTTGAAGACCGCCCAAAGTCCAAGGTCCAACGTCCAAAGTCAGAAGTGACTTGATTACCTCAAGGTTAGGAAGGGGGCGGGGGAAGGAGGCAGGAGCAGGAAGCAGGAAGCAGGGCCACGACGACGAACCTATTGGACCAATCATTGTTACTGTTTCTCTCACCGTACTTCCTGCCCCTGCCTCCTGCCTCCGCCCCGTTCCCGCCCTGGGAGATTTCATGCGGACTATTTCGCCCCTACGCCGCCTCTCAGTTACAATGGACTTCCATTACCGACCGCATGCCCCGTCAGGAGAAAGTCCCATGCAACGAAGCCAGCTCAAAGAATTTATTAAACGAATGAATCCCGATTCCGTAGCTATTGTCAGCAGCGCGCAGGAAGCTACGCGATCGAACGATACTCTTTATCGCTATCGTCAGGATTCGGACTTTTACTACTTAACAGGCTTCGACGAGCCTGAGGCGATCGCAGTCATTGCTCGCTCGAATGGCGACCAGAAGTACACGCTTTTCGTCAGGCCGCGCGACCCCGAACGTGAAATCTGGGACGGACGACGCGCGGGCGTAGAAGGCGCGAAAGCTGATTTCGGCGCCGACGCAGCGTTCCCCATCAGTGAGTTTGAAGAGAAGCTCGGCGACATTCTCAACGGTAGCAGCAATCTCTACTATCGAATCGGCAACGGCAACGCCGAGCTCGACGAAACGATCGTCAAACAAATCCGACGACTGCGGACGCTGGGACGACGCGGGATGCGCGCTCCTGAGACGATCATCGATACGGGCGCCATCATTCATGAAATGCGTCTCTTCAAGACTGACGAAGAGATAGCCATGATGCAGCGCGCGGCGGATATCGCCGCGGGAGGTCACCGCGAGGCGATGCTCGCGGTCCGTCCGGGGATGAACGAATACGAGATAGAAGCCCTCATCGAGTATACGTTTCGCAAGAACGGCGCGTCCGGGCCAGCCTACACTTCGATCGTTGGTGGCGGCGCGAATGCCACGGTCCTTCATTACATCACCAACGACGACACGCTGGCCGACGGCGATCTGCTTCTGGTCGACGCCGGCGCAGAGTATCGCGGTTACGCTTCGGACATCACACGCACGTTCCCCGTAAACGGCCGTTTCAATGAAGCGCAGCGGGAAATCTATGACTTAGTGCTCGACGCCCAGATGGCTTGTATAGAAATGCTAAGACCCGGCACTCGACCGAAAGATATACAGGAGCGCTCAGTTGAAGTGCTGACGGAAGGGATGCTTAGACTGGGACTGCTTAAGGGCGATGCTGCGACGATTATCAAAGAGGAGAAATACAAACAGTTCTACATGCACACCATCGGCCACTTCCTCGGGCTGGACGTGCACGACGTAGGGCGCTATCACATCAAGGACGAATCGCGGCAACTGGAACCGGGAATGGTAATGACGGTCGAGCCCGGCATCTATATCTCGCCCGAGACGAAGGACATTCCCGAGAAGTTTCTTGGGATCGGCGTCCGCATCGAAGACGACGTGCTGGTTACTGCGGACGGGCCGAACGTCCTTTCGAGCAAAGCTCCCAAACAGGTTGAAGAGATAGTACAGTTGATGGCGCGGTGAAAAGCGTCTGATGGGACGGTCAGAGGCGGGGCGATAATAGAAGCGGGCATTTGCTGAGATCGCAGGCTGACGTTCTTCGCACTTCGCGCTCAATGCAGGCAGGATGCCTGCGCTCCCGGCGCCTTTGTCCCGGTTTCACGATCTCTCCCTCACGATTTCATTTTCCGACAACTCCGCCACGATCTCCTTAACAGCCGCTCGTCCCTTTTCCACTTCGTCGGGCGCGAACGAGACCGCTCCAACCACCGCGTGTCCACCCCCGCCATAACGCTCGCAGATCGACGCGATGTTGTGGGTGCGCGGACGCGGCGCCCAGGGATTCGAGCCAACCGAGATCTTAGTGCGGTGTTGCCCGCGGGTGAGCGCGACCGAGTAGGTGGCCTCGGGATGAAGATAATAGGGAATGAATTTATTAAAGCCTTCAAGACCGTCGTCGACCAGATCAAACTGCACCACGCCATTCGCGCATGATGCTTTGCGGCGAATCAGCTCTAGCGTCTGGCGGTGTTTCGCCAGGATCGGTCGAAAGCGACTCTGCACCTCTTCGCCATTGGCCACCTCATCCAGCGGGCTCTTTACCAGAGCGCGAATGATCTCTTCGATGAACTGATCGTCGGGATCGCTTTCGATCACCTGCATCAACTGTAAGGCCGGTTCGCCCAGCTCAACGCACTGCGCCGGAGAGTCGTACAACGCTCCGTCGATAATGTGCGCCCAGTGGACCAAAGGCTCCAGGCCCGGGTCTTCGAAATGGAATTGCGAGCGCGCGACGTCTGCTATGAACTCCGTGCAGGACTTGCGCGTAGCGTCGAGAAACTTCTTTCCCGACTGGTCCCGGCGAAAGTGCGCCTCGTCTTCCGGCGTGAGAAACGCCGACTGGTGATGATCGAACCACCACGTCAAACGGTCCGAAGTCGAGTACTTAAAATCGACGATAGCATTCTCGTCTCCATCAAACATCTCTTCATCGAAGAGAGATCCGGGACGATGCAACAGGCTGGTATAGCCTATCTCGGCAGTCCCGTTCTTGCGCGACTGATAAAAGCGAGTGAAGACCGTTGCTGACGCCACGCCGTCGAAGCAATGCCCATGGTAAAGGATGCGAAGTTTCATGAAGGTCCGTCAGAATAAGATTGTCTATGATTGCAAAGCGCGCCATCTTAGCAGACGGGAGATGAAGGGCGAAGGCGGTAGGGACGTTGGCCCTAGCTCTTCAGGTTGGGAAGGGGGCAAGGCGCTTTTCAGCCGCGCCCCCGCAAGCGACTCATCAACACTAACCTTGAGTATTCCACCCCTGCTCCGAGTTGGGTTACCCAAGCGGGGGCGCGGCTAGAAAGCGCCTTGCCGCCTTCCCAACCCGAGAGATGGTTTTACTGCTTCTTACCTGTAGCGGATGTAGCCGTACTGGCTGGTGTGCATTCGGTTGAAGCGGAGGCGCTCGAGGCCTTCACGAGCTGGTCCTTCCGCGTTTCAAGCTTGAAGCCGGATGTAGTCTTCATGACCGCAGGCTTGTCCAGTCCCAGATGCTCGCGAATGAACTTTTCAACGTCAGCCTCGATCAATTCTCCGTTAACTACCCAGGCCTTTTCAGTCAAAACATCTCCGGTCTTATTGAGCTTCGCCGGTACGAGAAAGATATTGTACGGGGAACCCCACTTGCGCAGGTCGCCCGACGCCTGGCGATATCCATAGTGAGAGGTCTTCTCGCGGTCTTCACGCGACTCCGACTCGGAGACGACGGTGTAAGGCGGCCCCTCGGCGCCAAAGTAGGCCTGACAATCGGCGCGTGTCGCATACTCGCTGACTCCGATTACCTCCAGACCGTTCGCTTTGTACTTAGCATACAGCGAGGCGGCAACGGGCGCTTCGTTTCTCCAATTCGGACACCACTGAGCGAAATAAACCACCAGTACCAGTTTCTTGCCCTGCGCGAACCAGCGCAGGTTTACCGGCTTGCCGTCTTTCAGGTTATTAAAGGTCCAGTCTTTATAGTTGATCGTCTTCTCTTCCAGCGGCGAGTACTCATGATTGCCCTGCGCGCGAGCGGTTGCGGGCACGAAAGCGAAAACAAGAGCGACGAGAATTAATAATTTTTTCATCACCACTTCCCTGACTTGAAATGTTAAGGGGAGAAGAAACTCCGGCAAATGAGACTTTGAGTATACTACTTCGAAGCCGTCGCCGGCGGCGCTTCGTTGAGTAAAAGTTTTACCGCGGCCTCGAAGGTGGCACGGTTACGTTGTCCAGGCACCTTGTAGCGAATTCGACCCTCGCGGTCAATAATGAAAGTCGTCGGAAAACTCCCGATGCCACCGAACTTGTCGCCGACGTTTTCGCTGTCGAGTAAGATCGGGTAGTCAATCTTTATCTCATGCTGAAAAGCCAGAATGTCCGATATCGGACTGTTCCACGACGCTCCAACGACAGTCAACCCCGCGGACTCGAGCCCACGATACATTTCATTGAGTTCCGGGATCTCCTCTCGGCATGGAACGCACCAGGTTCCCCAGAAATTCAGCAGTACCACCCGTCCGTGCAAATCGCTTAGGCGAAACGGCGCGCCCGCAACATTCTTCAGTTCGACCTCGGGCGCAGGTACAACCTGGGACATTTCAATCGGTGGCAGGGTTTCCGCTTTCGAGTCCTTCCTATCCAGCACTGCTGACGCGTCCGGTATCCACTTTGAGAACCACGCGTTTAGCACTGCCACTTTATTGGTAGCAACCAGCAATCCGATCGAGATCAACATCACTCCCGATACGACCTCGACCTTGTGAAGGTGTTTGCGAAACTTCGCGTAGAAGCCCATGAACTGATTGATGGCCAGTCCGGTCGCTAAAAATGGCACTGCGAGTCCCGCCGCGTAGAAGCAGGAGAGATACAAACCTGTCTTCCAATTGCCGCTTGTCGCGGCCAGTCCGATAATCCCGCCCAGTATCGGCCCAATGCACGGCGTCCAACCTGCGGCAAACGCCATCCCCAGTGTTAGGGAACCAAGCATTCCCCTCGGCTTCTGCTGCGAGAAGAACCGCGTGTCCTTATAGAGGGCTCCGATTTTCAAGAGACCCATCAGCTGGAATCCAAAGCCGATGATCACTATGCCGCCGATGATCCGAAACCAGGGGTTCGCGGTGATGGTCTTGCCCAACAGCCCGGCGAGAACGCCAAGCGAGAGAAAGATCATCGAGAGGCCGATGTTAAAGGCGATGGAGTTGAGAATCACGGCGCGGCGCGCATTCTTACGAGAGTCATCGCCGCTTTTCAGATGATCTATGCTGACGCCGGAGATGAGCGAAACATAACCGGGCACGAGCGGCAGCACGCACGGCGAGAGAAAGGACAAGAGCCCCGCCAGGAACGCTACCCAGATAGTGATGTTGGTGCCTTCCATATCGCGTTCAGTATAGCCAAAGACAGAAACGAGGGACAGTTGCCGGCGCGTCGGGTTCCGGGTTCCGGGTTCCGGGTTCGGGGTGCCGGCTAAGAGCTAACAGATCATAAGGACAATCGCAAGTACATGACGAGCTTATCTGACATCTAACCTCTGACATCTGACATCTCGTCACGGCTTCTCTTCTATCAACTTCTCAATCGCCGCTTCGATCTCGCCTTCATTGCCCCCACCCGTGCCCGTGGCCATTATTCGGATCACGCCCCGCCGATCAATCAGTATGGCAGTGGGGATTGCCGAGACGCCGTAGCTGCGGTGGTTATCATCCGTGTTGGTCACGGCCATGCCATAAGGAATGTTGTACTGCTTCTTGAATCGTTCGAGATAGCTGAACTCTTCAGCCGCGTTCATATCGTGTCCTTCACCACGCCCGTAATACCTGGTAAGGCCGAGAACTACCAAACCACGGCCTTTGTACTTCTCGTGCCACTCTCTCAAGTGTGGAAACGCGGCCAGGCAAGGTCCGCACCAGGTCGCCCAGAAATCAAGAAGCACGACACGGCCGTGAAGCTCCGAGATTTTCACCGGGGCCTGCTCGATCCACTTCACTACTGTAATCTCGGGCGCTATCTCGCCCTGCAACCGCAGCTGCCGCTGTTTGCGCTGCAAGGCCGGGAGAATGTATCGCTGGTCTCGGTCGACTTTGAAATTTGTCGCAACCGCTGCGATTGAGCTCTCGAGGACATGGATTGCATCCGGTTTGCGATTCGCATCGACCAGGACATCGACGATCTTACTCGTGGCATCAACGTACAAACGCGGGGACGGTGCGTCGACCGCCAATTTGCGAACCTCTTCGAGCAGAGCGGTGGCAACGGTATCCGGCTTTTTCAGCTCCAGATAGATATCAACAAGTGCATTGCTTGATGTATAAAGCAGGCGCTCGAACGAAGCATTGGCCGCGGTTGACTGCATTGCCTTAGCCGCATTGAAAGCCTCTTCCGCGTGAGAGACTGCCCGATCGAGCCGCTTGTCAGTGCGATATGCGGCCGCCAGCGCGTTCTCCATCGAGGCACGTTCGCTGATCTTTCGCGGTTCCAATCGGTTGTAATCCACCAGGACGCGTTCTGCTTCGTCAAACTGTTTGCGTTGCGCCAACCGCTGTAAAAGGACGTAACGCGCGTATTGTGGCCTATCGCCTCCGGCATCCCTGGCGTTCTCAAGAAACCGGTTGAATGACTCAACCGTTCTATCTTCGTTCCCGGACAAATGATAGAGCAGGCCTATGAAGTAAAGATCTTCGCTCGATGGTTTCGGGCGCGAGTGCAGTTCGGCGGCATAACGCGCCGCCAGCTCTTTCTGCTCCTGGATAGTTCGCTCGGCAAGGGCGGGATCGAAGGGGATCTTCTTACCGGCAAACTCCTGAAACTTCCTGGCCGTATATCCGGACGCGTCGTCGTACATCGCAGACGCACTGCGAGCTTCCGCAGAAGCGGCGGCAGGAGGAGGCGTCGCAATACGCCGCGCCTGAGCGTAGCCCTGCACTGCGGCGAGCGTAATCGAGATTACAAGAATAAAGAGTGTCGGAAATCTCTTCATAAGTTTGATGTTCGCAATTTAGTGCGCGCCGACGAACGCAAAGCGATCGGGGCTGAAAGCCAGACTCTGCAGCGGCTTTACATTAGTCATGATCTCATCGGCGATCAGCTCACCGGTGATCGGGGCGAGGAGTATGCCGTTGCGATAATGGCCGGTTGCATAAAACAGTCCGCTCACATCGTGACACTCACCCAGCACGGGAAGATCGTCCGCCGAATGCGGGCGCAATCCGGCCCACGAATCAACTATCGACAAGTCTCCGATGGCGGGCGAAATTTCGAGCGAATGCTGGGTGATGGAGCTGATGCCTCCTGCGGTCACGTCCTTATTGAACCCGGCGTCTTCGGTGGTTGAGCCCGCCAGCAGTCGACCGTCGCGGCGCGGCACAAGATAGCCACGCGGGCTGTAAATGATGTGACGCGTAAGGCGCGGGTTGGTTTCAAAACAGAGCATCTGGCCGCGCACGGGTTCGATGCTCAAACCCGGCGCCGCTTTGTCCGCCGAATTCATTAACGAAGTCCACGCGCCGCATGCGAGGACAACCACGGGAGCGGTGATTCTTCCGCTCGAAGTCTCGATGCCTGAGATTCGCCCGCGGCTAATGACCAGCGAATCGACACTGGTCTCGGTCATCACATTTACTTCGTGCTTCGCCAATGAATTCGCGAGCGCCGCTACCAAACGGCGGTTTTCAACCTGTACATCAAGAGGAAAACGCAGGGCCGTGCGCGTCCGCGGTGATAAGCAAGGCTCGATTCGGCGTGCTTCGTCAGCGGTTAGCCTTTCGACTTCGAGCCCGGCTCGAACCTGCCACTCGTACCGTTCATTTAGCTCTTGCTCATCATTTTCGGTAAACCCGAGGTAGAGCGTCCCGCTTCTCTCGAGTTCTATATCCGTTCCGGTTTCTTCGCACAGATCTTCGGCGAATTTAGGATAGAGATCTCGGCTCGCACAGGTCAGTTTGAAAAATGCGTCGTCGCGATTGGCCTCGGCTTGCGGCGCCAGCATCCCCGCTGCTGCGCTCGACGCCTCGGCGCCGAGATGACTGCGTTCGATAAGTGTCACGCGCCGGATCCCGCGTAGTGCGAGTGCGCGAGCAATGGCCAAACCAATCACGCCACCGCCTGCAACAACGACATCCGCCGTTTCCAGACCCTTCCGCCGCTGATGATTTCGCATTGATTAGTACTTGCTGGTATGATTGCGGATCAAAGTTTTCAGTGGTCAGTGGTCGGTGGTCAGTTGCAAAAAGGTGCGTACTGACCGCCGACCACTGGCCACTGACCACTGCTTATGGCTCATACTATCACACTCATTCCCGGCGACGGCATCGGCCCTGAAGTGTCTGCCGCTGTTGTCAGTATCATTGAAGCTACTGGCGTCGCGATCGAATGGGAAACCCACTACGCGGGCGCGCAGGCCCTTGAGAAATTCGGCGAAACACTGCCGAAGGACCTGCTGGATTCGATAAGACGCAACAAGGTAGCCCTCAAGGGTCCCGTCACCACACCGGTGGGCAAAGGGTTCACTTCGGTCAACGTTGGACTACGAAAAGCACTCGACTTATTCGCCAACGTGCGCCCTATTCGGGCACTTCCAAACGTTCCCTGCCGCTATCCCGAACTCAATCTGGTGATCGTTCGCGAGAACACTGAAAGTCTGTATGCTGGACTGGAGCATGTGGTCGTTCCGGGCGTGGTCGAGAGTTTAAAGATCATCACGGAAAAGGCATCGACGCGCGTCTCGAAGTTCGCTTTTGAATTTGCCCGACGCGAGGGTCGAAAGAAGATTACCTGCGGACACAAAGCAAACATCATGAAGTTGTCGGACGGACTCTTCCTGGAGTGCTTTCGAAAGGTCGCGGAGGGATACCCGGACATAACAGCCGACGACAAGATCATCGACAATGCATGCATGCAACTGGTCATGCGTCCCGAACAGTTTGACGTGATGCTGTTAGAGAACCTTTACGGCGATATCGTTTCCGATTTGTGCGCGGGTTTAATCGGCGGCCTGGGTCTGGTTCCGGGCGCAAACATTGGCGAGCTGGGCGCGGTGTTTGAGGCTGTACACGGCTCTGCCCCCGACATCGCCGGACAAGGGATCGCCAACCCAACGGCGTTACTGCAGTCAGGCATCCTGATGCTTCGCCACCTGGGCGAACGCGAAGCTGCGGACCGGATCGAAGGCGCTATGCTGTCGGTGTTTCGCGAAGGGAAAGTCAGGACTCGCGATATAGGCGGCACATCCAAAACTTCCGAGTTCGCCCATGCTATCATCTCGGCGTTTTGATTGCGGATTGAGAAAGGCTTTGTGTCGCCTGCGAATCATGGTTCTGCGATGCTGAGAGCTCTGTTAGCCACTCAATTTCTTTAAGGAGTTCCCCCAAAAAATGAAAGCCATTGGTACGGCGGCCGCTTGCCTGTTACTCCTCTGTCTAGCTTCCATTTCCCCTTTCGCTCAACAAGCCTCCACCGCAACCCTCAGCGGGATCGTCACCGATCCCCAGGGAGCTGTTGTGGCCGGCGCTCAAGTCACAGTTACAAATCTGGCGACTGGAGTTCGGCGCGAGACGACGACGAATTCGGACGGTTTATACGCACTCACGAACCTGTCGCCCGGCGAGTATGAAGTGAAAATTCAATCGACTGGGTTTGCAACCAAAGTTTCCAAGTCCCCGGTTGTGCTCCAAGTTGGGCAGGGCGTTACGTTGGATGCGACCCTCGAGCTGGATCCCACGACGGCTACCGTCGACTTGGTCGGCGAAATTCCGTTGATTGATACTCTCTCGTCCAAAGTCGATAGCGTGGTCAGCGCGCGCGAGATTGCCAGCCTTCCACTCAACGGCCGTAACTTTCTCGAGCTCGCGCTGCTCGTCCCCGGCAATTCGCCAGCGCCGAATTTCGATCCCACTAAGACCAACGTGGTCACGATCTCTTCGGCAGGCCAACTGGGGCGTGGAGGCAACGTTACCGTTGACGGCGTCGACAACAATGACGATGTTGTCGGAGGTCCTCTACAGAACATCTCGCAGGAAGCTGTCCAGGAGTTTCAGATTGCCACCAACCGCTTTTCAGCGGAGCTCGGTCGCTCTGGCTCGTCAGCGATTAATATCGTCACCAGAGCTGGTACCAACGAGACTCATGGCTCCGCTGCGTTCTATTTTCGCAATCGAAATTTGCAAGGCTTGCCGGCGACGTTCGATCGCACGAGCGGACAAGAGCCTCCTTTTGATCGCGAACAATATGCGGTAGCCATTGGCGGCCCGATCAAGAAAGACAAAGCGTGGTACTTCGGCGCTTTGGAGTATCGCAATCAGGATGGTGCGGTACTGGTCGGAGCGCGAGATAGCGTACGCCGCGTAATCACAAAGGGCTTCGCGCTCGCTCCATTGAATGATCTGCTCCTGACTCTTCGCAGCGACTGGCAGCCGACCTCGGATGATTCACTCAACTTTCGCTATTCTCTCGAGCGCGAAGACGACGTCGCGGCCAGCACACTGATTCGATCCATCGGCTCCGCCTCGCAACGTCAGGCGGGACGCAACAACTATCATTCGTTCCTGACTACCTACACACACATCATCAATCCGCGCTCGCTCAACAGCTTTAGTTTCGGCTTTAGTGATTTTTTCAATCGAACGTCGCCGGTTACGATCGCGCCGCAGCTTACGTTTCCCAGCCTGCAGGACGGCGCGTCGTTTCGCGTGCCCCAGGAGACGAAGCAAAGACGTTTACAGTTTATCGACACGGTCTCGTGGATCATTGGCAATCACAGTTTGAAATTCGGCGGCGAGTTTCAAAAGGTCGATGCTGGTTTCAACCTTGGGGTCTTTCAACAGGGACGTATAGAGTTTGTCGAAGACTTCCCCACGTTTGACCATAACGGCGATGGGCAGATTAATGACAACGATCTTCTCTTTGCGGTCACGCTTCGCAGCGCCTTCCCTGACCGCGCTCTGGTCATTCCTGATGCCGACAACAACTACTTCGCTTTCTTTGCACAGGACGACTGGCGTGTGACACGCAAGCTTACTCTCAATCTCGGCTTGCGATACGAACTCGACACCGACGTCAAGAATATCAGTCGCACGGGCGAGCTAAACCCGCTGATCCTGCCGTTCGTCAAAGGCAGACGCGGGCGCGATACCAACAATTTCGGGCCGCGCTTTGGCTTCAATTATTCACCCGACGATGGAAGGACGAGCATTCATGGCGGGTACGGAATTTACTACGACCGAGTGACGCTGGAAATCCAGTCTCTCGAACGTGGCCTCGACGGTCGCGCTCTGCCGGTAGTCGTGCGGGCGGGCAACGTCTTCTTTGTCGACCCGATGACCGGAATGTTTCCTCCTTTCGCACCGACAGTCTCGAATCCATTTACCGGATTCACGCTGGCCGGAGCCGGTGCGGGTGGGATCAACATCATCGACAACGATCTTCAGAACCCGATGGTGCAGCAAACGAACGTCGGTGTTCAGCGCGAGCTTGCAAGTAATTTCGTCGTGCGCGCCGATTACCTGCACAACTACGGAACACATTTCATCATAGGCCGCACCATCGGTACTGTGCCGTTCAATCCGGTGGCCGGTGGTCCGGACTTCGTGAAGAACCTGGAATCTTCTGTCAAAACAAAATACGACGGTTTGCTCTTGAGTTTCGAGAAGCGTTATTCGAACCGCTATCAGTTCCGCGCTTCCTACACTTTCTCAAAGGCCTTCAACTACGCGAACGACGATCAGATCCCGTTCTCCAACGGTCCGATCGATTCGAACAATCTGCGATTGGAGTACGGTCCAACGCCAAACGACCAGCGCCATCGTTTCGTTTTATCCGGCATGGCGGATCTCCCGGCGAGCATACGCGTGGCGCCGATCTTCACTTTGGCGTCGGGCGTTCCCATGGACATTCTGCTGCCTGACGGAAGCTCACGCATTCCCTCGCTTCAACGCAACGCCGGCGGACGACTTTTTCATACCGGCGCAGAGCTGAACACCTTCCTTCGTCAGCTTAACGCGGCGGGCGGAGTCGGCGGTCAACTGCTTCCGCTGGTGAGCGATAACGCGCGCTTCAACGATAGCTTCAATTCACTCGACATGCGGATCTCAAGAAAGTTCTCTTTCTCCGAGAACGTCAGCCTTGAACCCATAGTTGAGGTCTTCAATCTCTTCAACATCACGAATGTCCTCGGCGTATCGAACGTCAACTATTCGGGTTTCTCGAATGTACTCGTTCGCGATAGTAATACTGCCGGCAATCCCGGCTTTCTCCGCTCTTCAGTCTTCGGTCAACCCGTAACCACAGCAGGCGGCGTCTTCGGCTCAGGCGGTCCGCGCGCGTTCCAATTCGCGGCACGATTTGTTTTCTAGTTTTTAGGAACTACGGACACTATTCGGTAAAAGGATTAAACGCAGAGGACACAGAGGTCGCCGAGGGGATTAGGCAGTATTATCCTATTCGTCTCTCCGCGACCTCTGCGTCCTCTGCATTTAATTTCATGGGTTTCTCGGTCCGCAGCTAGATTGAAATAGGATGGTCGAACTCAAACGACAACTCGGGCTAAGCTCTGCAATAGCTCTCGTCATTAGCGGCGTCATAGGCGTTGGCATCTTCCTCTATCCGGCGGTGATGGCGAAGTCGCTCGGCTCACCCGCGCTGTTGCTTGCAGTGTGGCTGATAATGGGGCTGGCCGCGCTTTGCGGCGCGCTCTGTTACGGCGAGCTGGCGACACGTTTTCCCGAAGCCGGTGGCGGCTATGTCTACCTGCGCGAAGCCTACGGGCCGTGCGTCGCTTTCCTCTACGGCTGGATGTTGATGCTGGTGCTCGACCCGGGTTTGACCGCGGCACTGGCTGTGGGCCTTGCCAGCTACCTCAGCTTCATCGTTCCTTTATCGCCTCTGGTGATGAAAGTTCTCGGCATCGGGACGATCGTGGTCCTCGCCGTGGTGAATATTCTCGGCGTGCGTCTGGGCGCGCGCATGATGATGATCCTGACGGTGCTCAAGGTCGGATTGTTGATATTCATAATAGTCTGGGGATTTGGTTCGGGGGCGGGCGATTGGAACAACTTCAATCCGTTTGCGGCCCAGAGACCGGGCTCGGATCCACTCTTTGCCGCGCTTGCCGGGGCCGGCGTGGCCGGTTTCTTTTCATTCGCCGGTTGGTGGGACCTGACCAAGCTTGCGGGTGAAGTGCGTGAGCCAGCACGAACGTTGCCGCGCGCCTTGCTTCTGGGCCTGCTGATTATTACGGTGATCTACATTTTGACCAGCGCAGCGTTTCTTTACCTGGTCGCGCCCGAGCAGGTGCCCACGGGCGAAGCTTCAGCTCAGACCTTTGCCGCGCAGGTCGGACAAGTGCTCTTCGGATCGACGGGCAAACAAATCTTCTCAGCCATCGTGGCGGGAAGCCTGCTCGGAAGCCTGGCGGCGTACATCATGGCAGCGCCGCGCGTTTACTACGCAATGGCGCGCGACCACTTGTTTATCAAAGAAGTGGCCGTGGTTAACAGGCGCTTCGGAAGTCCCGCGCGAGCTATCGCATTGCAGGCAGTACTCGCCTCGATCCTGGTAGCGATTGGGACATTCGACGCCATCATCGCTTACTTCTTTTTCGTCACCGTCGCCTTCATTGCGCTCACGGTTGCCGGCATCTTCGTGTTCCGACGCAGGCACGGGGCCACGACGAACTTTCGTACGCCAGGTTATCCGTTCACGCCGCTCTTCTTTCTTCTTATAATCGGGACGCTGCTTTTCCTGCTGGCCTCAAACAATCCGAAGCAGGCATTCCTGGGCGTCGGCGTGGTCTTGCTCGGAGTACCCGTCTATCTTTTGGTCTTCAGGAAAAGAACACTCATGAATTGAACGGCAAGGGCGTCGGGCTTCACTGAGTCGTTCTCTTCGACGGTTCGAAACCGTTCTGTTTATGATAATCTCTGGCTGAAAACCTGAATAATGAGCTAGAGGACCAACTATGACCTGGATAAAGACTGTTCCGCCTGAGGAAGCAAGTGAGAAGTTGAAGCGCGCGATGGAAGCGCAGCGGGACTTGTATCCGATTGAATACGCGCAGCCGGTGCATCCGACGCCGGATGGCCAATCTTCCGGCATTGTCGAATCGCACAGTCTGATTCCGGACGCGCTATTTCACGCCTTCGCTACTTTCGGCTCGTTGATGTCCAGCGAGTTACCGCTGACTCGTCGCCAGCATGAAATGATCACTACATTGGTCTCGGTTAATAACCGGTGCCACTATTGAATCGAATCCCACGCAGAGTTTCTGCGTCGAGTCACACTGGATGAAGACTTCGTCAAGGCCCTGCAAGAGGACTATACCAAGGCGCCTCTTTCGGAGCAGGACCGCGCGATGCTGGACTACGTGGTTCAGTTGACGCGTGACGCGACGCGCATTTCCGCGGAGGACCACGTTCGACTTCGCGCAGTCGGCTTCGACGATACCGGCATTCTACAAATCACCCTGATTGCGTCCTGGTTTAATTACATCAACCGCGTTGCGGACGCCTTAGGTGTCGGACGCGACTGAGAAATGAAGGGGCCTGTCAGGAAACGAAGATATTCGACCTCTGATATCGATTGAGAGAACAGCCGATTGAAATATGGAGATTGACGTCAACCTTGAATTGGAGGATTACGTTCGTGCCAGCTACTGGTTTCTGTTTCATAAATGGTCGATGAAACTGCTGTTATTTTTCGCCGTACTACTGACTCTGGTTCTTTTTTATGCGCGAATAGCAGATCCAAACCGCCCGTTCTTTCCCGTACTGATCCCGGCGATCGCAGTTCTGTTCATGATAGTTAGCACGTACCTGGGCGTTAGAAAAAACATGGCGAGTAATAGGTCGCTACGGGAGATGTTTCACTACAACTTCTCTGAGATAGGAATAGACGCTGTCGCTCAATCTTCGTCCGGCCATACACGTTGGGAGAACATCTTGAGTGCTTTCGAAACCAAACGAAGCTTTCTGTTGTTCGTCTCCCGTAATCAGATGTATGTGATTCCCAAACGGTCTTTTCGAGATGCGGAGCAGGTTGCTTCCTTTCGGCATCTCCTGGTTTCGCATTTAGGTCCCAAAGCGGAGTTGACTATTTAACGGGACCTGCAACCCTAACGTTTACTCTTTACTAATCGCGAGAAAGGTGACCCCTCAATGAAAATCTTGTCGAAGGCTCTCGTGTTCCTTCTGATAACCGGACTGTGCGCCACAGCATCGTACGCTCAGCGACGCGCGCCACAAATGGCAACACCCGCAGCCGAGATCTCCGGAATGAAAATCATCCCCTACAACAGGAGTAGCGATACTTTCGGCGAGGATATATTCCAGTCGGGAGAAGGTGGCTTCAACGAACTGGACCTGTCGTTCCTGGTGAAAGTCGAGGTGTCCGGGCCGAAGGGGGAATACAGCAGCCGTATGCTCACGATCACCGCCCGAGAGGGAAAGAAATTGGTCCTGAATGTAACTCAGATGGTCGGAATTTACGGCGAGAATGGCAAGAGCATGGTTGCTGCATGGGTCTATGGCCCGCTATGCTCCTCCACCGTCGTTCAGGCAACCCTGAGCGGAACCAGCCGTCGTAAGACAATCAAGAAGACACTTCAGTTTCAGTGCGGAGAGTGAGAAGCAGTGGTCAGTGGTCGGTGGTCAGTTGGCCGTTCGTAACGAAAGGCAAGCGTCTTTGGTTTGCTGTCCTGAACATTGTTCGCGCTCGTTGATTTCGTTACTGACCACCGACCACCGACCACTGACCACTTTCCTGCACTATATAGTGTCACCCCCGCACCATCTCGCATAGGATCCACCTCTCCCCGCCTCAAACCGCAATAAAAATATAAGAGAACCACGTCTCGTCAAACCTTCCGACCACGTAGGCACAGGCTTTGCTCTCGTGCCAAATCAGCAGACGAAGCCCTCGCCCAAGCTCCTCTCCCTCGAACGCGCATTGCTTTCGAAGCAGGTGCCCCGTGCGCGTGAGTAGAAGCGAGCGGCTCCCATCTTGTCGTTACAAAACTAAAGGAGCGAATGCCATGCGAGCCCTTCGGCCGTGTATGTCTACCTGTCTCTTCCTGCTGTTCATCCTGCTCACCACATTTACCGCACCCGTTCGTGCAGACGATGAGAAAGATATCGACGAATACGACGAGGCAGCGCGGGTCGCGCGAATAAGTCTGATTCGCGGCGACGTTCAGCTTAAGCGCAACGGGAGTAAAGAGTGGGAGAGCGCTCGCATGAATTTTCCGCTGGTCGAAGGTGATCTGTTGGCGACCACAGGAAGCGACGCGCGCCTCGAGCTTCAGATCGACGCGCGCAATTTCGTGCGAGTCGGCGGTGATTCGATGTTGCGTATGGTCAGTCTTCGCGACGAAGGTGTCGCGCTCAGTCTCTCCGAAGGCGTGGCTACGATTCGATTGGCCCGCTTCGATCGCAAGAAGGAATACTTTGAGATCGACGTCCCCCGCGCGACCCTGGCAGCCGAAACACGCGGCCTATATCGCATCGATGTCTCGGCGAACAGCAACGTGCGCATGACCGTGCGCGGTGGCGCGCAGGCACGGATCTACTCTGAGACTTCCGGCTTTACCTTACGTGATGGCCGAACCGCAGAACTAATACGCGATGGATCTGAGGCTGGCGATTGGGCCTTTAGTAAGTTGGAGTCCTTCGACAGTTGGGACACATGGGTCGATGAGCGCGAACGTAGTCTTGCTTCGCGCTCACGCTACGATGATCGCACGCGATACTACGACTCAGACGTTTGGGGAGCTGAAGACCTTGATGCCTACGGCTCGTGGGTCTACGTCAACGATTACGGCTGGATCTGGCGGCCGAACGCGACTGTCGTCAACAATTATTCCAACTGGGCCCCATATCGCTATGGTCGATGGGTTTGGTGCCCGCCGTATGGCTGGACGTGGGTTGGCGATGAACCGTGGGGTTGGGCGCCTTATCACTACGGACGTTGGGTCTACTATGACAACGGCTGGTGCTGGGCCCCGCGCGGCTATGGCTACTCTTATGGACGAAGCTGGTGGCGCCCTGCGCTGGTTGTCTTCGTATATGTTCCCACGAGTTATGGCGAGCGTGTCTGCTGGTATCCGTTGACCTATGGTCAACGCGATCCGCGCGGCCGTCATTATCGCCGGCTGGAACCGCTGCGAGGCAACGATATCGCCAGGCTCGGGCGGACCAATCCCGCATATCTTCGGGCCATCACCTCTTTACCCGCGCGCGATTTTGGCCGGCACAACGCTCAAAGCCAACAGGCGCCGGCCGAGATCGCTCGTCGCGCGCTTAACGGAGAGCCGATACGCGGCCGGCTTCCAATTCAACCGCTCGAAAGTCCGGGAACACCGAACGGCGCGGTTACTAATCGCGAGCCGCGTAGCCGTCCTGCGCGTGGTCCGGCTTTAACCGGAGTTGTTGCCACCTTGCAGGAACGTCCTACGGGAGCTGCCACTCGTATGCCCGGAGTCGCTCTCGATGGCGAGTTGCGTCGTACTCGACTGTACAACGGACGAGAGCCGAGAGAATCGACGGGCTCTGCTGAAAACGGCGGCATGCCGACCAACACAAACGGACCGAGCACAGAGCCGACCGGCGTAGTCGCGCGGCCCCCTCGCGCTCGAGGCGTAGATCGTCCTTCGATCGAGCGCGGTGCAGGAGGAAACAACGGCAGCTCGGGAACGCCATGGTATGAGCGGCCAGTCAGACCGCCGCGCGAGACGCCGGGCGCGAATCCGAATCCAGTGCCTCAGCCGAGTGCGGATCAACCGGAAGGCGTTACCGCTCCGACTCCTCCTCAGCCTGAACGGCCGCGTGCACCTCGACGCGAAGGCAACGATGGCGAAACAGGAACCCGGCCGCCGCGCCGATCCGAGCCTCGTCCCGAGCCGCAGCGACAGCCGGAGACTGAGACGGTTCCGCAGCCTCGGTCGGAACCACGGCCCGAGCCCAGAGTCGAGAGGCCAGAGCCCAGACCCGAACCAAGAGTTGAGCGCCCCGAACCTCGGCCAGAGCCAAGATACGAGCGGCCCGAGCCGCGTCCGGAGTCAAGGCCTGAACCGCCGCCGCGCGAGGAACGACAACCTGAGCCAAGGGCGGAGCCGCGGCCTGAACCAAGGCCTGAGCCTACACCTCAACGCGAAGAGCCGCGACACGAGGAACCAAAACCCGAGCCGAAGGCGGAGCCTTCTCAGCGGGAGGAACCCAAACACGAACGTAGTGAAGATGCTCCCGCCCGTCCTTCCAGACGTGGCGAGAACCGTTAGACCTGTCTCGGTGACTTCACCGAGCGTCACATTGATAAGCAACGAAAGGCAGAAACATGAGACGACTAATCGGATATCTAATGTTCATTTCGATGGTAATCGTTATCTCCGCAGTCGGGATGGCTCAGGACAGAGCGCGTACCGTCGACGCCTCTCACGCGTTATCAGCCGAAGCTGCTGCTGCGATGGAACCGACCTTCATTCCCCACGGCTCGAAGGTCTATGTCAATCAGATCCAGGGGTTCAATGGCTTTGAGAATTATCTGGTCGCGGCCTTCAAGAAGAAGAAGGTAGACCTGCTGGTCGTCTCGGACCGTTCGCAGGCGGATTTCGAAATCACGGGCTATGCCGATCACACGCGCGCGGGTTGGGCCAAGATAATTTTCGGAAGCGGCCTTCCCGAATCTGAGGCAAGCATCCAGGTGATCAATATCAAGACCAGTGTCGTTTCTTACGCCGTGGGCTCGTATAAGGTCGACGCCATTCGCGGGAAGAAGAGCACGGCAGAGCATCTTGCCAAGAACCTGCGGCAAAAGATGGAGCGAGACGACAAACGCCTGAACAAGTAGTTACTCTTTTTTCTACGGGGAGCGAAGGAGAAACCATGAAAAGGTACCCAATATCAGCCGCGCAGATTTGGGTCTTTCTCGCTTGCCTAATGTTTCTATCTGCGGCGTCCCATGTCTCAGCTCAGCAGCCCGGAAGAGGCAAGTCCGTGCCAAAGCATCGCCGGGCTGCGCCAAAGGCTCGATTCAGCTCCGGCGACAGCGCATTGAAAATACCGCTGGAGATCGACAACAACATCATTCTCATGCGTGTGAGCGTTAATGGTTCAAGGCCCCTCAAGTTCATCTTTGATACGGGCGCGTCGGTTTCGGTGATTAATCAATCCCTGGCAACGGAACTGGGTCTGAACGCTAAGGGGCAGGCGAGCGGCGACGCTACCGGCGGAAAGATTCAGGTTTCTCTGATTAGGGGCGTTTCATTAAGTGTTCAGGGCGCAGAGGTCTCTAATCAAGTGTTCGCATCAATGCCCATCCCCAAGCCTCCTGGTTTTGAATTTGACGGGGTAATCGGTTTTGACTTTATCAATCAATTCGTTGTTGAGATCGATTACCGAAACAAAACCATGAGCATGTATGACCCGCATACCTACACCTACTCAGGCAGAGGCGAGGTTATCCCTCTCATCCTGGCCGGACGAAGAATTCCTCTTGCGCGCACGAGCATCACTCTGGAAGGACACACACCCGTCGAGGCCAGGTTGGAAGTGGACACAGGCGCAGACGGCACGTTTGTTATCACCAGTCCGTTTGTGAAGAAACACGGATTGCTGGCGGCCGTCTCGAAAACTATTCAAGGCGACAGAAGAGGAGCCGGTGGCGAAGAGAAGGTCCTCATCGGGCGCGTCAAAGCTGTCCAGTTGGGGCGATTTACTATTGAGAATCCGCCAGTCGCTTTCTCACTGGACACCGAAGGCGCCGGCGCGAGCGAGGCGAATGACGGGGTGATAGGCGGCGAAGTCTTTCGTCGCTTCAAGGTGATAATCGACTACTCCCGCAAGCGGATGATTCTCGAACCGAACGAGGATTTCAATGACCCCTACGACCTTGAACAGACTGGCGAGTGACATCGTTGCCGCAGACTAGATTGACGTGCTCCGCGAGTGAGCAAGCGCTGTGAGCGCGGCGCGAAGCAACTCCCCGAAACAGCAATGGACATGGAATAGAAAAGGGGAAACACCGGCAGATGACGATCACACGATCATACCTTCGCACGAATGCTGGGCTGCTTCTGGCAGGTCTGCTGGTCGTCTCTTCCCTCGCCCGCGTCAGCCGTGCGCAATCCCGCGTCGAAGAAGAACTCAAGCCCGACGTGCAACGCGCTGTTGCCGCTCGCGTCAGTGAATCCTTCTCCCAAACGCGCAAAGATGGTTACTCACCCATACAAAGCAAAGTCTCGTTGCCACTGCGATCGTCCCACTCGAAGACGAGTGGCGACGCGGTCACACAGAGGCCTCCGGCGCAGCTTCTCAAACTTAAATCTACAGAAACGCAATCAAGCTCGTACCCACAAATACTTGCCGGCACTCCGCTCAGCTGGGTCCTGCATACCTCGCAGCTGAGCATTAACTCATCAGCCGGAACCGACGAACAGTACGTTGATGCGAGCGGCGATCTGGTAGCCGATGAAAGGACGACCTTCGCGTCCAGCGGCGGATCGTTTGACGCTGCGGTCGGACGGTCCGGCACCCGCTACCAGGTTTTCTCGGCAACCCTGAACAATCGTCGGGTAGGCGTGCTTTCGGTTGGCATCGACTCAAACGGCGATTACGTTCGCAATTCGTCGAGCACGTATGATCTTGAGCGCGACTTCGGCCTGCCTTCGGCCGTCTCGGTCGTTTCGGGAACATCCAAGACAGGAAGAGAGTTCGTCATTGTTTCTTCGAGCGGTTACTACAACTTTAATAACGCAAACGATCCAAACAACGAGCCCTCCGGCGGAGTCGTGCTGCTTGTGCGCGATCCGGTGACCGGCGGCTTCGACAACTCGCGATCGCGATCGATCATTCGCGCCGGCAGCAACGAGCTGAATAACGCCAACGCCCTGGCGCTTCTGCCGAACAACAATCTGCTCATAGCCGATTTCGACTCGAACGAGTTACGCATAGTCCGTGACACTGATGCGGACGGCATTCCCGATCGATTGGACTCGGTACCTTATTACGTCTATCAGTACTCGAACGACTCGCCGCTTGACGTAACCGCCAATTCGCGCGGCGTGGTCTTTTCGCATTCGGTTGGGAACGACACGGTGATGCTCGCAATATACGATGACAACAGCGATGGACGGGCTGATCGCGATGAAGTCGTGGTCGAAGGCCTCTCCCTCGACAACAACCTTGTCTTTCACGGCCTGACAACCGATCGGGAAGGAACGGTCTATTTAATCGAGGACGCCTCAGGCGCAGCCGACACTGTGTCAAGCGGTGGGAATCTTGGCACACCCCAGATCGATGCTTTCCCTGATCCGGCGCTCAACGGTGTCCTGCGCGATGGCGCGCTCTTCGCTCATGCCGATAACGGAGGGACCCAGGCGCTTTCGGGTCTGGCGTTCGGCGTGGAAATCGTGCTTGCACCGGTCGCACATCTTAGTATGACAAACAGCGCCAGCCGGAGTGGGAACGCCACAAAGGGCGGACTCGCCTCCATCTTCGGAATAGGATTGACGGGTGGCGCAAGTGGTAATAGCGAGGCAGCCGCGTCGGCGCGCGGGCTGGGAGTACGAATCGAGGGCCGAAGTTTACCGGTGCTCAGTTTCACCGACTCGCAAATCAATGTCTACATCCCCGACCTAGCGGGGACGGGTGTAGGATCTGTCGTGGTCTATCTCAACGGTAATGCCATCGCAGCCGACGACGTGATTGTCTCGAATGACAATCCCGGAATCTTCACACAGACGCAGAATGCAGCGGGCGAGGCCGTCGCGTTGCTTGTCTCAGGCCTGCAGTTCATGCGCGGGCCATTTAGCGCGAAGACCAATGGACAGCCAACCGTGATCGCACTCTTCGGGACGGGCTGGCGCAATTCGCTGCCGGTCACTGTCACGATCGGAGGGCAGCCGGCAATAGTGGAATACGCTGGGCCATCGGGTGGATTCAACGGACTCGATCAGCTCAACGTTCGAATTCCAGGTGGTGTGACCGGACAAGGCCCGGTTGTCGTCAGGACTGCGAGCGGCGCAACCAGTCGTACCGACGTGGTGGTGAGCATCAAGTGAAAAATGATAAAAGGAGCGATACCTGAGGTCCTTCGCTTCCAATGTATGACTTCAGAGGTATTGATATGAAGAGAGCGCCAATCTATTTTGCGACCCTTGCCTTGATGTTAATGAGCTCGATCGGCGGAAGCGCTCAAAGCAACAAACTGTTGCGGCAGCCGCCGGAAACGAAGCTGCCGGGTTACCTGCCGTGCGACTAGCGCTCGAAGGCCGAGTGGACGAAGCCATACAGAAGTATCGTGGACAAAACATGGGTCGCCTCAGTAACAGTCGGCCGGCAGTATCTTCATTCAACGGTTTCCAGTTGGGCCTCCGCGAATCCACCGGGCTAAAGCCGCGGGGTGAATGAAATAGGAAAACTTTCGGCCGGACCGCTTAAGCTAAAATGCAAAAGTGGAGACCCGAGGTTCGCCCGATTCTCCACTTTCGCATTCACAAATCTAGTTTTGCATTTTTACGACTCGGCAGCCGGGGCAGCAGCTTCGTCCTGATGATCAGCCGTATAAAGCCGCAGGATGTCCTGGCCCTGACGCGACCGGGGATCGATGGTGCGCATGTGTTTGCGTCCCTGCATTTCCCAGATAGCCGTTACCTGCCCATCCTTTTCGACGGCGTGATAAGTGATGTCTTCGGCGGGAACTGCTGGCGCTTCTGGTGCAGCCGGTTCAGCGACCTCGGTTGACGCGCTCGGAGTAGTTTCTTCTGGCGCGCTCTCGTTCTCTTCCATGGAGTAAAACGTTCTCCTCTCTCGACTCGTTACTGTTGTTTGAAGGTTGATCGATTGTGGCACACGCTCATCGCGCATGTCTAGCGAGGGGTTTCGCGGGAAGCGTCCTGATGCTGTGTTGCTCTTGCGGCTTGCCGCTTTCCAGTGCGGTGAGGCTCGCCTCACCCGTTACCGCCGAAAAGATTATCGGGAGGCTTAGCCTCCCGCAGACTCATTAGAGGACATTGCCCCGGTAAGCCAAGGCTTACCGTACTGGAGAGCGGCAAGCCGCAAGCTACCGCCTTCACTAGAGGTCCCGCTAAGTCCCGCAACATTGATTTAGGCCTTATCCAATTCCTACTCTTCAGTCGCCAGATTCTTGACCAGGTTCACGTATTCACCGCGCGTGAAGCCGTTTGCCGAGAAGTAATCGATTAAATCGCCGTCGTTCCAGTTGACCATCGTGTTGACTATGGTGACGCCGGCCGCTTTGAGTCGCGCGCAAAGCTCGTCCATCATCGTTCGGCTTACGCCCTGCCCGTAATACTCTGGATCAACGCCGATTACTTCCAGCCATCCGGACAGTTCCGCCGCAAACTCCCATCCGCGCACATCGCCCAGGACAAACCCGACAACCCGATTGCGATGCTCCGCCACCAAACAATACTCCGGACCGCGACTGATGTAGGACTCGACTTTGGATTCGTAGTAAGCGGCGTGCGGCTTTCCTGTGATGCGCTCATCAATGCGCAGCACTTCATCTATGTCGCGCACGGTCATTTTTCGTACTGTAATGTCCCGCATTCGTCTGGCCCTGCGCGCCCGATGTCTCCGCACGCCGCTGAACATCCGGGCAGCGATCTTTCTTAAGAGGCGCGGCTTTATCGAACGCTTAAGAATGTTTCTGTAAGAGTCGTGCCCCGAGACTGAATCGAAGAGCGCATCATACATCAACGGATCGGTCTTTCCGACATCGATCATCGGATCGAGAAATGAACGCGCGCCCATCAACATCAGCCGGCGTACCATCACGCCATATCGGTAGTCTCCCAGCAGATCATTGCAACTCTTTCGATACCTGGCGAACGCGTGTTTCGAAACTCCATGTTCGAGCATCGTCTCAGCCGCCCGCACACCCGTGATGATCGCCGTATTGATTCCTTTGCCCTTGAATGGCCGCAGCCATCCGGTGGCATCGCCTACGAGTGCGTAGCGGTGGCCGTAAGCTCCCCGCGCAGGGGCCGAAGGAAATCGACCTTCGTAATAATTGATGGTCGAAGGGTCGAAGCCCGGCAAGAGAGCCTGCACCTGGGGCAGTTGCAGGAAGAGATCCAGGTCGCGTGAAGATACACGCTCGCCCGCGATGTTGACTAGAATGTGATCGTCCTTGGGAGTGATTGCGCCAAACTCTATTCGCGGACAACTGGGTGGAAGAAGGAAAGCATGAACGATGTGTCCCAGTTTCTCCCTCTGAAATCTTGCCGTCGTCTCAATCGTTGTCAGGTAGCTCTTCAGCCATTTCGATGGACGTTCGTAGCGACCGTCCCTGCTGGTGACTTCTTCGAAGACGGAAAGCATCGCTTCGTCGAGTCCGAAGGCGCCTATGACGACATCAGCGCGTTCATAATCCGATTCGCTGTAGATTCGCACTTCATCCAGACCTTCAGTGCAAACGAACTCGATTCCGGTTACCCGCGCCTCAATGACCTCGGCGCCCAGCTCGCGCGCGCGATCAAGCAGAAACTGATCAAACTCTGCGCGCTCGACGGCGTAGGTGGCGCGGCCTTTCCTCACGTCGCTGGCGGTCGCCCCCTGTCCGGTTAGCAGCAGGTTTTCTCGCGCGCCATGTAGCCGGTATCCGAAAATTTGTCGTTTGATGAGAGAAGGCGGGAGATGAATATCCAACGATTCCGCGAGCACATCTTCAACCGGCGGCGAGAGTACGCCCACGCATTGATTGGCGTGGACGCTGAAATCCTTGCCTTCGAAGATCAGGACGCGAGGCCGAACACCTCGCGCGTCCCCTTCCTGCAAAAGCTTTATAGCGCATGCCGCACCACCCGGTCCGCCCCCAATAATGACGACGGTTGAGCCATTCTGTAAACGGCAGTCGCTCATTCGCTCAGTTAGTGGAAACCCTTGTCAGAGGGCGAAGGCTAGGGCTCGCGCGCACCTCACTGCGTTGGCTCGCTGTCCTTCATCAGTCGCAGCGCAACCGCGAGTTCGACTGCACGGCGCGGTGCGACCACACCCCAGCCTTGTCGATCAACTTCGATCCAAGGAAGCCGTTCGGCCGTTTCGATCAGGATTCGCTTGATTTGTTGTGGCGTCAGCGCCGGGTTTGCTTCAAGCATGCACGCTACGATGGAGGCGACGATCGGCGAGGCGAAGGAGGTTCCATCAACGTACTTGTAGTGCGAGCTGATGACGTTGCCCTCGCGCAGTTTGATGGTTATCAATTGTCTGAGGAGCGACGTGCGCAGCGTCTGTGCCTCATCGAGGTCTTTATCGACGCCCGCGTGTTCTGAAATCAGGGTCCTAAGTTGATCGTCGGGCGCATCGTCGAGAAGCGCGTAGAGTTCTGCTTCTTCCGCAGTGGGCGTTCCGGGCAGAATCGGAGCGGGAACCCAGATGCCGGGCGCGATCACTTCAGGCTTCTGCAGACCGTCGATCGTTGGTCCGTAGGACGATCGATACATTCCCCTGCGCGCGCGATCGAGCGAGTTCTGATCATCAAGGCCGCCCACCGCAATACAAGATGGCGCGCTGGCCGGAGGCAAGACAGGATGACCGGGATGAAGTCCGGCGTTGCCCACGGCGCAGACGACCGTGACTCCTTCGCGAGTAGCCTGCTCGACCGCTTCGGCGAGAGAGTTTTCCAGGTAAGGCTGCTCGTCATCGCCGCCCGCTGAGATATTCACAACCCGAATTTTGTACTTCTCGCGATTCTTCAACACCCACTTCAGCCCGCGCTCGATGTTGTCTTCCGGTATGCGGCCGGTTTTGGCGAGCTTAACCAGGACGACGTTGGATTCGGGTGCGATGCCTTTATAGAAACCGCTTGAGAGTTCGCCATTCCCCGCCGCCACTACTGATGTCATCATTCCATGCCAGCTCGACGGATCTGGAGTTAACAAGGAAGTGTGATCGCCTTCGCCTGCGACGATGCTGTGGTAGGCGAGGATGCGGTTCTTCGGTCTAGTCAGGTCCGGGTGGGGATAGAAACCCGAATCGAGAAATGCGATGGTGATGCCTCGACCAGTAAAGCGCTCGTCAGCATCCATTCGCAAAGGAGTTGACAGAACGTTCCCGCCCTGTTCGAAGATGACCGAGTCTTCTTCCAACTGAATTCGCGCTCGCTCGAAAAGCGATATGCAGCGCCGGCAAATCTCCCCAACACCGGCAGGTGCGTTAGCCGCCACAATCAACTTCAAGTCTTCGGATAGCGATCCGAAAAGCATCAGGCCGTCGTGAGCTTCGCGCCCACAGACAGGACAAGCGTCCGTTCGTGCTCCCTGGTCATGATGGAAGCCGACCGGTTCATTGGAAATTACTGCGTCAGACATTCGCCATCCTCGACTTAATCCTCGTTCTAAAGCCTCGAGCGGCTATGATGAAGAGAAACGAGGGCTAACGCAAGGAATGATAAGGCGCTTCATGTGAATTTATTGTGTCGGAACTTCGTGTTTGCTCTCCTCCTCTATAGTTGAGATTCGTCTGTGAGGCGTGTAAGGTATTTCTACCGTCAAGCCAGACAATATTGGGAGGTCGCTAAGAGTTTCGATGGCTCAGGAACAACAGACCGTATCGGATATTTTTCGGCGTGCTCAGAGTTTGCGACGCGAGAATGCCGGGATGACGTACAAGGATCTCAAGGCCCGGCTGCTCGAAGAATATAAAGGAGCGCCGTTTCCACCGGTGGATCGCCTCACGATTCCGGAACAGGATGCGCGCGCGCCCGAAGAGGATTGGTCGGCCGGTCTGCCGCTGGTCCTGCGCGGAATACAGCAGCAGGACTGGAAGGACATCGTCAACGGCATCGTCCTCAGTCTTGAGCAGACTGAGAATTACGAGAAGCAGCGAGGCGGACAGGCCGGCGATGTGTGGCACGACCGAACGATTGGAATCTCTGAGTCGACCGCCAAGGGCGTCAGCAAGTGGATGCCGGAGGAGTTGATGGCTTTGGCCGAACGTGAATCGAAGAAGTAGCCATGAGCTTCCTGGGAAATCTGTTCAACGACCCGCTCTATCAGAAAGGCGACCCTCGCAAACCTGAAGAGGTCGCTGACCCGGACGTCATTATCAGCCCCGATACCAAACGCGCCAACCGCATTCCTCCCGGTCAGACCCGCACGCGCAAGTGGCCGGTGCTCGATGCTCACGGTACACCTGAGATCGATCTCGAGACACGGCAGTTCGAAGTTGGCGGTCTGGTCGAACACCCGCAGAGCTGGTCGCTTGATGAATTCATGCAGCTTCCTCCAGTCAAG
>JAVHWA010000126.1:0-91947 GCA_032160165.1 Acidobacteriota bacterium
TGCTCTGAAGAGAGGCTGTCTGTAGTAGGAATCGAATTGACGGACGAGCCGCTCTGTTGCGCGAGCGATTGTGCGAACGCGAAGTCCCGGCCCGCCGCAAGAATGAGGAACAGCCCTGCGGCCATAGGCAGGAGTATTGAACTGATCTTCCGAAAATTCATAATCTTGCAAACTCGAACCACAAAGGCTCAGAGACACGGAGCGGATTCAGACCGGTTGCAGCCCACGTTTCTCGCTCTTTCTTCAATTGCCTCTCTGTGCCTCGGTGTCTCGATGGTTCACGCTTCACTGTTTCGAAAACAGCCCGAACAGCGCTGTGGTTGCGGACGCCGTCTTTCGTTTGGCCCATCCAAACACCCCGCGAACGGGTGCGAACACCCGCCCAAGAACATGACTCTTGCTCAAGTCATCGAAGAGCGAATAGAAGACGGGCACGGCCAGAAGCGTCAGCAATAGACAGAGCGATTGCCCACCGACGACCAACACACCGATTGAACGATTTGTTCCTGAGCCGGGGCCGGACGACAACACCAAAGGCATCATGCCGGCCACCAATGCGATCGTCGTCATCAGAATCGGACGCAGTCGATCGCGGTTGGCCTGGATGATGGCGTCATGGCGATCCATTCCGTGCGAACGCAATTCGTTTGTGTGATCGATCTGAAGAATCGCGTTCTTCTTAACCACACCGAACAGGAGCAACAACCCCAGACCCGAGAAAATATTCACCGTTTGCCCTGTCACAAGCAGACTGACGATGCCAAACGGAATCGCCAGCGGTAACGTCAGCAGAATGGTGATGGGATGGATAAACGATTCGAATTGCGCCGCCAGCACCATGTACATAAATACGAAGGAGAGAAGAAAGGCGAGCATGAAGTAATAGCCTGCGCGGCCAAGCTCCTTTGAGCGTCCGGCCAGTCCGGTCTTGTAGTTGCTCTCGATCTTCAACTCCCTGGCGGCCTCGTTCATCTTGTTGATCACATCTGCCTGGGAACCGCCTGGCTTGACGTTCGCCAGCAGCGTCACCTGCCTCTCACGATTGAGACGATCGATAGCAGATGGTCCGGCGCCTTCGTCCACCCGAACCAGTGTGTCCAGGCTTACCCAGCCGATCTTCGCTGAAGGCACAATCATACGTTTCAAGCCTTCGACGCTCGCTCGAAATTCTCCAGTAGCGCGGACCACAACATCGTACTGGTCGGTGCCCGCGTTGAAGGTCGAAACCTTTTGGCCGGCCACAAGTGTATTGAGCGCCTGCGCGATGTCTCCAACACGAACTCCCAGGTCGCCGGCGCGCGCTCGATCTATAACCACCCGCAGCTCCGGTTTGCCTGTGATCAAGGTCGAGTCAGCGTCGACGATATCCGGGATGGACTTCATTTTGACGAGCAGCTCTTCCGAATACGTAGTCAGCTTTTGAAGATCCGGACCGCCGATGACGTATTGAATATCCGCGTTGCGGAATCCGCCGCCAGAGATGGCCGCCACCTGCTGCACGCTGGTGCGAAGCTCCTTCGGGTAGTTCTTCAGTAGCTCGCGCGCCTGGACCATCAACTTCTCCTGCGACAGCGCCCGGTCTTTGATCGGTGCCAGCTTGACGTAGATCGATGCGGTGTTAACGAGCTGCTGCTGGCCGCCGCCGATCGTGGTTAGGGTGTCTTCGACTCCAGCCAGTTGGCGGAGATCGGTCGCGATCTTCTCAACCATCGCAGACGTCGCGGAAAGGGTGGAACCTTCCGGAGCGCGAACGTTGATTTCAAACTGCGACTGATCGTCGACCGGCAAAAAGTTCTTTCCCACAAATTTGAAGAGCGGGACGATGCTGATGATGACCAGGACGCAAAGTCCTACGACTACCCAACGATGCGCCATCGACCACTTCAGCATCCAGGTGTAGGTGCGATCGATAGGACGATAGAATCGCGACTCTTTAGAACTGCGGGCTTCGGGGGCCGGTCGTCGGGTGCCGGGTTCTGAGTTTTGAGTTTCGAGTTTCGGGTTTTGAGTTTGGGGTTGAAGACTTTCGACCCCAGCATTTGCGTCAAGAGCTTCAGCTTGACTCTCGTCAGCTGCGCTCTCATCCGAAACCCGGAACTCGGGACTCGGAACTTCTCTTTCGGAATCCGAGACTGGTTCCTTGCGCTTTATCAAGCGGGCGGCGAGCATGGGCGTCAATGTGAAAGAAACCAACAGACTGACCGCGATTGCGAACGATGCCGTCAACCCGAAGGAAGACATGAAGCGCCCAACGATGCCGCCCATGAAGCCTACTGGCAGGAAGACGGCGAGCAGACTGAGCGTAGTCGCCATGACTGCCGGGCCGATCTCCTTTGTGCCCTGGATGGCGGCCTGAAACGGGGGAACGCCCTTTTCTTCCACAAAACGAAAAATATTCTCCAGCACCACGATGGCGTCGTCGATGACTATTCCCACCATCAGGGTCAGAGCCAACATCGTGATTTGATTGAGGGTGAATCCCATCGCTGCCATCAACCCAAACGTGGCTATGATCGAAGTGGGGATGGCGATGGCAGCGATAAAGGTCGAGCGAAAACTCCACAGGAAAATAAAGACAACGATCGCCGCCAAAATTCCGCCTTCGATCAAGTGGGTCTCGATCGAGTCCAGCGAGGCTTTGATGAAGATTGATTGATCGCCGACGATCTCGGTCTTGAAGCCCGGCGGTAGGGTAGGCAGGATCTCCGCCAGACGTTCCTTGACCGCGTCAGCAACGGCGACAGTATTCTGTCCGGATTGTTTCGAGACGATCAGGGTCACGGCCGGTTGGCCGTTGAGAAGCGCCTGCGTGCGCTGCTCTTCGGCGCCGTCCTCAACGTACCCGAGGTCGCTGAGCTTGACCTGGTATGGTCCGCGGGAAGCGACCACCAGGTCCTTGAAAGCGGACGGCTCGGCGATGCGCCCCATCGTCCGAACGGTCAGCTCGCGAGGTCCTTCGTCGACGCGTCCGCCCGGGACCTCCATATTTTGCTGTCGTACAGCCGCTGCGACTTCCGCGACGGTGACATTAAAGGAGCGCAACTTATCGGGATCGACCCAGAGATCGATCTCTCTCTGGCGACCGCCAACGATCTGCACCTGGCCCACGCCGTTGATGGATTCGATTCGGTCCTTTATCTGTTTGTCGGCGACATCTGTCACCTCTCGCAGACCGCGTGGCGCCGGCGCTGACACTGCTATGCGAAGAACCGGGGCCGCATCGGTATCGAGTTTTTGTACGACTGGCTTGTCGGCAGTCTCGGGAAGGTCGGGAATGACCAGATCGACCTTGTCGCGAACTTCCTGCGCGGCGATATCGGCGTTCTTGTCCAGCAGAAAGGTAATGAAAACCTGCGAGACGCCCTCGACCGATGTCGAGCGCAACTCGTCGATTCCGCTAATTGTGTTGACCGCGCCCTCAACCTTGTCTGTGATTTCCGTTTCGATTTCCTGAGGAGAGGCGCCACGATTGATCACTGTAACCGTGATCGTTGGCAGGTCGATCTTTGGAAACAGGTCGACGCCGAGCGACTTGAACGAAAACAGTCCCACCACCACGAGCGAAAGAATCAGCATCGTCGCGAAGACGGGACGGCGGACGCAAATTTCGGCAAGCTTCTGCATAAATCCGAAGTTGAACGTTCAAGGTTCAACGTTCAATGTTTCCTATTAGAGCCCTCGCCCGAAATCACGCACCTCGCTAAACGAATATTGAACGTTGAACCTTGAACCTTGAACCTATTGTCTCACCGGCACACCATCGCTCAACAATTCGACATTGCTGGTCGCGACCTGTTCCTGGCCGCTCAGGCCACTCTTTATCTCGACCAGGTCGCCTTCCGTTTGCCCAAGCTGGACGATGCGTTTCTCGGCGTGGCCGTTCGTAATCACAAAGAGATAGTTTGTGGCTGCCTCAGTTCGGACTGCCCGGGCCGGGACGAGCAGCGCTGGCGAAGTCTGCGGCTGCAAAATCCGCACGGTCGCAAACTGGCCGGGCTTTAAGATCCCCTCGTTGTTTTCCACTTCTGCTTCCACCGTCATGGTCCGCGAATTTGGCGTTACGCTGGGCGAGATGTGATGAACGCGTCCACTGAACGATTTGTCCGGGTAGGCACTGACATTGACGGACACGCTCTGACCGCCTTGAATCGATGAAAGCGTTTGTTCCGGAATGTCTATGCGCACTCGCAGAGGATTCGTTCGAACTATGGTAGCGACCTTCGTAGAAGTTGTGACGTACTCGCCGACGTCCGCGGGGCGATCCAGCACGTAGCCGCTGATGGGTGAAGTTACCACCGCATCGGCAATAGCCTTTCGTGTCTGCGCGATCTGGGTTCTGGCCGAAGTAACTGCCGCGCGCGCACTATCCACCGCGGCGTAGTTGTTGCGCGCCTGCGCCAACGCCGCCTGGTATTGCTCGAGCAGTTGATCGCGTTGCGCTTTCTGTTGATCGTAGGACGAGCGCGAGACGTCGCCGGTCTCAACTAAGCGCTCAAATCGCTTTAGCTGCTTTTCCGCCAACTCATATGTCACGCGGGCCGATCGGACCTCTGCTACGTTCTCCGCATCGAACCTCTGCCCGGGACGCAAACCAACTTTTGCTTCAGCCTGTCGTACGGCGGCTTCCTGCTGCGCGACCTGTGCAGTTGCCTGATCGAGACGGATACGCGCGTCCCTGTCATCCAGTCGCACAAGGACAGCTCCTCGCTGGACGAAATTCCCCAGGTCAACACCGACCGAGACGACCTTGCCTCCGACTGCCGGCGCGACATCCGTTTGCTCGTCCGCGGCCAGACTTCCGGTGGCTTCGAGATACCTGGGGAGCTCGCGGGAGATCGCGGGCGCGCTGCTGACGTCGACCGCCGCAATTGCAGTCTCGGTCTTAGTCTGGTTCACATTTGTGGCGGTCTTCGAACTACAGGCGGCAGCGAATAAGCTGAGCGCGACCAACGCCAACGCGAGAGAGCAGATCCTCATAAAATAATTACGGGAGAGCATTTCGTTTACTTGTTTTCTTCGAAGTGACTACGTTCGTTGGAGGTTCCGTCGCGGTTCGAACGCCGCTCTCACGAGCCTCGATGCCCGACAGCAGAATTTCAGTGAACTCGCCCGCCGCTTGTTCGTTCGAAACCTTCAGCAAGCGATTCGACGGGTCCCACAGACTATTATTCAGCGAATGATGAATGATCATGCCGACGAAAGCCCTGACTGCGACTCGCGGGTTGATCCGCCGAAAAACCCCGTCATTCTGTCGCTCTTCTATATACGCACTTAAGAACTCATAAATCTTCAGGACATTTCGGTCCCAGAACATCTGCGCGAGCTGGTGACCTTCGAGCGCGGAATAGAGCAAAAGCCGCATGAACTCGGTGTCCTTCTCGTGTTGCTTCAAGGCCGTGAGAGCCAGGGTTTCGAATACCCTGCGATCATCCTTCTTCTGAACGGCGTCCTCCACCACTTCACACGGGTCTTCAAATCCTGCGTCGCACGCCTTATGGTCCAGGATAGCGGTGTAGAGTTCTTCTTTAGTGGCAAAATGGCGGAAGACCATTGCCTCAGATATGCCCGCGGCTTGTGCAATCTCTTTGGTAGTGGTCCCGCGAAATCCGCGTTGCGAAAAGAGGCTGACCGCCACACGCAGGATCTGAAGGCGTCGTTCGTCCCCAGCCATACGTCCCCCGACGACTGGAAGCGACACGCTATCAGTAGTTGAAATTTCCCTGCTCAATCCGAATTGACTGCTCCATGTTTGAAAGTAAGTGCTTACTTACCATGTCCAACTAAACGAAGTCAAGGCGTGCAAGGATTGGCGCCAGTCGGTTCGCCCGGCTGAAGCCGGACGAGGATTCGAGGGGCGACGGCTTGGATTCGTGCACTCATCCTTACTTTTCACACGGTCTCTCACACGATGGTTCTGATCTGTTGATTCGCCAGCTCGAGTAAGCTCGACCGGTCGTTCCAATCGAGCGATTCACGTTCCGCTACGGTGCCCTCATTGCTGTACTGTTCCCGACCTTTGCGTTAAAGTATCACGTACCTTTTCGCAACGAGATTTGGCAAATAGAGCTCGCTTCATTCGGATCCGGGCGGCGTAGGCGTCTTTATTTTCGGCATAGGCGCTTGCTGCGATCACTATTGCTGGCTGACCCAAAGCCGTCGGCACATGGTTTGCTGAGTTGCATGAGGAATGACCGTATTAAGACTACTCCCTCGAGCTGTCATCCGGCTCTTAGCGGATGAAATACTTTTTCCAAGGAGAAGATAAGATGTCAGAGAACAGAACCCCAGACGGATACAACCAGGGACAATCAACCGGCTATGGGAGCAGCAACCAGGGTCTCACTCCAGTCGGCGGACAATCTGCGGGTGGCGGTACCGGCGCAGGAACTGCACCAGCCGAGGACAAAGGATATGGCGCCAAGATCGCCGACGCAGCCTCGACCGCAAAAGACTACGTTGCCGACAAGGTCTCGGCCATCGGCGACAAGCTCTCGGACCTTAAGAACACCGATATCAAAGAAGTAGCAAATCAAGCCAAGGACTATGCCCGCGAAAACCCCGGTCAGGCCATTCTGATCTCGGCCGCGGCGGGGCTGGTAATTGGGCTATTGATTCGCGGCGGACGCCGAAGCTAAGGAACGGGATCACAGGTTGCGGGTTGCACTCCGACGGCTTTGTCTTCGGCGGTAACCGGCAACCTGCGGACCAGTGAGTTCAAATCAACAAGGAGGGGCGATGGCCGACCTGGACAAGAGCGCGGCGACGGCGCCAGCCAGAGCCGCTGATACGAAGACCGAGATCGAAGAATTGCCGGCGCTCTTCGGACGATTGAGCGATGGCGTAGTTACCTTGCTTGATACCAAGTTGAGTCTGCTGAAAGTCGAAGTCAAAGAAGACGTCAACGGCTATATTCGTGGCGCAACAACTATTCTCGCAGGCGGGATCGTGGCTGCGGTTGGTTTCGCTATCCTCAACGTAGCGGTCGCGCTGTTCGTCGGCGCATTGTTGCCACCCTCACTAGGTACGACGCTGCAGTTCGCGCTTGGTTTTGTTATCACGGGCGCTGCTTACCTTTTGATCGGTGGGATCGTGATCATTGCCGCGAAGAAGCGGATGGCGAAGCAGGGTTTCGTGCCGGAGCGCAGCGTAGCAGAGTTCAGAAAGGACAAGGAATGGCTGACGAAGGAACTCTAGGACTGGCCCGCGCCTTGAATCAGAAAGACGCCGAAGCGCCTGACAAGGAAGAGCTCCAGCGTCGAATGGAGGAAGCGCGCGACTCAATCTCGCAAACTGTTATGGAGATCAAAGAGACAGTGACCAATCAATATTACTCGGTGAAAGAATCGGTGTCGGATGCGCTCGACTGGCGACATCACTTTCGGCAACGCCCCGTGGCCTTCAGCCTGGGCGCGCTCTCGGTCGGACTTCTCTGCGGCTATACGCTGGCGGGTGCGATCAAGCGAAGCGATCGTGACGAAGGATCGTCGTGGGAGGAATATGACGATCCGAATCGTCATACCGCTTTTCACGGACACTCCTATGCTGCACAGCCGATCACTGATAGCCTTCCCGGCTATAACGACATCCCGGAACCGGGAGGCGAGCGTGAGACTGCTGCTGAGCCTGCGTCGGAGGGAGGTTCGTTCAGCTACAGCACCCCGCGTCCACAGACTGAAGCGACTGAAGAGGAGCAGAAGCCGGGTTTATTCCAGCGCTTCAAAGAAACCAACGCGTACGACCGGTTACAAACGGAGGTCTCGACCCTCGGCGATCGCTTCATGGACGAGTTAGCCACCACCGCTCATACGATCGTTCTGCCGATGGTCTTCAAAAAGCTCAAACAATTGATCGGTGTGGACCTCTCGGATAAAGAGACTCGCACACAAGCGGAGCCGGCTCCTGCGACCCAAAGTCGCAACGCTGATAATGCCGGCCAGGCGACCGGCGCTTCGGCTGCATCAGCTTCCCGCCCCGCGTCAAACAAGGCTTACGCAACCAGCGAAAACCGGAGCTATGGCGCCGGCGCGTCGACGGGCGACTCAGTTCTGGATCTTGATCGCTAATTGATCGGAGCGGGGATTGACTCACTCAAAGGCGAGCCCTTCGCATCCCGCTGTCATCATCAATGCGTCGTCGGGTACTGCCGCCGGGAAGGGCGTAATTGAAAGCGTCAAGGAAGCTTTCGCATCGACTGGGATTGAACCGCAATTCCTAACCGCAGTGAAAGGCGACGAGATCGTCAAGCTCGCGCGCCAGGCTATTAAGGAAGACCGCCGGCCAATTATTGCCGGCGGTGGCGACGGAACGATCAACGCCGTAGCGTCGACTTTGATTGACACTGACCGCGCGCTGGGCGTGCTTCCCCTGGGTACACTCAATCACTTTGCAAAAGATTTGAAGATACCGCTCGACATACCGAGTGCGGTACGCGTCTGCATCGAAGGCCATGAAGCCGCCGTCGATGTCGTTGAAGTCAACGGCCGATACTTTCTTAACAACTCGAGCCTGGGACTGTATCCGAACATCGTTCGTCATCGAGAAAAGCAACAGCAGCGACTGGACCGAGGAAAGTGGCCGGCTTTCATCTGGGCAACGCTTACTATGCTAAAGCGCTATCCGTTTCTCAACGTACGCCTCAGCACAGACGAGCAGAAATTGAACCGACGTACGCCATTTGTATTCATCGGCAACAATGAATACGAGATGGAGAATTTCAACATCGGCGCGCGCTCCAGGCTCGACGGAGGCCAGGTTAGCCTTTACGTCGCTCAAGGTACCGGACGCCTTGGCCTCTTGCGGTTAGCGTGGCGCGCACTCTTCGGAGGGTTGCGCAACGAACGCGATTTTGACGCGCTGTGCTCAAAAGAAGTCTGGATCGAGAGTCGCCGTCGTCATCTACATGTAGCCACGGATGGTGAAGTCAGCGTCATGGAGACGCCCCTTCACTATATCGCGCGACCGGGGGCGTTGCGGGTACTGGTACCCCAAAGTAGTGATGAGTTTTGAGTTTTGAGTTTTGAGTTAATAACACGGCTTCTAATCACAAGCTACTAGCTCGCGAGTGTTCGCGGAGGTGAGTGTGCGGATTCTTGTTCATCTCTCAGATCTTCATTTCGGAACTGTCGACGAAACTCTGATCGAGCCGCTGGTAGCAACCGTAGCCGAGATCAACCCCCACGTCGTCGCCGTTTCCGGAGATCTTACGCAGCGCGCTCGAAGCCATGAGTTTCAAGCGGCAAAGAAATTTCTTGATCGACTGCCCCGACCTCAAATCATCGTCCCGGGCAACCATGACGTGCCGCTGCATAATGCGTACGCTCGCTTCTTCCAGGCGCTGGACAAATACAAGCGATACATTACGGACGACATGGCGCCGTTCTACTCGGACGATGAAGTGGCGGTGCTGGGAATAAACACCGCGCGCTCGTTAACCATAAAATACGGGCGAGTAAATGAGGAGCAGATTGTCGCCATCCGCGAGCGACTATGCCCCTTTCCCGATCAGACCACGAAGATCATAGTTACTCATCATCCCTTCGATCTGCCCGAGGGCCACGACGAAAGCGAGTTGGTTGGGCGCGCAAAGCTCGCCATGGAAGCGATCGCCCAATGCGGCGCAGACGTGCTGTTGGCTGGCCACCTGCATGTAAGTCACACTGGACACTCGTCTGCGCGTTATAAAATTGCGGGACACAGTGCCCTGGTCGTATCTGCCGGAACGGCCACCTCGTTGCGAGGACGCGGCGAGACCAACTCGTTCAACGTCCTTCGAATCAAACATCCATTCATAAATGTGGAACGGTTATCCTGGCAGCCTGAGCGCGCGGCTTTCACTGTATCTTCCACCGAGCATTTCAGACACACGGTCGACGGCTGGACGCGCGTGCCCGACGAGATGGCGGCAGAGATCGATTACACCGCCAAGTCTGATGCACTGCTCAGCAAATAGCGGTCTAGTAACGCTGGTTGTTGGTTTTCGCTTGCAAGCTCATCACGGGCTATCGTTCAATAAACACGTCACGTAACCAGTTAATCCGTCTCGCAAGCCAACAGCTTCTGCTACAAGGAGTGATCCATGCTGAAACACCAATCTTCGCTTAACCGTGGGCTGCTGTTTCTGATTTGCGGCACAGTCATCGTGGGGCTGACGCTTTGCGCGGTGCCGCAAACATTTGCACAAGAATCCGGCTCCGTTCAGGCCGATCGTGCGCGAGGCCTCGAGCTGTTCAGCCAGAACAAGTTCGCCGATGCGATACCAATTCTGGAAAAGGTGGCGAAGGCCACGCCCCGGGATATTGCTGTCCTCGAGAGCCTGGGGTGGGCGACTCTAGTTGTCTCGGGTTCGATGAAGGATCCGACTGAACGGAAGAAGGCGCGCCAGCGCGCGCGTGGGTATCTACAGCGGGCCCAGGAACTAGGGGACGACAGCGAACTCTTAAGACGCGGACTAGAGGGCCTGCAGGCGCCGGATGAGTCGGACTCTGCTATCTCGAACAGCAAAGAGGCTGACCGCGCGATGCGCGAGGGAGAAGAAGCTCACTCACGTGGCGAGCTGGACAAAGCGATCGAAGCATATCAACGGGCGTTGAAGTTCGATCCGAAACTGTACTTCGCAGCGCTTTTTACTGGCGACATGTACTTCAAAAAAGGATATCAGGCCAACGATCCGAAAACGAAGCAAGAGCTGATGGACAAGGCGGGCGAATGGTTTGCGAAGGCGATCGCGATCGACGCCAATCTCGAGACCGCGTACCGATATTGGGGCGACGCCCTGATGCACCTGGGCAAACAGGAAGAAGCGATGCACAAGTTTGTCGACGCCATCATCGCAGAACCGGGAAACAGGAGTGGTTACGTGGGACTCAAGCAATGGGGCGAGCGGAACCAGCGGAGCATGAGACATCCGACGATTGAGATTCCGATCAAGCTGACATCTGCCGGTCCCGGAAAGCTCGATATCAACTTTGATCCTGCTCTGCGCGAGAGCCCCGATGGGACTGGAGCGTGGGAACAATATGGGCTGGTTAGAGCGCAGTGGGTCGCCGAGCAGTTCGCGAAAGAGTTTCCAAACGAGACCGGTTATCGACACAGCTTGCGGGAAGAGACTGAAGCGCTTCGCAAAGTGGCTGAGACCGCTTCGCAATGGTTGAAATCCGGCAAGGTCAAGTCGCTCTCGCCCGCGCTTGCCGCGCTGGTCAAACTTAACGATGCGGGATTGCTGGAGCCGTTCATCTTTTTCACTCGCGTAGACCAGGGCATCGCGCGCGATTATCCGCCCTATCGGCAAGCGAACCGTGACAAGCTTCAAAAGTATTGGACCGAAGTTGTGATCGGATCGGCCAATTAGATGGACAACTTCCGTGCTCACTGATAATCGGGTCGCAGCTCGCGGATGCGCGATCAGTGTACTTGCTATGAAACTCTTGGAAAGGCGCCGAGATAACTTTATGTGGACGCATGCTTCACAGGGCTCTTCGCGGATTTTCCTGGCGTTGGTATTGGCCTCCGTTCTCGTTTCATCACCAGCTGTGGCCCGCGCTCAAGGCGAAGAGAGTTATGAAGCCAAACGGGAGCGGGCCACCTTGCTTCTCGAATCCGGCAAGTTCCTCGAAGCACTCCCCATGTTCGAAAAGTTGTCGGCTGAGAAGCCGAACGATGCCGAAGTGATATTTGGATTGGGCTTTAGTCTGTTCGTGAAAGCTCAGGGCGAGAAGGACGCGGATGTGCGAAAGCAGGGTCGCGCGCACGCCCGCACGGTTTTAGTGCGCGCGAAAGAGTTGGGTTACAAACGGGCCCTGCTGGACGCCATGCTCGAGAGTCTTAAGCCCGATGGCGAAGCAACCGAATCGTTCTCGAAGATCGAGGAAGCTGATAGGGCCATGCACGAGGGCGAGGCGGCCTACATTGGCGGCGACTTGGATCAGGCGCTCGCCCATTATCAGCGAGCTCTCCAGCTTGATCCGCAGCTCTACCTTGCGGCCCTCTTTGCGGGCGACATGTATAACAAAAACGGGCAGCCTGAGCGGGCCGACGAGTGGTTTGCAAAGGCGATCAAAATAGATCCGAACCGCGAGACCGCTTATCGTTATTGGGGTATAGGCCTGATGCGGAGGAACAAAACGATAGAGGCTCGAGACAAGTTCATCGACGCTTACATCAGTAGTCCTTCCGACAAGCTTGCGGTCAACGGTCTGGTGGAATGGGCCGATCATAGCGGGATAACGCTTGCTCACCCTGTGGTGACCATTCCGACAGGCGTCTCTCCCATGGAGAACGGCAAGATAACGATCACGGTTGACCCGAAAGCCTCTTCCAGCTGGATGATCTATGGAATAACGCGCGCCGCATGGACCGTCAACGCGAACGCAAAGTTTTATGCCGCGCATCCCGACGAGAAGACGTACCGGCACAGTCTTCGCGAAGAAGCAGAGGCACTGCGCCGCGTCGCCGAGGCCGCGTCTGGCGATTTGAAGTCCGGAAAGACCAAGTCGCTCGATTCCTCGCTCGCCAATCTTGTAAAAATAAACGAGGCCGGACTATTGGAAGCGTATATTCTGCTTGCGCGAGCAGATGAGGGAATCGCCAAAGACTATTATGGTTATCTCAAAACAGACCGTGAAAAGTTACGACGATATGTTCTCGAGATAGTCATGAGCGGCAAGTAAGTGTCCCTGGCGTAGCGGCTAGTGACAACGGCGATGCGACTCTTTCAGCAAGTTCACCAATTCGTTGCCCAGCTGGCTCTCGGCAGTAATCACTTGCATATGCGAGATGCGCGGCATCGGACCAGACAGCTTCGATTTTGTCACCGTGTCGTCGAAAGGACCCTCACCCAGATCAAAACCAACGCGGAGCTCCAACGGCTTGATATTGATAGCGGCGAATTCTCGCTTCTCCAGAATAGATATGTACTCTTCTTGGGAAGCACGCTTGAACGCGGAAAATGCTTAGTCACAAAAGCAATGAAGGATTCGTACAGCGGTCGCATGACTTCTGCTTTGGCAAACTGGTTCTCCAACAAGTCCTCGGTACTGCCATACACCGCCTTACCCGCGTTGAGGTAAATTCCCGCCAGCAGCGTCGCATGCATATGTCCGAAGCCGTTCTTCTCTTTTAGCCGCTTGACGATGTCGTTCCGCTTGCGGGTGCCGAACTCTCCGAGCGTCGACATCCACTCTTTCAAACTCCGGCCGGTGGACTTCTTCAGGTTCTCGATAAACTCCTGTTCAATCTCGCCCGATGTTTTCGTTGCCACCAGCTCACCTCCAAAGTCCCAGTACCAGCCCGATCAGTGCGAAGTAAACGGTGATATATCCGCAGTTGATCAGCACACCCTTCCATCGTCTCTGTTCGAAGAGAGCAATGATGGTGAACATCGTCGCCGCCCATCCCACACCCGCGAGCAGGCCTGCGATCAGGCCCCATTTCCAATTGGCCTTGCTGTCGCCGAGGAAGAACGCAAGGTTGTACGAGATGACCCACGCCAGCAGCAGCGTCAACGAGTAAGTCTTGAGAGGATTAGCGCCGGCGAGCTGTTCGTCGCTCAATCCACTTTCCTTCTGCCATGCTCTCGCGAATAGGAGCGGCGAGTACCAAAGGGCCCCAACCGCCAAACTCAGCAAGGCGCACACCAGGACAGCCAGGTGGTTAATGTAGAAGTTTTCCATAGCCCGGGATCCTAAGAGTTATTGAGGACCGGGTATTGGAAAAAATTTACCTAAGCGACCGGGACATAATTGAGCAGGTCTGATTTGAGGCTGATGTACTCTTCGGGGGTGAAGCCCGAGAACGATTTGAAATCATTGATCAGGTGCGCCTGGTCATAAAACCCGCAATCCTGCGAAATGGCGGACCAATTTACTTCCCTGGACTGTTCGACCTCTCTAATCACCTTTTGAAACCTGATGATTTTGAGGTAGGCCTTGGGCGTGATACCGACTTGTCGGCTGAACATGTCGATGAAGTGCCTTTGCGAGTAGCCGACTTTTTGGCTCAGCTTGCCAAGATTGATTTGATCGGGCTGGCGAATGATTTCGCCCAGAGCATATTCGATGCACGGATTGGACAGCAGGCGGGATTGGAACTTGCTAACTAGAAAATCCTCTAACAAGCGAAATCTGAGTTCGACTTCTTTGATCTCCATCAGCTTCTCTCGCAGGAATGCAAAATCGTTGCCCCAGAGTAAGTCTGCATCCACCACGCAATCCGATAGTTCATTCATCGGAACAGGAAAGAAGGGATAAGCCATTCCTTTTTTGAACGAGATGATGAGCATCGCTGTCTGATTGGCGGAGGGGATGGAAATGCATTCCGTTCTCACGCCGGATGCCCAAACGTGGTGGCATGCCTGGAGTTCCCTGAGAGTCAGATTGTCATAAATGAATTTCGGTCGGTCGTCAAAGTCGATGATGATTTCGGTGTTTCCGTCAGGCAGGAAACGGTCGATCGAGTGGTCGGGATAGTACCCTTCATTGTGAACAAAGAGATCTATGAACTGACTGAGCGGGAATCGCGGAATGTGGGTCCGTGTGGTCATTGGGTAATTGCGTCATTGCGTCATTGCGTCATTGAGTCATTGAGTCATCGAGTCATCGAGTCATTGAGCCGACGCCTTATCGGGCCCAGCACATGGATTACGAAAGGAAAAGGCCCTTCGTTGATCCAATGCCCCAATGCCCCAATGACGCAATGTTCATAACGTTCATTTCGAAGTTTTCGTTCCACTCAGCTCACCTAACCGTCGCGCCTGGGCGGAATCATCAATCAGTTTCTGCAGCCTACGGAGTCTCGTTTCTTCTTTCTTTGCGCTCACGATCCACCAGTTAGCCAGCTTCCGGTATCCCGGTGGCTGATGGTTGAAGAATTTCCACGCGGCTTTATTACCTTTGAACTTACTCGCATAGGGTTCGACCAGCTCTTCGCTACGTTGTTCGTAAGCGTATATCCCCGACTTATTCGCTTGGCGCGCTTCGAATGCCTTCATGCCTGCGGCTTGCATCAGTCCTTCTTCGATAAGCTCTCCCGCGCGCTTGATGTTAACCGTGCTCCAAATGCTGCCTTGTCGGCGGGGCGTGAAACGAATGGTGTAACTCAGATCGTCGACCCTCTTTCTGATCCCATCTATCCATCCGAAGCAAAGCGCGTCGTCGACCGACTCGGGCCACGTAATGCTCGCTTTGCCGGACGCCTTTTTGTAAAAGCCTACCCACAATTCGTCGGCTGTGGCGTGATGCTTCTCTAACCACTTTCGGAATGCGGATGGTGATCGAAAGAATTTGAGTTCCATTTCTGGTCCCATTTAAATGATCACGCCTCCAGGCGGTGATCATAATCGACGACATCACCGCGCTCCACACATCGAACTAGCAACCTCAGGTACATCGCCCAGCAATAACTGGAGCTTCGGTAATGATCGTTTTCTTCCGGCCAGCCCAAATGATGGAAGCGAACTTTTGTCCCCCGGCCGCTCTCTTCCAGGACGAAACCGACTCGCGTTCCCAGCGAATCCTCCTGCGCGCTGGTGAGTTGCAACTCGAATTCCGCATCTGGCGTGACGCGAGACACCACTGCACGCCAGTCGTACTCGGGACCAAACCAGAGCACGTATTCGCTGTTTGCTGTAGGCTCACCCGACGATCTCTTCGTCCAACGGCTATCCAGACCTTCTGGCGTCGCGACCGCCTGAAACACGCGCGCTCGAGGTGCGTTGATGGGAAAATCGAAAATTACATCCGGCATGGTTGCCGCTGCCTCTTACCACGCAAGTTTGAATCGACGTTCGCGCTACCGCATTATTTCACGGCTTCGACCGTGAGTATTTCGCTGCCATCCGCTTGACAGTATTCACTCCACGAAGAGTCGCCGGCCTGCCGACAATTCTTTCAAATACGGCATTGGATATTGTGGCTTCGCCCTGGCGGCTTCGTGATATCCAATAGATCTCTCGCTCTCGGACGTGGAAATCATCGATCTCGCTTCGCAGCGCCATCAATCTCCGCGTCGATTCCACGTCCAGACTGATTGTGGTAAAAGCGATGCCAAAGGTTACCGCCGATTCGAGAGCGGATGGTGAAAAAGGCTGGTGGTTCGCAATCTCTTCGAGCTCCTGCAGCGTCCTGACAAAGGTGGCGACTTCATAGCCAAGTGCTTCGCGAAGCGTCTTCTCGATCTTCTTTTCGTGGGCGCCCGTGTTCGACGATCGCGCCTTAAAGACTACATTGCCGCTCGCGATAAACGTCTCCACCTCGACGTAACCGATCGACTCAAAGAGCTCTCTCAATCGATCCATCTTGACGGTATGACCGCCTACGTTGATAGCACGGAGAAAGGCGACGAGTCGTGGCATCTTAGGTAACTTCGGGAATGGGTCAGGCTTTGTGTAGGTGTACGGCAAAGTCTCGGGTTGCCGCAGCGCACCGACAAGCTGAAGCTTGTCGGACATCGGGTCATTGATCCATCGAGAGCCACTTTTGATATCCTTCGCTCTTCCGCTTCAACCATTCTCGGAAAGCGGCAGGAGCGCTCAGTTCGTCGATGAAGCTTTGCAACTCTGTTAGAAAATCAGTCTTCATTCCATTGCTTGCAATGTCAACGGCGCCTTTGAGCTCCATCTTCTCGTTCGCCGGTACCCCCGGCATGTCTTTGATCAGCTCATCGACAAGCGCGAGGTCAACGTCCGAGGGCAGTGCTGAAACCTGGCTCTTGAGACTGCTGACCGCAGCGGATGTTGTTGCTTCGGATGAGCTCGAAAGCTTTCGAATCACGGCGAGAAGCTTTTCGGCCGCCAGCTTGCGACCAAGCAAGAACGCTCTGAAGGTGGCTGCCGTACGCGCATTACCCTCATAGCTCCCGTCTCGGAAAACCGCCGTTGCGATCACAACCTCTTGATTGGGAGGTGTGTCAGGTTCGTATCCGATCAACGTGGGACGCGCGTCCTTTGCGATGGACTCGATCAGATCATAAGAGCCACCGGCGGCGATCAGCGGCTGCCCTTCCCTTCCCTGCGGCATGGAACTAAGACGCTTGCGATTATTGACGAACAGTTCGACGCCGAGGGCGAGCACATCCTTGCCGGAGAGATTCTGTAACTTGATTTTGCAGGTCGGCAGTGTCGAGCGGACAGGTTCAATGCCAATGACTGCTATTGATGCGGCGTTGCTGCGGGCCGTTGGAGGATCAGCAACTGTCGGAGTAACCCGGAAAGCTTTGATTTCAAACGGCTCGAGACCAAACTGACGTAACTCGCGAACGCTGATCTTCTCGTCCTCTCGGACAAGGAAACTTGCGACCTGTTCCTCCTTTTCATGAAACTTCGTGCCCCGAAACAGGGATACATACACTCGAATGCCCGCGGCTTCGAGGCGCGAAATCACATTCACGGCCTGTACCGGGAGCTCACCCGCCGGGAGCTGCCACGATGGAACTCGGCGAAAAAGTGCATACCAACTGCCATTGGCTTTGGAATCGATACCGGGGACGGCCTGGTAAGTGGGGGGTTTGCCTTGGTAGTAGGTGACTTCTAAAGCAACGCCGGTCGGCGTGGAACGATTTTCCTGTTGAGCGGCGATGTCCGGTGCGAAGAGTTGTAACGACGCCAGCATCGACGCGGCGAGAATTATCAGTCGAAGCCTAAACATATCGGGCCCTCCGCGTTCTAACTAATAGAGACAAGTTTGCGATGGGAAGATATGTTCGTCAATGATTTCTTGTCAAACAGTATCAACCAGCTATCGCACGCGGCGTTGATCTCATGTTATCGAATTGTATCGTGTCTTACACGATATACCTGGTGCAGGGTTTGAACGCAGCGCTGTGTCTGTTTTGTTAACCATAGGTGCGGATGCCCGAGTGCCAGGAGCTCTCGTTAAGAAAATGCGTGCGGAGAGAAAATCCTTTTTCTTTTTTTTGTTCCCCACATTCTCTTCACATCTCTTGTCTCAGCAAACGATTTTTGTGTTATTCTGCTGATCGCCATCTTAGTTTGCCATCTGTTCTCGGGTGCCTTCGACATTATTCTCTCAAGCTCACACCTCTGGTGATGATGATGTCGAAAATCAAAGGATAACAAGAAGGTCATCCAGTAGGTCCATGCCGCAGAGTTCCAGTGCAGGGTGAGAGTTTCCTGGTAATCATCTTTCAAGGGCAATCGCTTGCGCCTTCGTGCTGCGCCGCACCTGCCGGTCAATACTTCGGTTAGTAATTCAGGATCCGAACGGGTCCGACAGCAAGGAAGAAAATAATTTTCATGGCCGAAGAAGTCTTCGTCTTCCCGCTTTCATATGCGCAACAACGGCTGTGGTTTCTGGATCAATTGGAACCCGGCAGTCCCTTCTACAATGTCTTCGACACTCTATCGTTCGATGGTCCATTCAACCTGCACTCCCTTGAGCGCAGTCTCAACGAAGTCGTGCGCCGCCACGAAATACTTCGTACGACGTTCGCAACGCTAGATGGCCAACCGGTTCAGGTAATAGCACAGCAACTAACCGTGCCCCTCCCGCTGGTCGACCTAAAACACTTGAGCGAGGAAGAGCGCGAGCTGAGAGCGGCCCTACTCTCAACTGAGGAATCCGAGCGCCCATTTGATCTGAACAGCGGTCCGCTGGTGCGCGGGCGCGTGCTTTCGCTTGACGACACTCAGCACGTGCTGCTGTTGACGATGCACCACATTATCTCTGATGGATGGTCGCTCGGCATCTTCAGCCGAGAGCTTCGCGCGCTGTACGAAGCCTATTCGCTGGGACTTCCCTCGCCGCTTCTCGATCTCTCTATTCAGTACGCTGACTTTACAGTTTGGCAGCGCAAGTGGTTACAGGGTGAGGTGTTGGCGGCTCAACTTGGCTATTGGAAGGACCAACTCGCAGGGGCGCCGGCCGTCTTGAAACTGCCGACCGACAAAGTCCGACCGGCTGTGCAAAACTTTCGAGGGGCGAATCAATGGCTGCGGTTACCTCAATCGTTAAGCGACGAGCTAAGGGCGATCAGCCAGCGCGAAGGTGTGACGCTGTTCATGACACTTCTCGCCGCCTTTAACGTTCTGCTCCACCGCTATACCAATCAGGAAGACGTCGTGATTGGCTCGCCGATCGCCGGTCGAAATCGCGCCGAGACAGAGGAGCTGATCGGCTTTTTCGTCAACACCCTGGTCCTGAGAACGGACCTTTCGGGTGATCCGAGCTTTCGGGAATTACTCGACAGGATTCGCGAAGTCTCTCTTGGAGCTTATGCGCATCAGGATTTGCCGTTTGAAAAGCTGGTTGAGGTTATTCAGCCGGAACGCAGCCTGAGCCATCATCCACTCTTCCAGGTAATGTTCCAACTCATTTCGACAGACACTTCGAACGAGCAGGATGACGGCCTCGAAGAGGAGCTGATCGAAAACGATGAGCTCGAGGTCGCCGAGGGGACATCGAAGTTCGACCTGGGACTGGACATCTTCGAAAGCGGCGGCAGACTGACCGCGGCAATTGAATACAGCACCGATCTGTTTGAGCATCCCACCATCCGACGGGTCCTCTTTCACTTTAAGAACTTGTTGCGAAGCGTGGTTGCGGACCCGGGCGCTCGGATCTCAAGCTTCTCCTACGTTTCAGACTCGGAGCGTGAACAGATCGTCTCGACGTGGAATTCCAACGCCTCCCAGTTCCCTGATGCGCAATGCGTCCATGAATTGTTTGAATCACAAGTCGATCGCACGCCCGGCGCCATCGCCCTGATTTCAGAAGACGGACTGTTGACGTACTCCGAGTTGAATTCGAAGGCCAATAAGTTGGCGCGCTATCTGCGCAAGCTCGGCGTTGTTCCGGAAACTCTGGTCGGCATCTGCATGGACCGATCGATAGACATGCTTGTAGGACTGCTCGGAATCCTTAAGGCCGGTGGGGCGTACGTGCCACTCGATCCCGCATACCCAAAGCATCGGGTAACTTCGATGTTGGAGGACTCGCAAACGGTCGTTCTCCTCACGCAGGAGCGCTTCCTTTCCGCGCTCCCCGAGCATTCGCGACCAATTGTTTGTGTGGATCGTGATTGGGCACAGATCGAGACGGAAAACGACTCAAATCCCGCCAACGTGGCGCAGCCGCAAAATCTCGCCTATGTCATCTACACTTCGGGGTCAACCGGGCGCCCCAAAGGCGTCATGATTCAGCATCGATCTTTGATGAACTGGACTTCGCGGGCCTCGATTGAGTATGGACTGAGAGCCGACGATCGGATTCTTCAGTTCTCGTCCATCAGTTTTGACACTGCCGCCGAAGAGATTTACCCATGCCTCACCCTTGGGGCCACGCTGGTTCTGCGCACCGAGTCGATGGCGACTTCGATCACGACATTTCTGGAGAAGTGTCGCGAATGGAAGATCACCCTGCTCGATCTTCCAACCGCCTTCTGGCACGAGCTGACATGGGAGCTTGCGACACAGAATCTCAAACTTCCGCCGACGGTGCGGCTGGTAATTACCGGAGGCGAGAAGGCGCAACCCGAGCGTCTTGCTATGTGGCATCGCACGGTCCGCGGGGACGTCCGCCTGATGCAGGGTTACGGGCCAACCGAAGTCACTGTGGTAGCAACCATCGCTGACCTCACGAAGTACAGGGCTTCGGAACGTATTCTCAGGGAAGTACCAATCGGCCGGCCAATTGGAAACGCCCAAGCCTATATTCTCGATCAGCATCAGGAAGTCGTGCCCGTGGGCGTGGCGGGCGACCTTTACATCGCCGGCGAGGGTCTGGCCCGTGGCTATCAGGGCTCGCCGTCGTCGACGGCCGAGCGGTTCTTACCGAATCCGTTCGGTCCAGAGGCAGGCACTCGGCTCTACCGCACTGGTGACGTCGCACGCTATCTGGCGAACGGCGAGATAGAGTTTTTGGGTAGGGCGGATGAGCAAGTCAAGATCAGAGGATATCGGATCGAGCCGGGCGAAATCGAGGCGCTGCTGCGAGAGTGTTATGAAGTACGCGGCGCGGTTGTAATGGCCCGAGAGGAAGTTCCCGACGACAAGCGGCTGGTCGCGTATGTTGTGGCGGACCAATCAAACGGCTTCTCGTTAAGCGGCCTTCGACGCGAATTGAACGAGAAGCTGCCCGCGTACATGATGCCTTCCGCTTTCGTCCTGCTGAATGAACTACCTTTGACTCCCAATGGCAAAGTGGACCGCAACGCGCTTCCTGAGCCTTCGCGAAACGGCCATCATTCGTCCACTCCGTCCGTCGCGCCGCGGACCGAGATGGAGCAGCTCATCGCTTCCATTTGGCAGGAAGTGTTCCGCGTCGACGATCTCAGCATCCATTCCAACTTCTTCGATCTGGGTGGCCATTCACTGACACTCGTGCGAGTCCATAGCATGTTGCGCGACCGGCTTCCCAAAGAAATCTCGATGATCGATATGTTCCGCTATCCTACGATCAATTCGCTCTCCGACTATTTGAGCCAGGACACGGCAACAGCGCCAACCATCGAAAAACCACGTTACCAACAGATCTACGACCGTGCTGAAAAACAGAAAGACGCCTTGAGCCGTCGCAAACACGCTGTGCAGCAGAAGGCCATGACGAATGAGTGACAGCGTGACGCACGATAATTCCTATGACATAGCCATCGTCGGCATGTCCGGACGCTTCCCAGGAGCACGCAACCTCACCGAGTTCTGGAACAATCTGCGCGACGGCGTCGAATCGATCTCATTCTTTTCCGATGAAGAGCTGCTTGCGGCGGGCGTAGACAAAGAGACGTTAAGCGAGCCTGCCTATGTCAAAGCCGGAGGCTCGCTCGCGGGCGTGGAGATGTTTGACGCTTCGTTTTTTGGATTTAACCCGCGCGAAGCAGAGATCCTTGACCCGCAGCAGCGCATTTTCCTTGAGTGCGCGTGGGAAAGTCTGGAGGATGCCGGTTACGATCCGGAAACGTTTCCGGGTTCGATCGGCGTCTACGCCGGCACGAGTATGAGCAGTTATCTCTATAACATCTACTCGAACCCGGAGCTGGTAGGACTGGTCGGCGACTTTCAGGTCCAGCTTGGAAACGACAAAGACAATCTCCCGACGAGCGTCTCCTATAAACTAAATCTGAAGGGTCCCAGCATCGCTATTCAGACGGCGTGCTCAACTTCCCTGGTCGCCGTTTGTGTGGCGGCGCAGAATCTGTTGAGCTATGAATGCGACATGGCCCTTGCGGGAGGAGTGAGAGTTGCCCTTCCCCAGACGACAGGATATCTCTACCAGGACGGAGGCATTATGTCTCCCGATGGTCATTGCAGAGCTTTTGACGCGCGGGCCCGGGGGACGATCGGCGGCAATGGAATCGGCATCGTCGTTTTGAAGCGCCTTCCCGATGCGCTTGCCGACGGAGATTTCATTCACGCAGTCATCAAAGGGACCGCTGTAAACAATGACGGCTCTTTGAAAATCGGCTACACGGCCCCAAGCATTGAAGGTCAGGCTCAGGTCATAGCGACGGCCCAGGCTGTCGGCAGCATCGATCCTCAAACGATCACATACATTGAAGCCCACGGAACGGGAACTGATCTTGGGGACCCGATCGAGATCGCTGCGCTGTCGCAGGCGTTCCACGCCGGAACCGAGGCAACAGGATTCTGCGCTATCGGCTCGGTTAAGACGAATATCGGACACCTCGATACGGCCGCGGGCGTAGCGGGATTGATCAAGGCAGTGTTGGCGCTCAAGAACAAGACTATTCCTCCAAGTCTTAATTTCGAAGAGCCGAATGCGCAGATAGATTTCGAAAAGAGCCCTTTCTACGTCAACCATAAACTCGCCTCATGGGACTCACACGATGGTCCGCGTCGAGCTGGGGTTAATTCGTTTGGTATCGGAGGCACCAACGCGCACGTAGTCGTGGAGGAGGCGCCGCTCAACGAGAGCGCTGCGCCATCAAGGCCCCAACAGTTGGTCGTTCTCTCCGCCAGGACGCCGGACGCCCTTAATAACGCAACACGCAATCTGGTCGAACATCTCAAGGCACATCCGGGTGTGGACTTTGCCGACGCCGCTTATACGCTGCAGGTAGGGCGCCGGGCCTTCGACCATCGGCGTATTCTCGTAAGTACAGATACGGATGACGCGATCGCCGCGCTTGAACACGTCGACTCAGAGCGCGTGCTGACGGGCCGGTTCGAGAGAAGAGCGCATCCGGTAACGTTCATGTTCTCCGGACAAGGCACGCAGTACGTCAATATGGGACGCGGCCTTTATAGCCACGAGCCTGGATTTCGTGAGCAGGTTGATAAGTGCTGTGAAGTGCTCGAGCCACATCTCGGATTCGACCTTCGCCGGATATTGTTCCCTTCCGTTGAGGAGCAGGGCGAGGCAGCACAACGATTACTGCAGACCGCCGTCAGCCAACCTGCCCTCTTCGTAATCGAGTATGCGCTCGCGCAACTACTGATTGAATGGGGCGTGCGGCCAAAGGCCATGATCGGTCACAGCCTGGGAGAATATGTTGCCGCCTGTCTGGCCGGCGTCTTCTCGCTGGAGGATGCGCTGGCGCTTGTTGCGGCGCGCGGTCGATTGATGCAGGAGATGCCCTACGGTGCGATGCTCGCCGTCGCTCTGCCTGAGCCGGATGTCCGTCACTATTTGAATGGAAAACTTTCGCTTGCCGCAGTCAATGGACCATCGCTCTGCGTAGTCTCCGGCCCTACCGAAGCGGTGGGTGAGCTGGAGACTGAGCTAACGAAGAAAGGATTGCCCGGTCGGAGGCTACACACCTCACATGCATTTCATTCGCAGATGATGCAGCCGGTGCTGAAGGCGTTTACAGCTCGCATGGAAGACGTGCGGCTGAATCCTCCTGCAATTCCATACCTATCCAATGTGACCGGAACGTGGATCACTCCCGAAGAAGCCACGGACCCCAACTACTGGGCGAGCCATCTCCGCAGTACGGTGCGCTTCGGCGATGGACTCGCGCAACTGCTTTCCGAAGACGGCATCCTGCTGGAAGTTGGTCCCGGCCAAACGCTCTGTACCCTGGCCAAGCAGCAAAACGGAAACGCCGCGCGGCATACTCTGATCGCCACACTGCGTCCGGCGCATGATCATGAAGACGATGAGAGATTTCTGCTCAGCGCTCTGGGACGTCTCTGGCTCTCCGGCGTGAAGATAGATTGGAAGGGCTTTCATAAGCACGCGGAACGTCTTCGAACTCCGCTGCCCACTTACCCGTTCGAGCGTCAACGGTACTGGGTTGAGCCCCAGCCTGAGAACTACGTGGTCCGTACTCCTCAGCCGCCGGCTCTTGAGAAGAGGCCTGATATAGCGGAGTGGTTCTACCTGCCTTCGTGGAGGCGAACCGAGTCACCTGAGCTTCTACGGCAGACCACCACTGAGGAAACGCGGTGGCTGTTGTTCACCGATAAGTGTGGAGTCGGGAGCTCGCTTGCTGAGCGACTGACGAAAGCCGGAAGAAGCGTTGTCAGCGTCGGCGCCGGTGCGGAGTTCGCCGGGATTAATGAAGACGAATACGTCATCAATCCTCGCGAAGCAGCCGACTACATCACGTTGTTAACAGAGCTGCGAGCGCTGGATCGAGTGCCGGAAGCCATTGTTCATTTGTGGAATGTGACACCTAACCATTCCACGCCCTATGCGCTCCGGGCATTCGAAGGCTTTCAAGCTGCCGGCTTTGACAGCCTGTTCTATCTGGCGCAGGCGTTGGGCGAGGAGACCCCAGCCGCTCGACTGCGACTCGCAGTGGTAACGAATCAATTGCAGGCAGTGACAGGCGAAGAGCCCCTGGAGCCGTCAAAGGCCACCCTCTTAGGTCCATGCAAAGTGATTCCCGAGGAATATCCCCAGATCGCTTGTCAGACCATCGATATCCTATTGCAGGACGAAAGTGATCAGCCAGATCGCTCAACGATAGACAAACTGTACGCAGAGCTGAACGCGACCAGTCCTGACACGGTTGTGGCTTATCGAGGAAAGCATCGTTGGGTGCAAGCCTTTGATCCGATCCGACTGAACGAAGTCCAGGCGGCAACGCCGCCCTTTCGCGAGAACGGCGTCTACCTGATCACAGGCGGTCTGGGAGGAATCGGTCTCGCCATCGCAGAGCACCTGGCAACCACCGTGCGCGCGAAACTGGTGCTCGTGGGGAGAAGCGACTTTCCGGCCAGTGATACGTGGGGCGATTGGTGTGCGACGCACGACGACAGCGATCCGACGAGCGTCAGGATCCGGAAGTTGCAGGAGATGGAAGCTGCCGGAGCGGAGGTCATGGTATTCACGGTCGATGTCGCCGACCTGGATGGAATGCATCAGGTGGTGGCGCGCATCAATGAATGCTGTGGCAATATCAATGGAGTCATTCACGCCGCAGGAGTCGCAGGCGGAAGAATGATTCAACTGCAATCCACGTCGGGCGCGTCGGCCGTGATGTCACCGAAAACTCGCGGCACGCTGGTGCTGGAAGCTGTTCTGGAAAATCAGCAGATGGACTTCGTCGTCCTCTGCTCGTCGCTCAACTCGATTCAAGGCGCCTTCGGCCAGGTTGACTATTGTGCCGCAAACGCTTTCCTCGATGCGTACGCTCAGCATCGCAGCTCGCGCGGTACGAAGGTGATCTCAATAAACTGGGACACATGGCAAGAGGTGGGGATGGCTGTCGATACGGTTGTGCCGCGGGACATGGAAGAGATGAAAGCGGAGAGCCTGAGGCAAGGGATCACGTCGGCCGAAGGCGTCGAAGCACTGAACAGAATCCTGAACACAAATCTAACCCAAGTCGCGGTGTCGACAATCGCTCTCCCGGCGCTAATGGCGCGCCGCGAGAACGATATGGCTTTGAGCGACGAACAAGAGGAAGACTCGCAGGCCGCTGAGAATAAGCAGATCTATGCGCGGCCCGAGTTGATCAGCGACTACGTCGCGCCCAGCGACGAAATCGAGCAGACCCTCGCCACCACTTGGCAGAACCTTTTGGGGATCGAGCGCGTTGGGGTTCACGATAATTTCTTCGAGCTGGGCGGGCATTCCCTTCTCACTATCCAGATCATCTCGCGTTTACGGGAGTCATTCCACATTGAGCTCTCGGTGTATCACTTTTTCCAAACGCCTACCATCTACGAGCTCGCAAAGATAATCAGGCAATCACAGGCGACGGGACATGAAGAGAGTGACCAGTTATCTCAAATGCTGAACCTGGTCGAGGGCCTTTCCCAGAGTGAGGTTGAAAAGTTGCTCGCCGGCAATGAATTGCCCGAAGGAGACATGAGTACATGAGCGAACTCACCGAGCGCATCGCCGGGCTTTCGCCTGAGAAACGGGAACTGTTCACCCGATTGCTTCAGAAACAGGGCGTTGCCATTCCGGCTTTACCGATCTCGAGGCGGAGCGCCGATGTGGAACGCCTGCCTCTCTCGCTTGCGCAACAGCGGCTTTGGTTTCTCGATCAATTAGAGCCAGGCAGCAACTTCTATAATATTTTCGAAACGTTTCCATTCAACGGCCCGCTCGATGAGCAAGCGCTCGAACGAAGTGTCAACGAAATCGTCCGCCGTCACGAAGTATTACGTACTACGTTTGATGTGGTTGATGGACAGCCTGTTCAAAAGATAGCGCCCCACGCGCCAGTCTCAATTCCGGTGATCGAGCTCTCGCACCTTACGCCTGAGACAAGGGAAGGCGAAGTTGCGCGGATTTCGGCCGAAGCTTCCGGCGCTCCGTTCGATCTGAGGGGCGGCCCGTTGGTTCGATTTACGTTGTTGAGACTGGACGCGGAAGAGCGCGTACTGCTGGTGGGAATGCATCACATCATTTCCGACGCGTGGTCACTCGATATCCTGACCAGGGAATTGCGAATCCTCTATAAAGCATTCGCCAAAGGGGAATCGTCGCCCCTTCCCGACCTTCAAATTCAATACTCTGATTTCGCCATCTGGCAGCGACAGTGGCTTCAAGGCGAAGTTCTCGACAAGCAGGTGTCGTATTGGCAGCGGCAACTGTCGGGCGCTCCGGCTGCTCTGGAGTTGCCGACGGATAAACCTCGTCCACTTGTTCCAACCCATAATGGAGCGAGCCAGACCCGCGGCCTTCCCCGCGGCCTCTTTGCTTCAATCAAATCACTGAGCCAACGCGAAAACGCGAGCCCTTTCATGGCGCTATTGGCTGCATTCAATGTCTTGCTCCACCGCTACACCAATCAGGTCGACATAGTTGTGGGCACGCCTCTGGCCGGAAGAAACCGATCTGAGGTCGAGGGTTTGATCGGCTTTTTCGTAAACACGCTGGTGATTCGCACTGACCTTTCGGGCGATCCAGGCTTTTCCGGTTTGTTACGAAGAGTGAGAGACACGGCTCTCGACGCTTACGCTCATCAGGACCTGCCGTTCGAGAAGCTGGTTGAGGTGGTTCAGCCCGAGCGAGATACCAGTCGTAATCCGCTGTTCCAGGTCTCGTTCCAGCTCAGTAATGTCGCGGACGATTCTCTCGATGAGGAATACGCGGCGGAGTGCGGGGTCGAATCGGAGGTCGAAGAAACGACGGCGAAGTTTGATCTGGGAATCAACTTCTGGGCGAGCACGGAAGACTTGCGCCTGCAGGTTGATTACAGCAGCGACCTCTTCGAACACGAGACCATCGAGAGAATGCTCGAGCACTTTGAGAGATTACTCATCGACGTCTGTTCCGACCCGACGCGCCCCGTTTCTCAAATTGAGTTTTTGACGGAAGCTGAACGCGCACAACTGCTTTATGAATGGAACGACACTAGCTCGGATTATCCCCGTTCCAGTTGTTTACACGAATTGTTCGAGACGCAGGCGAAACGGGCGCCGCACGCTATTGCCGTAGTGCTCGGAGATAAGAGTCTGACCTATGGCGAACTGAACAAGCGAGCAAACCAGGTCGCTCGACGCCTGCGGACCTGCGGCGTGCGGCCTGAGGTCGCCGTCGGAATATGCATGGACCGCTCAATCGAGTTGGTGGTCGGGTTGCTGGGAATTCTCAAGGCGGGCGGTGCTTATGTACCACTTGACACCGAGTACCCGGAACAGCGCCTGCGATACATGATCGAGGACGCCGGCGTCCGCGTGATGCTGACACAGTCGTCCCTGGCCGAAGCATTGTCCGGGCGATGCGAGCAGGTCCTATGTATTGATTCCGATTGGGAGGGTTTCGCGTCCGAAAGCGTTGAGAACTTACCTTGTGACGCAAGCGCCCAGAATCCCGCCTATATAATCTACACGTCGGGTTCGACCGGGCGCCCCAAGGGAGTGGTCGTAACTCATAGCTCCGTAGCTCGGACAGTCTGCGACACGAATTATATTTCAGTAAGCCCGAGCGATCGCATTGCTCAGGCTTCCAACTCCAGTTTTGACGCTGCTACATTCGAATTCTGGAGCGCGCTGGTCCATGGAGCGATACTGGTTGTCATTCCGAAAGAGACGATGATCTCGCCCCGGGACCTGGCAAGCCATGTTCGTAAGTTTGGAATCACTGTTCTCTTTCTCCCTACTGCGCTCTTTAATCAGGTCGCCGGCCATGATCCCGGCGCCTTCAGCTCACTTCGCTACCTCATGTTCGGAGGCGAGATGGCTGACCCGGCCGCGGTGCGAAATGTGCTCAGCACCAGTCCGCCGCGTCACTTGCTTCACATGTACGGTCCAACCGAGAGCACAACTTATGCGTCATGGCATGCGGTTGAGAATCTCTCCCAGGACGCCTCGACAGTCCCTATCGGTCGCCCTGTCTCAAACACGCAGATCTACCTATTGGACCGCGATTGTAGACCCGTGCCCCTTGGCGTCGCCGGAGAGCTCTGCGTCGGAGGAGACGGTTTGGCTCGCGGATATCTGTGCCGTCCCGAGCTGACCGCCGAACGATTCATCCCCGATCCTTTCAGCACGGCACCCGGTTCGAGGTTCTATCGCACAGGTGACGTGGCGCGCCGGCTTCCCAACGGTGCGATAGAGTTTATGGGTCGCGGTGACGAGCAGGTAAAGATACGAGGCTATCGAATAGAGCTGGGCGAGATTGAGTGCGTATTGAGAGAACACGAGGGTGTGCGCGAAGTGGTGGTCCTCGCCAGAGAAGACGCGCCTGGGGAAAAACGACTGGTCGCATACATCGTCGGCGGAGAGTTCGACGCTCCAACTTCGAGCGAACTGCGGAGCTACATGAGAGAGCGCGTGCCGGACTATATGGTACCGACAGCTTTCATCGTGCTTGAGCAGATGCCATTGACGCCCAACGGTAAAATAGACCGCCGCGCTCTGCCGGCCCCAGAGCTCACCAGGTACGAGTACCACTCTGGCCTTGTACCGCCGCGCACTCCCGTCGAAGCGGCCCTGACCGACATCTTCGGTGCAGTGCTGGGCTTGGCAAGTGTAGGAGTCAACGAAAACTTCTTCGATCTGGGCGGCCATTCTCTGCTGGCAACGCAGATCATGTCGCGCATACGCGAGAACCTTCAAATCGAGTTACCGCTGCGGGCGCTATTCTCGAACCCGACGGTCGGTGAGCTGACGGTGATTGCTGAGGACGCGTTGAAGAACCGTACCACGACTGATCCGCTATCAATCGAGCGAGTTTCGAGAGACGCATATCGCGCGACCATCTCTGCCGCAGGCGTACTGGAAATTCCGGAGGCGTTGAAGAGGTCGATGCAGATGGCAGAGGGATAGTATTGGAAGAACGCTAAACGGGCTCTCGCTTAGTTGGTAGCCTTCCGAACTATTACTTCAATAATCGAATATGTCGAGTTCAATCGCGAACCCCTGGATATCGCATCGGGAGCCATCCAAGCGAGCAACGTCGCGTCTCTTCTGTTTTCCATATGCCGGCGGCGGTGCGCCCATATTTCGCTCGTGGCAAAAGCGGGTCCCGCCTCCCACAGAAGTCTGCGCGATTCAGCTTCCCGGTCGCGGCGCGCGCATACGCGAGACCCCTTTTAGCCGGATGCGCCCGCTGGTTTCGGCTCTGACGGACGCGCTGCTACCGCTCTTCGACAAGCCATTCGCTTTCTTTGGTCATAGTATGGGGGCGTGGGTCAGTTTCGAGGTTGCGCGGGTTCTCAAAGAGAAACATGAGATCGAACCGTTTCATCTGTTCGTCTCCGGAGCGTGGGCCCCGCAGGTCGGAAGCCGCGAGACCCCAATCTATGATCTGCCCGAACACGAATTCATCGACGCTCTGCGTGTGCTTAACGGAACGCCGAAAGAGCTACTGGAAAGCGCTGAACTAATGGCGCTGTTGGTTCCTGTATTGCGAGCGGACTTTGCGGTTTGCGAGACCTACAAGTACGCAACCGGGCCTCCTCTGGATTGCGCGGTGACGGCGTTCGGGGGTTTGCAGGACCGCAGGCTATCTCGGGGCGACTTAAAGGCATGGAGTGAACAAACCACGGGACCTTTTGCGATGCGCATGTTGCCGGGAGACCATTTTTTTCTGCATGAGAATGAACCTGCGATTGTCGAATCGATCGTCGCAGAGCTGGGCAAGTCAGCCAACAACAGCGCTTGAGGCGCTGTCGCTGGCACTCTCAATCTAAATCTTAGGAGTCACCTTACCGCCATGGAAGAGAGAGAAGACAACACAATTTACAAAGTCGTGGTGAATCATGAACAGCAGTACTCGATCTGGCCCGCCGATCGCGAGAACGCGCTCGGTTGGAATGATGCGGGCAAGCAGGGCACTAAGGCGGAATGCCTTGCCTACATAAAAGAGGTTTGGACGGACATGAGGCCTCTCAGTTTGAGGAAGAAGATGGAGGGTGGATCGTAGTCACGAGCCGATACGCCGCGGACCTGATAGCCGCAAATTCGCTCGAGAATGTTTGGGCCAATCCGCCTGAACGGCTCGAGCTTCCTGATGACAGAGTCCACCTCTGGCGATCATCGCTTGTCCGCTCCCATTCTGAGCTAAAGGAACTCCGCGCACTGCTGGTACATGATGAGCTGACGCGGGCGGCGCGTTTCCACTTTAATAGGGACCGCGATCATTTCATCGCCGCTCGCGGAACACTGCGAAGGATTCTCGCAGACTATCTGGATCTGGATCCATCGCGCGTCTGTCTCAGCTACAGCTCGTATGGCAAACCCGCACTTGCCCGCTCTCACGCATCGCACCCTTTGAGATTTAATCTGGCGCACTCGCACCAGCTGGCCCTCTTCGCGTTCACCAACAATCGTGAGATCGGCGTTGATGTGGAGCACATACGGGCTGCGTCTGCAGACGAGAAGGTGGCCACTAACTACTTCTCGCCGGACGAGGCAGCAACGCTTCGTGCGCTTCCTTCGGCCGATCGCGTTGAAGCATTCTTTAATTGCTGGACTCGCAAGGAGGCTTTTATCAAAGCCAGGGGCGAAGGACTTTCATTTCCCCTTGCGCAGTTCGACGTCGATATGGATTCGGGAGAGCACCAGGTAAGACTGAAGGTCGCAGGCTGCGAGTCGGAAACTGCGCGGTGGTCGCTACAGTCGCTGGTACCTGCTGAAGGCTATGTCGGGGCTATTGCCGTGGAAGGAAGTGACTGGCAATTGGATCGCTGGCAGAGGTGATTCGATTGCGGATTGCGGATGCGGATTGCGGATTGCGGATTGCGGATTGCGGATTGCGGAACAAGTGGGCGAAAGTTAGGCTCAAGTCAACATGAATGGTCTTACGGTCGATTGCGTCTTCAATCTTCTATTAACAAATAGCGGTGGGAATCTTCAATCCGCAATCCGCAATCGGATCATCCGGCAATGGTTCGATCTTTGCCGGCGGACGCAGTTGGCTGCACCAGCGGAGTGGGTTGGGCCTCCGCTCGATAATCACAACCCTCTTTAGCGCAGTAGTGAACTGTCCCGTCCTTCTTTGTTGTCTTCTCCAGCAGGAACGGCGCCTTGCACTTCGGACATTCCTCGATTACCGGCTTGTCCCAGTAAACAACATCGCACTTGGGATACTCAGAACAACCGTAGAATGCTTTGCCGCGTTTGGATTTCTTTACAACGATTTCACCGCGACAACCGGGGCGCGGACACGCTACTCCAGTCGTCTCTCGTTTGATGTAATTGCACTTCGGGTAATTCGAGCAGGAAATAAATTCGCCGAAGCGTCCGTGCCTCAGAACTAGCTGAGCGCCATCAACCGGACACTTCTCATCAAGCGGGACCGGGGGCGGAGCTATTGCGCCGCTCTTCGCGATCTTTCGTATGTTTCGACAATCTGGGTATCCAGTGCATCCGAGGAACTGGCCAAAGCGTCCACGCTTGAGCGCCATCGGCTTGCCACACAGATCACACTCTTCCGCTTCTTCGGCTTCGGTTCCGCCGGGTGCCGCGGCGCCTGACCCCGCGCCCGCCGCCGCATCGCCATCGGTCGCAGGCTTGCTCACCTCGCGAGTCGTTCGGCACTCGGGATAATTCGAGCATGCGAGAAACTGACCGAAGCGTCCGAACTTGATGACCATCGGCGCACCGCAATTCTCGCAAATCTCGTCAGTGGGAATCGCCTGCTGTTTGACGGCGCGCATAGTCGCTTCAGCAGTCTTCAAGTCCTTCGCAAACTTTTCGTAGAACTCGTGAAGTGCCACCCTCCACTTCAGCTTACCCTCTTCGATTTCGTCGAGCTCTTCTTCCATTCGCGCAGTGTATGACTCGTTAAAAAGGTCATCAAAGCTGGCGACCAGCAGGTCGTTGACGGTCTTGCCCAGACCGGTCGGGTGGAACCGTCCCTCCAGTTTTTCCACATACTCGCGATCTATGATCACGGTCATGATCGCCGCATAGGTTGAGGGGCGACCGATTCCCTTTTCTTCAAGGGCTTTGACCAGTGTCGCCTCTGTATAGCGCGGAGGAGGTTCAGTGAAATGTTGTTCCGGATCGACAGAGTTGAGCTTGAGCACTTCTCCCTTTTCGCCCAGCGGAAGTTTGCGTTCGGCCTCTTCGTCTTCCTCAGTTTTCTCGTCGCGTCCTTCCTGATAGACCTTGAGGAAGCCGTCGAACTTCTGCACCGAGCCTGTCGCTCTGAAGATGAAGCGTCGAGCTTCTATGTCGATGGTGGTTTGATCGAAGATGGCCGCAGTCATCTGCGATGCCACGAAGCGTTGCCAGATGAGCCGGTAGAGTTTCAGCTCTTCTTTATTAAGATACTGGGCGATGGCGTCTGGTGTGCGAGTCACGTCCGTGGGGCGAATCGCCTCGTGCGCATCCTGTGCGCCTTTTTTCGAACGGAAGTGAACGGCCTTTTCGGGCAGGTAATTCGGACCGTATTGCGAGCCGATGAAATCGCGCACTTCACCGAGGGCTGCATCGGATACACGAGTTGAATCCGTACGCATGTACGTGATAAGACCCACGGTCTCAGAGCCTACCTCTACACCTTCGTAGAGCTTCTGGGCGAGCATCATCGTCTTCTTGACGGCAAAGCCCAGCTTGCGCGAGGCCTCCTGCTGCAGCTTTGAAGTGATGAAGGGCGGCACGGCGTTGCGCTTCCGCTCCTTCGTCGTGACTTCCGCGACCTTGTAAGACTGCTGGCCGGCTTCGGCGACAATCTCAGCGGCTTGAGTTTCGTTGCCGATCAGGATTTCAGTCTTCTTAAGCTCCTGGTCAAATCCGCTGGTCTTGACGGTTTGGTCGCCGATTCTGAAGAGGCGCGCATCGAATGCCGGCGGAAGCTTGGCTGCCAGGTTCGCTGCCACTGTCCAGTACTCCGTCTTGATAAACGCTTCGATTTCGCGTTCGCGCTCAACTACCATGCGCAGGGCGACGGACTGTACGCGGCCCGCGCTCAAACGGCCACCAATCGTGCGGCAGAGAAGCGGAGAAACCTTGTAGCCCACCAGGCGGTCCAGCAGCCGCCGAGCCTGTTGTGCGTCGACCAGGTTCGAGTCGATCTCCTTCGGGTGATTGAAGGCCTCTTTAACGGCGCGCTTTGTGATCTCGTTGAACATCACCCGATACGAAGGCTTCTTTGGACGTTTGGGAACGATCTCTTCCGCCAAATGCTGACAAATCGCCTCGCCCTCCCGGTCGGGGTCAGCCGCCAGGTAAATCGTATCGGCTTCTTTTGCAGCCTTCTTCAGGTCGGCGACGATCTTCTTGTTATTGCGTTTCTTCGAATCGGGAATGACCTCGTACGTGGGCTCGAAATCGTGCTCGACATCCACGCCCAGCCCTTTTGAGGGAAGGTCCTTGATATGGCCGATCGAGGCCATCACCTGATAGTCGTTTCCTAAATATTTGTTAATCGTCTTGGCCTTAGCGGGCGACTCAACGATTACTAAGTTCTTAGCCATTGTCTCTTTTCAATCCACCGGCCGGCGAATCACGCCGGCAAAACCTTCACACCCGTGTCGTCCTCCAGAACCTACGCGCTCATCAAAACTTGACTGTAAAACTCATCAAATTTGACGACACTGTTTGAAAATAACATCATTAGTGACTCCAAAGTCAAATGAAGCTGTGCTCGCCCTATCGAGGAGCAGAGTCACTATTCGTCGTCAAAGCGACTACCTTTGAGGACGGTCGAGCTCATTTGGTTGGCCGATCTTTGGGGCGGTGATCCGGGTCGCACGGCCGCAGGCGAGCGTCCGCGTCGAGTCCTTTGCGTGTGCCTATATTACCGGCAATGCCGGGTCGGATGGTTACTTTACATCATTGATAATGACTACATCTGAGGGCTGACTTCCGCGTGCGACTGCCAGTTGATGGTGATCGGGGGAATAGTCAAACCAGAAAATCTGGTCGGAGGTGAAGTCCGTCAATTGGGTGGGTTTTCCTCCGTCGATCGGCTGACTAATCAGGTTTGAGACGCCGCCTTGCGTGTTTATATAGATGACTGCACGACTGTCGGGCGTCCAGCCAAATCTGCCTCTCGTCTGCGGCAACTCAAAGGTCTTGATTGGTTTTCCACCTTCGATCGAGATGATCGCCCCCAGATATCGCTTCGGCTGGGACTGCTCGTCCAGGAAGACGATGGCGGTCAACTTACCGTCCGGGGAGACAGAAGGTCTGAATGAGAGATAGTCCGTCAGCTGCGTAGGCGCGCCGCCGTCGATCGGGACTCTCCATAGAAGAGACGGACCGCTGTCCGTGCTCATGTAGACCACCCACTTGGAGTCAGGCGTACAAGTCGGAAACTGCTCGTTCTTGCCGGCCGTCAGTTGCAGAGGATTGCTGCCATCGACGTCAATGCGCCATATGTGGCGTTCCCCCGAACGAGTGGAAGCAAACACTATGAAACGCCCGTCGGGTGAAACAATCGCTCCGCTGCTGCGTCGCGCATTCCGAGTAAGTTGCTTGACACCGGTACCGTCGGAATTCATCACCCACAGGTCCTGGTCGCCGGTGGTACTCGAGGTGTAGACGATCTTGCCGTCGCGAGTCCACGAGACCCCGTCGTCGCCATCCGTCTTTCCGGAGCTGATCTTAACTGCCCGCCTGGTATCGGCTTCAGGCAGGACCCATATATTTGAGAGCCGCTCTCCCTGCATCGTAACAAGCGTCGATGAATCCTGGGTCAGGCTGACGCCGAAATAGTTGCTCAAATCATTCGTCACTTTGCGCGCCTCGCCGCTCGGATACGCTACGTGCCATATCTGTTGGAAAGCGCCGGAAGAGTCCTCTGCTGCGTTCAGAATCAGGCCCGAGCCGTTATGCAACCATGTGATCTGTCCAATCCCCGTCCAAAGTTGAGTCGTCAGATCTTTTTCCGACTTGTCGCTGACTCGCACTGCCTTCAGATTGTTGGTCATGACGCCCTGAGAAGTGCCTCGAGTTGAGAAAGCTATCATCTCTCCGTCAGGTGACCAGGCCGGTCCGAAAGTCAGTGAGCCGGCGCCATATGGAAAGAAGACGGCGCCCTTTTTGACGAGGAGTTTTTCCTCCCCCGCGCCATCGGCGCCCGCAATCATGAGGGCGGATTCTCCGATGTCCGGGTACCCGCGCACGAACGCCACGCGCTTATCGTCGGGTGAGAGCGTGATCGCCGAGTCCACCTCTTCGGCCACTTTGACGGGCGCGACTCCACCGAGGACCGGAACACGATAGAGCACCGTTCGACTCTTCTCGTCCCGGCGATAGTAGATATAGCTCCCGTTGTGTGAAAAGCCCGGAGTGAGGTAATCGTCGCCCGTGACAGGTACGATTTCTTTGTCGCTGCCGGTGGCGACATGCTTTAGCAGAATGGTCTGCTTGCCACGGTCGCCGCTGACGTGGACGACGAATTGGCCATCGCCCGAGATCGCTGCTTGTCCGGCTTTTCCGTTGGTCGTCAGTTTCGAAAGCTTCGTCTTTGCGAACGCGAGGGAAGCCGCCGGGCCTTGCGCGGGTCTGGTAAACCTATAAATTCCGAAGCCAACCGCTACCAGCACGACAAGGCCGAGCGCAGCGATGACCGCAGTTCTTTTGTACGACTGGGGCTTTCCTTCGCTAATAGTCTGACCGTCGCGGAGGATTGTTTTCCTCGCGTCTGCCTCGGCGGTCGGGCTGCGCCTCTCGTCGGCGGTATCGACGATCACCGTGGCTGCGCTTGATGCATCGGAAGCGCTCGCCTCGCGCGGAGGTTCCTGAGAGGCCTTTAAGGCGGCTTCGATGTCCAACTGCTGTTTGAGTGCTCGCAGAGCGCTGCTCATCTCCTCCACCGTTTGATAACGCTTATCGCGTTCCTTCGTAAGCGCCCGCTGCACGATCGTCTCGAGCTGGTTCGGCACCTCGACCCGCGCGCGCGCGGCGAGTGGCGCAGGCTCTTTATCCAGAATGGAAACGATGACGTGACTGGGGGTCTCGCCCTCGAATGGAGGTCGTCCTGCAAGCATCTCGTAAACCACGCAGCCCAGGCTCCACACATCGGAACGAGCATCGACTTCAGTCCCGCGCGCCTGCTCTGGCGACATGTAGAGCGCCGTTCCCATCACCACCCCCGCAGCCGTTTGCACGAGCGCCTGGGTAGAAACGTCTGAAGCGCTGCTCGCACCCCTGTCCAGTTCTTCAATGAGCTTCGCCAGACCGAAATCGAGGACTTTCACATAGCCGTCCTTGCGCAGCATTATGTTTTCAGGCTTTATGTCGCGGTGAACAATACCGGCCTGGTGCGCTGCGTTGAGTGCGCTTGCTGTTTGCAGCGCAATTTCGATGGCCCCATCGCGCGCGAGCTCGCCGCTTCGGATGTGTTCGCGCAGAGTTATCCCATCTATGAATTCGGTTGCGATGAAATTGGTTCCCTTCTCCTCTCCAATTTCATATACAGTCAGGATGTTCGGATGATTTAAGGCGGACGCCGCCCGTGCCTCTCGTTTGAAACGACGAAGCCGCTCAGCATCCTTCGTGAAATAGTCCGGCAGCAGCTTGAGTGCCACCTTGCGTCCCAACCTCTTGTCGCGTGCGAGGTAGACTTCACCCATACCACCGGCACCGATCAACTCGAGCACTTTGTAATTTCCCAGGTCGCTTCCGACTACTGACGCAGCAGCGTCTTCCGCCACCAGGCGTGCGGCTGTTTCCAGCGCGGGTTTATCGAGAAAGGCATCTTCGTCACCTTCCGAGTCCAGAAGCGATTCCACCTCTGAGCGCAGATCCTTGTCGTCGCCGCACTCGCTATCCAGATAGGAGGTGCGCTCGCCTTTGGAGAGAGGCAGGGCCCCGTGAAAGATTTCCTTAATCCTTCCCCATCGCTCAACCCTCATTATTCGCCTCCTGTGCCAGGCTGCGACGCAGCCAGGCCTTCGCGATTCGCCAGTCTCTAACCACCGTGTTCGCGTGAACTCCAAGAGTTTCAGCTGTCTCTTCGACGCTGAGCCCGCCGAAGAAGCGTAATTCGACGACGCGGCTTAATCGCTCGTCGAACTCGGCCAACTCGTTTAGCGCCTCATCGAGCTCAACGATTTCCCTTGCCGGCTGGTTGGAAGCCCGGTCCGCCTCAGCAAGTTCAACGCGCACGACATCGCCGCCGCGCTTTTGTGCGGTCCGGCCTCGCGCATATTCGACCAGGATTTGGCGCATGGCGCGAGACGCGATACCAAAGAAGTGTGCTCGGTTCTCCCAACGAACGCTCTGTCCATCGACCAGCCGCAGATATACCTCGTTCACGAGCGCGGAGGTTTGAAGCGTATGACCGGCGCGCTCTCGGCTCATATAGTGGTGCGCGAGCTTCCGCAACTCACCGTAAATCAACGGCATCAACTGCTCCAGCGCCGCCTGGTCGCCATTGCTCCAGGCAATAAGCAGCTGCGTCATTTCTTGAGGTTTGAGGGCAAGCGGCATCTGGTAAGCCTTCGGCGGAGATGATCGGACTACTTGCTGGGGCGGGGATTATACACCCTTTCCGGCTAACGCAATCGGTTCTTATGCAGGCAGGAAAGTTTGATGGTTGTGGTGTCTCCGGCGGGCGGATTTCGCATGTAGTAGCGAAGGTAGAATTCAGGACTAGGGCAGACGATGTCTCGACGAGACGCGAACGACCCCCAACAAGTAAGGAGACGCCCATGATTAAGAAGAAAACACCTATCATCGTTACGTCAATAGCCTTGCTGTTGACGGTCTCATTCAGTTATGCGCGAGCGCAGACGGTTTCAGTCTTCACTGCGGGACTGAGCCAGCCGGCAAAGCTCATGCTCACGCCAAAAGGCAGTCTACTTGTGGCCGAAACCGTGGGCGCGCCTAATGCCGGTCGTATTTCGATCGTTGACTCTCTGGGCGTTCGGCGAACCTTGATCAACGGCTTGCCCTCGGGCAACGATCCCGAGGGTGGGCCTGCCGGTCCGTCGGGACTGGACCTGCGCGGACGCACGCTGTTCGTTTCCATAGGCGGAGGCGACGGTACCCTGGCCGGGCCTATCCCGGGCACCGAATTACCTAACCCGAATCCGTCCTCGCCGATTCTCAGCTCGATACTGGCGATTCAATTCAGCGCAGATATCGAGAAGACAACGCAAGGTTTTACCCTCTCGCAAGCGGACCACGCAACACTCGCGGCCGGTGGGGTTGTCAAACTTAGCAATGGAGCTGGCGACAAGATAACAGTCGAGTTATTGGCCAACTTTCCAAATTACGTCTCCGCTCCGCTTCCGTTCTTCCCACCGAACGTGCGCCACTCCAATCCGTTCGGGCTCGTCGCTACTGGAAAGGATGTGTATGTAGCCGATGGAGGTATGAACTCGGTAGTGAAGGTGAATATCGCCGGCGGCGATACGCAAACGGTGACTACCTTTCCCCCCCGACCGAATCCGCTCCCATTTGGCCCACCGGTAATAGAAGCAGTGCCCGACGGCATTCGAATCATTGACGGGGAGCTATTGGTGACGCTTTTGACGGGATTCCCATTTGTGCCTGGAGTCTCCGAAGTCAGGTCAGTTGATGTTGCCGCCGGGACCAGCTCGACTTTCATCGGTGGACGCTCTTCGGCTATAGACATCATCGAAGGGAAATCGAAGGGCTCGACCCGATATTATGTGCTCGAGTACAGCACAGACCTTCTCTCCAACTCGCCAGGTCGGTTACTCCAGTTTTCGTCTTCAACCGCCACTCCGACAGTCGTCGCAGCCGGCTTGATTTCGCCATCGGGCATGACACGCGACGCGGTTAACGGAGACATCTACATCTCAGAGATATTCACCGGACGCATTATTAAAGTGCAGTTTCCTTAATTAGCGCACGGTGTTGTACCCGTCCGTTTTATGACCTTCTCACATCTGAAGCCAGTGCCGATCGCTCGCAGGCGCTGGCTTCACAGTTTCCTTACAAAACACTTGCCGGGAAGTTGGCGTATCAACTCACGCATCTCAAGTGCGAGCAAACCGCTGGTGAGTTCTGAGATCGAGAGTCCGCTCGTCTCTTGCCAGCGCGTAGGTGTGGCCGTGGTCCGTGGAAGCGCAATGAACGCTTGACCGGTTTGTGGATTATTGTTTAGTCTTTAGCGCTTGCGGAGTGCCCGAATCCCAGCTACCGATGGCCGTGTTAGGCGAACCAGGATGGAGTCTCCTACTCAAAGTAAGCCGCTAATCCTTCTTTGCTTAATCCCAGACCGGACAATTTGGTAGACGAGCTTCCAAGCGCAGCATCGGGGTGAGATGCATGTCGCTCACTGTCTAACCCAGTGGCTTCTCATTCAAATCCATTTCCCTCTCAACTGGAGAATTTTCATGCCTCGCCGCCTTCAGTCCTTGATTGGCAATCGTCATGGCTTCGCTGTGATGCTGGCCATGATCTCCTGGTTTGGTTACCTGGCGTGGCCTGTCCAACAATTCACTTTGCTTCCGCAGGCCATTGCCGCGAGTCGGGAGAAAGCGGAACCCCGCTACCTTTCCGCCCCGATATCTTCGGGAGCACTCTCTTTCACAGCGCCTACTTTCAGCGCCAATGAGGGTGACGCGGCCGGCATTACTTTGACCCGCACAGGGGGGAGTGATAATCAGGTTGTTGCAAAAGTAACCTTGGCGGATGTCACGACTTCTCCGACTGATTACCGCTTCTTGCCCGGGGCGCTGGACACATCACTTAATCCAGCTCTGGGCGCGGACGGCGCGGTGTACGCGGTAGCAGAACAAGCGGACGGCAAAATCGTCATCGGTGGCAGCTTTTCCAACTATAACGGCGCTCCTGCAAACCGCATCGCACGGCTCAACCCGGATGGCTCGCTCGACTCTACATTTAATCCTGGTGGTTCGGGCATCTCTACCTCGGGTAACAGTTTGCGGACGATCGTGATCCAATCGGACGGTAAGATCCTCATTGGTGGTTTCTTCAAAACTTACAATGGCGTCGCTTGTAATAGTATCGTTCGGCTCAATGCTAATGGCTCCCTCGACCCTACATTTGATCCCGGCACGGGTCCAGCACCGGACAGCTTCATCGTGAAGCTGGGCCTGCAACAAGATAACAAAATCGTGATCGCCGGGGGCTTCACAAGCTTTAACGGCACATCCCGCAATCATATCGCGCGACTTAATTCGGACGGCTCTTTAGATGGTGGGTTTGATCCAGGGACGGGCTCGAACGGCAGTCTAAACACCCTGGCCCTGCAGGCAGATGGCAGTATTCTGATTGGTGGTTTCTTCACCAACTACAACGGGACTGCAGTTAATCATATCGCACGGATTCTTCCCAATGGCACGCTGGACACTTCGTTTAACTCCGGCACGATTCTGACGGCAGGCGTACTGGCGATAGCTCCGCAAGCGGACGGAAAGATCATCGTAGGCGGATCTTTTAATACAGGGCAGGGTAGCGTTCGGAATTATGTTGTCCGACTCACCGCCAGTGGTTCAGTGGATACCACGTTCGATTCAGGAACGTCCGCGAATGCCGACGTACAAGACATTGGTATACAGGCGGACGGCAAGATTATTATTGGCGGGACCTTTACCAGCTACAACGGTACTTTCCGCAATCGCATCGCTCGCCTCAACCCAGACGGCGCTCTTGATCTATCGTTTAATCCGGGAGTAGGTGCTACCGGTGGCGCCGCGCAGGTGTTGGCGATACTCCTACAAGGGGATGGCCATATCATCATCGCCGGCTCCTTCACCACCTACAACAACACGTCTCGCATGCGCCTGGCCCGACTAGAGGGCGATCTTTTCGTCACCTGGCCTGCCGGAGATGCAACCAACAAGACCGTCAGCCTTCCGATTGTCGATGACTTCGTCGACGAGTCGGACGAGACGCTCACTCTGACGCTCACTCCTCTCATCGGTGGCGCGACAACAGGCACATACTCGAGCGCCACGCTGACGATCATAGATGCGCCACCGACGCTCATTCAGCTATCTATGACCGGTGAGCAGGGGGATTACATTGGCGGGGCGAACAATTATTTCTATCCGCAGTCCGATGGGAATTTCATCGTTTCAGGTAGTGATAACAGTGGAGATGGCTCGGTTGATTCAGTGAGCATCTCCTTTAATCAGACCACAGGGGGCGGACATTGGTGGTATCTCGCTTTCAATACGTATAGGGTGCCTGGCACAAACCTGTTGCCGGGCTACTATCCGGACGCACAACGCGCCGCGTTCACTTCAACCGGTCATCCGGGGCTCGACATCTCCGGCGACGGTCGAGGCTGTAACACTCTAACGGGTAGCTTTACAGTTCACGAGTCTCAGTTCGATTACTCGAGCGGCACACCGAAGGTAGTAAAATTCACGGCGTCGTTTGAACAGCATTGCGATGGTGACCCAGCCGCCCTCGTCGGAACTATCTATTACCGATATACAGGCTCGTCACCGAGCTATGCCGTTACAGGTAGGATAGTTGATTCCAACGGCAACGGATTGGCTAGTGCGCCAGTCAAACTGGGCGGGTCTCGAATTCTGACAACCAACACTGATAGCTTGGGAAATTATTCATTCTCAGACCTCATCGGCGGTGGAAACTTTATTGTCGCTCCATCGCCTTCAGCGAATGTGATCTTTTCACCTACGTCGCAACTCATCAAAAGGCTCAGCGGTAACCAGACCGCGGATTTTACGGCCATACCGCTATACAGCATCAGCGGAAAAATATCTGATAACAACGGTGCTGCCCTTACCGCTGTTCAGGTTTCGTTGACGGGTTCAAAATCGGCCACCGCTTTCACAGATAATAGTGGAAATTACACATTCACTGGTTTGCGAGCTGACGGGAACTACACTTTGACGCCGTCGCGGCAATACTACGTGTTTTCGCCACAAAACCGGACGTTCACTACTCTCCCGGGCAACCAGACATCAAATTTCACCGGGACAAGATTGACCTACTCCCTTGCTGGAAAGGTCACCGACGCGCTCGGCACCGGGATGAGTGGAGTTACTCTCAACTTAAGCGGGACGCAGACAGCCACCACGCAAACAGATAGCCTGGGGAACTATTCTTTCGCGAACGTACTCGCAGGAGGCAACTATGCGGTTACGCCTGTTCGAACGAACTATAGTTTCACTCAGCCGAGTCAATCTGTTTTTGGGCTCAATGGCAATGTGAACTTCGCAACATTTATTGGCCGGCTCGTGAATTGGGGAATCAGCGGAGTGCTTCTGGACGAGAACGGTAACCCGATCAGCAATGCGAGCCTGGCGCTCAGTGGCTCGACCACGGGAGCGACCACATCAGCCGCAAACGGGAGTTACCTATTCGTAGTGCAGGCGGAGGGGAATTACACCGTCACTCCATCGAAGAGCAATTATACTTTCTCACCGGTGAACCGGGTATTCAATAACTTAAGCGCAAACCAAACGGGTAACTTCATCGGGACTGGAATGCGCGTTCAATTTACTTCTTCGTCCTACAGTGTCTCAGAGGGAGACGGCTATCTTGCGGCCCTCGTCACGCGAACAGGAAACACGTCAGGAAGTGCTGCGGTGGACTTCGCAACGTCTGACGCGTTTCCGATATCCAAGAACTGTCAGGACGCAAGCAATGGCATCGCCTCTTCGCGCTGCGACTACGCCACCACGATCGGCACCCTGCAGTTCGCCGCGGGAGAACTATCAAAGACTATCGTCATCCCTATCGTTGACGATAACATTCCCGACGGTAACGAGTCCTTCACCATCGCGTTGAGCAATCCATCCGGAGCCATTCTCGGAACTTCGGCAGCGTCCGCGACGATTGTCGACAATGCAAACACCGCAGGGAATCCGATCGACGCAAATCCGTTCTTTGTCAATCAGCATTACATAGATCTCCTGGGTCGTTTGCCAGACCAGGGAGGTTACAATGCGTGGCTTGGGATCTTAGGCGGATGCGGGACGACGGTCGCACCACCGTGTGATCGGATCGAAGTCTCGTCGGCCTTCTTCCGCAGCGAAGAGTTTCAGTCGCGCGGCTACTTCGTTTACCGGCTGTACTCGGCGGTTGGGAAGATTCCGCTCTACGAACAGTTCATGCCCGACTTTGCCAGAGTCAGCGGCTTTCTCAGCGACCAGCAGAAGGAATCAAACAAGGTGGCCCTGGTAAACGACTTCATGACACGAAGCGACTTCCAGACGCTCTACGGTGGACAGACTGCGCCAACCGCATACGTCGATGCCCTGCTGCAGACGGTAGGGTTCCCGGATCACGCATCGCGACAACCGTGGATTGATGGATTGACGAATGGTTCGTTGACCAGGGCCCAGGTCTTTCGCGCGGTAGCAGAGCTTCCGGAAGTCTACACCAAGTACTACAACGAAGCGTTTGTGATCATGCAGTACTTTGGATATCTTAGACGAAGCGCTGACATCTCGTACCTCAACTGGATTCAGACGATGAACCAGACGGGCGGGGATTACCGCACCATGATCAACGGCTTTCTGAATTCAGTCGAGTACCGGACGAGGTTTGGTCTTTAACGCATTCGGAATTGATCAACCGTTACCACGGACGATGCGACAGCAGGGGCGGCGCTCGCGTCCCCCATGCTCATAATCTTCTCACAAAGCATTTTCCCGGAAGCTGGCGAATCAGGTCACGCATCTCGAGCCCGAGAAGCGCGCTGGTCAACGCAGAGATGGAAAGGCCACTCTTCTCCGCCAGTGCATCTATGTGGACGGTCGCGTCGGTCGACAGCAGTTTCCAGATTGCGGCTTCGGATGAAGAGAGGCCGGCAGGCGTTAGTGATAATTGCTCCACCAGGCCACGCTCTCTCTTCGCCGGAGGTGGCGGTAAGAGTTCGGCAGCGATTTCAGGTGGGAGCTCAGATGCGACGTCCTGCCATTGCTGTACGAGCTTGGCGCCCGCGCCTTTGATCAGATAGTTAGTGCCAAAGGAATTTCGCGACGTGATATTGCCCGGCACTGCCCATACTTCCCGGTTCTGCTCCATCGCAAGCCTGGCGGTGATCAACGACCCGCTGTTCTCTGCCGCCTCGACCACCAACACACCAAGGCTCAAGCCGCTGATGACGCGATTTCGATAAGGAAAGTTCTGCGGAGCGGGAGGAGTCTCGAGCGGAAACTCGGAAACAACGGCGCCTCCGCTATTCAGTATCTGTTCGACCAACTTGCGGTGATCGCGCGGATAGACCTCATCCAGGCCTGTGCCCATCACGCCAACCGTGCGGCCACCGGCTTCAAGAGCTCCTCTGTGGGCCGCGGCATCTATCCCGCGAGCCAACCCGGAAATTATCGTGACGCCTTTCTGCGCCAGATCGCGCGCCAGCATCGTGGCTGCGTTTTGACCATAAGTTGAACATCGCCGTGAACCGACGATAGCAACACACGGCCTGTCCAAACATTCGCTCCACGCGCCCCGAACGTACAGCGTGATTGGCGGATCAAAGATCTCTCGCAGCATCGCGGGATAAACTCCATCGTCAAGCAGCAGGACGTCAACGCCGATCGCTCGCGCTCTTTCCAGTTCCTGTTCGGCCTTCTCAAAGAACTCGCGGGCGCGAATGCTTTCCACCGCTTCGGGAGGTAGGCGCAAGGCTTCGAGTTCCGCCCGCGTCGCTTCGAACACGGCCTCGGCACCGCCGAAGCGCTCGAGCAATTTGGCTGCTGCGCGCGGGCCAATACCCGGCGTCATATTCAACGCAATCCAGTCTTTCATAAGAATAGTTGGCGGTGGGCAGTAAACAGTCGGCAGTGAGCACTAGGCAGTCTGCAGCAATAATTTCAGGCGCCTGGCTTCGGACATCTGGCATTATCTGCCAACTGCCCACTGCAAACTGCCAACTGTTTTCGTGGCGGAGGCGTGTAGGAATCGAACCTACCTAAGCATGCTCTCGCAGGCTCACAGACGGTTTTGAAGACCGGGCCGTTCACCAGAACAGATGCGCCTCCACGTGTTTTTGGGTGGGACAAGAACCTACGCGTGAGGCCGCCGTCTGTCAAGTAATGTTTCGTATCGATTAGCAGGCGTTCAGAGTTCGGCCTTTAGGCCGAGTCTTCCCGTTCTCGCACGGTAAAGCGTGAACTCTATACACCGGCTGACAGACGCTCAGAGTTCAGCCTTCAGGCTGTGTTTTCCGCCAGGACGTACGCCCTTCATCCCATCGCTTGACGAACTCGCGATCGTCGCCTACTATTATTCGAACGTACGTTCGAACGACTCGAATCGCCGCTTGCACAGTAGCTTTGCAGCCGTATTTGCCCTGTGAGCCTGGTCGAAAGGGATGGGTTGGGTTCTGAATGATTAATTTTGAGACTTCGCCGGACAGATACCGGCACTGGAAACTTGAGATAAACGGGCCTGTCGCCACTCTTTCCATGGACGTGCAGGAAGATGTGACGCTCGCCGAGGGCTACAAGCTAAAACTCAATTCGTACGATCTGGGTGTCGATATCGAGCTGGCCGATGCGGTGCAGCGCTTGCGATTCGAGCACCCGGAAGTTCGCGTAGTCGTAGTCACCAGTCTCAAGCCGCGTATCTTCTGCGCGGGCGCGAACATCTACATGCTGGGAACTTCGTCTCACGCTTTCAAAGTGAACTTCTGCAAGTTTACAAACGAAACGCGCTGCGCGATCGAAGACGCTTCCAGAAACTCGGGACAACGCTATCTCGCGGCGCTGAACGGGACGTCATCGGGCGGAGGTTACGAACTAGCAATTGCCTGCGATGAGATCTATCTGGTCGATGACGGTAACTCAGCAGTCTCGTTGCCCGAGGTTCCCTTGCTGGGAGTGCTGCCCGGCACAGGTGGATTGACGCGGTTGGTGGACAAACGAAAGATACGACGCGATCGCGCTGATGTCTTCTCGACTCTGGCGGAGGGCCTGAAAGGCAAACGCGCTAAAGACTGGGGACTGATCGACGACTACTTTGCCACCAGTAAGTTTCAGGAGCAGCTAGCCGCTCGAGTCAGCTCGCTGGTGGAAAGCAAAGCCGAGAAGAAAGCCGAGCGCGGGATCACTCTCAACCCGCTCCAGGTAGCAATTACAGATCAATCCAGGCAGTACAAATACGTTACGTTGAATCTCAACCATGAAGCGCGCTGCGCCGACTTGACCGTGCGCGGGCCGGAAGCGGAGGCGCCCGAAACTATCGATGCGATTCTCGAGCTTGGCGACTCGTATTGGTCACTCCAGGCTTATCGAGAATTGGATGATGCGTTGCTTCACTTGCGTCTCAATCAGCCTGAGATCGGATTGGTTTGTTTGCGCACCGCCGGTGAGATCGCAAACGTCCTCGCCCTGGATAAGATTCTTGAAAAGAACCGCCCCCACTGGTTCGTGCGCGAGGTCCTTCTTCATATGGCGCGTGTTCTTCGCCGCCTGGATTTGACGGCCAAGAGTTTCTTCGCTGTGATTGAACCCGGAAGCTGCTTCGCGGGCAACTTGCTTGAGCTCGCGCTGGCGGCCGACCGCAGCTACATGCTCAATTCGTCCGATGAAAAGGTAGAGATTGCGTTAAGCCAGTTAAACGCCGGCGCCTTCCCGATGAGCAACGGACTGACTCGTCTGCATTCCCGCTTTAGTGCGGAGCCTGAGAGAGTCGAAGAGCTTCTCGGCCTCGACAAACTAATTGACACCGCAGAGGCCGAGCAGCTCGGACTAATAACCTTCGCGCCTGATGAGCTCGATTGGGATGATGAAATACGCATGGCTATAGAAGAGCGGACATCTCTCTCGCCCGACGCCCTGACTGGTATGGAAGCTTCGCTCAGATTCGGCGGACCGGAGACGCTGGACACCAAGATCTTCGGCCGCCTGACGGCGTGGCAGAACTGGATTTTCCAACGACCGAATGCGGTTGGCCCAGAGGGAGCGTTGACGAACTACGGTAAGCCCACGCAGCCACATTTTGACTATAAGAGGACGTGAGGGGAGTAATAGGTAATGAGTGATAGGTGATAAGAGAACGACGCCGTTCCTCATCTCCTATTACTCATCCCCTCTCACTTATCACTGATATGGAACTAAACGAACGCATTCCTAACAACGTGAACTTGTCCGAAGACAAGCGGCTTCAGCGAGCATTGGAGAAGTGGCTGCCGAGCTATCTGGAGTGGTGGCGTGAAATGGGACCCGAAGGGTTCCAGGAGAAGGATGTTTTCCTGCGAACTGCCGTCAGCGTCGAGCCCGAAGGCTGGGCGCACTTCGACTACGTCAAGATGCCTGACTATCGATGGGGCATCTTTCTCAAACCCGCTGATCAGAATGCGACCGTGGGATTTGGAGAGAATTACGGCCGCCCCGCATACCAGGAAGTTCCTGGTGAGTTTCGCAATGCTCTGCGCCGGATCATTGTCACGCAGGGAGATACCGAGCCCGCTTCAGTGGAGCAGCAGCGCGAGTTGGGCACGACCTGCCCTTCGCTTTACGACCTGCGGAATCTCTTTCAGGTCAATGTCGAAGAGGGTCGCCACCTTTGGGCCATGGTCTATCTGCTGCAGCGATACTTCGGACGCGATGGACGTGACGAAGCTGATGCACTTCTCGAGCGAAGAAGTGGCAATCCGGACAAGCCTCGCATACTTGAGGCGTTCAACCAGCCGTGCGATGACTGGCTGAACTTCTTTTGCTTCACCACATTCACCGACCGCGACGGAAAGTTTCAACTCGCGGCACTGGCCGAGTCGGGCTTTGAGCCGCTGGCCAGGACATGCCAGTTCATGTTGACGGAAGAGGCGCATCATTTGTTCGTGGGAGAAACCGGCGTCGGGCGGGTCGTGCGACGGACGGCGCAGTTAATGCGCGAAAGCGAGAGCGGCGACGTGCGCCAACTTGGTGGTATCCCGCTCGACATCGTTCAGCGTTACATTAACTTTTGGTACAGCTATTCCCTTGACCTGTTCGGCGGCGAGATAAGCTCGAACAGCGCGGACTTCTTTGCGGCGGGCCTCAAGGGTCGCTTCAAAGAACGGGACCAGTATCAGGACCACATGGCCGCGGACGGAAGCTTTACCATGTGGGTGGTGCAAGACGGGAAGCTCGTCCCACGCGAGGTGCCGCTTCGGAACGCGCTTAACGAAGTTCTGCGCGGCGAGTACGTAAAAGACTGCGAGCGCGCCCTGTCGCGCTGGAACAAGTATCTCGAGGAGGAGGGCGCCCAAGTGCAGCTCTCGCTCCCCAGCACCCGCTTTCACCGGCATGTCGGCGAATTTGCCGGGCACAACTTCGACATTCGCGGCAATCTTGTAAGCAGCGAAGAGTTCGAAAGCAAGCGCTGGGAATGGCTGCCGAGCTTCGAAGATCGTGAGTACGTCAGGAGTCTGATGCATCCCGTCACCGAACCGGGGAAGATCGCCAATTGGATAGCGCCGCCCAAGGCGGGCATCAAAGGCAGGCCTTTTGAGTTTGAGTACGTAAGACTCTGAGAATTGCGGATTGCGGATTTCTGAACTGAAGATGCTGTCGGGGACCCTTTGTTAAGGCGAGAGAACGTCATGAGACAAGAGCGCTCCAGCGAGGAGACACAAGCACTCAATCCGCAATCCGAAATCCGCCATCCACAATTGGCTCGTTCGCAATCCGAAATCCGCAATCCGCAATCTCCCGTGTTCACCCGATACGATCAGAAGCTCGAGTTCATCCTGCGCACCAGCGCACGCATCTTCGCGGAAAAGGGTTATCACTCCACCACCATGCGTGATATCTCGCGCGAGACCCAGGCGAGCCTCGCAGGGCTGTATCACTATTGCCGCTCGAAGGAAGAACTCCTCTTCCTCATCCAGGACAATTGCTTTGGCCGAGTACTCGAGCGTTTGCAGCAACGGCTGGGAGAGACTGCCGACCCGATCGAGAAATTGCGCCTCGTTATTGAGAACCATCTTTCGTTCTTCGCCGCCAACATGGCCGAGATGAAGGTCCTCTCACACGAAGCCGAATCGCTGGCGGGCGAAATGCACGAGCACGTCTCCGGCAAGAAACAGGACTACACCAGGCTGGTACGTGAGATCCTTTCCGGTGCGAAGCTGCCGCGCGGTTCGGGGACAGACGAAGTTGATTTGACGGTCGCGACCTATGCTCTCTTCGGAATGATGAACTGGATTTACAACTGGTACGACCCCGCCGGCAAGCTCTCCGTGAACGAACTGGTCGACAACATCACCCGTGTGTTTCTCTACGGCTTCTTCGCGGAAAGTTCCAGCAACGCATCGGCCGTAACTTCAAATACCGAGGACGTTGGGCGGCTCAGCGTATGGCGGGCCCCGCAGAATTAGGTCCTCAACAAAACACTCGACACAAAGTTAAGTCGATCGACCTTTTCAAAAGTTAGCACGGACGTTTAGGAGCAAACATGGCGGAAGCGAAAGCTCAGAATGCACCGGAAGCGAGCGAGACGCTCGTCCTTTATCGAACAGAGGATGGAATCGCAATCGTTACACTCAACGATCCTCCGTCTAATACCTACAGCTACGAGATGATGAAGCAGCTTGACGAAGCGATCCTGAAGGCGCGTATGGACGATAGCGTTCATGTCATCATCATCACGGGGCAGGGCGAGAAGTTTTTCTGCGCCGGTGCGAATATCCAAATGCTCTCCACTGTCACGCCGGAGTTCAAATACTATTTCTGCCTTCACGCCAACGAAACGCTCTCTCGGCTCGAACAGACGCCCAAGCTTGTGATCGCGGCGATCAACGGCCATTGCGTCGGAGGGGGGCTTGAAGTCGCCATGGCGGCGGACATTCGTCTCGCTCGAAAAGGCGCGGGGAAGATGGGATTGCCGGAGGTGAGCCTCGGAGTTCTCCCTGGAACCGGCGGCACGCAGCGTCTCGTCCGCTTTGTGGGCAAGTCGCGTGCGATCGAGTTGATGGCCACCGGCGAGTTGTTCGACTTCGAAAAGGGTTTAGAGCTTGGCCTGGTCAATCATGTCTACCAGACAGAAACACATGATCAGTTTATGGCGCGGGTGCTAGAATACGCCCGACAGTTTACTTTACCGGACAAGGCCACGCGTGCCGTCGGCCGCATCAAGCGCAGCGTTCAGACAGGGGCCGAGATTCCCTTTGAATCTGCTCTTGCCTTGGAGCGGGAACTTCAACAGCAGCTCTTTCAATCCGAAGACGCGAAAGAAGGCCTGGACGCATACGTCAACAAACGCAAACCGCGATTTAGAGGCAAATAGTAAACGGTAAATAGTGAATGGTAAAAAGCCGTTCATCGATTCACCATTTACGATTTACCATTCACAGATCTTATGTACGACAACATCACCGTCACTCTCGATTCCGGCATTGTCACCATCACGCTCGATCGTCCCGAAAAGCTGAATGCGTTCGCCGGACACATGAGACGAGATCTGGCGGAGGCGCTGGAACACGCGGCCAGCGACCGCTCGGCACGCGTGGTGGTGATTACCGGCGCGGGACGGGGTTTCTGCGCGGGCGCCGATGTGAAGTACATGGCCGAGTTGATGGAACGGCAGGACGTGGAAGAATTCAAACGTCTGCTTGGTGCCGGACGACGCGTGCTAACTGCGATTCGCGAAATGTCAAAGCCGGTCATCGCATCGATCAACGGTCCGGCCTATGGCGCCGGTTTCAACCTTGCTCTCGCCTGCGACATGAGAATCGCTTCGGAGTCGGCTACCTTCAGTCAATCGTTCGTCAAAGTAGGATTGCATCCCGATTGGGGCGGAACATATCTCCTTCCCCGCGCTGTACCGACCAATATCGCATGCGAGATGTTTTTTCTCGGCGATGCCTTTGATGCGAAGAAGGCGCTCCACTTCGGTTTGGTTAATAGCGTCGTCGCAGACGTGGAGCTTGTGACAGAGACTCGCAAACTGGCCGAACGGTTGCGCGCGGCGCCCTACGCTTCGATAGCCGCAGCCAAGCACGCGGTATACGCGAGCGAGTCGAGCAGTCTCGAGCGCATGCTGCAATACGAGACGGAAGCGCAATTGCAATGCTTTCAGTCGCAGGAAGCCAGAGAACGCGTCCGCGCTTTTCTTGAAAGACGGGAACCGCGGGGCTAGTCCAAGGTCCAAGGTCCAAAGTCCAAAGGTCCGCCTCGGAACCGCCCGCGTCGAAATCAGACCTTGCTCCTCGGTACCGAACATCGAACCTTGAACGTTTTCTGACATTGGACATTGGACCTTGGACAACCGGTGAAACTCAAAAATCGAATCGCACTAGTAACCGGCGGCGGACGCGGCATCGGTCGCGCCATTGCGGCAGCTCTTGCTTCTGAGGGCGCGGCTGTGGCCGTAGTCGCGCGAACCGAAAGCGAAGTTGCCGGCGTTGCGCAGGAGTTGAGAGATGGATCTGGTTTTCCGGCGATGCACGCAGTCTGTGATGTCTCGGACCGGGAAAGCGTCGAGATCGCTTTGGCCGATGTCAGAGAGCGGCTGGGCCCGATCGACATTTTGGTCAACAACGCGGGCGTGGCCGAGAGTGCTCCGCTCATCAAGACCAGCGATGAGCTTTGGCAGCGTCATCTAAACATTAATTTGACGGGGACATTCTACTTCATGCGGTCGGTTGTGCCCTCGATGATCGAGCGTGGCTGGGGTCGCATAATCAATGTCGCTTCTATCGCGGGCAAAACAGGCGCGCCCTATATCTCCGCCTATTCCGCTTCCAAACACGGAGTGCTTGGTTTGACGCGCGCTGTCGCGCTGGAGGTCGCAACCAGGGGCGTTACTGTGAACGCGATATGTCCTGGCTACGTTGATACCGACATGACGGAGCGCGCGATTGAAAACATCACCTCCAGGACGGGCAAGTCCCCGGTTGAAGCACGTTCTGTGCTCGAACAGATGAGTCCGCAACAGCGTCTGGTCACGTCCGAGGAAGTCGCCGCTCTCGCATTGTTGCTTTCGTCTGAAGAAGGACGCGGCATCAACGGTCAGGCGATTAATGTCGACGGTGGCAGCGTGCTGTTTTAGATAGTTTTAAATGATGAATTGTGAGTTATGAATTTTGCGACAACTCGAAACTCATGACTCAAAACTTAAAACTCGAAACTCGAAACTTTTTTCAATGTCGCTCAAACTAATCAATCCGGAAACCCTCGGTTCGCCTCGCGGTTACTCAAACGGCGTGCTCGCTCCAACGGGCGGTCAGCTGCTGTTCATAGCGGGACAGATCGGATGGGACGAACACCAAAAGTTGATCAGCGCCGACTTCGTTGATCAATTTGGCCGCGCACTTGCGAACGTGGTCGAGGTCGTCACTGCGGCCGGCGGGAACGCTGACCAGATTGCGCGCCTGCTGATTTATGTTACCGATAAGAACGAGTATCTTGCGCGAATTGCCGAGGTCGGAGAAAGTTATCGCGCTCACATGGGACGCCACTATCCCGCCATGGCACTTGTCGAGATCAAAGGGCTGGTGGAAATCGGCGCGAAGGTCGAGATCGAGGGCATCGCGGTAATTACGGCTCACTCCAGTTAGATCCGTTCGTCGAGCCTCCGCGATCGATAGGGTCGTTTCAACTCTTTTTCAAACATCGTATGACGATGCGCACGCGACTCATCGCTTTATGGATTGCTCTCTTCTTGCTGGCGACGGGTGCGTCATGCAGCCGGCTCGGTCGACACTTTGGGCGCGAGGAAAAGGGCGGCTCGTACCTGGTGATCGGGGTCACCGCCAATCCGTCAAACCTGGATGACGTGATCGCTAAGACGATCGCGGTTTTGCAGAAGCGCTGTGACGAGCTTGGTATTCGCTGTAAATCCGAACGCCTGGGCGGGGAAAAGTTGAACCAAATCAAGATCGGCTATCCTCCAGTTCAGGACCCGGAGCGAATCAAGAGCATTTTGTTGTCGGAGGGAATGGAGTTTCGCGCGGTGGTCTCGCCGCCGAGTCCCGCTCTCTTGCAGTCTTATCCCAGCCGGGAAGCAGCGACGGCGGCGGCGGGCCCTGACAAAGACGTTTTCCCTTTTCTCGAAGGCAAAGGGGATCAGCCGGCCGAACCCGAGAAATTTGTGGTGGTAGAGCGAACGCCAATCGTGACCGGGCAAGACGTGCGAGAGGCGAGTGTGAACAATCGAATGGGCGGCGAACACAACTATCTGATAATGTTCCGATTGACCAAGGAAGCTGGAGACCGGTTTGGGACGTGGACTGCATCGAACGTTAATAACTATATCGGAGTAGTTTTCAATCGGAAGCTGCGTTCCGTCGCTTATATAAAAAGTATTATTAACGACAGCGGCGAGATCTCGGGCAAGTTTACCAAACAGGAAGCTGAGGACGCTGCGCTGGTATTAATGACCGGCAGCATGCCTGCCCCCATCGAGCCGCTTGAAGAGGGGATAGTTAAGCCCTAGGCGGTTGATCTAAGTTAGCTCTCCGGACCAATGACACGCTATGTTAGAGCCCAGGAGTTTTTCATATCAGGTCAATGACAGCGTCGCAACGATTACGCTGAATCGGCCCGAGCGACTCAACGCTCTGACCTTCGAAGTGTATCGCGAGCTGACCGACACGTTCGCCGCCCTCAGAGAAGAAGACGACGTGCGCGTCGTGGTTATCACCGGGGCTGGAAGCGCATTCTGCTCGGGCGGAGATGTGCACGACATCATCGGCGAGCTGTTTCAACGCGACCAGCAGGGTCTGCTCGACTTTACTCGGTTGACATGCGAGCTCATCCACAACATCCGCGCTCTTCCCAAGCCTGTCATCGCCAGTCTGAATGGAACCACCGCTGGTGCTGGAGCATGCATAGCTTTGGCCTCTGATATTCGCATCGCCAGCCGCGAGGCGAAGATCGCCTTTCTCTTTGTCCGCGTCGGTCTCGCCGGTGCGGATATGGGCGCCGCCCATCTTCTGCCACGAGTTGTCGGACTGTCCAAAGCTACAGAACTGCTGTACACGGGAGACTTCATATCCGCTGAAGAGGCAGAGCGAATAGGACTGTATAACCGAGTGGTTGGTGGCGACGAGCTCGAAGCCGCTACTAGCACTTTGGCGGACCGCCTCGCGCGTGGTCCTGCTTTTGCGCTGGCTACGACCAAAGAGATGCTCAACCGCGAGTTGGATGTCAGCCTGGATACTGCGCTTGAATGGGAGGCACAGGCACAGGCCGCATGCATGCAGCATCCCGATTATCGTGAAGCGTACGAGGCATTCGTGGAAAAACGAGAGCCGAGATTCAGTAAAAAGTAATGGGTGATGGGGGATAGGACAAGGCAATAGTCTTATCACCCATCACCAATCACCTATCACTCCCTTATGGACAGTTTCATCGCAGAGACTCCCTTCTTCACGTCGGAGCAGCGCAACCTTGCAACCAGTGTGATTGGATTCATTGCGGGCGAGGTTGAACCTCGGTCGCTTGAAGAGAAGGAAGAAGACAATGAGATCGACGCGAGTTTTCGCGCCTATCTTGATGTGCTGGCCAAAGCCGATTTGCTGCGCTACGCAATAGCCTCGCCCGGCGGCCGGCTGGATGTTCGCTCGTTGTGCTTGTTACGCGAATCTCTCTCCTACTCGTCTGCATTGGCCGATCTTGCTTTCGTGATGCAGGGCCTGGGGACATATCCGCTCAGCCTGGCCGCACCCGAACACGTTCGCGACTTTTGGATTGGTCGCGCGAGACGCGGAGAAGCGATTGCTGCGTTCGCTCTAACCGAAGCCGACGCTGGATCGGATGTCGCCTCGATCAAGACGACGGCGCGCCGCGAAGACGACGCCTACATCATAAACGGCAGCAAGCGATTCATCTCCAACGCCGGTATCGCGGATTTCTATACGGTATTCGCCCGCACGGGAACAACTCAAGATGGGCGGGCCGAGCTCTCCGCCTTCGTCGTAGGCGCGCGGATGCCCGGCTTCTCAGTTAAGTCCCGCACAGCCATGATCGCGGCGCACCCGATCGGCGAGATCGAGTTCAATGGTTGTCGCGTTCCCGCGGAAGACATGGTAGGTCGCGAAGGCGACGGCTTTCGACTGGCGATGCAGACGCTTGATACATTTCGAGCGAGCGTCGGAGCGGCGGCCTGTGGGATGGCGGGTCGCGCGCTCGACGAAGCCATCACCTATTCGAAGTCGCGCATACAATTTGGACGTCCCATCTCAGAGCATCAATTGATCCAGGAAAAGCTGGCTGACATGATCACCGAGTTCGAAGCTGCTCGCTTGCTCGTTTATCGCGCCGCATATCTCAAGGACGCCGGCGTCAACAGCGTCACGCGCGAAGCGAGCGAGGCAAAGCTCTTCGCCACCGAAGCGGCAGGAAGAATCGTAGACAACGCGGTACAAATTCACGGGGGCGCGGGATTGGTGCGTGGCAGCAGGGTCGAGCGGCTTTACAGGGACGTACGCGCGCTTCGGATTTACGAGGGCACCTCGGAGATCCAGAAGCTGGTAATTGCGAGCCGCCTTTTGCAGGAGTAAGCCTGTAGAATTGTGATTGCGCCTGCTTCGAAGATGCCGCGGGGTCACATTCCAATCTCGCCCCTTTTCACGCACGCGTCCACGTCGGAGATGCATTCCCCCACGAGGTAGTGCCTTCGGTTAGGATTGAGTTGCGACACATATATGAGGATTACGATCATTGGTGGCGGGCCGGCGGGACTTTATTTCGCGCTGCTGATGAAAAAGCAGAATGCGGCACACGAGATCCGCGTGTTTGAACGCAACGGACCGGACGATACATTCGGGTGGGGCGTCGTGTTCTCTGAAAAGACGCTTTCCTATCTGAAGGAGCAGGACGAAGAATCTCACGCAAAGATAACTGACAGCTTTGAGATCTGGGACAACGTCGACGTAGTACATCGCGGACAGAAGGTATCGATTCGAGGAAACCGTTTTTCGGGAATCGCGCGGATCAAGCTCCTCCACATCCTGCAGGAGCGCTGCCGCCAATTGGGAGTTGACCTGCGCTTCCACTCTGAAGTATCTGATGTCGTCGCTGAGGCCAAACATTGTGATCTGCTGATCGGCGCGGACGGGATTAATTCATCGGTTCGTCAGACCTACGCCAAAGCTTTTGGGCCCCAACTCAGCGTCGGAAAAAACAAATACATCTGGTACGGTACGAACCAGTTGTTTCATGGCCTGACGCTCACATTCCACCAATCCGACGCCGGCGTCTTCGCCGCCCACTCGTACAAGTTCAATAAGGCGACCAGCACGTTCATAGTCGAATGCGATGAACAGACGTGGGAAAGCGCCGGCTTCGCGAAGATGTCAGATGACGAAACACGCGACTACCTTACCGAAGTTTTCCGCGAGGACCTCGGGGAACATCCCCTTCTTTCCAACAACTCAAAGTGGATCAACTTCGTAAATGTGCGTAACAGTCATTGGAGTCACGATAACGTTGTTCTACTGGGCGATGCGCTGCACACGGCGCATTTTTCGATTGGCTCGGGAACAAAGCTGGCCCTCGAAGACTCGATCGCACTCTACAAGTGCTTTCAAGCGACCGACGATCTGAGAGCGGCGCTGCTCGAGTTTGAGAGAGTGCGCAAACCCATCATCGAAGAATATCAGGATGCGGCGCACGAGAGCTTGATCTGGTTCGAGAACGCGAGAAACTACATGAATCTCGATCCCCTCTCGCTTGCCTATAGCCTCATGACACGAAGCAAGCGAATTGATCATGAAGGCCTGAAGCGACGCGATCCGGAATTCATAGCTGCTTATGAACACGCGAACACCTAAAGTCTAACGCGGCGAGAGTGCGTCGCGCCCATTACTTCAACGCATGCCAATAACGCTTGAAACAATTACGCTCGAGGATATTCCCCTCTATGAGAGTTCATACTGCGACCCAAGGATGATGGAACACCTGGGCGGGGCCTGGCCCAAAGAGCGGATTCCGCAGAAGCTGCGTCAGGATATCGAGCTGATAGAAAGCGGCAAGAGCTGGACATTCAAGATCATTCCCGATGAAAACGACAACACCGTGGCGGGATCGGTTTGCCTTTGGGATCACTCTCGGAACGGGGAAACGATAACGGAGGTTGGATGGATGGTTCTTTCGCCTTTTCAACGACGGGGACTAGCTAGCGAAGCGGTGCGCGCGATTCTCGATAAGGCGCGCGCTGAGGCGCGTTGCAAGATTGTCCATGCGTTTCCGGGCACTTTGAACGTGCCTTCCAACGCCATCTGTAAAAAGATGGGGTTTACATTAATTGGAGAATGCGACCTCGAATACGCGGGCACGCTTCTCAGATGCAACCATTGGCGGCTGGGGTTAGGCGTTGACGGTGCGAGGTGATGTCTTCGACGCCTATTCCTGATGCTCGCGCTTCCGGAAAAATTCTTCGCCCGCTGCTTCCGTTTCTTCGTTACTTTGTTCCTGCACCTGCTGATTGATTCCCCACTCGTGGCCATAGGGATCCAGAAGCTTTCCATAGCGCGCGCCCCAAAACATGTCCTGGACGGGCATCAACTCTTTCGCCCCCGCCGCAACGGCTCGGGCAGCGACTTTGTCTGCGTCGTCCACCAGCAAGGTGATACGAACGCAGGTTCCGCCCAGCGTCCCGGGCGACTTCAAACTGCCGCCTTCGCTCTCGGCAAACTCGTCGCTGATGAAGAACGTGTGGCCGTCCAGGGTCAGTTCGCCGTGCAAGAGCTTCTTGCCATCCGGCGACATCATCTGGTGCCCTTCTGCGGCGCCAAATGCCTCCTGATAAAACTTCAATGCAGCACGCCCATCACTCACGATTAGATGAGGTATGAATTGATCGTCTTTAGTCATGGCCTACTCCGTTCTTTAAGTTGGTTGTTATGCTGAGGAGTTGTCGGGCTCCCATCGTGGAGGCACCAGCCGCCGTCGTCCATCTTCCGTCAACGAAATCCCTGTTTCATCCAGCTCTGTCCGGTCCCACAGTTTGCATGTTACCTGTTTGTGCATTTGGTCCAGCGCCTCGCAATAGTTCGTATAGGTGCACCGGCGGACTTGATTTCCTTTCCCCAGTCTCACCTTGCGAAACCAATCGGGGTCCGCCAGAGCCTGTCGCGCAAAGCCTGCGATGTCAGCTTCCCCTCTTTCGAGTATCCGCTCTGCTTGCTCGAAAGTCGCGATTCCACCAGTCACCACCAGCGGAGTGTTAAAGCCGGAGGCATTCACCGCCGCCTTGATCTGAGCGACGAGGGGAACGCTTCTACCAAATGGTCCACGCGCATCCGAGATGACCGTGGGCATGCATTCGTATCCGCTTTGACCGGTGTAAGGATAAACTGCCTGTCCCACCTTCGGCTGCTTGGCGTCTTCAAATTTTCCTCCTTTGGAGATGGAAAGATAGTCGAATCCGGCGCGAGCAAACTCGACTCCAAAATAAACCGCGTCATCGATTCTATTCCCGCCTTCGATGACTTCATCGCCGAGGAACCGTACGCCTACTACGTAGTCGTTGCCAACTTTTTCGCGCACCGCTCGGTACACCTCTAGCGGCAGGCGCACGCGATTCTTGCGCGCTCCGCCATAACCATCGTCGCGCGTGTTCAATGCGCTGAGGAATGAAGCCATCGTATAGGCGTGCGCGTAATGAAGCTCTACACCGTCGAAACCGGCCTCGCGTGCGCGCAGCGAAGCGTCGGCAAAGATCTGTGGCAACACCTCTGGGAGCTCTGCTACGTGTGGAAGATGAGTGTCAGTGACGCGCTCGCGGTATCCAAAGCGAAGCGATTCCAGTTCGCGTTCTTCCAGCACAGATTCGAGCAACTGGTCAGGCGCAGCCCTTAGAAACTCGCGCAGCTTTGACTCGTTAGCTTCGAACCACAGATTTTGATTCGTGGCTTGCGCCAGCGCACGCCGGTGGTGATGGGATATCTTGAGGAAACGTTCGAAGAACTTCGTCGGATCAGGTCGGCGCTTAACAGCCAGGAAGTCTATGATCTGGATGAAGAGTCGGGTCCTCCCATCGCTCGCCTCGCGCACGGTATCAACCAGTTCGCGAAGGCCCGGAATGTAACGGTCATGTCCGATACGCAGCAGCGGTCCACTGGCTATATCTCTCACCCCGGTCGCTTCGACGACGAGTGCAGCCGGCTGTCCTTCAGCGAATCGCCTGTACCATTCCAGATTCGCTTGGGTAACGAAACCATCGGCAGTCGCACGCCATGGAACCATGGCGGGAACCCATGTCCGGCTATCTAGCGTTAGCGGGCCGATTTGAATTGGCTGATAGAGCAGCGAATGCGCCGCCTCTGTTTCAGTCGGCCAGCGCGTCGAAGGGATCGAGTAGCGAGTTGGGTTTTCTGGATGCCACATTTGAACTGAGCCAAAAGTGTAGCAGTTCTCTTCTTCGAACGATATTCAAACGCAGAGGTCGCGCAGGACGCAGAGGAAAATGGCAGTAAGCCTGAAGGTCCAGAATTTCCAGGTGACTCCAACACGCGTAAATCGCTTAGAGCCTGTTCTGCGAACTCTGCGTCCTCCGCGTTGAAACCGCTTCGTTTTGCTTACCTGTCGAAACTACTCTAAAATCGGCCAACGGTTTCAAGACTGAGAGGAGACAGAGTTTGGCTGATGATCTGTTGAAATGGCGCTCGGAGTTCCCCATTCTCGACAAGACTGTCTACCTGATCTCGCACAGTCTTGGTGCGATGCCTCGGGCAACCTACGAGAGTCTTCAGGAGTATGCCGAGGCCTGGGCCACTCGCGGCGTCCGCGCATGGGCCGAAGGTTGGTGGGAGATGCCGGTCACCATCGGCAACGAGGTCGCGCGTATCATCGGAGCCTCGCCAGACTCAGTGGTGATGCATCAAAATGTCTCCATTTGCCAGTCGCTGATTCTCTCGTGCTTCGACCCCGTCCCGCCACGAAACAAGATTGTCTATTCCGAATTGAACTTCCCATCCGTGATGTACGTCTACGAAGCGCATGCTCGCGGCGGGCGTTTGCGAATCGAGAAGGTCAAGTCGGATGACGGCACCACGGTACCGCTTGAGAGAATGTTAGCGGCGATTGACGAAGAGACATTGCTCGTTCCTATCTCGCACGTTCTTTTCAAGAGCGCGTACTTGCAAGACGCGTTAGCGATAACGCGGCGAGCGCACGAAGTTGGCGCGATGGTTGTGCTGGATACATATCAATCGGCGGGCACCGTCCCATTCAGCGTCAAGGAATTGAACGTGGACTTTGCGTGTGGTGGGTCGGTCAAGTGGCTGTGCGGAGGCCCCGGCGCCGGTTATTTGTATGTCAGGCCCGATCTGCACGATAAGCTTCAGCCGCGCACGACTGGCTGGATGGCCCATGAATCGCCCTTCGCGTTCGAAAGCGAGATGACCTATGCGCCGAACATCATGCGATTCTTGCACGGCTCGCCGGCCATACCCGCACTTTACGCGGCACGCAGCGGCTTTCGTATCATTAACGAAATTGGTGTCGAGTCGATCAGGGCCAAGAGCATGCGCCAGACGCAGCGGCTGATCGCTCTTGCCGAAGAAGCCGGCTTTCGCGTTACCAGTCCCAAAGACCCGAACCGTCGTGGCGGAACGATAACGGTTGCAGCCGAGAATGCTGCGGCCATGACGAAAGTACTGATCGAACGCGAGTTCATCGTAGACTATCGTCCCGGAGCAGGAATTCGAATTTCGCCGCACTTTTACACAAAGGACGAAGAGCTCGAGTTGATCATTCGCGAGATGAAGACTATCAGGGACACTCGAGCGCACGCCGATCACGAGGCGGTTGGCACGGCTTTCTAAGTAATGAGTGATGGGTGATGGGTGATAAGTAAAGCCTAAGCCACGTCTCTCATCACTTATCACCCATCACTCATCACTATGGCTAACGAATACGGCAGCAACGCTCCGCTTTCTTACAACAAGTACCTGCGAGTCGCGGACCTGATTGGGCTCCAGGAGTGTCTGTCGGACCCTGCCCATCACGACGAGTTACTGTTCATCACCATCCATCAAACATATGAACTCTGGTTCAAGCAGGTCCTTCACGAGATTGATGCCGCCATCGTTCAAATGAATGAGGACCGGGCTGCAGCCGCGGCTCGAACGCTGCACCGCATCGTCGAGATCGAGAAGGTGCTCGTCCAGCAGATACACATTCTGGAGACGATGATTCCCATCAGCTTCCTGGCTTTTCGCGATGAGCTCAACCCGGCGAGCGGATTTCAAAGCATGCAGTTTCGCGAGATCGAGTTCTCATCGGGGCTTAAGGACCCCGCGATTCTCAAAAGCTTTCACACCGACGAGTTTGCATCTGAGAGGCTGCAAGCCCGCAACGATTCACCCACCCTGGCCGACGCATTTTACGCGTTTCTGCGCAGACGTGGTTTCGATGCCCCAGCTGATGATGCCACGACGTCCGAAGACGATCGCCGAAAAAACTACGGCAAGCGCACGCAAGCGATTCTTGAGATCCTCACTCACTTCGAGACTCGATACGACGAGTTTCAATTGATGGAAGGCCTGATCGACCACGACGAGTTCTTCGCCCTTTGGCGATCGCACCACATCAAGATGGTCGAGCGCATGGTGGGCGCAAAGCGCGGAACGGGCGGCTCGGAGGGCATCGGGTATCTACGCACCACGCTCGACAAGAAGTTTTTCCCGGAGCTGTGGGAGGCGCGCACGAATCTGGATACGAAGCATGGCGAGAGCGGGTGCCCGTTTGCTGGAGAGTAATCTGCTCACATAGCCGTCAACGATGTCCCGCCTCACCCTCATCGTAGGAGGTTCTAATGACAAAGTCTCACCAAGGATTTGGAGGCGAATGGACAAATGACAAGCTTGAGAGAATTCAGAAGTATTTAGAGGCTTACCAAACTGCATTAAAGAACAAGGGGTTTTACCGCATTTATATCGACGCCTTCGCTGGCACGGGGTACAACGTCCCAAAGCAGCAAAAGGAAGCGCCTACGCTTTTTCTTTCTGAGCTCGAAGAGGCTGAGGCGCAAAACTTTATTGATGGCTCAGCGCGGATTGCGTTGAAGGTTGAGCCACCATTTGACCAGTACACATTCATTGAGAAACACGCTAAGAGATTTGCCGAGCTTGAAAAGCTCAGGTTCGAGTTCACGTCACGCAACATTGATTTGCAAAAGGCTGAAGCTAACGCTTATCTCCGGAATCTTTGCGAAGAGCCGTGGGAGGATCGACGCGCTGTGCTCTTTCTTGACCCCTTCGGAATGCAAGTCTCGTGGGATACGATTAAGGCTATTGCCAAAACCGAGGCAATCGACTTATGGCTGCTATTTCCGCTAATGGCCGTCAACCGGTTATTAAAGACTGATGGCAATATAGATGGTTCGTGGCGGAAGCGCCTCGACGACACGTTCGGAGAGCCTGATTGGTATAGGGAGTTTTACCGACCCAAGAGCCAACCCTCTTTCTTGGACACGGGCTCTGGAATGCAAAAGACGGCGAATTTTGAGGCAATAGAAGAGTATTTTGTGAGACGTTTGAAGACCGTATTCGCCGCTGTGGCGGATCCGCCTTTGAGGCTAATGACGGCTAATGGGAATCCATTATTTCTCCTTTGCTTTGCTGTTTCTAATTCAAGTCCAAAGGCAATAGGACTTGCGATGAAAATAGCGAAGCATATCCTCGGAACGAAGCAGAGGGCTTAAATGTCTACCCATTCATCAATCGAATGGACTGAAGCGACATGGAATCCGGTGACGGGCTGCACAAAAATCAGTCCGGGGTGTAAACATTGCTATGCAGAGCGACTATCTGTCCGGCTCCAAGCTATGGGACAACCTAACTACGCTGATGGGTTCACGCTTACTCTCCAGCCGCGCATGTTAGAGCTGCCGCTCCAGTGGAAATCTCCTCAAACCATTTTCGTCAACTCGATGAGCGATCTATTCCATAAGAATGTACCTTCGGAGTACATCCAACGGGTTTTCGATGTCATGACAAGAGCGTCTTGGCATCGCTATCAGATTCTTACGAAACGCTCCGAACGACTAATGCAGATGAGCTCTCAATTACCTTGGAGGTCGCATGTCTGGATGGGAGTAAGCGTTGAAAATGAGGAATACAAGTTTCGTATCGACCACTTACGGGCGACTGCGGCTGAAGTTAAGTTTCTTTCGCTTGAGCCGCTTTTAGGTGCCTTACCGAGGCTCAATTTGCACGACATCGACTGGGTAATTGTCGGCGGCGAGTCCGGACCAAAAGCGCGTCCACTGCGGGAAGAGTGGGTTATTGAAATTCGGGAGCAATGTTTGACCTCGGGGGTTCCCTTCTTCTTCAAACAGTGGGGCGGCGTCAACAAGAAACGGGCTGGACGACTGCTTGAAGGTCGCACCTGGGATCAAATGCCTATAATGGCTACTGCCTAGTGCGTCATCGACACTTTAATGCCCATAGAATTCCCCGAACACTTCAACATGGCCGACTACTTCCTCTATCACAACATAGAGGAAGGGCGCGAGAACAAGACCTGCCTCTATTATCGCGACCAGACCTACACCTACGGCGACGCGGTGCGAATGGCGAACAGCACCGGCAATGCCCTGCGCGAACTCGGCGTCGAGATCGAAGACCGCGTGCTGATCATTCTCCCTGACTGTCCCGAGTTCGTTTGGACATGGTTCGGTACCAGCCGTATCGGCGCAGTCATCACGATGGTCAATCCGCTGCTGCGGGCAGAGGAATACAAATACTATCTGGAATACACGCGTGCGCGTTGCGCAGTTATTCACGAATCACTGCTGACGAATTTTGAGGAGGCTGCGGAAAATGCCCGCTATCTTCGCCACGTGGTGGTGGTGGGAAACGACCGTGGCGAATTCCATTCATTCGCGCAGTTGGTCAACTCCCAATCGGAGGAGCTCACACCCGCCGATACTCTTCGCGACGACGTAGCTATCTGGCTCTTCACCTCTGGTTCCACCGGGCAACCGAAAGGCGCGGTGCATCTCCAACACGATCTGCCTTTCAACACCGAAGTCTTTGCCAAGCGGACGATCGGCGTCAACCAGAACGATCTGACTGTCTCCGTGCCTAAATTGTTTTTCGGATATGCAACAGGCACCAATCTGCTCTTTCCCTTCGCCGTCGGAGGCGCGACCGCGCTGTTCTCGGAACGTTCGACGCCGGAGAAGCTGTTCGAAGTCATCGAGCGCTATCGTCCGACCGTTCTCACCACCGTTCCGACCATGATCAATTCGATGCTCAACATGGAAGCGAGCGGCGAGCGGGACCTGTCGAGTCTGCGCTTCTGCTATTCAGCCGGCGAGGCCTTGCCCGTCGAGCTATATCACCGTTGGATGGAAACCTTTGGAGCTGAGATCTACGATGGGATCGGATCGGCCGAGATGTTTCATATCTACATCACCAACCGGCCGGGAGACGTAAAACACGGAAGCCTGGGACGAATTGTGGAAGGATACGAAGCTCGCATCGTCGATGCCGAAGAGAAAGAAGTCGCCGCCGGAGAGATGGGCACCCTTCGCATCAAAGGCGATTCAGCGGCGCTCTGTTATTGGAACGCCCACGATAAATCGAAAAATACTTTCGCGGGAGATTGGTGCACGACAGGGGATCAATTTCACGTTGATGAAGACGGCTACTATTGGTATCACGGTCGCACCGACGATATGTTGAAGGTCTCGGGCGTGTTCGTCGCACCGGGTGAGATTGAAAACTGTCTACTGCAACACGAGGCTGTGCTTGAAGCGGCGGTGATCGGTCATGACGGGGGTGACGGGTTGATAAAACCCAAAGCATTCATTGTGGTGCGCCCGCCGGCAACAGGTTCCGACGAGCTGGCGGATGCGATAAAGGCATTCGTAAAGTCTAAGATTGCAGGCTACAAGTATCCGCGCTGGATTGAATTCGTTCCTTCGTTACCGAAGAATGATCGGGGCAAGATCGATCGGAAGATGCTGAAAGGGTAGCGCAAACTGTTAGTTTGCGTGCGCAAGCTAACAGCTTGCGCTACTGCCTGCGCAGTCGTTGAGCCAGCGTACGGATTACGCTGGAAGCGATGGTCGCGTCGCGGTTGAGAGAGTCGCGGAATGCTTCGCCGTTGAGCCTCAACGCTCGCGCTCCCTCCTCTCCTGCAACCAGTGTGGCCGCACGAGGTGCGGGATCCAGCACCGCCATCTCACCTATAAAGCCACCTGCTATTTCCGTCCCGATAAGTTTCTGACCCGCACCGTCGCGTTTCAAAATCTTCACTTCCCCCGCCAGCAGAATGAAGACTTCGTTGCCCGGTTCTCCTTCAACACAGAGCGTCTCTCCCGGAGCAAACTGATCTTCACTACTCGCGCGCGCAAGTTCCGCCAGGCCCTCCGGCGTGACACGTGAGAAGAGCGGTGCAGAGCGGAGCGCGATCATTTTCTCGATCACGATAAGAACGCGATGAGGCTCAGGGTCGCGGCCGTGCCCTTCTCTCAGATGCTCAGCGGTCTCACGCACGATCTCGTGTTCATCAGCCGCCATCCTGGAAAGAAGTTCTTCCCCGGCACCACCGCGTTCGCCCAGGGCATACAGTGAAACGGCACGAATATAGGGGTCCGTGCTGGTGGTTCGTGCCTGAAGCAATTCGGTCAAGCTGGGCATCGAAGCCTCCGATTGCCTGGTCTCTTTGAACGTCGCAAACAATTGTTCGGCGAGGGTGGGCGCAACCACCGATTGGAGCCTCTCGAATACAGATTCCCGTTCCGCATCCGTCGCGCTCGAAAGCCCCTCTCGCATAACCTGGCTCGTCTGATCGTCGATCGTAAAACTCAAGCCGCGCACAAGATTATCGATCGCGCGCGCGCGTCTGCGTCTCAACAGCGCTCTCAGAAAATCGTGAGTCGGTGATGGCTGTAGCTCGAGGGCCTCGATGGTCCTCGCGGTGCGTTCGATGACGGCTGCCTGTTCGGCAAGTTTCGAAGCCATCCCGCGGTCCCCTCCAAGCACTTCATCCAGCACGGCCGCGTGTTCCTCTCTGGTTACGCGATACTCGGAGCGCAACTGCACGATAAAGCTGTCGTCGAAGGTACCTTCTGCGACCAGCACGCGATCAAGATAATTCTCGAGCGCGTGACGGTAGGTTTCGAGCTGCAAACGTTTCTCCGCGCTGATCTGCTTCGAAGGATCGCTCAAAAGCGCCCGCTCTTCTTCCGCGAGAGCAGACATCACTTTGTCGTGATCAGTCTTCTTGATCTGCAACTGATTGCGCAGCGATTCCAGCACCTGCACCTCTTCTCGAGTCACAAAGCCGTTGGCAAGCGCCTCGCGCACAGCGTCCTTGTAGATGTCCAGGACCTGGGCGGCGCCCTTCGCGCTCTCACGCGTGCGAATGTTGTGAATGAGAAACGCGTCGTGCAGATCGCGCGGCGGTTTGTCGGTCCATTCCCAGCGTTTTATGACGTTGCGCGCCAGGGTTTCTTCGGCGAAGGACGTTTGTCTTCGACGCATGCGGCGCGCGAGGTAAAGAGTCGCGGTCAAGACCACAATGATTATGAAAATGTGTGGAACAGCCCAGGGAGCGCGCCAAAGCGTCGGCGCCCCTGCGAACGTGTAGAAGGTAATGAATGCCGTCGCGGCCGCGAGGGTAAACATCACATGCGGGAGGCGTCCCGATTCCATTTCCGGATCGCGTCGCTTGAGCACGTTAGCAACCGGACGCTCGAGCAGCCTGAACAGTAGAACGCTGGCAAGCGAACACGCCGCCAGCGTAAGAATCGAGGCCAGGGCGCGCGGAACGGACGGAGCGAAGAAGAAACCGGCGGTCTCTGCATTCCATCCGGGCTTAAACGCCCAGTGCATAACCATTGACTGTCTGGTCCAGGCGCCGTTGAAGTAGTAGTCCCAGTTCCCCGCCTGCAGGTAATAGTAAAAATAGAATCCGAAGACCAGCCCGGGAAAGGCATAATAGACGAACCTCTTGGGTCGCGACTCAATCTCTTTCCAATACCCATTCTCTTCGTTGATATCCGGACACGACTTCTTACATGCGGTGCACTTGGTGCACTGTGAGTTCTTTGTTTCGCGGAGTCCGTGGGGCTCTGTGTAGATTTTTTCGATGAACGAGAGCGGACAGATGTAATTGCACCATGTCTTGCCTGTATAGAAAACCCCGAATATCAGCGCGGCCAGCGAAATCATTACGAAGAATGCCGAGATCGCATGACCGTCGCCGTTGGTGGCGATCAGACGCATCCACAGCGAGAAGAAGAAAACGCCGTACGATACGTAGTAATAATTCGCTTCGAGCCACGGAGACGCCTTAAGGATACCCGGCCGCTTCAGTCGCACCGCAATTTGGGAGAAGAACGCGAGTGGGCAGACCCGTCGCCAACGGTGATAGCCGATGAGAACGATGAAGAGTGGAATTCCCGCAACAACCACGGTCCATACGATGCGTCCGGCCAGCGTTTCCATAAACGCCATGTGTGCGAAAAGAGGGACCGCGATGAAGATAGCGAGCGCGGTCCATTTAATGGGACCGAGCCACCATTCAGCCTCAGCTTCCTTCGGTCGTTTCGCCGAAAAAGAGAAGCTGTTGGTAGGCGTTGCTGGGTTGTGGGGTGTTGCAACAGCCATAGGGTCGTTTTGAATTCCGCGTTCCGAGTTCCGAGTTGAGGGTTCCTAACTCTACACTCTAAACCCGAAACTCGAAACTGTTATTCTAGCTTCGGCCATTGCGCGTTTTGAAGGGCCAGTCTCCTGCAAACGGGGTTTCGAGGTTAATCTTGATATCCAGGTAGTCCCGCATCACGCCTTTGAGATTACCCATCTGCTCTTCCTCGTTGCGCCGGAAAAACTCGCTGCGATGCTCGTCAGGAGTTAATACGAAAAACAGCCTGGGGATCGCGCGTCCCATTCCTGGACTTCCGTCCTTCGGGTTTTTAACGGCGGAGTTCAGATAGTCGCCTTCATCAAAGTTTCTCACGTGACACTGTATGCAGGTCATCCCGCGCTCTTCAAATAGACGGCGACGAGCATCCGCCAGCGCCGTCTCGGCAACCATGTGCTTCTGTTTGAAGGCGTGCGAGACGCTCGATGCATCGATCGTGCTGGGCTTAACTGTGCCATCGTGGTCGTCGGGAATGGCGGAAAAGTTACCCACGTCGACCAGCTTGTCCCATCCCGCGATGAACATCGAGCTCTTGGGATCAAATGCCGGCGCGGGGACGCGTCTGTAGCCGGTACCATCAGGCGTAAGCTTGATGCTGGTTGCAAATCCGTCGATGGGGAGATTGCTTAACGCCAGCACCTTCCTTCCCTCGCGGTCAACCGGCACTACCTTCATCACTCCTAACGCCCAGCCGTCGCCACGCAGGTAATGACCTTTCTCGTCGAGCGTGTCATCGCCCCCGAGTCGCGCATTGTGCGGAAGCGCGGCAAAATTCGCCTGCATGTTCGGATCGTCTTTGTCGTTGTAGGTGACAACGCTGGAAATAAAGTCCGACAGCGCTTCGCCGTAACTCTTCTTATCGCGAGCGACGAATGGCTTCAGGTCGACCCCGTCGAAGAACGCGTTGTGGAGCAGCGTGGCGAAGGCCTTGTTGTTCTTTTGTCGCGCCGCGTCGTCCTTATCCAGGTCCGGGTCCTTCAATCGAGTGATCCGCATACGTGGCATTAGGAAGACCGGCTCGGCGGCGACCACGTTGCGATAGACGAGCCTAAGCTCAAAGATGCGTTTGTTGACACGAGGGCGGACCATGATCAAGCGCCAGTTCTCTGCCTTCCACTGCGGGTTGAACTTCGCGCTGTCGGGATTGATCTCGTCGTTGTGATGAAGTGCTGCGAGATTATGCAGCGCGTCGTTGAAAAGACTGGCTCCCGTGCTGGGAAGCACATCGCCTCCCTGCTTGATCTGCTTGCTCGCTTCGATTGCCGCGATGCGGTCAAACAGCGCCAGGATCGGCCAGCGTGCATTTGCCGATGCCAGCCGTTCGGGGTCCGTAATCGAGATCAGCGTTTCAACCGCCAGCGGCGCTGTGGGTACGGTAGGAAGGGGAACAGCTTTCGGCTCGATATCGATACTGAAGGTCTTGAGTATCGTACGCGGCGCGCCGCCATCGCGTGGAAACTCTGTGATGCGGACGGCGAATTTTCCAACTTTGCCATCTGTCTTTCGCGGGGTCCAGTCGACCGTTAGTGTCTTCTCATTGTATTTCGCCGACGCAGGCTTCTGCGTCATCTCGACGCGGAGATCGTCGGTCTCTTCGTCTATTACCGAGAGTCCGAAAAAAATACGCTGCCCGACTCCGACGCGCTTAAAGCGCACCTCGTCCATCTCAGGTGGATGATTCTCTGTGGCCAGTTCGCTTAACCGAGGAGTGGCTACCGAAACTGTGGTCCCTGCATCCGCCCAAGAGCGTGAGACAACAGCCAATCCCGCAAAGGCGCAGAACAAAAGCAGAGAAAACAACTTGAGCGAATGGGCGTAGGAACGGCGGCGAAGTCTCATCATTTCTCCAGAGTAAACAGTGATTCGCGGAGGAGTACGGCTCAGCGAATATTAGGCAGGGACGGAGCGCCAATTATCAGCGCAGGCTTTCAGTGCCTTAAGATGCTTGGGCCAGTCGTGTAAGGTCGCAGGGTCAAAATCAGACCCGTTAGGCCATACCAATGTGTGAACTTCCGGATCAATTGTAACCCTATTGAAAACTTCCACATCACGCAACGGCCCGTACATCTCTCCCGCCAAAACAGGCTCGAAGTTTATCGTCTGCTCGGTGTCATCATCAAATCTTACTAGCAAGGTGTATGGCTGGACAATTTCAAACGATTCGACGCGGTGTATTGCGTGGGTCATACTCACCTCTTTTATCGCAACGGCTCGAGTGGTAGGGGCCTTTGACCGGCTTGTAATCGTTCCCAATCCCGTCTCAACTCTTGCTGATGCAATTCGTCCCACGCCTCAACGAGTCGCTGTTGCCTTCTCGGTATCGAACCTGCTATTAGTTCGACCGGATCAAAAGCATAAACGTATCTTCACGCCCCCAAGCGACAAGAATATATTTCTAGCAAAAGAGCCTCGATCGGCGCTCAGTCAACCTCGCCGATCCAAATTGTAATCACGCAAGCGCCGATAAAGCGTGGAAGGTGAGATGCCAAGGATTTCCGCCGTCTTGCCGCGATGCCAACTTGTTTGTTCGAGCGCGGACAGGATCTGCTGGCGTTCTACTTCGCGCAACGAGGACGGCGAGGCGCCACCGGGCGCAATATTAACTGTCTGCGGCGACGATGAGTCTCTGTTGGCGGCAACTGGAACGTAAGGCGCCACGGGACGCGCGATCTCTGGCGGCAGTTCGCTGACGGTAATCCTTCCGTCGTTCGACAGCAGCACGGCGCGCTCAAGACAGTTCTTGAGCTGTCGCACATTGCCCGGCCAACTGTAGCCGCGAAGCGCATCTAATGCTTCGGGCGTGAGGTCGGCTGGCTTGGCACCGCCTACCTGCTTTAGTAGATGTAGAGAAAGGGGCTCGACGTCTTCGGACCGCTCGCGCAGAGGCGTTAGGTTTATTTGAAAGCCATTGACTCGATAAAGAAGGTCCGAACGGAAACGTCCGTCCGCCACAACCTCGTCGAGATTTCGATTTGTCGCCGCTACTATTCGAACGTTTACCTCGACCTTGCGCACTCCGCCTACGCGATAGAACGTCCGCGTCTCAATTGCTCGCAATAGTTTTGACTGAAGCTGCGTGGGTAGTTCGGTGATCTCATCAAGGAAGAGCGTTCCGCCGTCGGCGAGCTCTATCAACCCAAGCTTTCGACCCTTGGCCCCGGAAAAGGCCCCCGCCTCGTAACCGAAGAGCTCGGATTCCAGAAGCGACTCCTGAAAGGCAGCGCAATTAAGATCGATGAATGAAGAGTCCGCGCGAGTGGATAACCGATGGATGGCATGAGCGACAAGCTCCTTGCCTGTTCCGGATTCGCCGGTGATCAGCACCGAAGCATCAGAAGGCGCGACGCGCTCGACCAGCCGCATGGCTTCGCGCATGTCGACGGAGCTCGAGACGATTTCCGGCATCGGCGATTGTCTGGCAAGTTGCTGTCGGAGTCGCTGGTTGTCGACGCGCAGGCGGCGTTTCTCGGCAGCCTGCTTGACCAACGCGTCTAGCTCGGTGATGCGGTAAGGTTTTGAGAGATAGTCGTACGCGCCAAGCTTCATGGCCTCGATGGCCGTCTCGACGGTCGCATGCCCAGTCAGCATTATTACTTCAGGCGGGTTCGGACGCTCGTGAACTCGTCGCAGGAGTTCCATTCCGTCCATTCGAGGCATGTTGATGTCGCATAGAAGGACCTCGACATTGCCTTCTTCCAGCCGCCGGAGCGCGGCCTCGCCGTCGGGCGCGACATCCACTCGATATCCCAGGCGTTGGAGCTCCTTCTGTATCACCAGCCGCAGATTTGCTTCATCTTCGGCAACCAGAAGTCGCGCGCCCTTCATCTCGCTCAAATCATCAGTCTCCGTCCTCTGGATTTACGGCTGGAAGCGAAATCGTGAAAGTTGTTCCAGTTCCGACTCCGGATTGCACATCCAGTCGCCCTCCGTGCTCAGCAACAATACCATAACAGACTGCCAGCCCCAGCCCGGTTCCGCGCCCAATCTCCTTGGTGGTGAAGAATGGGTCGAAAATTTTTGTCAGATTTTCCGGGGCGATGCCGATTCCTGTGTCGCACACCTCAATCAATACGTTGCCGTTTTCCTTACGACCTCGCAACGTCAGTCTGCCGCCCTCGGCCATCGCGTCTATCGCATTTGTGGCGAGCGCAATGACGGCTTGTTTTAACTGGCCTTCGTCGCCAGACACCGGTGACACGTCGTCGGATACTTCGACTCGGATCTCGATCTTGTCCCCGCGGCGTTGGTGCGTAACCAACCGCGCGGCAGAGCTGATGATCTCTCCGATGTTAACCGGCAAGTGTTCGCCGGCCCGCGTCCGGCTAAAATCCAACAGTCCATTCGTGATTGATTTACAGCGAAAGGCTTCGCTCCTGATCAACGACAGATACTCACGCAGATCGTCGACTTCGGGAGACGAATCAAACGCCCCTTCGTGAAGACGGGACTCGAGCGCCTCTGCACAAGCGGAAATAGTCGCCAGTGGATTATTGATTTCGTGTACCACGCCGGCTGCGAGCCTGCCTACCGCGGCAAGCTTTTCGGCACGAGCTACTGCGCGATTGGCTTCCACCCGCGCAGTGATGTCTTCCCCGACTGTGATGACGTGAGTGACCTCGCCGTCACCTCCGGCGCGCATTGGAATCTTACTGACAAGCCAGTGGTGCGCTTCGCCGTCGGTACCGGTCGTCTCCTGTTCAATGCGCTCGATTTCGCCTGCGTCGAACGCGCGCGCAAATTCGCTCTCAAGGATTGCGCGCTGTTGTCGCGTCAGGACATCGAAGATATTTCGGCCCAGGGCTCGACCGCGCGGGATGCCCTGCCCGCCCAGTTCACGATTGCGGTTCCAGGCAACGATGCGATAGTCGCGATCGACTGCGTATAGCGAGAGAGGAAGACTGTCGATAATTGCCTCGGTGAAGCGTCGCTGAGCTTCTGCCTCTGCAGTTCGATGTTCGACTTCTTTGGCGAGCGATGCCGAGGATTGGCGGGCCGCCTGATACAGCGCCGCAACGTGTGCCGCCAGCGCGGCCTGTTGGGCGGCTGCATCGACCAGCCTGGCCTGCGTCTCACCGCAATCGTTGACGTTATCAAATCCGGCGACGATGACGCCTTTTGTGCGACCGCTGAAGCGCAAAGGCGCGACGTACTCCACGCTGTGCTCGTCATCTTTAAGAAGAAACCTTTCCGCATCATCCACCAGCACAGAGGTGGAGGAAGCTTGCGATACCAGCCACGCCTTGAGCCGATCCATATGCAAGAGCGTGACATCTTCAGCGCTACCCTCCCGATCAAAAGCACAGACCGCCAGTTGCTCCTGATTGATCGTCACCGCTGCAGCACAGACCACCGCGCCTGTTCCTTCGTAGGTTGCGCCAGCGACATGACGCACCACCTGCTCCGGTTCGATGGCCCGCAGGAGGCCGCGCCCAAGGTCGGCCAAAAATCTGAGCTCAACGTTGCTGCCGACAAGCGCCCACTCGCGCAGCGCTGTTTCCAAATGTGCGCTTACGCGCGTGAGTATTTCTCTGGGAGTCGAAGGCTTGACGATGTAGTCGTCCGCACCCGCGGCAAAGGCTTCAACCTTTCGGTTCTCGTCGTCTCCGACCGAAAAGATGACGATCGGCAGTTGTTTGGTGGCCGCCTGCGCGCGCAATAGCCGACATAACGCAAGACCATCAACGCCCGGCATTTCGATGTCGAGGATAACAAGATCGCAAGGTTGTTTATGAAGCTGGCTTAGAGCCTTAGGTGCATCCGACGCGATAATTGTTCGATAGCCCGCGCCTTCAAAGATCTGGCGCAGTTGACGACGTGCGCCGGCGTCATCGTCGACAATCAGAAGCGTGGCGGTTGGAGCGGTGCTGTTGGAAGGAGTCGACATTCACCCACGGCGATATTTGGAGTTGTAAAGAAAGAGTTCCGGCTAGTCGTAGACGCGATCTCGCTCCCACGACCAGCCTCAAACGATTGAATGCGATGCAGGCTGCTTTGTCAAGAAACAGAGCGTGACTGGTTACTGGTTCAGTTTCAAGGCTGGTCGTCACTATCACTAACGCCTGACTTCAGTCAGGTGATAGGGAGCAGCCAAAAGGACGGGCCGTTTTCATCGGCTTGCACCGCAAGCCGATGAAAATGACAGAAGGGGATGGGAGCTCTCGGTCACCTGGCTGAAGCCAGGTGTTAATGAGATCTCAAACTGAACCACTGACAATGGCTAAGCCAGAGTGGATTCGGCTCCAGTCATTTTGCGATTTACGATTCGTCTTTCGCGCTTTACAATGCAGAAGGCGCAGAAGGCGATTGAAAGTTGCAATTGTCGGATCGCTGTCCCTCTTGCCCAGTTACTTCAGCCGACGTCGTTTCGCTCTCCCAGTTGGCTCTTGAGAACATGACGTTCTCAGGAGGTTAATCTTTACATGCCCGAGTTAATACGTTCCATTGTGAATCGGTTGCGGGATTTTGTGGGTAACCGTCGGCGTGCGCCTCGGCACAGCGTTCGTCTCGAAGTGGAATTGGCGTTGATGGTTCCATCGCCAGGGTCTACTTCCAGAAGCGCCGGACCTGGCTTAAGGGTGTCCGGCTATACCAGGGACATCAGCGCTACCGGGTTGGCTGTGATCGTTCCGACGATTCGCGCCGGCGGCAAGTACATAACGGGATCCAACCAAACACTACAGATCACTCTCGCTCTTCCCTCCGGGCCTCTTGAGATTTACGGAACACCAGTTCGCTATAGCCCGCTCGAAGACCCTGGCGGCGACCGAGGCTACCTCGTCGGAGTCCAAATTGAGCGAATGAGCGTTACTCACCGCACAACTTTCAGCGCGTATGTGGAGACCCTGAGGAAATGATGAGTGGCTGCGGCTTTGCCGCCGGACGTGAGGCGGTGGCTGCGCCCCGCCGCAAAGGCTGACATGAACAATGACTCCCGAGGCAAAACTAATCCCCTCAACTCAAGCTCGAAAAACCATCTCGCCAAAGACCTCGGGAACATGAAAGTCAGGACGCTCTGTGTACGTCGGCTGCCACGCAAGATAGCCTCGCGTTTCGCCGTCACCGACGCAGCGGGTTAGATTTCCTCTCCATCGAGCTCCCGCTTCAGGTCGATAGCCCAATCCCTCCCATGGAATACTGATCATCGTCAGAACAGAGTCGGGACCAATCGTCGCAGACGCTTTCATTCCTGAATGGAACTCCCAGTCTGTCTCACGCGAGTCCGGCGTCTTCTCAATAGCCAGGTCAACCCATTCACCTGTCGGCGCAGCTTCAAACTCAAAGTACCGTCCCGGGTGCTCGAGATCAGGAGAAAGAAAGATCTCGCAGACGTCGCGGTCCCACAGGCCCGGGGTCTTTCGTTCGATTTGGGGATCGCTGTTGATGATTAACGGTTCGTCCTGTCGACAGACAAAACGCGCGTAAAGTGCAACGCTCGACCAGAGAAGACGCGCCTCCAGATGACGGCCGACCGGCGCTTCTTCTCCGGACCAGTATCGTGAAATTGGAACCGGCTGGGCCGAATCCCAGAGCGCATCTTCCAGGTCTCCGGTGAGCAGGACCCTATCGATTCGCCGTATGTGGACAATGTCCGGATGCAGCTTTCGTTCAGTATCCATCGTCTTCGTAGGTCCGTAATCTGCGTTACTCCATCGGATCAATTGGCCCTCTTCCAAACGAATTTTCCTGTCTTATCGATGTAACCCGACATTCCCTTGATGTCCACATCTGCAAGTCCACCCGAGAAAAAGAGGGCGGCTTCGAATTGGGGCTTTATGACGATCCTTCCAGTCTTATCAATGTATCCATACCTGCCCTCGAAGGGCGGTCCGATTCGAATCGCAGCTAAGCCTTCGTTGAAGTACATGGCATCATCAAATGCAGGTCCTATGACAACCTTACCTCGTGTATTTATATAGCCAAACTTCTTGCCTACTCTTACTACGGCTAGCCCTTCAGAAAAAGCATCTGCAAAATCGAAGCGCGGATTGATTACTGTTCTTCCTTTCTTATCGATGTAACCGTACTTGTCATTGATCTTCACAGGAGCGAGGCCGCCGGAGAAATCATCTGCCCACCTGGCTTTTGGCTCAATCACGATCATCCCGAGCTTATTGACGAAGCCGTATTTGCCTACCATCGGGAATTCTGGCTCCGAGTAAAGCGCCGGAGCTCTTTTCTTATCCGAGACAATCACGAGTGCGAGCCCATCAGAAAACGGTTGTATCCAGTCGTATCGAGGCTCCATAACCAACCTACCCGTCTTATCTATCAGGCCCCACTTCTGATTAATTTCGACCCCGGCTAAGCCTTCAGAGAAATCTGAGGCAGCTTCAAATTTAGCATCTATTACAAGGTTTCCGGTCTTATCGATGAAACCGTAATTGCCCATGAATCTTCCGGAGCTATCGGTGACTTGTACGGCGGCCAAACCTTCTGAAAACTCGCCGGGGCCATCGAACTGAACAGGAATCACCATGCGTCCTGACACATCTACGTATCCCCATTTCTCGCCAATCAGGACAGCAGCAAGGCCTTCGGTCGAACTCCAGGCGGCATCAAACTGCGGCTTGATGACTATCCGTCCTGACCTATCGATAAACCCCCAACGACCATTATCAAAAATGCGAAAGAACTCGCTCGACTTCCGTCTCTGCCCACTTGACGTAACAGCAAGAAGCAGAAAAGCTGCGCAGATGAGAAATGAAGTTCTCCTTCTCATAAGGACCACATGCTGCCGTGCCCTCGGACCATCATTCGCCTTTTCTCGTTTGCTCGAATGCTTCCAGACATGCCGCCAGAAGCCTCTTCGGATCATCGCCATGAAGCACACAGGCTCCGCTTAGCTTGGGGAAGATTCGCAGCAAGCGTTCGGCTTCGTCGGCAACCCCTCCCGTTCCCGTCAAGCAACCGATGACGCGGCCTTCATCGTGCGCGATGGTGAACTCGTTTAGCGATCCCATCGATCCGCCGATGAAAAGCACGACGTCGCATGAGCGCACCAGCACCACGTTACGGCCTTTGAGCCCAAACCCGGTGTAGATAACTGAGTCACAGTCTTCGAGTGGGAGCTCGTATTTTCTCAGGTGCTCGTCTTCGTTGGCGGCAGGTGAGATGCCTAGGTGAAATCCACCGGCGGCTCGCGCGCTACTGGCAACGATTTGCGTTACTCCAGTGGTAGCACCGGTCAACAAGAAAAGATCTCGAGACGCGATCGCCTCGCCAAGCGCTTCCGCTGTGGCACGCAAACTATCCGGCACTCCGCCGGGCAGCGTGTCATTGGCCGAACCCATAACCCCGACTTTGAGCTTCATTCCAACCCCACGACCGTGCTACGACGTTCCATTAGAACCACGTCTCGCCATGTACCGTTCCGCTTGCCGATTCGCGTCCGCGTCCCAACAACTCGAAAGCCACACTTTCCATGCAACTCAAGGCTGGTGGCATTGTCTGCAAGTATGCCGGCCTGCAATGTCCAAATTCCGCATTCCTCTGAGGAAGTGATCAGTGCCTCTAGCAGCTTGCGGCCAAGGCCGAGACCTCTGAACCGCTCGCCAACGTAGACGCTGACCTCCGCTACACCGGAATAGACGCTCCGCGCCGAAACAGCGCTCAGTGCGGCCCAACCCACGATCGCTTCGTCAGCTCTACTTACGAGTCGGCAGCGCTCTAAATGACTCGCGTTCCATTCTTCCCATTCTTTCGCTTCAGTCTCTAGCGTAGCTTTGCCCGTCGCGATCCCCTGGAGATAGATACGGCGCACCTCAACCCAATGTTGGGGGAGCATGATGTCTATCGTGACTCGCATCTCTTGTTCCCGCCCACTCAGCTTGAAACTTTGGCGGTCTCTGCGGTCGCGCTGCGTTCCGGGCTTTCGGTAATCAACTCCGTGCCGCCGTCGTTCCACCACTTTTCCGTTATGAACCAGAACAAACCAGGAAGCAGAAAGAAAACGCCGATCCCGATTGTAACGGTGCGCGGAGAGTAGTGGAAACGGTCCAGTAGCTCGCCCGTCAGGTAGTTCGAGGCAGCCATGGTTAACGTGAATAGAGCGAGCTCGGCGGCGAAAACGCGACCGCGAAACTTGTCTTCAATCGCGCTCTGCAGCAGGACGGTTGAGTTTACCCACAGCACGCTGCCTCCCGTATGGGCGATCATCAACACAACCAGCGCCAGGGCAAAGTTCGTGGCCAGACCGAACGCGATGTAAAAAGCTCCGCCTATCAGGAAAGCAATGCCGATTGCGGTCTGTAGCTGCCGGCGCGTCTCGCCGGCAATGCGCCGCATTGCTATCGGTCCGATGGCGGTCCCGATTCCCCTGGCAGCATATAGAATCCCGATGCCCGTTGCGGCGCTTTGTCCGACAGGGAATATCTTTTCCCCGAATACAGCGAGCAGCGCGAGGATGCCGCCACCAAATCCCCAGGCCGGCTTTACCATCATCAACGCAAAGACGCGAGGCCGCTGCCAGACGTATCGCACTCCTTCGAGCGTGTCTGTGATCCCGAGAGCTTTGGCGATCGTCAATTTGCTTTTGACTCTAGGTGCACGCTTGGGAAAGCGTACGCTGGCGATCAGAAGAGCTGAAAGCAGGTAGGTCAGCGAGTCGAGAACAAACGCAGCGTCCGTCCCGAACCATCCGGTGACCAACCCGCCGAACGCTGCGCCGAGCGTAAGCATCACCGACCATGTGGCCGAAGACACGGCATTGGCGGCGAGCAGCTCACGACCAGAGACTATCGAAGGGATAACAGCAGTTTTGGCGGGCTCGAAGAACGTCGAGAAGACGAGTTGAAGAATCGTCAATGCATAAATAATCCAAACCTGCTCGGGACGACGCACAAAAAGAAATCCAAGAACCACTACGGCCCGCACGATGTCGGAAACGATCATTATCATTCGCCTGCTGAAGCGATCGATAATGACGCCCGAAAGTGGACCGACGATAAAGCTTGGAACAAAGCGGGCGACCAGGAGCAGCCCGACGGCGCGTCCGGATCCCGTCAGATTGAGGAGCAACGTGTAAAGCGCAATCGTGTCGAACCAGTCGCCAAGCTGGCTGACGACCTGACCCAACCAGAGCTGTCGAAAGTTACGGTTGACGCGAAGCACCTCGATGAATCCCGATGGTTTCTCCGCACCAACTACCTTCCCCGCCTCCTTACTCAAACGCGCCACGCTCCATCATATGAATTTAGTAAACGAGGGTGCATCCAGGTGTCGATCATTGTCAAACTCTTCTTCACCGCCGCGACTTCTGAGTTGGAAGCACGCCGATGGTGCGTCTGAAACGGACTACGAGAAGACTAAACGCCGGGGACGCAGAGGTCGAAAAGATAAGAAGAGAATGTAAGCTCATCTTTACTCTCTGCGACCGCTGCGACCTCCGCGTTTAAATCGGATTTTCGTTGGCGAGGGCTCACAAAACATTAACCACCGTGACAAGAGAAGTCTCAAAGACTGCTTCGACAAGCGCGCCGAATTCGCAATCAAAGAACTGACCGACTTATCAGGTTGACCTGTCACCATGACCGCAAGCTCAAACTTGCTTACCTTCCGACGAAGCGCAGCTACGCTCTAACCATAATCTTCACGCGGTTTCACTCCGAATATCGGCGGGCGAGAGTCCGCGGCACAGAGCTTGTTGTCCAGAGTGCGCGGCTCGAAGCGTCACAAGCGCTTCACGGACTCTCCGCACGGAGTCCGAAAGCCGCACGAATTGACAACCCCGAGTGATTGCGCCGAAGGCAAAAAGTGCGACGGACACGCTCGGGACCTAGATCTCACCCCCACAACGGCGGGCCGAGCGCCTTTTACTGGTCCGCCCTTGCCCCGTCCGGTTCGCCGGAAGCGAGTGCGGAACTTGCTCCTCTGCCTCGCTTCCGGCATCGGACTTTGAATGGGGTCAATCGAGATCGAACTACGGATGTTGAGATGGACAGCTTACTACCATGAATCGGCCTGAAACCTTCGATCAAGCAACTCACGGTCGCAGAGACTGGAGCGGGTAAGTGAAACTCATAGAGATGTCTGACTACAATCGCGCTGCCAGAGTTTACTGGTACGTGATGGTTGCCGCAGGCGCACTCACAGGCGTATGGGCACTCGTTCAGTGCCTCACCTTCGGCGCGGTCGAATGGGCGCAGTTTCTTTCCTTGCTGAGCCTGGTGATCGTTACCGGCTGTTACCCGATTCGCATACCGGGCACGACGGCGAGCGTCACCGTCGGCGATACGTTTACATTCCTAACAGTAATTTTTCTCGGCATTCCAGCCGCGATAATGATCAGCGTGGTAGACGCGTTCCTTGGCTCGACCCGCGCCACGAAAAAGGCGACGAGTTGGTTGGGCGCCCCAGCGATGATGGCGGTCGTCACGTTCGTCACGGGTAACGCGTTCTATTACACGATGGCGATATACTCGCACCTAACCATCAGTCCCCTGGGAACCATTCGACTACGCTCAGATCAACTGCTTCTGCCGCTCGCCGTCATGGCAGTGGCCCACTACCTTCTAAACGGGCTATCAGTCGCCACCATGTACGCTTTGAGGAAGCGACGCTCTTTTCGAAGCTTCTGGCGCGATGGCTATCTCTGGACAAGCGTCACCCTGGGTGCGGCGGCTTGTACGGCAGGCCTTATCTACGGCGCGATTTCAGCTTTTGGCTTTCTCTACGTGCTGTTGGGTATTCCCATCACCGCCGCTGCCTACGCAACCGCGAGAGTGGTATTCGAGCGAGTGAACGAAAGAACGCGCGAAGCCGATGCGTTGGGCAAGCTCCATCTGGCAACCGTCGAAGCCCTGGCGACTGCAATCGACGCTAAAGACCAGACCACGCACTGCCACGTCCGGCGCGTACAGATTTACGCCGCGGGCATGGGGAAGGTGTTCGGACTATCGCGCGCCGAAATCGAAGCACTGAAGGCTGGGGCACTTTTGCACGACATAGGAAAGCTCGCCATCCCCGATCACATCCTAAATAAGCCGGGACGTTTAACTACGGCCGAATTTGAGCGGATGAAAATCCACACAACGGTGGGGGCGCAAATTCTCGAGCGCGTAAATTTCCCTTACCCGGTTGTTCCCATCGTCCTTCACCACCATGAACAGTGGAACGGCCTGGGCTATCCCAACGGCTTGAAAGGCGATGAGATTCCGATTACAGCGCGGATAATCGCTGTCGTAGATTGCTTTGATTCGGTGCGCGAGGACCGGCCGTACCGCCGAGGTATGACGACCGATGAGGCCGTGGCGCTGCTGCTTCGCGGCGCCGGCACACACTTCGATCCAAAGGTCGTCAACCTATTCCTTAAGAACCTGTCACGCTTTGAGGAAGAGATCGCCGAGCTTGGGCTTGAGCCGCAGGGTTTGGCACATGACGAAAGTGAAACGCATACACTGATCGAAGCTGATATCCATCAGACCAAAGAACGACCGTCGGTTCTGGCTTACGACCAAATTAAGAACGCGCACCGCGAGGTCTATGCGCTTTACGAGATTGCCAGAACGTTCGGCTCGTCGCTCGACATAGAGGACACGCTATCGATTCTGGTCAACAAGGTGGGGCACGTGGTGCCGTTCGACACCTGCGTCGTTTATCTATTCGATGAGCTGAAAGCCTATGCCACCTCGGCGCACGTTGCAGGCAAGAACGCGCATCTTTTGCGCGACCGCTGCGTAGCCCCCGGCGAGGGCGTAACCGGATTTGCGCTGGCGAATCGTCGCGCCATCAATCGCATCGATCCGAAGTTGGATTTCGAAGGGCTGACCCTCGACGCCGAAAGTGAATATCGTTCGATGGCTGCCTTGCCGCTTATGAAAGACGACAGGCTGCTCGGCGCCATTTCGGTCTATTCGATGGAGCTGCACGAATACACGGATGATCACATGCGCCTGCTGGAGACCGTGACGCGGTTGGCGTCCGATGCTCTTTTCAACTCGATGCATCATGCCGAAGCCGAATCGAATGCGATGACGGACCCCTTGACCGGACTTCCGAACGCCCGCTCGATGTACCTTCGCTTCGAACAAGAGGCGGCACGCGCGCGCCGTAGCAACCGGCCGTTCCAGGTCATCATGCTTGACCTCGATGAGTTTAAGCAGGTCAACGATACGTTCGGCCATCGCGTGGGAGACAAGATGCTGCGCGAGGTCGCGAGGATTCTTCAGGGGCAATTGCGTGAGTACGATTTCCTTGCGCGCTATGCGGGCGACGAATTCGTCGGGATCGTTCAGGACTTAACTGGGGAACAGGTTGAAGAGCTTCGCGAGCGGATAGAGAATTCTGTCTCCCGATTCTCGCTGAACGTGCGCGCGGAGCACACCGCCCAGGTTGGCATCAGCGTCGGTACTGCAACCTACGGTGTTGACGGAGAGACGCTCGATCAGCTGTTGATCGCCGCGGACCAGGCGATGTACTCCGCCAAGTCCACACACAAATCTGAGCGACGACTGCGAATCGAACAGAACAGCGAGCGGGTCATGGACTTTGACACGGATAAGTTGGCTTCGACGGCGATAAACTAGGAGGGGGCGAGATGAAAACCAGATTGTTACAACACAGTCAGCGGGACGGTCTTGATCGTCATTGGGGTTTCATCTTGAGTATCTTATGAGCTATCACATTCTTCATCAGTTCGACGAACAATGGCTCGCTGATTTGAAGCAGCCAGCAGAAGGCGACCCGTATACGGGTCAGTCGGGCATCGAAACCGCGCCAAAGCGACGGCTCAAGCTCACGCGTGACGGTCAGAGGTGGGCGATCATCACCGCCGCGGTGTTGCTGGCAGCGTTTGCGTTAATGTTTGCGCTGGACGCTACCCAGCGGGCCGAATCTCTTCAGCAGCGCCTCGATGCGGTTGAAAGACAAGTGGCGGGTATCAAGGCGAAGACTACGAGCTGAGCCTTGCCGTTGCCGATTATTCCCGACCTTTCTGGCCTCAGCTCAGTTCTTTGCTTCAGGCAAAATCAGGGGCTTTCCACCAACATCTGCGCTACGAATTCCAGAGCTATCCAGAAGATAGGATAGACGACCCGAACGGCCGTATCGAACAGGCTCGGCGCCCGCAGTCCAACTCTTCCCGTCGTTGGCCAGCGTAACGTGAAACTTGTAACCTGTCGTGTCCGGAGTTTCAATATCTTTCGGAACCAGCCCGGCAGCGATCAGCGCAGGCAAGCCACTAAAGCGGTTGTCGTGTTGCGACGCGTAAGCTATCTGAGCGAGGCTGATTCTTTGCAGCATGGACTGCACCTCGTTGTGGTGAGTTTCGATTCTGGCTTCGAAGAAGAACCGCTTGCCCGCGGTTTTGACAACCTCAGCGTTGTCACGGTCTCCGATTATCCAGGCTCCGCCACTATCCCGAATTAGACCCACCGGTTCAGGCTGTGCGGTTTTATCCGCGTCGGCAATCTTGACGAAGACCGTTGCCCCATCGCCACTTGTTTGTGCGCCGCTTACCTCGATCTTTTCGGGAATGGCACCCGCCATCTTTTCGAAATCCGGCCGAAGCTCTTCAAACTCTGCGTCAGTGAGCCCTTCGAGCGCGGGTTTATAGATCGTGAGTGCGAAGGCTTCGCGAAAGCGTTTTTCGCGCATGGTCTTGTAGAACTCGCTCACCGTCTCTGCCGGCGACCGCTGAGGACTCGCCTGCCCGTGCGCTTCCAGCCAGACACGGGGCATTGCGAACAGAAACAGTGACAACAGCAATGTCGGAAGATAACAGGAGCGCCTTCGAAGGCCGTTGTAATACATAGGTCTTTTGTCTCTCCACAAGGAATGTGCGGCGCGTTTGTCGACGATCGACAACCGCGCCGCACACTGATAGAAGCGCTCAGAGCGGAAAACGTTGTCGCTCTTTCATTCTCTCAGTTGGCCGGATGGCGTGGGTTTTGATGCAAGTATCCATTCTCGTCCAACCGCATACAGCAGGAATGTTAGCAGGATGAACGGGATCATGGAAAGAACATCTGAATACGCTCCTTCGTAGAAAGGATTGTTGGTCTTTGACCAGTTCTCAAGTCCCTTGTTTACAGAATCCAGCGCGGGCAATCCCGACATAAAGGCTATGACGATTCCCGCGATCGCGCCTCCGGCGATGTAACCCGACGCCATTAGAACGCCCGGGCTCTTGTCACCCTCAGCCACCAGTTGTTCTTCGGTCAGTTGCTTGTGCGCCATCTTCTTGCGCAGATTGCGATCCACCAGCCAGCGAATCATTCCGCCGATAAAGATAGGCGACGAGGATGACAGTGGGAGGTAAACGCCGACCGCAAAAGCGAGAGACGGAATGCCCGACATCTCGAGGACGATTGCGATCATTACGCCAAGAAGAACAAGGCCCCAGGGAAGCTTTCGATCCAGGACGCCCTTGATGATGTAAGACATCAACGTGGCCTTGGGCGCATCGAACTTGGTGATTTCCGTGGTCTCGCCCGGTCTGTACTTGTGGGTGCCATTGATACCTGGATCCACCAGGTACTTGACCGATCCGTCCTTTTGATCAACCAGATATCGCTTCACATCTCCGGTGCTCGAATCCGGCTTGTACCAGACGCGGTAGGTGTTCGGGTCCGACTGCGCCTGTGGCCCGGCGAGTTTCTCGGTGCCGGTCAATTGCTCAAGAGGGACGCCGGTCTTTAGATCCGCCGGAAAATTGTGGAGTAGCTTATAGGCGACTTGTCCCTTCTCGTTCACGAGATAGTCGCCATCCTTCAGCCCCTTGCCCTCATTTTCATCCGACGGCGGTGGCGGCGCTGCCCCATAGGTCAAGAGAGTGAGAGAGGGTACAGCCGGCCCGTTATATTTGGGTAGTTCGCCGAGTCCCTTCCCGATCTTGGTATTCGAGACGTCTTTGCTGACGAGCGTGGGTTTCCCATCCTGGATTCTATACGAGATTTTTCGCGTTACGCTGTCGAGCAGATACTCGCCCGCCTCCAGGCCCTCGATCTTCGGTTCGCCGGTGTAATTAAAGACGAAGTACTGCGGTCTGACGCGATCCGTCGGATAAGGCGAAAGGCCCGTCTTCACCGGAAGAACTGATTCCGTAACCGGAACGAGTTGGTCCTTGTCGTCGATCTTCTCTATCTGATAGATGACCTTGCCTGTCGATTCGTCAACCAGATAGTCGCCCTGACTTAAATCCTTTCGCATCGCGAAGACCTTATACGTGCCAGGCTCTGAGGGCTTGGCATTAGGATCGTCGTAAGGCGTCGTGATAGCTCCGGGCGGCAGCGTGAGGATTTTGTCGGGAGCAGTGTCCTTCTTGATCAAGGGCTCGAGCGAAGTCGGCGGCACGTATACGGTATACGCATTGTTCAGACTCAAAAGGATGGGGCCAAGAATCAATGCCGACGCGCCCGCTCCGATCAGGATCGCTATCTGCTGATACTTTGGCGTCGCCCCGACCAGGAATCCCGTCTTCAAATCCTGCGAGGTGGTGCCGCCGTTCGACGATGCGATACAGACTATGGCCCCTATCGAAAGCGCGGTCACGAAGTACGATGGGCCCGTCCAGCCGACTGCCAAAAATATGAGGCACGTGAGTAAGAGCGTGGCCACCGTCATTCCTGAGATTGGGTTAGATGACGAGCCAATCTCGCCGGTCAAGCGCGACGAGACTGTCACGAAGAGAAAGCCGAACAAGATAATCATCAGCGCGCCGCCAATGGCGACGAACGGATTTATCTGAAGACCAAGTTGCGGGAACAACACGATCGCCAGCATCAAAAGGACGATGCCGACGAGCACTACCTTCATGGAAAGGTCCTGGTCCGTTCGCGGCGCGGCAGCAGTCTGCGCTTTCCCGCCTCGCAGATCGCTGAGTCCGCCTTTCAAGCCATGCCATATGGTTGGCAACGAACGGCACAGACTGATGATGCCGCCGGCAGCGACCGCGCCGGCGCCTATGTAGAGAATATAGGCTCCACGTATATCACCAGGGCTCATCTCGCCGATGGGCTTATCTCCGGGTGGAAGTACGCCGCCTAGACCCTGACCGAAGAATTTGATCGCCGGGATCAAAACGAGATACGCCAGCACGCCGCCCGCGCACATGATCGAGGCGATTCTCGGCCCGATGATGTAGCCGACGCCAAGCAGAGCCGGATTGACCTCGGCGCTGATCGAGCCGGACTCAAACGGCTTGCCGAACACTTTTTGCGGAGCTTCCTTCCATCCGTAGAAAGCCTTGTTCAGTGCGTAATAGAGAAATCCTATCCCGAACCCCGCGAAGATTGTCTTTGCGCCGATGTTGGATGCCCCCGACGCGGCTATCTCTTTCTTCGCTTCCTCAGACGCGACGGCCCGCGATTCTTCGGATGCGCCCACCTTAAGAACTTCCGCGCACGCCGTCCCTTCCGGGTACTTCAAATATCCGTGCTGCTGCACGATCAAGGCGCGCCTCAGCGGGATCATCATCAGGATGCCGAGCAGGCCGCCCAGGATCGAAACGAGCATCACGCGCGTGATCTCCAGGTCGAAGCCCAGGATCATGATCGCCGGCATCGTGACGCCAACGCCGAAGGCTATCGATTCACCGGCCGAACCCGCGGTCTGAACGATGTTGTTTTCCAGTATGGTCGCGTTCTTCGCGCCCATCTTGGCAAGCAAGCGGAAAAGCGTTATCGAGATGACGGCAACCGGAATGGAAGCGCTGACCGTCAAACCGACCTTCAGCACCAGGTAGAGCGAAGAAGCGCCGAAGACCATTCCCAGAATCGTGCCCACGATGATTGCTCGCAGCGACAGCTCGCGCATCTGAACTTCAGCGGGAATGTAAGAAGTAAACCTGGAGAGAAACGGGTTCGACGGTTTAGCCCCTACGATATCTGGAAACTCGTTAGGCGGATTCGCAGGGTCATTCGGCACAGTCGCCATCGGTTAGTGACCTCCAACTTGAGTTCTTAAAGCGGGGAGCGTATAGGGGTAGTCGCGCATACTTTACCTCGCCCGGGAAACTTAGGGCAAGCTTTATGAATTAAGTCATTGATTCATTTGGTAATTGATAAATTGGATTTATTGAACCTCGGCATCGGCGAATCAGTGTCGCGCGCCAACAATCAATGAACAAATGAATCAATGACTCAATAGTTCGATGCTTCAATGCTAATATCGGCGAGCAGTCAGAGCTTCAGCCTGTTTGCTCCACTGCTTACCCTACGCTGATTCATGCATAGGCAAAATAGAAATCTTCGGAACGATTTCTGAAAAGCTTTTCAGCGACGCGCCCCAATAGGCTCAACAATTAAGACCAGATTCACGTAATCGTCGGAATCGAGATATGAGCAAGCCGGTCAATCACTCGTACGTCTTCGACCGTTATCGCCTGAGCATAAAGGGGAAGGAACTTCTGTACGAAGATCACACCATTCCCCTCAACCGGATGCAGTTTGAAATACTGCAAATCCTTGTCGAGAACCATGGCGAGTTCGTCAAGAAGGACAGGCTGGTAACTGAGGTGTGCGGTAACTCGACTGCCGGACCGAACACCATCGAACAGGCAATTTTGAGCTTGAGGGGAAAGCTCCACGATGGCTCGAAAGAGAGCAGATTCATAGAGACCAAGCGGGGCGTGGGCTACCGATTCATAGCGGCTGTGAGGATAGTCGGCGACGAAGATTCCGATAGTTACGTTATGGCAGAGGGAGCCGCCGGCGAGGATTCAACGACCGCTGTTGATGCTGCGTACGACGCCACAGGGCCGGCGCCATCTTCCACTAAGCATCTCGTCGCGGAGGGTTCTGCGAGCGGGATGCTTACATTTCAGGACTGGCGGCGCGGTCCCGGTCAACTGGTCAAGTGGGTCCTGATCGGTGGTGTGATGGCAACGGTTTCGCTCTCGATCGCGGGCGTTATCGGCAAGTGGGACAACGATCGAACTATGCTGATGCTCAGCATAGCGCAATTCTTCATCCTGCTTTTCGCCCTCGTTTACACACTCTTCCTGCGTGTGCCGATCGGTTTTCTTCCCGTTCAGAAGAATACGCGCGAAGAGAACAGGCTTGATAAGGATATGCAGGAAGCCACAGGCTATGAGGACGCACACGAGTGGGATGAAGCCAGGGAGATAGCAAAAACAGCGCTCGAGCGATACACGGTTTACTGGTATGGCGTGCTTGGGACCTGGCTTCTTCTATATGCCTGCCTGGCGTTCAAAGGTCTTCCCAATTTGGGGTTGAGCAGCCAGGCATTAAGTATCGTCACTACCCTCTTCAATAATTGCAATACCGTACTGGTAATTCTCTGCTTTCACATTCTCAATAAGCCTATGGGCATCAAGCCGCGAAGGCGGGGGCTTAGTGATACCGCTCTGAGCATCGTTAGCGTCACATTTGTATTCGCCTTTCTGGTGATCGAGATCCTGCTTGTAAATCTTCCGGCCACCATCGGCGAGGAATCGGCGCGCTACGGCTTGAATCTGGCAAGCGGAATTGCCGGCGGCATTGCCATGGCTTTATACGTGGGCCGGCTTCAGAGCAAGTTTCTCGGTCCATCTCCCAGGCTCGTCATCGCGCTCTACTCTTACACGGCCATCCAATCACTGTTTGTGTTTTTGGTGGAAGGCCCTGAAGCAAAGGTCGTTAGCATAAACGCTGCAACGGTGACAAGTGTTGCAGTAATCCTCATCAATGTTGCGCTGATTCTGAAATGCCTGCTCTATCTCTACATGGCCTGGCTTTTTCAGTCCGGGCGATTGCTGTTCTATTTCGTACGTGTGAGACGCACATACCAAAGAGTAGAAACAGAGTGGCAGGAGTTTCGAAAGCTGCTGGATGAGGAAACTTAACGAATCAGACTGACTCGGGCCTAAAGCCTATGAACAATCGCACACGCGTCTTTCCGCTGACTATAAGCCTTCTCCTCTGCGTTGCCATTCAGCGCCCATTGAGCGCAGAGCTTCGCACCTCGCATCTCCCATATGCGCGCGGCCCTGTATCGGCAGTGCCCGCGCCCGAGGATGTGCTCGGCTTCCGGCCTGGTGATGATAGAAAGCTGGCGAGCTGGGCGAGCGTGATTGAATACTTCAAGCGATTGGATGCTGCCAGCGACCGCGTCAAGTTTGAAGAGTTGGGGCGAACTACAATGGATGCCCCGCTCGTGATGGCCACCATCAGCGCTCCCGAGAATCTGAGACGGCTCAACGAGTACAAAGAGATTCAGAGGCGACTGGCTGACCCGCGAACTCTCGGTCCAAACCCTGATAGCAAGGCGCGCGCCCTGATCGCGCGTGGCAAGACAATAGTTCTCATCACCTGCGGCATACACTCCGATGAGGTCGGTTCTTATCTCTCGTCGATGCTAATCGCGCATCGCCTGGCATCGAGTGATGATCCCGAGATCCAGGAGATACTCCGCAATACGATTGTGCTTCTGGTCCCATCGCTCAATCCCGACGGTGTAGACATCGTCAAGAACTGGTACGACCGCACGCTGGGCACGCCTTACGAAGGAACGGACCCTCCCGTCCTCTATCACAAGTACACAGGGCACGACGACAATCGCGACTGGTACGCTTTCACTCAAAAAGAGACCCAGATCACTGTGGACAAGATTCACAACGTATGGCATCCGCAGATCGTCCACGACATTCACCAGATGGGTGCATACGGCGCGCGCATGTTTCTGCCGCCCTACATGCAGCCGGTCGAGCCAAATGTCCCAAAGAAAATCGTCGAAGGTTACACGGAACTGGGTCATGCGATCGCGGCAGACATGCGAGGAGGAGGATTCAAAGGCATCACCTCGGATTCGATATACGACGCGTGGTCGCCCTCACGTGCTTACTCCCACTATCACGGCGGGGTGCGCATTCTTTCCGAAGTAGCCTCGTGCAAAATTGCGACGCCGATCACGGTTAAGTTCGACCAACTGCGCGACGGCAAGAATTACGACCCGCGAAAGGCGTCTGCGAACTTTCCCGACGTCTGGCCCGGCGGCGAGTGGCACTTGCGCGATATTACGAACTACATGACGACTGGCGCTTTCGCTCTTTTGAAGCACGCCGCGCAAAATCGAGAGCGTTGGCTCACGAGGTTTTATGAGATTGGGAAGGAGGCTGTGCGGCCAAGGAAGAAGGGCGAGTTGTGGGGCTTTCGCATCGCTTCAGGATCGAGGAATGCTTACTACCTCGAAGAGATTCTTCGACGCGGTGGCGTGGAAGTACTCTACACAAAGACCGCACGTGGGGTGCCGAACGAGTCTGTAGTTCGCATGGATCGGCCATACGGCGGATTCGCTAAGGCGCTCCTCGTCTCACAGCTTTATCCCGATCAGCGGGACGCGGCTGGACATCCGATTGCACCCTATGACGTAACCGCACACACCTTGCCGCTGTTGATGGGTGTTCAGGTAGAGCAAATCCATCAACCAGTGCGTTACATGACGAGAAAGGTGAAGGGCTTCGCGTATATGTATGGGAGGCGGCCATGCGGGCCGCGCGTCGCAATCTATCAGTCGCACGTGCCGGCGAATGACCAGGGGTGGACAAACTGGGTACTTGGCGAAACCGGTACGTTCTCGCCCGAGGAGATAATAAGACCGGAGAATATGACTGATAGAGACATCAGAGCGCACAAATTCCAGAGCCCTCATCCCTGCTCCGAAGGACCGGTGACCTACGAGGCGATAATCATTCCCGACCAATCGCCGAAATCAATTCTTGAAGGCCATAAGAAGGGCACGATGCCTGATGAATACACCGGCGGGCTCGGCGTCGAAGGCGTGAAAGCGCTACGTGAGTTCGCCGAACAGGGCGGCACGCTCATCTTCCTCAACCGCGCCTCGGATTTCGCCATCGAGCAATTCAAGTTGCCGGTGCGCGATGTCACGGAAGGTCTGAAGCGCAGGGAATTCTATGTGCCCGGTTCGATCCTGCGCATCGAGCTGGATACATCCCATCCAATCGCTAAGGGGATGCCAAAAGAATCCATCGCGTGGGCGGAGGAGTCGCCCGTCTTTGAAATCAAGAGCGATCCGCTGGCGTTGTCGCGCGTTCATGTCATCGCACGTTATCCTGAAAACTCGGACCCGCTGTTATCTGGCTGGCTGCTCGGCGGCGATCGAATTCGTGGCAAGGCCGCGCTCGTCGAGGTTGAGCTGGGCAAAGGCCGGATCTATCTCTTCGGCTTTCGCCCGCAGTACCGCGGCCAATCCCTTGCGACCTTTCCTCTGCTCTTCAATGCCATCGGACAAACGCGCTGAAGGGAAGGTCCGATCGGGCGTTCGGATCACTACCATCAGCGTATGAACCCGTACGAAAACTCCGGGCTCTAACGCCAAAGGCGTTGGCAAACTCCAGCCCTGGGCAACGCCCAGGGTATGACATAAATTGTAGATCCGCTTTTACCCTGAAAGGGTTCGCGAACCACGCTAACGAATGCCGAATCGAGGGTGCATGCGAAACTCGTCAACACTTTCAGTGTTGGAGTATTATTCGCTCCTTCCGCCCCCAGGATTTCATCCTGGGCTGTAATTCGCGAACGCCTTTGGCGTTGTTAGAGTGCGGGTTGCAGATTTCGGATTTTGGATTTCGAAATGTATAATCCGCGCCGTCAGACGCTGAATTACTTCCTCTATTATCCTGGAGTCTGACTCACGTTCTTAACAAGCATCATTCACATCTTCACGTCGTCAGTCGGGTAGTCGGCAGTCATTCTTAATCCTCGCCATTGCCTGAAGCGATCAGGCCCACCTCTTGCCGTTCGTAAACAAGAAGGACAAATCATGCAA
>JAVHWA010000132.1:0-6491 GCA_032160165.1 Acidobacteriota bacterium
ACCAGGCGCGCCTCAGTCTATCGTCACTGTCGGCATTAGGCGATCGGCTTGCTTTCACCACCGATTCCTACGTGGTGAAGCCAATCGAATTTCCCGGTGGCAATATAGGTAAGCTGGCAATCTGCGGAACTGTTAACGACCTGGCGGTGGGTGGCGCGATACCACTCTACTTGTCGTGTTCGGTCATTATTGAGGAAGGCCTGCCGGTCGAAACAATGCGCATGGTAGCCCGCACGATGGCGGAAACCGCGCGAGAGGCCGGCGTAAAAGTCGTCACTGGCGATACCAAGGTTGTCGAACGAGGCGCCTGTGACAAACTATTTATCAACACCGCCGGTGTGGGTGTCATTCGCGCAGGCCTGGACCTGGGAGTAGACAAAGCGCGACCGGGCGACGTGATCCTCGTCAATGGGTTGTTGGGTGACCACGGTGCAGCGATCCTCAATGCCCGGGGAGACATGGCGTTGAGTACCGTCATCGAGAGTGATTGTGCTTCGCTGCATGGTCTGATCGATACTTTGTTGTCAGCCGTACCCGGTACCCGTTTCCTGCGAGATGCCACCCGCGGAGGACTCGCCACCGTCTTGAACGAAATCGCCGATGCGTCGCAGGTGGGCATCGAGATCTTCGAAGACCGCACTCCGCTTCGCAGCGAAGTCAAAGGCTTCTGCGAGATTTTGGGTCTTGATCCACTCTACCTAGCCAACGAGGGCAAGATCGTCTGCGTCGTACCCCAGGAAGATGCTGAAACCGCATTGGCCGCGCTCAAGTCGCATCCGCTTGGCGAAGGAGCCGCGAAGATCGGCGACGTGACGGACCACCGCCCGGGGCGGGTGGTCATGCAAACCGTCTTTGGCGGGCGTCGCATCGTCGACATGCTGGTAGGCGAACAATTGCCCAGGATATGTTAAAGCGCCGTGTAGAGTTCGGGCGTTAGCTTGCCTAATAAAAACAGGCAGAGCCTAAATCAGAACTCGTCAAAGGAAGTCACAGCTCGTCAATCGGAGGAAGATTGCATGTCAAGCAATGTAAGTGAACGAGTCAAAGCCGCTGAGGGTGTCACGATCCGCATTAAGGACCAGGGTGAAGTTCTGGAATTGGATTACGACGGCGCCATCTGTCAGCATCCGGGATCACTGTGGTGGGGGACCGCGGTTGGCTTCCGTGCTATGCAAGTTGCCGCTCAAGCTCTCTCGCAGGACGATCTGTGGGCGCGCGATAATCTCTACATCGTTAGCGGTCATCCTGGTCCCGGAGTGAAAGATACCATCGACTACGTAACGGGCGCCGCCAGCCGCGATCGCTACAGCGTCGTGGTCGCCGAGGGCTGCGGGATGCAATGCAACAGCAAGATGAAATATGAATGGTGGGTCAGCGACGGCGAGAAGACTGCGAACATCAATCTGCGGCCGGATTTCGTGCCTCGGGAATTCTACGATCTGACCGACCGCCTCGAAACCAACGAGACAACCAAGGAAGACATCAAGTCGTTCCGCATCTTTAAGGTGAACCTGTCCACGCGTATCTGGAATGCGCCGCTGGAGGAGAGCTTCCGGGTTGAGGTCGTCGACCAACCGCTTCAGCCGGGAGAACTGCCTGACGCAGCGCGGGCGAAAGACTATTTTGAACAGTACCTGCCCGAAGCTACGGCGGCGAGCCTGACACCGCCTACTACACCGAAATAACTCCCGCGCTCAGCAATACAGTTGACGGAGCTGAAGGGCCACACCGGCTGTGGTTCTCTGTACTCCCTGTGATCGGCCCGTCCGCGTTGAACTTATTGAGAAGTTCATGGTAATCGTCATTCGATTGAAGAAGGCCCCGAGCAGGTCCCTGGGGATTCTCGAGTTGGAGCTGCCTCATAGACAAGACATAGGCGAATGACCAATGAAGCGTAGCCATCCATTTACCAATGACCAGGACTTTATGGCAGCCGTGACAAAAGTCTATGACGAGGGGTGGTGCGACTACGCAAAGACCTGGAAGGAACGGGACGACCTGGAGAGCGAGGAGTGGCGGCGGTTCGCCGCGGCCGTCAAGCCGGGAGGGACGATTCTTGATGTGGGGTGTAATTCAGGAAGGGACACGAGGCAACTGCTCGATCTTGGATACCGGGTGACCGGGCTTGACGTGAGCGAGCAGGCCTTGCGGCTCTGCCGCGAACAGTGTCCGGAAGCACGGACGATTAAGATGAGCCTGCTGGATCTGCCAAATCTAAGAGAGCAGTTCGATGGAATTTGGTTTTCCTATGTCCTGGTACATATCCCATTCAAACTGGTGCCCGATGCACTTGCCGCTCTTGACAGTGTGTTGCATCCCGAAGGCGCAATGATGATGATCGTTTCCGTTACCGAGGAGTCGCAGGAGAAGATTCATAACAGCAATGTGATGTTCGATGAGCACGGGGTGGCAAGAAAAGTTCCGGTTGCTCATTGGGCCCCCGAGCCGCTGATCGCGCTCTTCCGATCTCGCTTCACCATTAGCTGGGAGAAACTTAATCCGTTTGTCGATGGCTGGGCCCAGCTTAGTCTACTCCTCAGATCACGGCGTTCGCCGGCAGACCACCAGGAGCATCGATCCCAGTGAGGCTTCTCGAGGACAGCGTACCTGCGCGAACTCTGAGTTCGCTCGAATTAAGTAGATTCCAGCGTGAGGGCCTGCTCACTGACTTTCAACTCTATTCGGCTGAGCGAGCAGGGCCAATCAGGGCCGCTATGCAGGATGTGCTCTCGCTCCCATCGACCGCGCCCTGCCATCAAGTGTTTGCCCCGGAAGATCGGCTGGTGTTTGATCGACATCTCGACCGCCGGCTGATTTACGAACTGTGTACCCTTCCGCAGATCATCCGCCCCATTAAACAAATTCTGGGTGACGACGTGATGTTGTTCAAGTCACAGTTTTTCGAGAAGCCTCCGTACGGTCGCGAGATCCCGTGGCATCAGGAGTCTTACTTTTGGGAAGTGGAGAGAGGGTGGGTCACGATGTGGCTGGCGGTCGACGAAGCGACGTCGGAGAACGGCGCGTTGCGGGTGATCAGCGGCAGTCACCTTCATAGGCGCTCGCATCTTCCGGTGCCGCCCAACAGCAATTACTGGAGTACATTCACCCGCGCGGCGATACCACGCGAATCTGATCGCATCGTTGATTGTTCAATGCCCGCCGGACGCTTTATGATTTTTGATGACCTGCTTCATAACTCCCCGCCCAATCCCACCGCGCTCCCTCGCTTGAGCTTTACGGCTCGCTATGCACGACCTGATTTCGCCGGAGTTCACGATATAGCGGACTACCCAAACCTGATGGTGAGCGGCCATCCCCACGACTCAGGACTGCGCTTCGCAGATCCGCCAGATAGCGGACCGGGGCTTGCAGATGTTTGGCGGGAATATTGATCCGGGATGGGTCACGCCAGCGGAGTACGAATGGAAACCGCAGGCTTGCGTCGTTGCGGGCAGGTGATACCTGCCATGAGGAACTCGCTGAGGTAAGGATCCGGCGCGCCCTTTCCCGCGTACGGCGTCAAGTTCAGATCGACGATGTAGTGATGATCGTGACCGTCATGCACGATGTCGATGCAGCCAAACTCGACCGGCGTCTTCTCGACGAATGTGGCGACGTCTCGCTTCAACCTCGCGCTGAGAGGCAGCTCGTCAGTACCCGCTGTTAGGCATTCGAGGTCCGACACAAAGTTTGTGTCACGCGGATCGTCCGACAGCTTCTTAATAATGCCGGGAGCAAAGGCTTTGACGATGATGACTTGTTTGCCGGAAAAGTAAGCGCGGTAGAACGAATTCTCGGCATTGGTGACGTACTTTTCAATCACGGTGGTCGGGTCCGTCCAGAGACTCTCCTGAACCATTCCGCGTTCCACGGTTTTGTAGTAATAGGGTCCAACGTCGGCGGAGATCAGATGCTCAAGGCCGCCGGCTGCTATGTTCTCTGGCGGCAGCAACCTTTCTATTTCCCCGCCATAGTTAAGCTCGGTTTTAACGAACAGAATTTCGTCTGGCGAACCGGTCGGCCCTGCTTCAAGCGAAGAAAGCCCGATTGTCCCGAGGTGGGCGTGGAGGGTTGACTTACGAATGTCCTGGACGAGTCCGTTGACGACATCCAGCCCTCGCTCTGCGAACCGCTTGGTAAGGTCGCGGATCCGCAGCGGGAGTCGCCGACGAACTGACAGGTTAATTTGGAAACAGACCGTGCTGACTGAATCGCTGACGCGATCGAATTCCGACGATGGAAATTCGCGGAAGGGATCCGTCTGGATCCGCACCGCATCGTCGCCGAGGACATGCGCGAGCAGGAAACCATCCCATGCTCGCCATTCCAGGACTGCGACGGTACCCTTTGCCCTCTCGGAGGGCATGGCGACGTCTGCGTTCTCACTCTCGGAAGACCTTGCGATCACCATGATGAACCACGATGCTGCATTGGCGCAGGATGGTACTACCTCAAACCGCACCCAGCAACCGTATCATCTGGCTATCGCCGACTTCGCCATCAATGCAAATTCGGCAAATGAACAGCCCGTCGCCGACAGGGTTGCCGGCATCATCCTTTCCATCCCAGATGACGGTCTGTCGCCCCCTGGCTTGTGACTTTTCGTTAATCAGTGTTCTGACGTGAAACGCGAATTTATTCCATAGCCCGATAAATACGTTTGGAGTGTCCTGGGGCAACGTGTAGCTGATTTCGACTTCTCCGTGCTGAGTTGGTTTCTGGGAGATCTCAAATCCAGGCAGCGAAGCCATTGCTAGTGGCGCAGTCGGTATAGGCGTCGTTGCACGGTAGACTTGACCACTGTGCGCCGGTTCGCGCCGGGCTGGTTGAGGCAGTGCAAACTCCGATAAGCCTCCGAAGGCGGTCTTCTTCCCAAACGCGGATTTTTTCCCAGTAGCGCTGAGCTTGAACACCTGTTGCCCGCAGCAGTACCCAGCGGTTACAGGGTTACCAATGAAACGATATCGATTGATCCGGTATCTGGGGTCGCCGGAACTGGGATTATCAGGATCATAGTCTTGCCGGATCCAGGTTTCTCCACCATCTTGTGTAAAGCTGTTGAAATAGCCATTAAAGTCATCACCCCAGCCGCCGACCCAACCGGTGTTCTCATCGATGAAACCGATTCCTTCGAGGTCATTGTTGATAGGCGGCATGTTTTCCTGAGACGCTGCGACGTGTTTTCGCACCCAAGTCTCGCCGCCATCAGTGGTTTTTAGAATCGCGGCGTCGCGGAAGTTCTCCAGTGCGATAAAACCAATTCTTTCGTTAAGAAATTGTATTTTCCACCCCCACTCGCCACACGGCAGACCTTGGGTATTTTCAGCCGTGTTAGTCCAGGTCTTGCCACCATCGCGCGTTCTGAGAACAACCGGCACGAGTTGGCCGTATCTGGAAAGCCTTGGCTTTGGATATGCCGGATTGTCGGTTGGGCATGTGGCCGCATTCTTCCCACCAACCACGAATCCGTCGTTCTCATTAAAGAAATAGATGTCGATCAAGTTATCGGCGTGTTTCTCCATCGGGATCAGTGTCCAAGTGGCGCCGCCATCGGTTGTCTTGACGATCCCGGGACCCGGCAAGCCTGGGTCATTGGTGCCCGAACCATACGCGACACGCTCATTTACCGCGTGGAAACCGCAAATCCCGGCTGGGGATCCCTGCGGAAGATTCAACACCGGGTTCCAGGTCTCGCCACCATCCTTCGTCTGATACAACAAAGTCTTCAGATACTGGTCAGGCTTAGGCACTGGAACCACCGGCAAGCCAGTGACTGAACCGAACCAGCCGATGCTGCGATTCCCCCAACTCATGCAACGCAAATAGGGTCTGCTGGGTAGCCCAGGATAGACGAAAAACTTTTGATGCCAGAATTGCCCGCCGTCATCCGTCTTCGCGACGTATCCGCTGCTATTGATCAGCCATCCGACCTTTTCGTCAAAAAAACAAATGTCGTCAGTTCTCGAGCTTGCCGCGGGAGAATCGGGCAATAGGTTCCACTGATATGTCGTCTGTGGTGCGACGGCTGGCTTTACCATGGGTAGCGCTCCTTCGATGATAATCAGATTTCGCCGAGCAGTGAGGTCAATTTCGCCGGTCGATGAGGTACGCATTCTCTGCAATTACGTCCAGCATCACAAGCGACGATCTGGTGGCGATCTGGTGGCGATCGGCGGCTCTACTTTGCGGCATGTTGACGAGATTAGGATGACGCGGTCTAAACCACGGGTGGAACAAAAGAGCGGAAGCCGTCAACGGAATCGGCGCGAGGATGAGTCACTGCGTAACGCTGATTGGGATTCTCAGGCGCTTGCAGCCAACCGCTGTTGACTTCGTCGAATGGATACATGGGAATTCCTAATTCAACAGCGATCCATGCCAGGATCCAGTCAAAACTGGCCAATCCACAGCGGGTGACGCGGGTCGCCATTCGGAGGAAATAAGAGGAGTCTCTGAGGAATTTGGCAGGCTCCTTCAACCGGCTATCTCGC
>JAVHWA010000105.1:0-24609 GCA_032160165.1 Acidobacteriota bacterium
TATGCATCCACGAGTTGTTACTGCGAAGCTGTCGCCGGCCAATCAACAGTAGCTCGCCGTTGGAGTGAAGAGGTGCCGTATCAAGGAACTTCGTCTTCACACGCTCCACATCTTTGACAAAGACTTCCGGCGCCAACTCAATGCGCTTGTCAGGAGTGCGCAAGCGTCCCGGCAGACAGGAACACAAGGGGCCAAGATCCACTCCATGAACCGAGTGCTTGACCCTCCGTAGTGTCAATCCTTTAGTGAACGGCTTGAGCTTGCCGCCGTATGGTCCAAAACGTAAACCCAGATCGAGCATCCTCTCGTGTCCGAAGAACCGTTTGATGAACTTTCGCTTCACACGCCCGAAGAAGCGGCCGTTTTGCATACGCGATTGCAACTCGAGAAAGATCTCCCAGTCGTGTCGCCTATCTCCGTCTGGTTCAAATAAGGCAGGCGAGAACTTGGCCGTATTACGTACTGCCAATAGATTGAAGGCCACGTCATAGTGTCCGCGCTCGAGCGACGATGTTGGAGGCAAGATGATGTGCGCGTGCCTGGTCGTCTCGTTAATATAGAAATCGATCGATGCCATGAACTCAAGGCTGGCCAGCGCGCGATCCAACTGACGGCCGTTCGGCGTGGATAGCACCGGGTTTCCTGCGTGTGTTACCAGGGCCTTAATCTGCCCGGGCCCCTCGGTGATGATTTCTTCAGCAAGCGTCACAACCGGGAATTCGCCGGCAAATTCAGGAAGGTTTCGCACGCGCGTGTGCCGGCGGGCATAGCTACCGCGAGGAGCCAATGACTCCGGCGCTGTCACCGGGTCGAAGGCAGGCAGCGTAAACATAGCGCCGCCGGGTCGATCCAGGTTGCCGGTCACAATATTCAAGACGTTTATCAGCCACTGAGAAACTCCGCCGAACTGCTGCGTGCTGACCCCAATTCTTCCATAGCAGACAGCGGATTGGGCGGAAGCAAACTCTCTCGCCAGTAGCTGAATTTGATCGGCGTGGATACCAGTAATCGACGCCACTTTCGCTGGAGGAAAGTCAGCAACCATATTACCGATCGCTTCCATGCCGTTGGTAAATGAAGCCAATGCGTCCAGGTCGGTCAGCCCCTCATCGAAAACTACATGCAGTAGCGCGAGCAGTAATAAAACGTCCGTCCCCGGACGTATGAACACATGACGGTCAGCCAGTCGAGCCGTTTCGTTGCGGCGGGGATCGACGAGGATTACCTTGCCTCCGCGCGCGCGAATCTCTTTCAACCTCCGACCGACACCAGGAGCAGTCATCATGCTGCCATTCGAAACCGCGGGATTCGCTCCAATGATTAGCAGAAAGTCCGTGCGATCCAGGTCCGGGACAGGAAGCAGAAGTTGGTGACCAAACATTAGATAGGACGCCAGATGATGTGCGAGTTGGTCAACGGAAGTTGCGGAAAATTTGTTACGCGTATGGAGGCTGCGAAGAAATCCTGGTGCGAAGAGCAAGGCGCCGGAGCTGTGAACGGTCGGATTTCCAAGATAAGTGCCGACAGCATTTCTGCCGTGCTCAGCTTGAAGGCGTTTGAGGTTCTTCGTTACCTCGTCAAACGCTTCGTCCCATCCGATCCGCTCCCAACCGTTTGAAGTACGACGCACGGGATGCTTCAGCCGGTCTTTGTCGTAATGAATATCCTGCAGGGCAGAGGCCTTGGGGCAGATGTAGCCGTGACTGAACGGGTCATCTTTGTCACCGCGGATGTCGAGATGTTCTCCTGCCTGGAGACTGATTTCGATGCCGCATATCGCTTCGCAAAGATTGCAGGCGCGATAATGCGGAGAGGGAGTGAATTTGGTCATTGCTTCAATCGATCATTGCGTCTTTTCATTATTGATTCGTTTGGCCATTGAGTCAATGAATCAATAACGCAATGTACTCAATGACCCAATGACCCAATGACCCGATGACTCAATGGCCCAATGATCTCGCTGAGCTTGCGCAGGCGGAAACTCGGGTCGCTTGCGACAATATTTCGAAGCCAGCCAAGATGCCCCGCGCCGAAGATCACCAGCACGCGTTCGTTGGGAGACTCAACCAGTCGCGTCACGTTGCTATAAATCCGCATGTTTCGCCTGAACCAGTCAGCAACCAGGTCTGCTCCCGCCCAATCGCCCGGCTCGCCCAATTGCGCTTCTCGATAATAGAAGCCCACCTCCCGGGCGACCTTTTCGTCGGCATTCATGTAGAGCAGTGTTTCGAGGACGGTGTGTGACAACAAATACTCGTTCTGCGCCTTCACCATATTGCCGATCTCTGCCGTGATCGCGTCCAGTTCCTTTGCGCGGCCGCTTCCCTTGGCATAGTTCACTACCCGCGGCCATGGAAACTCGCCATCAGCGTCCACCAGATAAACGGTTTTGTGTCCCAGCTCTCTGGCCAATCGATATCCGATTTGATCAATCTCATTACGCGTCAACGTGTATTTTCCCGCGAGGTAGTCGGAGTACTGCCCAACCCGCGGGCCCCACGGACCAGCCTCAACTGCAATCCTGGTTGGCTGGAATCTTTTCAAGGCCTCGATCAACTGGGCGATTTCGGCCTGGCGCTTGGGTGACAGCACGTCATCGGCCCTGGTGTTGAAGATGTCATGTCCCGGGTTGGCCATGTGGTAGACGCCAAGCACTAAGATCTCGGCGCGGGCTGCCTGCGGCTCGGGTTTCGCAATAGCTTTGGAGGCCGCTTGCTGCGCCAGCGCGGCGATGGCGCTTCCGACTGTCAGAACGAATATCAAAACGGATCGCTTCGCCATTTCGAGATTCCTTTCGGTTGATGACTCGCCGTGACCGGCACTGAGGTGAAGCCACCGGGCGCCAGAATCAACCCTTATTATTTCTCTTCTATACGTGCGATTGTTGGAGACGCTGTTCTTGCCGCTCTTAAACGGCAAACACCGCGCAGCGCTGGTTTGTGACACAAAACATCGCGTCAGTGGGTCATTGGGTCATTGCTCATTTGATCTTGGCGCCACTGGACAAGTCTGCGAGCCCCGTATTTGAGAGGGCAGCACTGAGGCTGGTGTTCCAATGAACCAATGAATCAATGACTCGATGCTATTGCAGAATCGGATGACCGCCGCCGCGACTGTGGTCGGCAGTCTTCTCATAAAGAGCGCGGTCGTTATAGTAGAGAATCAGGTGCTCGCCTTCGTAACGCACAACGTTTGAAATCCGTCCCATATCCTGATCGTTCTCAGCTATCACCAAGGCGCACGGATTGAATGCCAACACCATGCCCGCGGCGAAGACATAGCCGCCCTGGTCATAGCCGCTGCCCGCATACTGGCCGGCAGCCACTGCGATGTCAGGTGAATACGCGCCCTGACTGTCCCTCGTGCGATCGGCGCGGCCTATGAATATGTTGTAGTAAGAATAGTCGAGTCGCGACGTGTAACCGTGTCGCCGGGCTATGTTGAAGAGCTCGGTCAATCCATCGTCAATCGCTTTGAGGACCTGCGGACGCGGTGACGTTCTTGAAAACACACGGGCCCCGCGAGGAGTCCTGGTTCCAACTTGAAAGTCGTCACCCGTGACCGCGCTGGCGCGCGCGATCAAACGACGGTCTATGTTGGTCTGCGCGTTTACAACCAGCTTAGAGCCGGCTGCCGACGAAACGCATAGAAGCGCGATAAACGAAATAGTTCTCAATCGGCGAAATCGCATGGCAGTTCAAATCTCCAGTAACCGGACAACGCAAAACCCGCCTCGGGTATTGCAGGGGGCGGGCTTCAATCGTCGTTATCGACAAAGCTGAGTGAGAAGGTTCGCAAAAGCTCCTTCAGGGCTTTTTTTTATCTTCCCTGGGGGGAGGCGGCGGATTCTTGTCTGTCTCCACCTTTACTCTGGGTGGCGGCTCTTCCTTGGGTGGTGGCTTATTAGGGTCCTGCTTTTGTGCGAGTACGCTGGCAGAAACCATGCAGCACATCATCGCCGTCATCAAAATTCGCTTTAACTTGTTCATAATTACGTGTGGCCTCCTCATGTTTCTTTCACATGAGCGCGCTTGGGAGGGAGAGAGAAGAGACGCGCCGGCCAATTGTAGAGCAAGATGGGTGCCACAAGCGCCTTCGGCCTTCCATCCCACCAAGCCAGGGTTAGTTTAGCAATATTCCCGGTTCGGCGCACGCTTTCGCACGCGCTTCGCACGATACCGTGCAGGGAATGCAAAAGGCAAAATGCAAAAGGCAAAAACGTACGTTGCAGGCTTAGCAGCGACGCTACTTTTGCATTTTTCCTTTTTCATCTTGCATTTCTTACCGCTAGCCTGAGGCTTCCGACATTCCCGCTGATGTCGTATGCCCGCAGCGAAACCGTGTGCTCGCCGACGCCCAATACCGGCAGATCGATGGTGTATCGCTCGCGAGGACTATCTGCTATGCCATCGTCCGGGAAGACCGATCGCCATGGTCCGCCATCGACGCTCGCGTCCGCGCGCTTCACCATACCGGTTGCGTCTTCCACTTCGAAGATCGCTCGAACACGTTCGGCTGTAATCTGCGCATCGCCAATGGCTCGCACGACCGGCGGTGTATTGTCTATGTCCACCGGCTCGCTCGTTCGCTCGCCAGTCAACGCCTGGCCTCCCGGATTATCCAAAGCATCGGTGACCATAATTCTAAAGACGTATCGACCGTCGGCAAGCGTGGCCCCATCGACAGTGTAGAAGTTGTCGCGCAAGTGGTCCTTCAAAAGGCGGAACGCGGTTTCATTAAGTGAGCGGTAGAAGACGGAATACTCAAGTGTATCGCCGTTTCGGTCTTCGGCTTGCCACTGAAGCGATCGCGCTCCGCGTTGATAGATGCGCCTGGGCGGCACCTGAGCGTTCGCGCCGAAGAGCGCTGGATCGAGACCCGAAGACTCGATGTTTGGATCGGCCTGCATCTGCACAATCGGCTGCAGGCCGACGCCCACCGGCAGGGCGATGATGTTCAGGACCTCCGGCGCTACGTTGCGAGGCAGGTACGCGATGCTGACGTCTTCCATTCTAGTTTCGATCGGCGCCCCACCCGTCACGGTCGGAGTTCGCAGGACTGCGCGCCACTGTATGAAGCGCGCGCGCGGGCTTATGACTTGCGTTCCCGCGGGTTCGCGATAAGGCGTGCTCCATTCGCTCCACGTCGTATCCGGTCGCTCGCTGTTTCCTGTTCGAGTCTGCAGCTCTACGCCTCCGCGACCTCGCCACCAAATTCGTCCCCATGAAGCGACCAACTTTGCGTCTCGCACCGGCGACTCGTAGCTTCCCTCATTCACCATCTCAGGGCCGAAGCGGAAGAGCTTTCCCTGATTGGATGAGGCAGCGAAGAAATCACGTCCGCGCACCACAAAAGATGAGATCTGTCCCTCTGTCGACTGCAGCAATAGAGTATCGCGCCCATCATCGGTGACTGAATAGATGCGACCCTTTTCAGCCGTTCCTATGAGCACGCCGCCTTGCGTGCCCGGAGCGAGAGCGAAGCCCGTAATCGACGCGCTGCTCCAGAGCACATCGGTTCCGCCATCGGGCAGGATCCGAAAAACAGCACTGCGTGCATTCGAAAGTTCGTTGCGGCTTCGCCCACCCGGCGCCTGCGGCTGCAACGGAGCGCCGCTCTCGTCGATTGCAGTAATCGTCACGGTTGCGCTTCCCTGCCCCGAGGAATCCGAAGCTTGCGGAACCGATGTTTGCGAAGTCGCACCGCGCACGCCCGAAGCGGCATCGCTCAACGCCAGCGCATAGATGGAGCCATCCGCGGCCGGTGCGAGTGCATGGATCTCTCGAAGAGGAGCGTCAAAGAGCGCGAACGCTTTTCCGTCCGGCGAGATTCTCAAGACGAGTCCGCCAGGATCGGTTCCTGCAATCAGTTGTCCTTTCGCATCAACCGCGAGCGAGATGACGTGAGTTTCATTCGTATCAATCAGCAACGCCGTTTCCGGCTTGGCGCCTGCCGCTCCTACACGATATAGCTTTCCGTTATCGCCTGTTCCGACTGCAAGCTGACCATCCGCCAACACTGCCAACGCCCAGATGTATTTGTCGGGAGGATCAAAATAAACTTCCGCCTTGCCGTCGGCGGTCACTCGATAAACTTTTCCATCAGGGGAAGTCCCGGCATATAGCACGCCATCACGGCCAACCGCCAGAGCGGTCACGTCCAGCTCAGCCGCATCGTAAAGAAGCGACCCGTGGCCATCGGCACCGACACGATAAAGCTTTCCGTCATGTCCCGTACCGAGATAAATGTTTCCCGCTGAATCGGACGCGCTGGCCCAAACATACGGCTGATCAGTATTGAAGACCTGAGTGAAGCGCGGCGCGAGCATCAAGACGCCGGTATCTGTTATCGAGACTCCGCGCGCGTCGCCGCGCAGAAGCTCTGTTCGGGAACCGGTCTCCCAGATGATTGGCTCGCCCGCAAATACAGGCGTTCCCATGGCAGTGATGGCGAAGATAAGTGCGAGACCCTGGAAAATGCGTTGGTAGAAAGTTTGATTTGTCATCGGGAAGTTGGATGCGGGATAGTCGTCAAGAGTGTATAGGTGCGATCTAAGATTAAGAGCGAGAGACGTCGAGGGATGATAACCTGAAAAGCTAATCGAAGCGAAGGAGGCGTGGTCTCCCCAATCCAGCTCAGATCAGTCTAGGGACTCAACAGGATTTACTGGATAATGGGTATAATGACTCAGCAAAGAATCGGCGTCTATTTGCTCCTGGCTGCAGCGTTGCTGATCTTTTGCAGCAAACCCGTTGCAGAGTTCTATAAATATATGTATGAGCGAATGGGCGATGGATCACCTTCCTTACGAACACTGAGGATAGGGAACGTAATCACGGGAGCAATTATAGGAACTCTGGGCTTGCTTACCGTACTGGATATTATTCATTTCAGATAAGTATCTGAAAAACCAGGAAACTAGACGATCATCGATCCTGTTCGTTCTGTCCGTCCGGTCCATCCTGTTGAATTTTGCCTTAAGTCGAAGCGACGAAGACTTACTCAGTTTCCAACATACCTTGCGTAGAGCGAACGCGCCGTCGTGACGTCGTCGGTTCCGCGAATGATGGCCCGCGCGTCCGGAAAGACAGTCAGCTCGTATTCGCCCGCTCGCAATCGAACGAGGTATGGATTGATGTGGACCTCGCCGGCGGGGCGCAGTCGATCAGCGAGCGCGACCAGATCGATCCGAGTGACTAATCTCGGATTCAGCTGCACAGCATTTCGTCCACACAGGCTGGTCGCAAAGTCTCCCGCGTCGGCGTTCAGCGTATCGTAACTTCCAAGCCCGCAGGTGGGACATTCCGGGTCGGGCTGGTTCAATCGAAGCCGTCTCCATTCGTTTTCCCAAACATCGAACTGCATCAGAGAGGCGTGCAACTTGTCATCCTGCCCGGTCAAAAGTTTGATGGCTTCCGCAATCTGGACGGCCGCGACGATAGAGATGATCGGCATGATCACACCGGCCGTGTCGCAGGTCGGCGCGGTGGCCGCGGCCGGCGCTTCGCTGAAGATGCAGCGCAGGCAAGGGGTCATGTGCGGTCGGACCGTCATCGTCACTCCATAGGAACCGACCGCCGCGCCGTAGATCCAGGTGATTTTATGCTTGACGCACGCATCGTTTATCAAATAGCGCGTCGCAAAGTTGTCGGTGCCATCCAGAACAACGTCGCTGCCCTCAATGATCCGTTCGACGTTCGAGTGATTCACGTCGAGGATTTCAACTTCGGTCCTGGTCTCGGAATTGATCCTCGCCAGGTGGTTCTCGCATGCAATCGCCTTGGGCAAACGCTCTCGAGCGTCCTGTTCAGTGAACATCGTCTGTCGATGTAAGTTCGAGGCCTCTACGAAATCGCGATCAACTATTCGCAGCTTACCGACCCCGGCTCGGGCAAGCGCCTCTGCCTGAGCAGTGCCGAGCGCGCCACAGCCTATGATGACTGCGCGCGCCTCCAGCAGGCGACGCTGTCCGGCCTCACCTATTCCTCTAAAGAGTATTTGTCTGCTGTAGCGATCCACGAGCTAGTTTTGAGTTTTGGGTTTCGGGTTTCGGGTTTTGAGTCCTGAGTCCTGAGTGCTGAGTCCGCAACTCAGAACTCAAAACTCATAACTCAAAACTTCTTTCGTCATTACGTCCCGCGGTGCTGCTTGTTTCATCCAAATCTTGAACTGTAGCGCCGCCTGCTCGATCAGCATGGCCAGTCCGCCGATTGTTTCGCAGCCCGCTTGGCGCGCTTCTCGCTGAAATCGAGTATCGCTCGGATTGTAAACCAGGTCATAGGCTATGCCGGCCCCGCGGAGTTGTTCCGCTGACGCCGCCGTATCCATTTCTCGCTGGCCGCGGGTACCCAGCGGAGTTGCGTTTACCACCACGTCAAATCCAGCGAACGAGGCACCATCGAGCTGCCTGAAGTCTGCACCAAACTCCTCCGCCGTCGAGCTTGCTTTGGCGACGTCGCGAGCGAACACCGTCGCCCTGGCGCCCTTCTTTCGTAGGCTCCAAAGGACAGCTCGCGCCACTCCTCCCGCGCCAATAACCGCACAGTTGCCGTTGGAAAGCTCTATGCCTTTGGCAGTCAATGGTGCAGTGAATGCCGCAGCATCCGTGTTATAGCCGAGCAGCCTCTCGCCTTCGATTTCGATCGTGTTGACGGCGCCGATCTCAGCCGCTTCCGGATCGCACCAATCGAGATGCTCAATCACAGCCGACTTATGGGGCGCGGTAACGCTTAGGCCTCGCAGTCTCCATTCGATCTCGCGAGTTCGCGGGTGGACCATTCGTCGAACGAAGGCCCCCAGGTCGTGGACTTCCAATGGAAGGTATACTGCGTTCAGATCCAGAGCATCGAAGGCAGCGTTGTGAATGCGCGGCGAGAGGGAATGGCTGACCGGCGATCCTATCAATCCGAGGACTTCGCTTTCTGCGTTCAGCTTGTTGATGCGATAGCAGTCGCGTAATTCCGCGGCGCTCACTTGGCCGGGCGCGGTCTGGTGAGCTTTATCGAGTGCGGCATAGGTGAGAAAACCGCCGAGCGCTGGACCCAGGATCCGTGTCGCGATTCCCGCCTGGCCCATCGCGATTGCAATCATCTTTCTTCCGTCGCGTCGCGCCTGCTCAAGCAGCTTGAAGACTGGAATGCAGTCAATCGCGTCGTGGGCCCGCACCGCAAGTTTTAGGACGCTCGCAGGTGTGCTCGCCAGTTCAGCGTAGATCTTGTTGAGATCTGACGGCACGTTTTCAAAGTAGTGCTGCGAGCAAATGACGCGGTCCCAATCCAGGAGAGTCTTGCCTTCGTCTTTTTCTCTCGTTTGAAAGATCCGAACCACGTCAAGTTCCATATCGGCGAAGTCGACGTGGGGTTTACCATAAAGGAAATGCTCGACCCAAAAGATGATTCTCGTCAAATCATCCATCTCTCGCTGCCCGCCCTGATTCATCGGCCTCAGAGTGACAATCACGGGTTTCGGACTTGCGCTGATAAGCGCAGGAAGCCCTCTCAGGGCCTTGAATAATTCATCGCCCTGCAGGTAGTCGAGCCTCAGCTCGACGATGTCTGCGGATTCGACGGCATGTATCACGGCCGATCGCAGATCAATCGCGCGGGGTTCGCAAACGGGTATGCAAATCGAAGGAGAGGGTGAGACTCTCGAAGGGTCAGGGCTTACCGATGAAAGGGGTGCTTTGCGTTTCATCGGTAAGCCCTCATTGTCGTGCCTGTAGCTATTGACCTGCGACCTCGAATAACTCGTGAGAAAGATAGCGCTCACCGAAATCGCAGATAATTGAGACGACGCGCTTGCCCTCTCCCAACTCCTTCGCCACTTCGCGCGCCGCCCAGGTGATCGCTCCGGACGAGATGCCGCAGAAAATACCTTCTTCGCGCGCCAGCCGGCGAGACATTTCGAGCGCTTCATTGTAATCAGACTGTATTACGCGATCGACCACCGAAGGGTCATAGTTGCCTGGGATAAAGCCCGCGCCGATTCCCTGTATCTTATTCGGACCGGGCTCGCCTCCGGAGAGAACGGGCGATGAGGCCGGTTCGACGGCTACCACCTGGACGTGCTTTCCAATCTTCTCTTTCAGGACCTGTCCTACTCCCGCGATAGTTCCACCCGTTCCCACGCCCGCGACAAAGGCGTCGATCCTTCCATCGGTGTCGTCGATGATCTCCTCGGCTGTCGTGCGTCTATGTACTTCCGGGTTCGAAGGGTTATCAAACTGACTTGGCGTCCACGCATTCTTTGTCTTCTCGCTGATCTCAGCCGCCTTCTTGATAGCACCCTTCATTCCTTCAGCGCCCGGAGTGAGAACAACTTCCGACCCCAGAGAAGCGAGTACACGGCGCCTCTCGACAGTTACGGTTTCCGGCATGGTAACTATCAACTTGTAGCCGAGTACCGCCGCCGCGAATGCGAGAGCGATGCCTGTGTTTCCCGAAGTCGGCTCGATCAACACAGTCTCGCCGGGCTTTATCAGGCCGTCGCGCTCCGCGGCCTTAATCATCGCCGCCCCAATACGATCTTTAACAGAGTCCATCGGGTTCTGCGATTCGAGTTTGGCGATGATTTCAGCCGAGCCGGGATAAGGGATATGGTTGAGACGAACCAGCGGCGTGTATCCGATCAACTCCAGCATATCGTTGGCGATTTTTGGTCTTTGCGGCATATCTTCAGTCTTCCTTCAGGGCAGCAAGATAGTAAAAGTGTGCGAAGTTTTTGAGACTATACAGTGGCCTTGGAACACGCGCAAGGCAGAGCTTTTTGAGGTAGAGAATCTGTGCGAGGTTATTCTCACGTCGCTTTGGAAGTCTGTCGGAAACGCGCAAAGGACGATTAGCGCGGAGCAGTTTCTCTCATCCTCACACGGCTTCAGCCGGGTGACAGTCATATCATTCAATATCGAGAAACCGTTTAAACGGTTTCAGATCTACTACGACTGCTGATTCGCCTGGCTGAAGCCAGGCGAGACTGAGACGTCAACCCGCACCGCTTTTTTTGCCGGAGTTTCCGTTTGAATTGAGCCCTTCAATCGCAATATCCCATTAGACTTCGCTCTTCGAGTCCTCCATCGACTTTCCGATATGCTGTGTTGGCGCTTCAGTGCTGAGGTCTAGATGTCTGGTGGTGTGCTCGGTGACACTCGGCGGAGGGACAAGCTCCGAAGTGTTACGCGGTGGCAACGCGCTCACCCTGGCGGGCGCCATCGCTCTCGGTGCGTTGTCGCGTAACGGACCCTCTTTTAGCCTGGCGGCGTGCTTCACGCGGATATACTCGGCGATGCCTCCGCCGATCATCGTGAAAGCCGGAATCAATAACCAGTACCACCACTCATGTCTCCGGTCTGACGAGAACGCGAGAATAATCGCGATCGTCAAGAAGGCAAAACCGATGAAGGCACTCTTAACGGCCTTGTCCAGGCGGGGCACCTCCCGCTTTCGCTCGAGTCGTCGCCCGATTTCGTCGAAAGGATGACCTTCGGCGTCGTGGCCGACCGCGCGCCGCTCCGGCAGGCTGCCGGACATCGCCTGTGGAACCAAACTTATGTTTTCTCCACAGCCGCGACAGAACTGCGCGTCCTCGATGTTTTGCGCACCGCACTTGGGACAGTACATTGGTTTGACTCCAGTCTTGGGAAAACCAGCACTTACAACCGCTCGGTCCGGGGCTTAATTCACTTCGACAAATCATCCGGCTGCGTTGGTTAATTCTTTCGCGAGCGCTGCCGGACGGCTTCGTACAGCACGATGCCGGCGGCGACTGAAACGTTCAGAGATTGAATGCGGCCGTGCAATGGAATACGAACCAGCGTGTCGCATCGTTCTCTGATCAGTCTGTGCAAGCCGCTTCCCTCGGCTCCCAGGAAAAGCGCGGAGGGTTGTGTCCAGTCCCAGCCGGTGTAAGGCATCGAAGCGTCACCTGTAGCTCCCACGATCCAGATGTTACGTTCTTTCAACTGGTCTATCAATCGCGCGAGGTTCACTGTCCTCGCCACTGAGATGTGCTCCAAAGCGCCGGCCGCGGCTTTTGCCACGGTCTCTGTCAGACCGACGGCCCGGCGCGCCGGGATAAAAACGCCGTGGACGCCGGCACACTCAGCTGTACGCAAGATCGCTCCCAGGTTGCGCGGGTCTTCGACCCCATCGAGGACAACTGCGAGGGGTGGATCAGTAGTGCCAACCCTCGAGCCAAGACTATCAAGGAGATCGTCAGCGTCTTTGTAGGAGGCCGCGGCTACGATCGCGATCACGCCTTGATGATTTGCGTCCGGCCCTACCAGACGTCCCAACTCCGCGCGCGGCACATGGTGGACGGGTACATTCGATTTACGGGCGAGGTCGGATATCTCTCGCAGTCGGTCCAGTCTAACTCCGTCAGCAATCGCTATTCGGTCGATCGGTCGTTGCCCTGAACGCAACGCCTCAAGCACCGGGGAGACTCCGTAGAGGTGCGAAGTGACGACCGGAGAAGCGTGTTGTGTTTTGTCACTAGGACGACGAGCGTCTCCTTCTTTGGTCATCCGCTCTTTCGCCGCGGCGTTTGCGACATGCGTAGCTCGCTCATCTCGAGTTGATTTGTGGTGCCCGCGCCGCTTCATTTGCTCGGATCCAACCGATTCATGCGGAGATGATTCAGCAAACGTGAGTAGCGCGTGAACTGGAGGTCGTTTGAGCTGGTAGTAACCGCTTCGGTATTGACGCGGCCGGGACCTTTGCGACGCCAGCCGCGGCCTTCTGTGTGCTCCTCTACCGGCCAAACGGGAGTGATGGCGTGACGCAGTGGAGTATATGATTCATCAAATAGAGCATGGCTTGCGCGCTCGCGAAGCATCGAGACCATGGTCGCGAAATTCTGTCCGGCGATCAGCCCCTTTCGCGTTCCTAAACAGCTAAAATCGAAGTTGCCGGCCGAGATTCGAACGGCGCGTGCCTGTCCGTCGAAATAAATGTCGAGCATCGACTCATCTGAGCTGAGCTCGCGGGCTTCGACAATCTCGCCTTCCGCCTTGCGGTGCTTTCGCTCCTCGACTTCCAGCTGTCGCGTAAAGAGTCGCCCCAACACAATCAATGTGATCTCGCTCCACCCAACCCTTACAACCTCGACGCTGGCCGCTGATGGCCGCGCAGCGAACTCGCCCTCCGTCAGGTCGAAGGCGCGCACACGCCGCGGCAACAAATTGTCCTCGACCAGCTCAGAGTCAGCGATGCACCGTACGTTGACGCCGAGGTCCGCCAGCCGAGCTTTGATGAGCGCCGCTTCTTCCTGATTCGCACTTCTGGCCAACGGCATGGGCCTTTCCGCCTGCACGATGAGTTTCAAGTTCTCCAACTCAAGCTTTAGTAGCTCTGCAACTGACGTCAGCGTGGCGTCGCTCAATATCGACGTCGTCTCAGGCAGATAGATGACATTGAAGCCTCGTTCCCATTCTTCCAGTTTACGAAGCGTTGGCTTCAAGAGCGCGGGGTTAAGTTTGGTAGCCGGCAGAAGCTCGGAACAGTAGAGGCAATTCGTTCTTGTAGGCGGATTGGCACGCAGGCAGGCGTCACACGTCACCATCTGCTCAATAGCAAATCCTTGCGGCTCCGAACGCAGCGGCTCGGCGTCACCGAAGAGAGCAAGCTCGTTTTCGTCAAATGGCAAAGGAAGGTCTCCGTGCTCGATTATAGCCATTTTCCCAGACGCGCGGTCAGAAACTTACGCATGGCTAGTGGGCTCACAGCATCCAGATCCAAGCCGTGCTATCCGGCGTCCTTTGATCTCACTCGTGATTGAGTATAATCGGTCACCGAACGCAGCAGACTGACGCAGCCACCTCCGCAATTCGCGGACTGAGCATTGATGAACCGTTTCGCACAACCCAGAGCTCGGCTTCATAGGCACGTGAAGGTCATCGTCTTGACCACTCTGTCACTGTTCATGGCTGCATGCGCAGATCGACCGTCGCCTGACGCCACTGGCGTTCGCTCGAACGAGCCGCCTTATCCCGTATTGATGACAGACTCCCCGGATCGAAAAGAGGGGGCGCTGGCCGACTGGACAAAGATAGCCGGCGAACAGGGTCTTCCAAGCTCGCCCGCGCCCGATCTTCAACCGGTAACCTCAACCATCCGCAGGTTGCCGGCCGGAACCGTTCTGCAAATGCCCAAGCTGGGTTCGGGTCCGACCTTGTCTGAAGATGAAGTTCGCGATGCTTTGCGAAGATTCATCGGCAAGACCAGCAACTTGCTGGGAGCTGAGCCGCAACAACTCTCGCTGGTACAACGCACTGACCTGGCGGATGGAACAAAGCAAGCCCACTACGAACAACGTCCATTTCGTTATCCACTACGAGGAGATTTTGGAAAACTGGACATCACGTTCACATCGGATCGCCGAATCCTGCAAGTGACGAGCACGTGCATACCGGATGTAGAACTACTGCAGCGCGCCGCTGTAGGAATTCGCCCGCGTTGGACGGCTGATAAGATTCCGACTCGCGTATTGGGTAGAACGTTTACATATAGGGATACCGCGGGCGAACAGCCGACTCTTTCGATCGGAAAGTCCGACAGCCTCACAATTCGCGAACTGGTAATTTATCCAACACCCCGCAGCGACAATCCCGCTGTCCTGGAATTCCATCTTTGTTGGGAGATCTCGGTCGGACCGGATCCTGGGGCGCAACTCATTTATCTCGACGCAGTGACAGACGAGCTGGTCGCCGTTCGCCATACACCCAAGTAGCAATCTCACGCAGCCGACTCTTCACTTGACCTTATTACGTAGTAAGCGGCATTCTATCCGCAGATATTTACACTTTTAATGGAGCACACTTTTGCATGAACTTCGATCCAACGAACAATATTTCGTGGCAGTTCGGGCATCGCGGTCGAGTGGCGGTTTTTATTGACGGGAACAACCTATTTCACGCAGCACGCTTTCACAACATAGATATAGATTACAACAAGCTCCTGCGTGTGCTACTTGGCGATGGTCGACTGCTTAGAGCATTCTTCTACACCGGCGTTGATGTGGGGGCCGAGCGTCAGCAGGGTTTTCTGCTTTGGATGAGACGCAATGGCTTTCGCGTAATCCAAAAAGAGCTCAAGACCTTTTATGACGGAACTCGCAAGGCCAACCTCGACGTAGAGATCGCGGTTGACATGCTCTCACTCGCCGGCCGCTACGATACTGCGGTCCTCGTCTCCGGAGACGAAGACTTCGTCTATGCCGTCAATGCCGTCGCATACAAAGGCTGTCGTGTCGAAGTCGCAGGATTTCGTTCCAACACGGCGCCGAAGTTGATCGACGTTGCCGATTACTTCATCGATCTTGGTGAAATAGCCGACAAAGTCCGCAAGGAGGTCCCGCACGGAGCGCATTATCCCGAGCGCGACTTGCACGAGGTGCCAGGCGCTTCGGCGTTTCTCAATGGCGAGAACCACGCGGCCGTCGACAACGGACATCGAGATGGCTTCCAGCCGCAGGCCGCTCGTATCTCCATCGAAGCTCACGTCGAGGACGAGATAGAGCATTTCGAGTCATCGTCCGAATTCATACGAGTCACTGACGAGCACTGAAGGCCAGATGTCAGATGCTAGATATCAGATGTCAGCGTCGAATCTATTGACGTCTGACTGCTGACGAGATGTTGCGTGTTGGCGTCTAACATCTAACAGCTAACATCTGGTATATGAACTTTGACAAGATGCTGCGTGTCAGCGCCTAACATCCAGCATCTGACATCTAGCATCTGACATCTCTCTCATGAAGATTTTTAGTGTCGAAGAGGCCAATGCGATGATCCCAGCGGTGCGGACTATTCTGCTCGGGATCCAACGCGCCCATCGGCGCCTGCTGGCTTATGAGCAACAGGCAAAGCATGCCGCCGAAGGGGCCGAACGCGGCGGCGGAGGCATGCCTGAGGGGCCTCGATACGTTTCCATTCTAATCGAACTCTTCTCCAGCGCGGGCGAGCTCGAAGCTCTCGGCGTCCAACTCAAGGACCAGTCGCGAGGTTTGATCGACTTCCCTTCTCTCCGTGACGGTCGAGTGGTCTTGCTCTGCTGGCATTTGGGCGAAGGCGACCAGATAGAATGGTGGCACGACGTGGAGGCCGGCTTCGCGGGAAGACAACCGCTCTGATCGAGAAAACGGTAAATGGTGAATCGTAAATGGCATTTTTTTCAATACACGATTCGCGATTTACTCGACCCTATTCACTCCTCCTTTCGCCTTCCCTCCATCTTGTGCTCTTCCTCCAGTCAAACACAGCAACTGGTATATTTTCTGGTTGACGCCTTAAAGTAGATTCTGATAGTATCCGGCGCGACTCTGCAACGGGCTTGGGTTTAGCCAGTTCGAACCGCCCGCCCAATTCTTATATTGCTGGTCCTTTCGGAGGCTCTCTTGTTATGCAGTGTCCCTCATGCCGTGCCGTGTATTCGAATGGCCTGGAGACTTGCCCGCGGTGCAAAACACCGGCTTCCAAACCTATAATCGCTGCGACTGAACCGACCGTCGACGAGAGCAAGTGTCTTCCTCCGGCACCGGCACAGCGCGAAGCGACGAAAGCGAAGGCCTCCCCATCCGCGAAGTCAGGCCGTCAGGCGACTTCGACATTGATAGAGTTTCCCGGTACAGCCCGAGCATCAAGGCCTCAATGGCGTAAGGACCTCAGCGCTCGTGTGCGCGAGATCCAGGAACGACGGGCCCGCGAAGCTGAGGAGCGTCCGCTTAGACCGGTTGAAGAGCCCATAACAATCAGCATCGACACAGTTGCACCTCCTCTGGGCTTGGTTCCAGCTACGAATTCCCGGGTTGTTAATCCAATCGTCGCCGCAGCACTGAAGCGACTGGAGCGCGCGCAACAACCATCTCCACGATCGCACGCTCACGCTTCGATAAGTGGCGGCGCAGCGGCAACAGCAGTGGCTCGCGTTGCCGAAGAGCAATACGAAACGGAGCCTGCCCGTCAGCAGGAAGACGAGACACCGCTTCCTTCCTCGAAGCCCACGCGACGCGAACAGACTGCGGACCTCAAGCCGTCTGAACCAGCACGAGCTCATCAACTCGCTGTTGTTGCCAGGACCGCCCCAACGAAAAAACCGCCGCAGCCCAGCACCGATGCTTCCCCTCAGTTGCGACAAACGACTGGAATTGTGACCGCCAAAGTGCTGGTCGAAACTGCACCTGCCGTTACCGAATCGATACCTGTCGAAGATTTTTACGACGACCACGCGCCGATCTTCTCGCGCATCGCCGGGGGCTTGTTGGACCTTCTCGTCGTTGCCTTCGCATCGTCTCCATTCGCGGCAATCATCGAGTTGACGAACGGCAATTGGGCTGACTGGCGGGTGATAGCGTCGATGAGTGGAGTGGTACTGGTTGTGATGTTCCTCTACCATACGGCCTCGACGGCGCTCGCAGGTCGGACGTGGGGAATGTCGCTTGTTTCCCTGCGCGCCGTTGACGCGGACACAGGTTTACCTCCGACAACGAAACAAGCGGTAGGCCGTGCGCTGCTTTACATTCTCTCGCTCATCACTCTTGGATTCGGCCTCGCCTACGCTTTGATCGACGCTGAAGCACGTACTCTTCCTGACTATCTCTCCGGCACTGCCGTCGTCCGAGAATGAGAAAGCAAAATTAAAAAGGTAAAATGCAAAAGCGAAGACGCAGCTCGCGAACTTCACTTTTGCATTTTTCATTTTGCATCCTTAATTCTTCGTGAACGATCAAACAATCAAAGCCATCATTGACGAGATCGCGCCCATCATGACAGGCCGATTGATGGGTAAGGTCACACAACTCACGCCCACCTCGCTCGCGTTCGATTTCAGGCTGGCGGGCGGGCGTCTTCTATTCCTGAGCGTTGAACCATCAGGGCCGCGTATGTACCTGGTTAACCGACGGGTCCGCGACCTCGAGAGCGCTTCCCTCGCCCCTTCGAATTTTGTCCTCACACTTCGTAAGCACCTGAGCGGCGCAGAACTCATTTCGCTGAAGAAGGACGACGCGGACCGCATCGTGCGCTTCTCTTTCCTGACTCGGGACGAAGTCGGCAATTCAACCAACCAAACAGTCGTCGCTCAGCTAACCGGCAAGGCCGCGAATCTGTTTCTCGTCGATGACGAAGGTTTCGTCGTCGATACGCTCCGACGGCCTCGCGGCGAAGGGCAGAACCCAGGGGAACAATACGGGCCGCCGCCCCCTCGAGTATCCGAACACATTTCCGATCCCGTTTTGCAGCAGGGAGAATTCTCTTCCATTTCAGAAGCTGCGGACCACTACTATCAAAAGCTCGATTCGCAGCGTGCCTTCAGGACGCGAAGTGCTTCCGCCCGCGCCTCGCTACGCAGAGAGATTACTCAGCGCGAAAAGCTTCGCCAGCGTCTTACAAACGACCTCGAAGGCCATGGCGATGCGGTAGAGCACAAGCGACTTGGTGATCTGCTGCTGGCAAATATCGGGACCGCCAGTCGGCATGGGAACGTCGTAAGGTTGACAGACTATTACAGAGAAGGCATGCCCACTGTGGAACTCGAAGTCGAAGAGAACACGACACTCCAGGACGAGGCTGCCCGCCATTTTGCGCGATACGGCAAAGCAAGAAGCGCAGCGACGCAGATCGCTTCCCGCATATCAACACTCGACATCGAGTTATCGACGCTCAACCATCGCGTGGCGGAACTTGAGGAAACGATCGAGTCAGGAGACGAGGCCGCGCTCGAGAGCTTCATGGGGGAGCCAAAGGCATCGCCCGCGGCCAAACGTGGAAAGAAGGGACCGAACGCTGATGTTCCGGGAGCGCGAAGATATCGTTCATCTGACGGCTACGAAATCCTTGTGGGGCGCGCGTCGCGCGACAACGACAATCTGACATTTCGCGTCGCCCGACCGCAGGACCTTTGGCTGCATTCGGCCGACTATCCCGGCTCCCACGTAATCATACGCAACCCCACGCGCGCGGACGTTCCCCATCGCACGATCATCGAAGCCGCCCAGTTGGCCGCGGCCTTTAGTCAGGCAAAGCGCGATTCCAGGGTCGATGTCCACTACACGCAGCGAAAATATTTATCAAAGCCAAAAGGCGCCGCGGCTGGGCTTGTTCGTATGTCGAGTTTTCGCACGATCGCCGTCGAGCCCGGCGAGAACATCGAGCGAATACTTAAATAGACAAAGGCGAAGGGCGGCTGGTGTCGGCCGTTTGCAGCGCCGCTTCTTTTGAGTCATAATCCGCGCTGCTCCGTATACAACCTCATCATTTCCGCCCAGCAGACAAAGCTGGCGCGCATACTGTCGGTAGGAGGACTTAATCATGGGAATTTTCGATCAGGCGTTTGGAACGGGCGTCGCCAAGATTACGGATGATGTGAATTTCAATCGACTTAAAGAGAAGTACGGCACAGTACTCGGCACAATCGAGGGGGAAAAAGGGCGGGTCCAGACGCTAAACTTCGAGGGCGACAAGCTTGTTATCACCGCGGTAGTTCCGTCTGAAGACGCGAAGAACAAGGTGTGGGACCAAATCAAAGCCGTGGATGCAGGCTATGCTGACCTGACGGCGGACGTTACTGTTGATCCGAGCCAGGGACTTGGACCAATGAAAATCTATGCGGTCAAGCCGGGCGATTCCCTTTGGCGGATCGCTCAGCACGAACTCGGCGATGGCACCCGCTACATGGAAGTCTTTTATGCCAATCGCGATAAAATGGACACGCCGCAGTCCGTGATTCACCCGGGCGATCAGCTCAACGTCCCTGCCAGTTGATTGGCGATCACAGACAGCGAAATTGAGAACTGAAGCGGCTGCCACGAACAGTATAAGAGTGGCGGCCGCTTTCTGCTTTAGGGGACACTGCGCGAGAGTACTTCTATGAATCCAGGTGAGAGTGAAGCGCGAGAGCGCTCAAGTGAGTTGTTCCAACGTGCGATTGAATTGATCCCAGGTGGAGTCAATTCACCCGTGCGCGCATTTCGCGGCGTCGGTGGCACACCGCGTTTCATCAAGAGCGCGCGAGGCGCCACCATGACCGATGTCGATGGTCGGACCTATATCGACTATGTTGGGTCGTGGGGGCCGATGATTCTTGGCCACGCCGATGAAGAGGTCATCGGCGCGTTGCACGAAGCACTCGGTCGCGGCACAAGTTACGGCGCACCGACCGAACTCGAGCTCAAGGTGGCAGAAGAAATCATCGACGCTGTCCCGTCAATCGAGATGGTGCGAATGGTCAATAGCGGGACCGAGGCAACCATGTCCGCCATTCGGCTCGCTCGCGGAGTCACCGCCAGAGATAAGCTGCTGAAGTTCGAAGGTTGTTATCACGGACATGGGGACAGTCTGCTGGTCAAAGCCGGCTCTGGCGTGGCGACGCTTGGTCTGCCGGATAGTCCCGGCGTTCCCTCTTCCGTTGCGCAAAACACGATCACTGTTCCTTTCAACGACACGCCTGGATTGGAGCAGGCCTTTGCCGAACACGGCGCCGATATTGCCGCAGTCATCATCGAGCCTGTTGTCGGCAACATGGGTTGTGTGCTTCCTCAGAACGGATATCTGAAAAACGTCCGCGCAATCACCGCTCGTTACGGAGCGCTTCTGATATTCGATGAAGTGATGACGGGATTTCGATTGGCACGCGGCGGAGCCCAGCAAGTCTACGATGTGATGCCGGACATCACCACTCTGGGCAAGATCATCGGTGGCGGTCTGCCGGTAGGCGCCTACGGGGCGAGTAAAGAAATCATGCGGCACATCGCGCCGGCCGGCAACGTCTATCAGGCCGGAACGCTCTCTGGTAACCCGCTGGCGATGACCGCCGGGCTGGTCACGCTAAAACGCTTGCGTGACCCATCGGTTTATGACCAGCTTGAGCGAGCAGGTCAACGTCTATGTGCCGGCCTGGAGAAAGCTGCCGAAGCACGCGGCGTCGAAACTGTCATTAATCGAGCAGGGTCGATGTGGACTTCGTTCTTTACCAGCGAGCCCGTTGCGGACTGGCCCTCGGCCAATCAAAGCGATCGCGCTCGCTATGGCAAATTCTTCCATGCCATGCTGGATGAAGGGATCTATCTCGCTCCGTCGCAGTTCGAAGCCGCGTTTATCGGGCTGGCCCACACGGATGAGCTGTTGGATAGAACTATTGAAGCTGCCGGGAGAGCGTTCGCGAGAGTGATCTGACGAGTCCGGCGAGCACAATGTTCAGGCTAACTGTTTAAATACTCTCACGCTTTGCGAGGGAGGTCGATTGTAAATCTGGTGCCGTTGCCTGGCGAACTTTCCGCGGAGATTGTTCCCTGATGGTGATCGATGATTTTTTTGACGATCGCGAGGCCCAAGCCGGTTCCCCGTTTCTTGGTTGTGAAAAACGGCTCGAAGAGACGCGAGAGTGTGGACTCGTCCATTCCGGTTCCATGATCCTCGATGATGATTCGCGCAACCGATTTGCGATCGGTGCCATGGTTGCCGTTCCCGCCGACCGTCTCGTTCTGCGGCGATCGCGCAGGCTGGGTCGAGATCTTAATGCTCTCTCCGTCCCCGCTGGCATCGATTGCATTGGCGACAACATTGACGAAGACCTGCCGGAGTTGATCTACGTCCCAGTCTCCCAGCAAAGGTTCGCGGCTGAAATCCTTTTCGATGCGAGCATGCTTTTCCTGTATTACATCGGTCACAAGTTCGAGACTCGAATCAATCAACGAGTGAAGGTCAACTTCAGAGATCTCGAGCGGCCGCTGGCGAGAAAAGTTCGTGACGTCTACCACCAGCTTGTTCAGATGGCGGATACCGCGCTCGACCAGATCTATCGTGCTGATCGATTCTTCGTCTGTGCTCGTGTCGCGCAGCATCGAGACGCCCAGGCGAATGCTGCCTAAGGGATTTTTTATCTCGTGAGCGACCTGGGCGACGGCTTGTCCCATTGCTGTCAGCGATTCCGTTCTTCGCAATACGCTTTCAGCCTCGGCCGCGTCTGTAACGTCGACCAGCGTTACGATTTGTCCGTGCTCATCTTCTATCGTGAGAGGAGATGAGTAGACGTCGAAGGTCTTGTCCGAACAACCTGGCGCGCTGTCGCCGCAGACCCAGCGCCCTCGATACGTGGCGCGGGAAACACGAGACGAGGTGGCAGACTCTAACATCCTCATCGCTTCGGGCGACGAGAATTTATCGTGCACTGACGTTCCCACCCGTGCCTCCGGAAAAATCTTAAAGAATGCGCCATTGGCACTTCGAATGCGGTCGTGAGCATCGATGGCAGCAATCGCGCTGACCATCCCTTCCAGCATTTGCGTGCTGAACTCGCGTTCTCGTCTGGCCTCTTCTATGCTCTCGCGCACCTGTCGAAAGCGCCGTTGCATTTCCCAGATTGTGTATGCGGCCACGGCTGCACCGATCAGAAAGGCAAACGCGGTTAGAAAGTATATCCAGCGTGCCGCCGATCTTTGCAGGTCTGCGCTGCTGTTAAAGATGTCTTCCTGTTCGAGCCTGGTCTGCTCGAGAAGGTCATTTATCTCACGATCCAGCTCGCGAAACTTTACATAGCCCGACACTCTGTATTCGTCTGAGTTTTCTGTCGCCTTGTCGAACGCGACCAGGTGGGCTACGACGTTGCGCCACTTTTCGCTGTCAGAATAGGGCGGAGTTGTAAGCTGTCTAAGCAAAACCCTGAGCTCGGCACGCGCCTTGGTCAGGGGCAGATCGAATAGCGGGCGAGTCTCGACCGTTTCACTCTCGGGGTTTCGCCCGCGGGCACGCGCCTCATTGTCCAGTTTGGTGGCCGCATTGCGGAGTTCAAGCGCGAATCCGCGTATGGTAACGTGCCGTCGTTCATCGTCGAGGATTTTTAAGCCAACCGCTTCCATCTTGCGCACACTCAAAAATCCCAGTATGAGCACGAGCGCCAGTAATAGAATGAATCCAACGAGTACTGTCCTCAGCGTCGGCGTAAGATTCCCGGTTGAGGGTTCTCTTAGCGACTTCGCCGGGCCATTCTTCGGTACGTTTTCATCGCCCGAACCGGGAACAATGCGGCGATAAACCACCTCGCCATCATTGCGCTGTCGTTCGGAATTGGGTTCGATCATCGGGTGTTTGATGTCAGATGTTAGATTTCAGATCTTAGCTTTCAGATTTCACAGCCACGAATTCTAAGCACTGAACGTTGAACCTTGAACATTGAACGTCCCACGTCCCCCGTCCCCTACTTCGCTTCCATCCAGTTGTCGCCGATCCCCACGTCGACTCTTAAGGGTACGTCAAGCGTTACGACCGTCTCCATCTCGCGTTTCAATAACTCTACTACGCGCTCGACTTCCTCATCAGGAGCTTCGATGAGCAGTTCATCATGCACCTGCATCAACATCCGCGCCCGCAAACCTTCGTGCCTGATAGCCTCGTCAACATGCAGCATGGCCAGTTTCACGATGTCGCTGGCCGTTCCCTGAATCGGCATATTGATCGCTTCGCGCTCGGCACGGTTGCGTATGTTGCCGTTGCGATCGTTGATGCCGGGCAAGGGACGTATTCGACCATAGATCGATCGAACATAACCAAACTCGCGCGCTTTCACCGGTACTTCCTGCATGTACTGATGCACGCCTTTGTACGTGTCATAGTAATCGTCGATGACCTTCCTCGCTTCCTTGCGCGAGATGCCCACGCGTTGCGAAAGGCCAAACGGCTCGATGGCATAAGCGATGGCGAAGTTAACGATCTTCGCGAAACGCCGCGCTTCCTTAAGCTCTTCCTTCGACTTGGCGCCAAACACCAACCGCGCCGTGCGTTCGTGTATGTCTTCGTCTTTCTGAAACGCATCGACCATCACCGGATCATGGGTGATATGCGCGAGCAACCGCAGCTCCAGCTGAGAGTAGTCGGCGGCGATAAGCTTGTGGCCCTTCTCGGGAACAAATGCTCTGCGAATCCTACGCCCGAGCTCGGTCCTGATTGGGATGTTCTGTAGATTCGGTTCAGTCGAGGACAGCCTTCCGGTTGCCGCCACGGTTTGATTGAGCTGACCATGGATGCGTCCGTCTTCAGCCACCTGAGCCGGCAACGAGTCGGTATAAACCGTCTTCAGCTTATCCAGCTCGCGATACTCGATAATGAGTCTGGGTAGTTCAAATTCATGCGCCAGCTCTTCCAGCACGGCTCGACTGGTGGAGATCCTTCCGGTAGAAGTTTTTCGGCCAGAGCTGATGTTCAGTTCTTCCAGCACGTCGCCTACCTGCTTTGGCGAGTTGATCTTAAACTCGCGGCCCGCCACTTCATGGATCTTGATTGTGAGTCGCTCCAGCTCTGTCCCAAGGAAGATCGAAAGCTCGGAAAGCACGTCAGTGTCGACGCGCATGCCGGCGCGTTCCATACGGTAGAGCAGCGGTGCAAGGGGCATTTCGAAATCGTTGTATATAACTTCGAGACCATGTTCGAGCAGCCTGCCGTGGAGCACCTGAGCTGTTTGGGCGGTTAGGTCCGCGGCTTCAACCGCAAGCCACTGGCGCTCGGTCCAACCCTCAGCGGGAGCGCCGGAACCTTCTCCGCCGAGCGCCTCGCGCGCGAGGTCCTTGAGCTCGTATTTGGTGCGAATCGGATCAAGAAGATAGGCCGCCAACAACGTATCGTCCTTC
>JAVHWA010000152.1:0-72664 GCA_032160165.1 Acidobacteriota bacterium
GCGTCACCGATGCCAACTGGACGATCACGGGCAATAGCCTGGGCGCTGCGGGAACCAACAATGGAATCCGGGTTGGACTCGACAACACCGACAGCTCCTCGGCAATCGAATTCGAAACCAACGTCGATGTTATTGCGAGCAGCAATGCGGTTCTGGTGAACAAGCTTTTGGTGTCCAACAACACGGGGGTCAATAAGGCGAACAATGCCACCGGCGCTACGCTGGATATTACGAATATCGGGTCGAGTGGAGCAAGCGGAAGTGCGACGCTCAACGCGACGATCCAGAACAACACCCTCACGAACCAAGACACTGCCGGCACTGGCCACGTGCTCGACGTTTTGAACAGCAGTGCCAGCAGTCATGAAACTCTCAACCTGAACATCACCGGCAACAACACGACGTTGGGCGCGTCGACTCTCGGCGAGATCAGGCTTCGTCAATTGGCCGGAACGTTCAATGTTCAAGGCGGAGTTGCTAGCGTCAGTGGCAACAATAATGGCGACACGGTTAACACAACCGGATCGTTCGGAACGGTGGGCTCCGTCACGCTGCCGACCAATCCCTCGTTCCTAGAAGCGGCGTCCGGCGGAGTCGAGGCGGCGGGCGGCGTGGAAGCGCCTACGACCGGCGAGGTTTCTCAACTCACTCAAGGCGAGCTTGACAGGATTGTCGCGGCGGGAATTGAACGCTGGTCATCCACAGGTTTGACTGCGGCGCAGATTTCCATTGTCAAATCGATCAAGTTTGAGCTCGCCGATCTGGAAGGTTCATATCTGGGCCAGGCAGACGGCAATCGCATACTTATCGATAGGAAAGCCGGCGGCAAGGGTTGGTTCATTGACACTACGCCTCTGGACGATGCAGAGTTCGCCACCAATTTCTCGAGTACTCGCTTCTATTCGTCTCCTTTTGCCGCGCCGGCCGGCCGTGTAGATCTGCTAACAGCCATCGAGCACGAAATCGGCCATTTCTTAAAACTCCCGGATACCTATGCGCAGAGCGATCGCGACAACCTGATGTACGGCTACCTCACGGTCGGTGAGCGACGTTTGCCGAGTAAAGATCAGGCCGCGAACGTAATTTCGAGTCTGGAGACCAGCGCGCATTTCCTCTCGCTCTTGTCGAGTGATGAAAGTCTGGTTGCTGAGTTTCGAGCGGCGGTGGATTCGGCGTCTAATCAATCGACCCCGCTCTCAGCAGTGGCTGGCAATGTTGAAGCTGCCCGCGCCCTCCCTGACCGTCGGGCTACTGCCCCGAACCCTGGGGGAGCCCTGCTTGACGGTCGGGCCACTGCCTCGAATTCTGTGGGAGCCTTCCTCGATGGTCGGGCTACTGCCTCGAATGCGAGTGAGACCAGTCTGGGCGTCCGCAGTCTCATCGGGAGCAGTCTCATCGAGACCAGTTTGAGTCACAGCGGGAGTAGTGTGCCCGCCAAACCGGCCGACTCTCTCGCATCGGCAGTTGCGTCGGCTACAATGCTTATGCCAACACCGCCGGGTTCTTTCCCGATTAACGGAACAGGCTCTGGCTTCAAACTTCCAACCGGCAAGAGCACTACGATCACCTTCAAGGTGACCGTCAATAATCCGCCGAACTTCACAGGAGTGCCACCGGCAACCCCGCAGATTTCTCATCAGGGCACACTGCAAGGTTCGATCGGCACCATCGTGACCGATAATCCAGCAACCGGTACCGCGAACGACGCTACGGTTACCCTGGTTGACCTCTACAACAGTACGACCACGATCTCAGGGGCTTCGCCGTCCAACTCGACGAACACCGGTCAGGCCGTGACCTTCACGGCGACCATTGCTGCCAGCGGCTCGCCGGACGGATCGGCCGTCGCCCGCGGCGGATCGGTCGTCTTTAAAGACGCAGGCGTTGCTATCGCTGGTTGTACTAGTCAAACGGTGAGCTCTAATCAAGCAACCTGTACTACCTCGGCACTTACCAGTGGAACGCACAATAACATCACGGCGGAGTACAGCGGCGACGGCAACTTCGACCCGAGCACCAGCGCTGCATTCACGCAGACTGTCACACAGAACGGCACCACGACCGTCGTGACCTCTTCGCTCAACCCGTCTCTGGTGACGCAGAACGTGACGTTTACGGCGGAAGTTACTTCCACCGGCGGGGTCACGCCGCCCACAGGTACCGTCCAGTTCCACGAGGGCGCGACCAACTTTGGCGCACCCGTCGCGCTTACATCCGGCGGCTCCTGCCCAGCGGGTAAGGGCTGCGCAAGCTTCAGCATAAGTACGCTGACCGCCGGACCGCACACGATCGCCGGCGACTACACTCCCACAGCCTCGTTCACCGCGAGCAACGGTTCGGTTTCGCAAACCGTCAACAAGTCGAACACAACGACAACGCTCGGATCTTCGCCCAATCCATCGACACCGACCCAGACCGTGACGTACACGGCTACGGTCACGTCTCAAACTGTGGTAACTCCGGTCACGGGCCACGTCACTTTCAAGGACGGAATCAACACCATTGCGTGCTCCGGCGGAAACCAAAATCTCAGCGGCGGAACAGCAACCTGTCAATTTGCTTATCCCAACACCACAGGCTCGCCGCACAGCATCACTGCTGTGTATGACGGAGACCTGACATTCAATACCAGCACGTCTACGCCTGCTCTGTCACAGGTCGTAAGCCAGAACGCGACGACCACCGCGCTGGTGTCATCCTCGAACCCGTCAGCTCCGGGCGTGACTGTCACGTTTACCGCGACGGTCAGCACCGGGTCGGGTACGCCTACGGGTAATGTCACATTCACCAGCGATGGGAATCCGCTCGTCTGCGACAACGGCGCCACCAGTGTCCAACCACTCACCGGCAACGTTGCCACGTGCGACACTAACGATCTGACCGAAGCGGGCTCGCCGCACGCGATTGTAGCTACCTACAACGGCGACGCCATGTACAGCGGAAGCACGTCGAACACTGTCAATCAGGACATCACCACCTGCTCTGCCTCCGTGGTCGTAGCCAACACAAACAACAGCGGCGCAGGCAGCTTGCGTCAAGCCGTGACGACCGGCGTGTGCGCGGGCGGCACGATCACTTTTGACACCGCCGGCGTCTTCGCTACTCCACAGACGATCACGCTCTCTTCTGAGTTATTGATTTCCAGGAACATCAAGATCGATGGACCGGATGCTGCTGGTAATCACGTCACGGTCAGCGGCGGTGGAGTTAGTCGGGTCTTCAATCTTCAGGCCGGTAAGACGGCCCTCATCCGAGAGCTGACAATCACCGGCGGCTTTGCGTCCGGCGGTTCTCCCGCCAACTTGGGCGGCGGCATTTACAACGATCACGGCACGCTAACGCTCGTCAACATGACCATCAGTGGCAGTTCTGCGACCGGCAGCGGTGGCGGCGTCTACAACGACGGCACCACGAGCGGCAACGCCACTCTGACAATTCTCAACAGCACTCTTAGCGGAAACAGTGCCAATCTTGGTGGAGCTATTGGTAACGAGTCCTCCGCCGCAGGCAGCGCGACGGTGACGCTTACCAACAGCACCATCAGCGGAAACAATGCGACAAGCGGCGGCGGCGGAATCTTTAGTGATGGCGCCAATTCGTCGGTAACAACGTCAAGTGCCACCATCACCAACAATCGTGCTGACTCTGATGACGCGGCTGGCGGCGATGGCGGCGGTTTGAACCTCGGCACCGGCACTTATGTACTGCGGAATACAATCGTTGCCGGAAACTTCAAGGGTACGGCCGGAGCGACGGATAACGATATTTTCGGCACCGTTGATGCCTCAGCTAATTCATACAATAACCTTATCGGCACGGGCGGGTCCGGTGGTTTGACTGCCATCAACGGCAACCAGATCAACGTGGCCACTCCGGGCCTCGGCGCGTTGGCCCTCAACGGCGGACTGACGCAGACTCACGCTTTGCTCTCAAACAGCCCGGCGGTCGAGAAGGGTAACTTTGCCCAGACGACGCTCAACGGCGGCATCGATAACGTGACCACGAGCGTTACGGTCACCGATGCGAACACGATTCCCGTCGGCGTCGGGTATACCATTCGCATAGACAGCGAGCAATTGCTGGTGACCAGCAAGGCAGGCAACGTGTTGACCGTCACTCGTGGCGCGAACGGCACGACTGCAGCCTCTCACCTTACGGGCGCCGATGTCGGTCCCGCATTCGATCAACGCGGCTTTGCACGCACGGTAAACTTTGACTCGGTGGCGCCGGTGGCTCCATACGACGACACCGATGTCGGCGCATACGAGCTACAGAAAACACCTGGCACACCCAATACTCCCGACCTCGATGCCGCGAGTGACACAGGTGTGAGCAGCACCGACAACGTCACGAGCGACACCAGTCCGACCTTCACCATCTCCGGCGTGACGTCTGGTGGTACGGTCGAATTGTTGCGTGATGTAAGCGGCGGCAGCGGTACTCAGCAGGTTGAGACTGCGACGGTGGTCGGCACCATCACCCCAGGGACCCAGCAAGTAGAAACAGTAACGGTCAGCGGTGGTCCGGTCGCGACAAGCGGCGATATCCATGTAACGGTAACTGCTGCAGGCATGACAGGCTCGCCCAAGAACTTCGTCGTAGCACTTCTGAACGGCGATTCGAACGATGCAGTGGCGGGCAAGATACAAGCTGCGCTTGCGGCGGACGGTGACGTCACCAGCCTCTTCACTGTAACTAACTCGGGACCGGACGTCATACTCACCAGGAACGTGGCGACGACCAATGATCCCACGCTTTTGGTCTCGATCAACGGCTGCGGCAGCTCTTGCACCGGAATTAATTCGACCAACAGCGTGAACACGACCGCAGGCGCGGCGACCAACGCGGGAGCCAATCAAGTCGAGACACTAACGGTAACGACAGTCGGCGGGCTTCCGCTCATAGTTGCAGGCGATGCTTCAGTAACTGTCACCGCTGTCGGTATGACCGGCACGCCCAAGACCAAACTCGTTGCGGTTGCGATTGGGGACGATGCCTCAGCAGTTGCAGGTAAGATTCGCACTGCACTTATTGCAGATGCCGACATTGGCGACGTCACTACGGGATTCTTTACCGTGTCCGGGTCTGGCGCGAACGTAGTCTTGACTGCCAAGGTTAAGGCTGCCAACGACGGGACGATGAATATCTCGATCGATAGTTGCACTTGCACGGGGCTTGACTCGGTGGCCAACAGCGCCAACACCACCGCAGGCGTGGCTCCGAGCGCGGGCACCAGTCAAGTGGAAACGGTGACGGTCAGCGGGGGGCCGGTCACAACGGGCGGCAATATCTTTGTAACAGTCACCGCTGCGGGCATGACAGGCTCACCCAAGAACTTCGTGGTAGCGCTTCTGAGCGGCGACTCTAATAATGTGGTGGCCGGCAAGATTCAGCTGGCTCTTGCTGGAGACAGCGACGTCACCAGTCTCTTCAATGTAACTAACTCAGGACCTGACGTCATACTTACCAGAGTTGCGCCCGCAGGCGATGATCCCTCGCTCCTGGTATCGATCAACGGTTGCGGCAGCTCCTGCACTGGAATTAGTTCAACCAACAGCGTGAACACAACTTCCGGCGCAACCGCCGGCTCCGGGAGTGCGACCGTTACCGTCACTGCCGCCGGGATGAACAACAGCCCGAAGACACTTAACGTGGCGGTCCTTGCCGGTGATAATGCTGCAACAGTCGCTGGCAAGATGCGCACGGCGTTGAGTGGCGATCCGGACATCAGCGCATTCTTTACCGTCTCTGGGGCAACGGACCAAATCGTCCTGACTGCGATCACTGCCGCCGCGAATGACGGGACACTGAACATTGCGACGGCAAATGGAACCAGCAGCGGGCTGAGTCCTCAAGGGTCCTCCACTGACACAACCACAGGCGCAGCCGGGCCAGTCGTGGTCGCGAGTGGCGTTGCCGTGGGCACCAGCATTCAGTTGACCGATCCAACTGCTCCGACCGGCACGTTTATTTACACCGCCAGGCAGACAGTCGGTGGTGCGCCAAGAAGCCCGCAGTCTGCCGCGCTTACAGTCACAATCGACAACAGCTCGCCGTCTGCGCCCGGCACACCGGACTTGCAAGCTGCGAGTGATAGCGGCTCAGATCCAACCGACAACATCACCAATATCTCGCCGCGGCTCTTCGACGTGGCCATCACCGTGGACGCGACGGGAACCATTGAGCTATTGCGCAACGGGGTCTCAGTTGATTCCAAGCCATCGACGACTGCGACAGTGACGCTGACCGACTCTACTCCTGCAGCCGACGGCCCATACACCTACACTGCGAGGCAGACGAATGCTCTGGGCAACTCGACTTCCTCTGCTTCCGGCCTGATAGTGAATCTTGACACGACTGCTCCCGCAGCGCCTGGGACGCCTGACTTAACGACGGACAGCGGCGCGAACACCACCGACAATCTCACCAATGCTACGACGCCGTCGTTCGATATCTCGGGCACCTTGACGGGAACTACCGTCCAACTCTACCGCGACGCCACACTCGTCAACTCCGGAGCGGGCAACAATGGAACCGTGCCATTAACGGACCCGCTTTCACCGGGTGAGACCACGTTCTCTTACACGGCGAGAAACGTTGACGCCGCCGGTAACTTCTCAGCTTCCGCCGGTCTCAGCGTGACCTTCGACAGGACCTCGACTGCTTCAACGCCCGATCTACAGGCGGGCAGCGACTCGGGCCCGAGCAGTACGGATAACATCACAAACGCCTCAAGTCTCGCGTTCGATATCGCGAGCACCGAAAATGGAGCTACGGTCGAACTCTTACGAGGCGCGACATCAGTCGCTAATACGACCGGCACTGGCGGGACAGTGACGTTGTCCGATCCTGCCCCGCCCGCCAATACCACCACCGATTACACGGTCAGACAAACAGACCTGGCTGGGAACATCGGTACATCGGGGATACTCCAGGTTACGAGAGACACGACCGGACCTTCGGCCGCGACTCCGAATCTCGACGCTGCCAGCGACACCGGAACGAGCAGTACGGATGACATCACAGGCAATTCACCGCCGAGGACCTTCACAGTAGCTACGACTGAGAACGGTTCAACTGTACAGCTGCTCCGCGACGGGAACCCCGTTGCGGGCGTGGGCGGATCAACTGCAGGCACGGGTGGATCTGTGGTTCTCTCCGACGGCGATTCGCTTGGGGACAACACATACGTTTACAAGACACGTGAGACCGACGTCGCCGGCAACCCGACAGACTCAGCCGGTCTGAACGTGAAGATCGACACCACCGCGCCATTGGTCTCAAGCGTGACTCGAGCCAACGCGAGCCCGACAAACGCGGCGAGCGTTGATTTCACCGTCACCTTCAACGAAGCAGTGACGGGCGTTGACGCCACAGATTTTGTGACGTCCACTTCCGGCGCGCTCTCCGGCCAATCCATCACCGGTGTCACCGGATCGGGCGCTGTCTATACAGTAAGTGTCAACACGGGCACGGGAGACGGCACCATTCGCCTCGATGTTGTTAATGACAACACCATCAAGGATGTCATGGATATCCCGCTTTCGGCCGCGTTCAATACAGGCCAGGTCTATACGATTTCCAAGTCGGATCCTTTCGTCTCATCCATCACTCGCGTTGAGTCGAATCCGACGAACCTCGGTTCTGTTAACTACACCGTCACCTTCAGCAAGCCCGTGACGGGCGTCAACATCGGCGCGAACTCCGACTTTGTGCTGACGAAGACGGGCACTATCGCCACCGAATCCATCACCGCGCTGATTGGATCGGGCGCCGTCTATACGGTGACCGTGAACACCGGCACTGGGGATGGCACGCTGCGACTCGACGTCACAGACGACGATACAATTGTTGACTCGGGCGCGAGACCGCTCGGCAGCCCCGGCACAGGCAACGGCAACTTCACCACAGGCCAGGTCTTTACGATCGATAAGACGAAGCCGACGGTGACAGTCGTCAAGGAAGCGAGTCAGGCCGATCCAATTACCGGACCGACAAGCACCACGGTCATTAACTTCACGGTTACGTTTAATGAGGCTGTAACGGGCTTTGATTCTTCTGACGTGAGTCTGGCAGGAGGCACGGCCGGCGCCACAGTCGCGAACGTTACCGGATCGGGAACCACCTACAACGTCGGCGTCGAAGGCATGACGACGACGGGTTCAGTCAAGATCACCGTTCCGGCAAACGCGGGCTTCGACGCCGCGGGTAACGGAAACACTTCAGTGAACCCGACCAACACCGCGACCGTGGGTTACATCAGGGACGACTTCGCGACGTTTGTGGTCAACTCAAAGCTGGACACTGATAACGGATTGTGCGAGCCGGTTGGTACTAACAACGGTTGCACATTACGCGAAGCGATCAATGCTGCGAACACCGACGCCGGAGCAGAAACGATCACGTTCGATTCGAACGTGTTCACCATCCCCGGCCCGCATGTGATTAACCTGACGGGCGCGTTGCCCGATCTCTCGACCGACATGACGATCAACGGCCCCGGTGCAAACGTGCTGACGGTTAAGCGCAACACAGCCCCGAACTACCGCATCTTCACCATTAATTCCGGGAATGTGACCATTGATGCGCTGACTATAAGTAATGGTAATAGCGCCGGCCTTCCCAACGATGCCGGTGGAGGAATTCTTAACCTGAGTTCAGGTACGGTCAATGTCACCAATAGCACCTTAAGCGGCAACTCTGGTGTCGGCGGTGGTGGAGGCATTCAGAATAACACCACTGGCACTTTGAATATCACCAATAGCACCCTCAGCGGTAACTCCAGTATCAGCGGCGGTGGCATTTTCCTAAATGCCGGGCTAACGAACATCACCAACAGCACCATCAGCGGCAATTTTGTTACTGGCGATGGAGGCGGCATCAGAAACTCCTCCGGCACGTTAACGATCAGCAACAGCACGATCACCGACAACCGTGCTGACAACGACAACAACGGCTCCGGCGTTGGCGGCGGGATATTCAGAAGTACCGGCACTGTTATCCTGCGCAGCACCATCATCGCACGCAACTACAACGATGCCAGCCCAAGCACTACTCCGGACGACATCGCTGGGACGATGGACGCCTCAAGTTCCTTCAACCTGATCGGCATGGGCGGCTCAGGTGGCTTGCTTGATTTCTCGGTCGATCCCACTCCGGCCCACCAGAATAAGGTCGGAGTTCCGGACCCGGGCCTCGACGCGCTTGGCAACAACGGCGGCCCGACTCTAACGCACGCGCTGCAATGCACCAGCCCGGCGATAGATAAGGGCAACGCGTTTGGCCAGCCAAAGGACCAGCGCGGGCTCACGCGGGCCTTCAACTTCGCCGACTCGGTTTATCCGAACGCGGTGGGCGGCGACGGGACAGACATCGGCGCACTCGAGACCCAATCGGGCTCCGGCTGTCTGCCTCTGGCGTTTCCACCGGCCTCGCCAACCACGACGGCTGAGGACACGCCGGTGACGATCCAACTGAAGGGAACATACTCGCAGAATACCGCGCTCTCCTTCACCATCACAGACCAACCGGACCACGGGTCGCTCGGCGCGATCAGCGCACCAGTCTGCACTGGCACCACGCCGCAGAATTGCACGGCTGATGTTCAGTACACGCCCGCGCTCAACTACAACGGGCCCGACGTCTTTAAGTTCAAGGTGAGCGCCGGAGGGCTCGACTCAGATGAGGCGGATGTTCCCATTACGGTCACCTCAGTTAACGATCCGCCGGTGGCGAACAACCAGACTCCAAATACGGACGAGGAAGTTCCGGTCCCGATCATCCTATCCGCCTCTGACGGGGATGGGGATCCGTTGACCTGGACGGTACTTACCAATCCGACTGGCGGCGTGCTTTCGGGCACGGCTCCAAATCTGACTTACACGCCGAACCCGAACTTCTTCGGGCCGGACAGCTTTACGTTCAGAGTCAACGACGGCACGGTCAATTCGAACACCGCGACGGTCAGCATCACGGTTAACCCGGTCAACGATGCGCCAATCAACACCGTTCCCGCGACGCAAAACACTCCGGAGAATTTCACCCTCGTATTCTCTTCAGGAACGGGCAATCGCATCTCCATCGCTGACATTGACGCCGGGAATAACGCCGTGCAGGTGACATTGACGGCGACCAACGGGGTCATGACGTTGAACGGCACGGCCGGTCTGGTGTTCTCACCAGTTAACGCGAACAACAACGGCCTTGACGACGCGACATTGAACTTCACAGGCTCGTTAACCAATATCAACAACGCTCTGAACGGGATGATCTTCAAGCCAACGCCGGGCTACAGCGGACCCGCTTCTATCCAGATCGTCACCAACGATCAGGGCAGAACAGGTAGCGGAGGCGCCCTCTCTGATACCGACACGGTTGACATCAACGTGCTGGAGGGCGGAACCCTCGCGCTCAGCTCAGCCACTTATACGGTGGATGAAGCAGCGGGCACGGCGACAATCATTGTGAACCGCACGGGCGGGAGCAGTGGAATTACTACAGTGGATTACACGACCTCGAACGGCACGGCCGTCGCGGGAGTCACCGAGGACTACACCACTGCCTCGGGTACGTTGACGTTTGCAGACGGCGTAACGACGCGGACGTTCACCATCCCGATCAACAACGACGCGCTTGATGAAACGGACGAGACCCTAAATATCGCGATCTCCAACGTCACAGGAAGCGGCGTCCTGGGCGCACCGGCAGCGGCGGTGCTTACGATCACCGACAACGATCCGCCGCCCTCAATTTCAATTAACGACGTTTCGCAATTCGAAGGAAACTCCGGAACGACGAACTTCACCTTTACCGTCAGCCTGTCCGCACCGGCCGGCCAACCGGTAACGGTCAACTATGCAACGGCCAACGGGACTGCAACCGCTCCGAGCGATTACACGGCAATCCCGACTACGCTGCTGACGTTCAATCCATTAGAGACAAGCAAGACCGTCACGGTCCTGGTCAATGGCGACACCAACGCCGAGGTCAACGAATCCTTCTTCGTCAATCTCTCCGGTGCGGTGAATGCCACCATCTCGGATGATCAGGGCGTGGGATTGATCAACAGCGAAGATACGCCTGTGGCTCAGCTGGCCTCGTCGACGTACAGCGTAAACGAGGGTGGCTCGCACGTGACGGTCACCGTCACTCGCATAGGCGATCTGACTCAGCCGCTGAGAATCGACTACGCAACCAGCGATCCTTCAGGCTTGAACAACTGTTCGCAGATCACGACCTTTGCCTCACAACGCTGTGACTATGCCACAGTGGTTGGGACGCTAAGGTTCGCGGCTGGAGAGTCCACCAAGTCCATCGTCATTCCGATCGTCGACGATGTATATATAGAGGGAGATGAGCACTTCACCCTGACACTCTCGAATGTCGTCGGAGGAGAGCTGGGTACGCCTCTCACGGCGGACATCACCATCGTCGACAACGACAGCGTGCCGGCGCCGAACCCGATCTCGAATGATGCGTTCTTTATTCGGCAGCTTTACATTGACCTGCTTGGTCGCTTGCCGGAGCCTGGAGCCATCAATAACTGGCTGGGGATCCTCGATCACTGTGCTATCCCGTCTGATCCGGTCAACGGATGTGACAGGATTGCAGTGGCTGCCGGCTTCCTCCGCAGTCAGGAGTTCCAGGGCAGAGGCTACTTCGTCTATCGCCACTACTCGGCGGTGCTGGGCAGGATTCCGCTTTACTCGGAATTCATCCCGGATATGGCGAAGGTCAATGGCTTTCTCAGCGACACGGACCTGGAGGCCAACAGGGTCGCTTACACCAACGAGCTCATGAATCGTCCAGAGTTCCATGCGCTCTATGACTCGACGATCAACAACCCGACGGCGTTCGTTGACAAACTGTTGCAGGTCTCTAATCTGCCGAATCATCCAAGCCGCAACGCCTGGATCAGCGGTTTGACCAACAGCACGTTGACCCGAGCGCAGGTGGTGAGGCAGTTCATAGACAGCACGGAGGTCTACACCAAGTACGTCAACGAGGCCTTCATCATCATGAACTACTTCGGGTTCCTGAGGCGCAGTGCGGACGGCGCGTATCAGGCGTGGTTCACGATCTTCAACAACTCGAACGACTATCGCCTGATCATCAACGGGTTTATGAACTCGGCTGAGTACAGACTCAGGTTCGGACCCACGTACCCATAAGGCGGCTTTCCCGGCCGCGCTGGTAAACGAAAGCCCCGAGTTGCGAGAGCAGCTCGGGGCTTTTTTATTGGGGATTGAGAGGCGGAGCGGAAATGAACCACAGAGAGCAAATTAAGAGTTTTGAGTTTTGAGTTTTGAGTTCTTGAGTTCTGAATAAAGCGAAAGACGAAAGCTGCCTTCAATTCAGCATTCAGCATTCATAATTCAAAATTCTTTCTGTCCTCTGTGGTTAACTTCCGCTCATACTTCCCTGACTCTTATCGCCTCGGGTTCGATCTGTTTTTGCGAGCCCTCGACTGAGGACAGCAGAGGTGGCGGTGGATTCGCTACCAGCCGTTCGAGCGCAGCATCCAGCGCTTCCCCGATTCGCGATACGGGAACGATCTCCAGTTCTTGTCGCACGTCCTCAGGAACGTCTTCCAAATCTCCCTCGTTGCGAGACGGAAGGATAATGCGACGGATGCCCGCGCGATGTGCCGACATCACCTTTTCCTTGATCCCTCCCACTGGGAAGACCAGGCCCGAGAGTGTGATCTCGCCGGTCATCGCCGTGTCCGGCCGAACTCGACGGCCTGTGTAAAGCGAAGCGAGTGCGGCTGTGATCGTAACTCCCGCGCTGGGTCCATCCTTTGGGATCGCGCCGGCCGGAACGTGGAGATGGACCCCATAACCCTTGAACATCTCAGGATCGATTCCGAATTCGGCTGCGTGCGACCACAGGAACGATCTCGCCGCACGCGCGGACTCCTGCATTACCTCGCCCAGCTGTCCGGTAATTGCCAAGCCCGAGCCCCCGGGCAACAGAGTCGCTTCTATGAAGAGGACTTCGCCTCCCATTTCGGTCCAGGCCATGCCGGTAGCCACACCGGCCGGCAATTCCTTGCGCGCCTCTTCCGGATAGAATCGCGGCGCGCCCAGGTAGCTCTTGATGTCGGTGGCGTCGACCGTCAGCCGCTCGGCTTCTCCCTGCGCAATCTTCAACGCGGCCTTGCGGACGATGCTGCCGATGGTCCGCTCCATCTGCCTGACGCCCGCCTCTCGCGTATACCTGGCTGCGATTAATGCTATCGCCTCATCTGTAATCGTAATCTGTTCCGCGCTCAAGCCGTTGTCGACAATCTGTCGCGGGACAAGATACTGCCGGGCGATGTGCAGCTTTTCCTGATCGGAATAGCCCGCCAGCCGAATGACCTCCATCCTATCGCGCAGCGCCATTGGGATTGGTCCCAGCTGATTGGCAGTCGCTATGAAGAAGACCTTGGAGAGATCGAAGGGAAGATCGAGATAGTGATCGCGGAACGAGTAGTTCTGTTCCGGATCCAGAATCTCAAGCAGCGCAGCCGATGGATCGCCTCGATAGTCGTTCCCCAGTTTGTCGATCTCGTCGAGCATCATTACCGGATTGTTGACGCCGGCGCGCCTGATCGATTGAACGATTCGCCCGGGCATCGCGCCAATGTAGGTGCGTCGATGCCCTCGCAGCTCCGCCTCGTCACGCACGCCGCCCAGACTCATACGCTCGAACTCACGTCCCAGGGCGCGCGCAATCGAGCGCCCCAGGCTCGTCTTTCCCACGCCCGGCGGCCCGACAAAGCAGAGGATCGGACTCTTGGCTTCCGGCTTGAGCTTGATAACGGCAAGAAACTCGAGTATTCGTTCCTTCACATCCTCCAGCCCATAGTGGTCCTGATCCAGGATTTTTCGCGCTTCCTTCAAGTCGAGCTTGTCTTCGCTGGATTTCTTCCAGGGAAGCTCGAGCACGTATTCAAGATAGGTTCGGATGACGTGATAGTCGGGCGCGGCCGAAGGAAGCTTTTCCATCCGCTTCAGTTCACGATCGGCTTCCTTACGCACTTCGTCGGGCAGGTCCGCAGCTTCCAGGCGCTCGCGCATCATCTCGGCTTCTGCGCGCTCGCCGCCTTCGTCGTCACCCAGTTCTTTTTGAATCGCTTTCAACTGCTGGCGCAGCACATAGTCGCGTTGCGCCTTGTTCATCTCGCTCTGCGCCTCGGTCGCGATCTTGGAACGTATCTCCATGATCTCGACTTCTCGCGCGAGCAATCCGTACGTAATACGAAGCAGCTCGTCAGCGGTGTCGGCTTCGAGCATCTTCTGTTCCTGCTCGACGCCCAGGTTCAGTACCGACGCCAGGAAGTAAGCAAGACGAACGGGATCGTTGGCCGACACCACGGCGGCGCGTATCTCGGGCGGCACTTGCGGAAGCATCGCCAGCGCCTGCTGTATTAAGCCCTGCATGTTGCGTTTGAGTGCTTCGACTTCCTCGGGATCCGCAACTTTCAATTCGGGAAGGATTTCGACACGGGCGCGCAGGAAGGGCTGCTCTTGTATCCATTCGAGAACGCGTATCCGTTCCGTGCCCTGGACGATGAGCTGCATGGCGTCTTCGTCACGCATCATACGCTTGATCATTACAAGCGTTCCCACACTGTAGAGGTCGTTTGGTGTCGCGTCGCCACCGGTCACGTTTTCGCTGCGAATGGTAATGCAGGCCAGCAGCTTCTCTTCCGTGCCCAATGCGGATTCAACCGCGGCGATGGAGCGCGGGCGACCGACGGCCAGCGGTACAACAGTTTCAGGAAAGAGGGTCGTCTGCTGGAGCGGAAGGACCCCGATCTCGAACGGGACCGCAGGCAACCGCTGAGGCGCAGGCTCTTCAGCGGGTTTGGCCGGGTTGGCCATTTGAATGTTCTCGGTTGGTTCTGACATCACGAGCTAAAATGTGTCCAAAAGTCCAAAGTCAAAAGTCGTTCTCGGGTTTCAGGTCTGACATTGGACTTTGGACTTCCTCATTCTTCCCCGCGTAGATGCAATATCAACAACCCGTCACGGTAATCGCGCAATAATGATGCGCCTTCGATCGAGCAGGGAAACTGCAGTATCTTTTCAAAACGGCTATAAGTAATTTCGAGCTGATGGTAAGAGACGCCTTCTCCAAAGAACGTGTCGCGGCGGCAGCCCGAGATTCGCAGAGTCCTATCCTGCACGACAATCTGAAGATCGTCGGCACTGACACCCGCGAGATCGACCTTCACGATCCAGCCATCAGCAGTCCGATAGATATCGGCATCGGGCCGCCATGCGCGCGACCCCGGGCGCGAGCGACGCCCAACATGCAACATGCGGAAATAGCGTTCGACTGATTCAGCCATAAAAGCCGTGGTCGGTGGTGGGTGGTCAGTCAGAAGAGTCAGCCTAATAACCGACCACCGACCACTGCTTCAGGAGACTTTGCTCCAGAACGATGCGCCGCTCGAGATTTCCTCCAGCGCGTCAGCCAGCTCGCGGTCTTCTTCCGTCTCCAAAGCGATATCGGCCATCGAGATTATGCCGCGCAGGTTGTACTGATCGTCAACGATGGGAATGCGACGGACTTGTTTGTCACCCATTTTCCGAATCGTGTCGATTACTCGATCGTTCGGATGGGCCGTGTGAACGTCCGTCGTCATCACTTCTTCAACACGCGTCGCTCGCGGATCCTTCCCTTGCGCCAGTGCGCGTATCACGATGTCGCGATCGGTTACGAGACCGACCAGCCGGTAACTAGCCGTACCATTCGCCTGACCACTTTCGCGCGGTTTATCATCTGTTGCCATCGAGTGACGTACAACTACAGGAATCACGCCGGTGTCTTCATCGCGCATCATCGCGGCCACTTCGTGCAGGCTCATCTCGCAGGTGGCAACCTTGACGTCTTTGGTCATGATCTCCATACAGCGAAGATGAGAGCGCTCTGGAGCAGGCGTTCGAGTCTCAAAGCCGCCTCGAGCAGAATTCTGTGGGTCGCGAGTTCCTGACACCGTCTGGACTCCTGGAAAGAAACGAGTGAGCCGCAATGCCGCTCAGCCTGGAAAACGGCGGAGCTGGACGAAGCGCTCGAACGCTTTATAGCCGACCAGAAAAATATTGAGGGAACGTATTTCGGATTATACAAGGTTCGTCGAGGATTGCCAGCAATGTCATCAGTCTACCGATTGCGGAGCGCGGTTTGTCAGAAAGGGGATATACCAGGCGTTGAATATGAAGGGTGGCCGCGTCAACTCAAAGTAACGAGTGCGCCACCAATCGGGTCAGAACCGCCTGCGTCAGCGGGCGGGTTCCCGGGCGAAGCAGACCGCGGTAGCGCAGGTCTCTCTAAGTCGGCTCTAGAACCCACCCGCTGACGCAGGCGGTTCTGACCGGTACCTCAACGCTCACGTTCCTCTCAAGCATTGCGCACGTGGATCGCGCTTCACGACAAAACGATTAGCCATGTGATCAATCGATCGAGGAGCAACATGAAACAATCGTTCGCAATAGCTCATCTCGCACGCCGGCGGCGATGTCGTCTCGAGTTCGCTGCTTTTCCGATCGAGCGCATCGTTCTCGCCTCGAAGGCAGTCCCTTCCTGATAAATCGTCATCACATCATTCTTGACCTCACCGGCGGCCTCGACCTCTACACCCACGCGGAACCAGGATTCCTTTTGGAAGAGCTGCGGGTTCAGCAGCAGGTATTTACCAGTCTGTTCACCTTTCTCTGTGATGATTAGCCACCCGCCCGACTCAACTGTTCGTGCCAAACGTCCGCGGATCGTGATCTCCTGGCCAGCCACAGTTAGCGCCAGGGCCGCAAAGAGCATAAGCGCAGCCGCGCTCGTTGATAGCCATCTTTTCATCTCTCTTCTCCCTTTCATCAGCCATCGTTAAGAGGACCTCTGCTAAGCGCAAGAGAGCGCGCGGCCTCATCCAGACTTGCGCGCTATGCACCATCTTAACCGTTTGTTACGATTCCGCTATGCAGCCATTCGATTCGAAGCTCGAGCAATCGCGAAAACCTGCGCGCGAGGGACAGCTCGTTACCGTCGGTCGAGTCGAGGATGTGCCCCCCGGTCGAGGAGCGACGGTTGAGTTGCTAAACGGAAACGAGCTCGCGCTCTACAACGTGGACGGGAACTTTTATGCGATCGAGAACTTCTGTCCTCACAAAGGCGCTCCGCTCGCAGATGGACGTATCTGCGGACACTCGATCGAGTGTGATTGGCATGGCTGGCAATTCGATTTACGAACGGGCGAGTGTTTGACTAATGGCAGCGAGATCGAAACCTACGAAGTGATTGTCGAAGAAGGGTTGATCAAAATCAGGATCTAAGTTCAACGTTCAACGTTCAAGGTTCAACGGTGGTTGTTCTGTAAGGCGCCAAAGCGAGTTTCAGATGGGTAACCTCGAGCCTCGAAAGTGATCTTTCAACTTTGAACATTGAACATTGAACGTGGAACTTACTGCCCGTCGCTGCCGATCGCTTCGACTGGACAGGCGGTTAGGGCTTCTTCGCAGAGCGCCCGTTCTTCTTCGTTGGCGGGTTGCTTAAAGACGAAGGAATAGCTGTTCTTGTCAGACCGGGTGAAGTTGTCGGGAGCGGTATCCCTGCAAACGTCACAGTCTATACACTGCGTGTCGACGTAGTATTCACCAGCTATGTTCTCTTCGACACGATCTGTCGGGTCAGCCACTGAAGGCTCCTCTGTGAGTGATGGGTGATAAGTGATAGGAGATAAGTGATAAGAAAGTACCGAAGCTCTTCTTATCACCTATCACCTATCACTTGTCCCCCTTCTTTACTTTATCGCCAGCATCCGGTCAAGCGCGATGCGCGCCCAACCCGCCGTCTCTTCCGGCACACTGATTTGGTTAACTACCTCACCCGCAACCAGCGATTCGAGTGCCCAGGCCAGATTCTGAGGCGCGATGCGATACATAGTGGCGCACATGCAGAGATCCGGAGCGAGAAGTTGAATGTGGCGGTCCGGAAAGCGGTCGATCAGACGGTTGACCAGATTCACCTCAGTACCGATCGCCCATTTCGAACCGGGTTCCGAGCCTTCTAGAGTCTTGATGATGAACTCGGTCGAACCGTTTAAGTCCGAGTTTTGAACTACCTCGTAGATGCACTCCGGATGAACCAGGACTTTTATTCCCGGCACTTGTTCGCGCACCTGATCGACGTGCCAGGGTTTGAAGCGGCCATGCACCGAGCAGTGCCCTTTCCACAAAACCAGTCGCGCCTTGCGTAACTCTTCTTCTGTGTTTCCGCCATACTCCTTGAACGGGTCCCACAAGACCATCTCGTCGAGTCCGATACCGAACTTGACGCCGGTGTTGCGACCGAGGTGTTGGTCGGGAAAGAAGAACAGCTTGTCGGCTTCTTTAAGGCTCTTATCGAACAGCGGCACCGCGTTGGACGATGTGCAGACCACGCCGCCATTTCGCCCACAAAAAGCTTTGATCGCCGCAGTCGAGTTCATGTAGGTGATAGGCATCACCTTGAAGTCGTCGAGGATCCCCAAAGCCTGAAGTTGCTCCCAGGCATCTTCAACCTGTTCGGCCGAAGCCATGTCGGCCATCGAACACCCGGCTCCGAGATCCGGAAGAATCACCTTCTGGTCGCCCGGCTTCAGTATGTCTGCGGACTCTGCCATGAAATGTACGCCGCAATAGACTATGAATTCGACCTCCGGTCGCGAGGCCCCCAGTTGGGCCAGCTTTAACGAATCACCAGTGAAATCGGCGTGACGGAACACGTCGTCGCGCTGATAGTGGTGTCCGAGGATCAGCAGACGAGGGCCGAGTTCGGCGCGGGCCTGCCTAATGCGCTCAGTCAGTTCCGCGTCCGACATGCCGAAATAATCTTCAAGCGCGGGAGTATTCGCCATCTCAAGAACTGCGTTCATTCGTTATTCCCTTTCGAGACCGCACTCTTTGATGCGACCGGCGCCAAATGGGCCGTTAACGCCAAACTGCAAACTATCTCACTTCGCAGAATCAAGCGCAAGCGCATCTCACCCGACTGTTCCGACGTCCGAAACCGGCCTGGAACATCAAAGATCATTCCAAGGCCGGCATGAATTAGATGCGAAAAACCGGACGCTGGATGTGCACCCGCACGATGAGATAAGCGCTCGGTTAAAAAAGCTCTGGCCAAAAAACGTTAGGCAGAAAAGCCCGCTGTGTTATATAAAGCTTCAAAAAATAAAAGCCCAGAAAGGCCGAGCAGTTCCCGACGGATGCCCCGATCACTCGACATCCCTTGAAGGCCAATAGTCTCCCTAAACTGCTGGCTGCTATGTCTAAGAGTCTGATGTACTCCTCGGGACTCTCGGATTACAGCCAACTGAGAGTTTTTAGCTTCGCTCAGGTGTCAACACCAGCCCGAGCTTAACGCGCCATGCGATGCCGTTTTGAGGGAACGTCTCGCTGAGCAACTCTTGCCAAATACGAAAATAGGAGAAGATAGATGAAATCCTTGCGAACAACGAAAAGCCGCTCGGTTCGACCCATCGCCTTTGTTTTTCTAGCCGCCATGATGGTCCTGGCATTAAGTTCCTTAAGCAATAGGAGGGCGGAGGCCAACCACCCCGTGCTCTTGGAAGGCAACTGCGACAGCCCGGTCCCAAGCACGACCCTCGTCAGTCCGGGTACGTGTGGCGACTTCGACGGTGACGGACGCATCGGCACGGCAGAGGACACGGACGGGGCCGACCGCATCTTTGGAACGCTGAACGCCGCCATAGGTCCGGGCACGGGCGCTGCGGCTGGTACGGGCGCCAACTATAACGGTACAATCCTGATCGTCGGGTCCGGGCGGTACGCCGAACAAGTGCTCATCGGTTTTCCCACCGCGCCCTTTCAGGGCGGATCCATAAACCCCGGCAACGTCACCATAGAAGCCGCACCCGGCGTGATAGCCAATATTGATGCAGTCTTGCAGGGTGATCCAGCAGGCGGCAACACCACCCGTATGGACAGCACCGGCATAATCATTAACTATGCCAACTCCACACACAGCGACCGCACAGTCACCTTGCGCAACCTCGGCATTCGTAACTGGAGCCAGGGAGTCGGCATCGGCGGTTTTGGTAGCGTTGTGGTGGATAACTGCCGTTTCGAGAACAACCGCACCGCGGGGCTAAGGTCAACCAGCAGCGTCAATTTGGTAATCACAAACTCGCAGTTCTCCAACAACGGCCACCGCGTTGCCCCGTCCAACGTTAACACGCCCAACGCGGGTGATGGACTGTGGGTCGAGTCCGCCAATGGCGTCAGAGTATTCAATTCGACCTTCTCAAATAACGCCGGGGCCGGCATCCGCAACGACACGGGCTCCGCCAGCAAGGTCAAGCTCTTCAAGGTTGGCACGTTCTTGAATGGCACGGACATCGTTGGGCCGGTCACGATTTCCGCGGACCCCAACTATTCAAACTAATGGTGCTGGGTACGTTTCGCTCAGAGTGTCCGACAAATCTTCAGTTTGTCGCAGCGCAGCGACAAGCTCAAGCTTGTCGGACATCGATCATACCCACTACCAATAATTAGACAGCACGAGGCGCGGGAAGAGCATCTGCTAATCTCTTCCCGCGCCTTTCCAAACTCAACCACGTCCGCTTTGCTTTCCCGTCAGCTTTCAGGGATGTGTCATCTCCTCGGGCTTCACATACTCGTCAAACTGCTCGCCCGTCAGAAGACCCAGCTGGATTGCGGATTCACGCAAAGAGATGCCTCTCTTGTGCGCGTTCTTGGCTATCTTCGCGGCGTTGTCATAGCCGATATGAGGATTCAAGGCCGTCACCAGCATGAGCGAATTCTTCAAGTGCTCATCAATCTTTTCTCGATTTAGTTCGATGCCGGCAAGGCAGTAGTCAACAAAGCCGTGAGAGGCGTCTTTGAGAAGGCGAATCGAGTGCAGCAGGTTGTGAATCATCACTGGATTGAAGACGTTCAACTCAAAGTTGCCCTGCGAACCGGCAAAGCCGATGGCCGCGTCGTTTCCCATCACCTGCACGGCCACCATTGTCATGGCCTCGCTCTGAGTTGGGTTGACCTTTCCAGGCATGATTGAAGAACCGGGCTCGTTCTCGGGAAGCACAAGTTCGCACAGCCCTGCTCTGGGTCCCGATGCCAGCCAGCGAATGTCGTTCGCGATCTTCATCAACGATGCGGCCAGGGTTTTTAACGCGCCGCTGGCAAAAACGAGCTCATCATGAGCGGAAAGCGCGGCGAATTTATTCGGGTGCGGCTTAAACGGCAGTCGAGTCAGCTCGGCGATTTTCGCAGCCGCTCGCTCGCCGAATTCAGGATGCGAGTTGAGTCCCGTGCCGACTGCAGTCCCACCGATAGCCAGTTCGTATAGCCCCGGCAGAACCATCTTCAACCTTTCGATATCGCGCTCAAGCAAGCTGGCCCAACCGGACATTTCCTGGCCGACGGTTAGCGGGGTTGCATCCTGTAGATGCGTGCGGCCAATCTTGACGACGTCGGCAAATTCTTTCGCCTTGGCATCGATCGCGTCGTGAACGCGCTGGATCTCGGGAACCAGTTTGTTCATCTCTTCCGCGGCCGCGATATGCATGGCCGTCGGGAATGTGTCGTTGGATGACTGCGACATGTTGACGTGATCGTTGGGATGGATCGGCTCCTTGCTTCCCATAACGCCGCCCGCAATCTCGATCGCGCGGTTCGAGATCACTTCATTGGCGTTCATGTTCGTCTGCGTGCCACTGCCTGTTTGCCAGACTTTAAGCGGGAAGTGCTCATCCAACTTGCCATCGATCACTTCGTCGGCGGCTTGTGCGATTAGTTGTGCTTTGTCTGACGGCAGCTTGCCCAGATCGTTGTTGACCAGCGCGGCTGCTTTCTTGAGTATGCCGAGGGCGCGAATCATCTCGCGCGGCATGATGTCATTACCGATGTTGAAATGAAGTAGAGAGCGCTGGGTCTGCGCACCCCAGTACTTATCGCTTGCTACTTCGACCTCGCCCATCGAATCTGTCTCGATGCGGGTGTTTCCTTGCTTCGGTTCCGTGGCTTTTCCTGACATCAATGTGTACATCCTCTTCCGAGTGGAGCGCGCCCATTATTGAATACGAACAAGGCCGGCGTGCGGACTAAAATAATTTTGCACAGGAGGTGTTTTCGAAGGGATTGTATACCATATCGCGTGCAGGGAGGCAGATCTATGAATATGCGCTTGGCGCCCCGCTTGGCTCATAGAGTGATTGCCTCCAGAAATGACGTTGTGGTTTTCCTCGCAGGTAAGGTAGGCGGGCACCGCTCGCCACGAAGAAATCACGCGCGCTTCTCCAGCCTCATGTTTCTCCATCGCCCGCGCAACCTCGACGGCATTACAATAATCCGAATTCATGAAGTCGGGGCTGATAAGAAGCGAGATCACGCTAGCAGCGTTGAGGTGCGCTTTGACTCATCGTCCCATCCTCTACCTGCGCCGATGTCGCGGTCATACCAGTCCGTGATGATTTTCTGTCGCCGAAGACGGCGAGGTGCTTCTCTAGTCACGTAGCTTCTCATCTTCGTGAGCATAGGAGTAGAAAACTTCGATAGCTCTGGTAGGTTGAGGATCCACAGGCCTTCAAACTCCTTTCGGTCCATGAGGCTCTTTGCTCTGGAGTTATTATAGCTATTCAACGACTAAGGCCCCACTGTTTCATCACCTTCGACCGCAGTGCCGATGAATGCATTGGGATCGAGTCCGCGTAAGCGGACGATTGAGAGTAGCGCAGCAGTTCACTGCTGGGGATGAGGAGCGGAGAACATGCGTAGTCCGTGAAGCGGACGGCTGCATGTTGAATACCAGATATCAACTCTTTCAGTCGTCCGTTTCACGGACTACGTCGCGAATGTCTCTCGTTTCCCCAGCGATGAATCGCTGGGCTATTTTCAGTCGTCCGCTAAGGCGGACTACCCAAACTACTGTCGAGCAAAGTCAGCCTAACCGATCACCAAATACTTCATTTTTCGAGTAACTCGGCATAGACATCATCCTCTGAATTATTCCATACCGAACCCAACGAGCTTTCGCTGGCTCTCAACCAATAGTTCGCTTCATCGATTAGCGGAGTAATCAGAACTTCTGTTCCTTCGGGGATCTCGACTTCTTCTAGCAACTCGATCTTCCCTTCACGCACGATTGCTCGAATTGTATTTAGCATCTTCACACCTCCTTCGTGCAGGATACCGGAAGCCAAATTGCCAGCAAAGGGCGGCCGATAATCAATCGCCCTCCCCACCTTCCACCGCCGCCCCCGACTCTTTCCATGCCTTCCATCCGCCGGCCATCGAGGACACGTCGCAGTAGCCCATCTGCTGGAGCACATCTGCCGCCAGGGCGGAGCGATAGCCTCCACCGCAGTAAAGTATTAGCTCGGCGCCTTTGTCGGGCACGAGTTGTTCGATATCTCGTTCGATGATGCCTTTGCCCAGGTGTTCGGCTCCCGCCGCGTGACCCGCTCGCCATTCGTCGTCTTCGCGCACGTCAATCAGGCGCACGACCTCTTCCGTGTCGGCTAATCGTTCCAGCGTCTCTTCAACGGAGATCTCGCGTACGCGCCGTTTGGCATCATTTACTAGTTTCAAAAAGCCCGGGGAATGTTCCATGAATTCTCCTTGGTTCGAGCAGCGCGCATGCGACCGCATGTCCTCCGATGTAAACCAGCTCAAGAATCGCGACGCAAACTAACAGTTTGCGCTACAGAGCGCTACCCGCTGGATGAAAAACGCTTCCCGCATTATAATTCCTTTTGCAATACCAACCCATTAATTCAAGTATCTATTCTCGAAGCACCACGAGAACTGTTTGTGGTGCGTCGTTTTCACCGAGAGAGGATCACCATCTTGTCGACTGAACAATTCGATGTGACCGTTATTGGGAGCGGGCCGGGCGGTTATGTGGCGGCAATTCGCGGAGCCCAGCTCGGACTCAAAGTGGCGATTGTAGAGAAGGATAAGCGGCTGGGCGGCACCTGCACCCTACGCGGCTGCATTCCTACCAAACAACTTCTGATGTCGGCACACTACTATGAGAAGGCGCAGCACCTGGCTGACTTTGGCGTGCAGATCTCAGAGGTCAAGCTCGCATTCGCAGACGTCCAGAAGCGTAAAGAGAAGGTCGTGATGAAGAACTCGAAGGGCATCGAGTTCCTGATGAAGAAGAACAAAATCACGACCTTCAAAGGCAAAGGACGTCTGGCCCTCCCCGGTAAAGTTATAGTCACAGGCGACGACGGCAAAGAGCAGACAATCAATACGCGAAACATTATCATCGCCACCGGCTCAGTCGTTCGCCCGATTCCGGGATTTGAGACGGACGGCGAACGTGTGGTCAACAGCGATCACATACTCGAATTGAACCAGGTGCCCAAGTCACTGATCGTGATGGGCGCGGGTGCCGTCGGTGTGGAGTTTGCCTCGGTCTATTCCCGCTTCGGCTGCGAGACGACCATCGTCGAATTGATGCCGCGACTTCTTCCCATTGAAGATGAGGAAGTTTCCAAAGAACTGGAGCGAGCATTCCGTAAGCGCGGGATCAAGTCGCAGGTCGACACCAAACTGGAGAAGCTGGAAAAGACCGACAAGGGCGTCAAGCTAACGGGCAAGACATCGAAAGGGGAGGCCGTCACATTGGAAGCGGAGATGCTTTTGGTGGCCGTAGGTCGAATGGCTTTCATAGAAGGTCTGGGACTTGAGGGCACGAAGATCAAAGTCGAGCGCGGAACAGTTCAGGTGGACGAGTTCTGTCGGACCGGAGAGCCCAATGTTTATGCCATCGGCGATGTGATCCCCACTCCCCTGCTGGCGCATCTGGCTTCGAAGGAGGGCATCGTCGCGATTGAGCAGATCGCCGGACAGAAAGACGTGCGTCCGATCAACCTGCGCCACGTTCCGAGCTGCACATACTGCGATCCGGAAGTGGCAAGTGTCGGCCTGACGGAGAAGAAAGCGCGCGACGAAGGTTACGACGTTAAGACTGCGAAGTTTCTTTTCTCTGCTTCAGGTAAAGCGCGTATCCTCGGGGAGGAAGAAGGCTTCGTCAAGATCGTCAGCGAGACCAGGTATGACGAGCTGCTCGGCGTTCATATCATTGGCCCACATGCAACCGAATTGATCGCTGAAGCCTGCGTAGCACTGCAGCTTGAGTCAACTGCTGATGAGCTGGGCCGCACGATGCATGCACACCCGACGATTTCGGAGGCGGTGATGGAAGCAGCCGAAGGTATTCATGGGTTAACGATACATATGTAGCAGTTGGCAGTTGGCAGTTGGCAGTTGGCAGTTGGCAGTTGGCAGTTGAACGCAAGCACTTACGGCTGATTGAGTCCAGTGCTTCCATCGTGGTCGCCGCCTGCACGATCCTATGAAAAAAGAGACACCACAGACTTTGAGCAAAGCTGGAGCGGCCGCAGACACTTCCCCTCCATTGTCCTGCACTAGCGAGACCTCGCTCTCGCGTGAGCAGATGCTTGAGCTGTATCGCTATCTGAAGCTCACCCGTTTGCTCGAAGAGCGGTTGGTTAATCTCTACCGCCAAACAAGAGTGGTGGGAGGCGTCTTTCGTTCGCTCGGTCAGGAAGCAACAGCGGTCGGCACCGCTTACGCCCTCGAGCCGCAGGATTTTATAACGCCATTGATACGTGACCTGGGGGCGGTGCTGGTCAAGGGTATTCGTCCGCGCGAGATTTTCGCGCAGTACATGGCGAAGGCATGGGGACCGTCGGGCGGTCGAGACCTGAACATTCATTTCGGCGACATGGCCAAGGGGTTCATCGGTCCGATCTCACATCTTGGCGATATGATTCCGGTGATGACGGGCGTGCTCCTGGCCGGCCGCATGCAAAATAAGAATATTGTCGCCATCGCCTACATAGGCGACGGTGGAATGAGCACCGGCGCATTTCACGAGGGCCTGAACTTCGCAGCGGTGCAGCGCCTGCCGCTGATTGTGGTCGCAGAGTACAACCAGTACGCCTACTCAACTCCTACATCGAAGCAAACGGCAGTAAAAGACCTCGCGGAAAAGGCCGCGGGATACGGGATCCCCGGTCATATCGTTGACGGCAACGATATCGTTGCCTGTTACGAAGTGACGAAGAAGGCTGCCGAGGTTGCGCGCGAAGGCGGTGGCGCGGTCCTGATTGAAGCCAAGACCTATCGCCGAAAGGGACACGCTGAGCACGACGATCAGCGCTATGTTCCACCTGATGAGATTGAATGGTGGGAGAAGAACAACGATCCCCTCGATCGATTCGAGCGATTTTTGAATAACGGCGGGATCGCGACTCGCGCGAAGCTTGACGAGATCACGGCTAATATTCAACGCGAGATCGATGAAGACGTCGCGTGGGCCGAGTCGTCACCGATGCCGGACGCAGAGAAGGCGGCCTATCAGGTTTTTGATAATGAGATCGTTGCGCCGGCGTTTCGCCCGAAGATTTCGTGGTGATGGAACTTAAAGGTAACGCGATGGTGGACGACCTCTCAGGTAAGGAAGGGGGCACAGGCCCCCGCCCTGATTCATTCTAGATCTCTTCTTGGATAACAGCTCGTGAAAGAGCGGGGGCCTGTGCCCCCTTCCTTACCTGAGAGGCGAATAATGCTCCTATCGTCATCATAAGGTCGCTAAAAGGAGCGGTTCTGATCCCGATTGAAACGACAGCGATCCCAACAACTGCTGAACGCTTTTTAATGTCTACATCGATCAAAAAAGAACACAAATCAAACCGCCCAACTCGCGGCGGGCTGGTTACCTTTGTCGAGGCCATACGCCAGGGCATCTGGGAAGAGATGGAACGCGATCCGACTGTCTTCTGTATCGGCGAAGACGTGGGTGCATACGGCGGGGCGTTCAAGGTAACCGACGGACTGCTGGATGAATTCGGCGAAGAGCGAGTGATCGATACGCCGATCTCCGAAGCTGCCATCGCCGGTGCCGCCTGCGGCGCCGCGTTGATGGGAATGCGGCCGGTGGCGGAATTTCAGTTCATTGATTTCATCTCGGCGGGCTTCGATATGCTGACCAACTATGCCGCCAAGTGTCGCTATCGTTGGGGAGCTAATCTCGCTGCCGTGTTTCGCGGGCCGTGCGGAAGCGGAGTCCACGGCGGACCCTTTCATTCCGTCAACGCCGAATCCTTCTTCCTCAACACCGCCGGCCTGAAGATAGTCGAGCCTTCGACGGCTTACGATGCTAAAGGCCTGATCAAGGCGGCGATACGCGATCCGGATCCGGTAATCTACTTCGAGCACAAGAAGCTTTATCGCCTTCCTCGCCTGCGCGAGCAGTTGCCGGAAGACGACTACATAGTCGAAATCGGTAAGGCACGAACCGCACGCGGAGGACGCGATCTTTCGATAATCACCTTTGGCGCGCAGGTGTTGACGGCGCTGGATGCAGCCGCGGAGTTGGAGAAGGAAGGGCTGGATGTCGAGGTCGTCGATCTGCGCACGCTGGCGCCGCTTGATAAAGCTGCGATACTTTCGACTGCGAAGAAGACCAGCAAGGTGATGGTGCTTCATGAAGCATCGCGTACGGGTGGGATTGGCGGCGAGATCGCTGCCACGATCGCGGAAGAAGCCTTTGAATGGCTTGATGCGCCGATCGTGCGGGTTGCATCTATAGATACGCCCGTTCCTTATTCGCCGCCGCTCGAAGACTATTATCTTCCGCAGGTGAAGGATGTGTTGGACGCGGCGCGAAAACTGGCGGCGTATTGAGGGCAGTTGGCAGTTGCGATGCTGCAGTTGCAAATTCATTTGAAGGCCCGCTCTTCCAGGTTCTTGCTGCAAACTGCCAACTGCTAACTGCGAACTGTCTTCGAGAGGAGCAAGCTATGCCAAAGTACGTAATCGAGCGCGACATTCCCGGCGTGGGAAGACTTTCTGAGCCGGATTTGCAAGCGGTCTCGCGCAAATCCTGCAGCGTGCTGAAGGACCTGGGTCCTCAGATCCAATGGGTTCAAAGCTACGTGACCGACGACAAGATTTACTGCGTCTACATCGCCCCCCATGAAGAAATGATCCGGGAACACGCAACCCAGGGTGGATTCCCTGCTAACCGTGTCTCGGAGGTGAAGTCAGTTATCGATCCGACAACAGCAGAAAAGTGATAAGTGATGAGTGATGGGTGATAGGAGATAAGACCAATGCTTTTCCTATCACTTATCACCTATCACTCATCACACCAGGAGCATTCATGAGTACAGAAGTTGTAATGCCGCAGATGGGCGAGTCCATCGCCGAGGGAACGATTACGCGTTGGCTGAAGAAGGTGGGCGACCACGTTGAGCGCGACGAGCCTCTCTTCGAAATCTCCACCGACAAGGTTGATGCGGAGATTCCTAGTCCGGCCGCCGGAATCCTTACCGAGATAAAGTTCCAGGAGGGCGAGACCGTCGATGTCAACAAAGTGGTGGCCGTATTAGATGGCGACAGCGGCGCCCCTTCAAACGGCGGCGCAACTTCCGCTGAAGTCTCTGCGCCGGCCGCGCAGACTGCGGTTTCACCCGAACCGCCGCCTCCACCGGCTCTTGGTTCAGCGCCTCCCGCAATCTCGACGCCAACTAAACCGGACGTAGCCGCCGAGCGGTCTACAACCTCGGCCCAAGCCTCCGCTCAACCGAGTGACGAGAGCAGGCCAGGGAAACCTGCGGATTCCAGGCAACCGGCTGACAAGTCAGGCAACGGCGTCGAGCAAAGTGTCGAAGACCTTCGGCGCACCAAGTCGAGTCCGCTCGTCCGCAACATAGCTCGCGAGCATGGGATAGATATCTCTCGTCTCGAAGGCACGGGAATGAGCGGGCGCGTAACCAAGAACGACATCCTGAGCTTCATCGAATCGGGAGCAGCGATGACTCCGCAAGAGGCGATGCAAGCTCGAGGGTCGACCCCGGCAACACCTCAGAGCTCCTCGCAGGCAGCTCCCGCCATTGCGCCGCCCGCGATGGAGGATCGGGTCGAGCAGATGAGCGTCATGCGAAAGAAGATTGCGGAGCACATGACGCTTTCGCGCCGTACGAGCGCCCACGTGACGACTGTCTACGAGATAGATATGACGCGCGTCGCGAAACTGCGTGAACAACACAAGGCTTCGTTTCAGCAACGAACCGGCACCAAACTCACGTATATGCCGTTCATATTCCATGCTGTAACCACCGCGATTCGAAAATTCCCCATCTTCAACGCGCAGGTCAGCGGCGATCAGATCGTTTACAAGCGCGACATCAATCTGGGAATGGCCGTCGCGCTCGACTGGGGATTGATCGTGCCGGTCATCAAACGTGCCGACGATCTTTCGATCTCAGGACTTGCGAGGGCGGCCAACGATCTGGCGGAACGAGCACGCGCGAAACAGCTCAAGCCCGACGACGTTGCAGGCGGAACGTTCACCATTACAAATCCAGGTGTGTTTGGCGGCTTATTCGGGACGCCGATCATCAATCAACCGCAAGTGGCGATTCTCGGCGTGGGCACGATTGAAAAGCGACCCAAGGTAATCACGACCGAGGAAGGCGAGGATTTGATCGCCATTCGCTACATGGCCTACTTCGCGCTCTCGTTCGATCACCGCATCGTTGACGGCGCGGATGCTGAGAGATTCTTAGCTTACGTGAAAGAGCTTCTCGAAGCTGCGCAGTTCCAGATCTAAGAGTGTCCAAAGTCCAATGTCCGCTTCGGAACTTGCCTCGTCGAAATCAGACGTCGCGCGACATTAGCGAACATTGAACGTTTCTGACCTTTCACTGTGGACTTTAGACCTTGGGCTGCATTCCCTATCGGTTATTGCATTCCGGTGGCGATTGCCTAATTAAGCTGTTGTTGTTCTTACTTAAAGATTGTTTCTCCCTACACCTCCTTGACATCCCTCGCTTGTTCGTTAATATTCGCCCTCGGAGCGTAGACTGAATCCTTATAAGTTTGTGATACCTCGCAATGGTTTGGATTCGTTCCCGTCGTACTATACGTACGCGATTATTTTGTACGGATCCAACTAAACTGCGATCTTAAGCGAGCCCAACCCCCCAGCCGCCGACGGTCGCCACAACTTGCGAGCGAGGCCCGTTCTGCTCGATCTCGCTAATGGAGTTTAAGAATATGAGTGCTGATAGATCCCGACGGACTGGAAAATTGTTTCTAGCCTTTGCATTTGTTTTGACGTCCGCTGCTCCTGGTTTCGCCCAGAGCGCGCCGGATTCCCGAGTCAACCAATCACCCGCACAGATCAAACCTCCTTCAAGCGCTGTCCAGGGAGCGAACGTTCGCAACGTCTCTGACGGCCAGAAGATGAAAGTCGAAGGCGTTGTCACTCGTCGCGATGCCGATACGTTCACGGTGCGTGACATGAACGGTGTCGACACGGTGGTACGTCTGACCGACACCACAAGCGTCAAGACCAAGGGCGGCTTCCTGCGTTCAGGCACGAACTATGGAACGACCAGCATCTTGCGCGGGCTCAATGTTGAGGTTGAAGGGCGAGGGGATTCATCCGGACAGCTCGTCGCCAAGAGCGTCAGATTTAATAATTCGGACCTGAGAGTAGCGCGTTCGATCGAATCGCGCGTTGATCCGGTGGAGAGTCGTGTCGGCAACGCCGAAACCAAGATCGAACAGGTTGAGCAAAATTCTCAGCGTTTATCGGGTCAGATCGACGAATTAGCTGCCGTTTCAAACGCGGCCCGTGGCGGAGCCAAGGCCGCCCAGCAAAGCGCCGATGCCGCCATCGCCGGAGTGAATGCCACCAACGAGCGGATCTCGTCTCTCGACGATTATGTTCCCCAGGAGACGATGGCGATCAACTTCAAAGTAAACAGTGCCCTTCTCTCGAAGGATGCGAAGGCTCAGTTGGACGAGATCGCTACCAAGGCGCTCAATGCCAAGGGTTATGTCATCGAAGTCTCAGGCTTTGCCGATTCGACCGGCAGCGTTGAAAAGAACCGCGTGTTGAGCACGCGCCGGGCCGATGCAGTCGTTCGCTACCTGGCGGAGAACCATCGGATTCCGCTTCGTCGCATAGTTACGCCGTTTGGTTATGGCGAGTCGCAGTCGATTGCGGACAACCGCACCCGTCAGGGTCGAGCCGAGAATCGCAGGGTCGAGGTTAAGATTCTCGTTAGCCGCGGCCTGCTGCAGAGCGCACCGAACATGGCCGTTCCAACGGAAGGTTCGTCGAACCCGGAATAGGTTTCGAGTAATGGGTTTCGTGTTCAGCGTGAACTCGAAACTCCGAACTCGAAATTCGAAACATTTAAGTGCCAACCATCATGCCGTCACGCGGCATCAATTGAAAACGGCCAGCAACCGAAGAGATCGCTGGCGGCATGAGGAGTTGGTTTGATGGGTTTTACTCGGAACACAATGCGAAGCTGCTTCGTGCTGGCGCTCTCCATGGCGCTGGCTTTTCTTTTTTTCAGCGCATCCACCACCCGTGCTCAGACGTTTCCACAGGAGCCGCCTCCGGTGATGCCGACTCCAAAGCCCAAGCCGCCCCCTCCGCCAAAGGACGAGGACTACGAAGTTGTGAGAGTTACTTCGAACCTCGTGGTGGTGCCTGTTTCTGTGACAGACGCAAGCGGACAGTCAGTGTTCGGATTAAAGGTTTCAGATTTTCATCTTGACGAGGAAGGTCGCGCTCAACAAGTCTCAGCGATTGGCGATCCCGAGCAAACTCCGCTCGATATAGCGATCCTGCTCGATGTATCGGGGAGCGTAGATGCCCGTTTCGGGTTCGAGAAAACAGCCGCGGCCCGCTTTCTAAAACAGGTTCTTAAAGCAGATGACCGGGCCGCAGTCTTTGCCATAGATCAAACGCCGCGGCTCGAACAAGTGCGCGATACCGCGGAGCGAGCGGCGGTGAGGTTGCTCTCGATGCAATCGGCTAAAGGCGCCACTGCCTTCTACGATTCCGTGATAGCGGCCTCGAGGTATCTCGCGCAGAACACGCCGCCACAACATCGCCGCGTGATAGTTGTAATCTCAGACGGTGAAGACAATTTCAGTAACCGGACGAGGGAAATTGAATTGGCCACGTATCGCGCCATGAAATCAGACGACGGTCCACTGACCAAGCAGCGACGCGATCAGCTTGTGAGGCTCCGAGATGATGTTCAGCGGCAAGTCGTGCTCGACGTACAGCGGGAGCTGCAGCACGCGGAAGTGGTGTTCTATTCAATTAACCCGAGCGGTGAAGCGCTAAGACTAAATATTCCGGGCGTTCGCGCTCAGGAAGGGATGGCCAGGCTTGCGCAGACCACCGGCGGAAATGCATTTGTTCCGGATAAGTTGGAGAACCTCGAATCCGTCTTCCGCCAGATTACCGCCGAGCTGCGCTCGCAGTATCTGATTCAGTATTATTCCAATAATGAATCGACGCCCAACAAGTTTCTGCGGATCAAGGTGAGCGTACCCGCGCAACCCGCCTTCCGAATTCGCGCGAGAGAAGGCTACTATCCAAAGAACGTGAATCGCAAATAGTGAATGGGAAATGGTGAATGGTGAATCGTAATTGGTGAACGACAGATCTCAATCGCCCTACGTCGATCCGCTTCTTCCCATTCACCATTTATCATTCACCATTCACCATTCACCATTCACCAGCTTAGCGCATTTCCAATAACACATCTGTCAGGCGATTAACGACGTTCAGCAGCGCACGCCCCGCCTGATCGTAGCGTCCCGCGCTGGCATTATCTTCCGCGGCTGACGCGCCGGCAGCAACGCCCGCGAGACTGATGTAGTAGCGCTGCAGCTCCGGCGTGCTCCGGAAATCGATCTCCAGCTTATCGAGTCCTTCGCGTACGTTTGCCAAACTGGTCTTGACGGTCGTTTTGCTTCTAGTTGTCTGCTCGATTTGAGTAGGGGTCGCGTCTCCGGCGCTGGCCGCGGCGTCGGCCGCTTCGATACTCTTGGCCACGCCACCAAGCAAGTAAATAAACCGTGTCAGGTTTTTTATCTGGTCCGCGATGCGAGTGGCGCCCGAAGTTCTGGCCTCGTTCGGCCTTGAAGACGTTTGTGTCTTCGGCGTTGTGCGCTTCGTGGTTGTGCGCTGTCTGCTCTGCCCAAGCGACATCACAGGTAAAAGCAACAGACAGACAATCGATAGGATGGCTGCGCGTTTCAATTCTATTCCTCCTCGAGCGGGTCAGATTTTAGCTTACAAAGTATTTGGATGCGGGAGATTCCGGTAGACTATTCGCAGAAATGGTTGCGGAGTCAAGTGGGGCAGCGCGTTGGTCGTGCCTTGGGTCTCGCTTACCGTATGCGACTTGCCGCTTTCAGATCGGTGAGGCTTGCCTCACTTTATAACCGCAGTGGTTGGTCATCGTCGGCTGGCTGCTGTTAAAATGAGGCAAGCTTCCATCAACTGCTTTCGACAATATGGCTGACAGGACCTTAAGAACTCGACGTCTTGGTCGCGTGGAATACGGCGCAGGGCTCGACATCCAGAAAGAGACCGAGCGCGCCGTTCTCTCGGGCAATGAACCCGACACGCTGCTGCTGCTCGAGCATCCGCACACGTTGACGCTGGGTCGCGGCGCAACCTCAGGCGGGATAATTACGCCGCAGGAAGTACTGGATGAGCGCGGCGTGACTGTCTTTGAGACTAATCGCGGCGGAAAGGTGACCTATCACGGACTGGGCCAGATCGTTGGTTACCCGATCGTCAATCTGAGCCCCGACCGCGAGGACGTACATCGCTACGTTCGAGACCTTGAAGAGGTTTTGATCCGCGCTATGTCGGACTTCGGGATCGAGTCGTTTCGCATCAAGGGCCTGACCGGCGTTCACACGACGCAAGGCAAGGTTGCGGCGATCGGTGTTCACATCGCGCGCTGGATAACAACACACGGTTTCGCGTTGAATGTAAACACGGACCTCAGCTTCTTTGATCTGATCATCGCATGCGAAGGTGAGCCGGTGACTTCGATGCAGGATTTACTCGGGCGAGAGATAGAAATCCGCACGGTTGAGGATCGCCTGGTTACGCACTTCTCGGAGGTCTTCGAGATGAGGTTGGAAGAAAATCTGGCGTTTGTCGCCGAAGGTGCAGTGCCGACCAATTAGAATCGCTGTTTTGAAAGCGCCGACTAGTGGGCGCAGTCCCAAACAGGTTGCACGTTGACTCTATGTTAGCTCTTCAGCTTATCAAGGAAGCGCACGAGCGCATTCGTCCACATATCCATCGCACGCCTGTTCTAACTTCTCGGTTGTTTGATGAGGCAGCCGGTCACCGCGTCTTCTTCAAATGCGAGAACCTTCAACGTGCGGGGGCTTTCAAGTTTCGCGGCGCCAGCAACAAGATTCTCTCGCTCACCGACGGCGAGAGAAGACGAGGGGTGGTTGCGTTCTCGTCCGGCAATCACGCCCAGGCCGTCGCGCTTGCAGCACGCGAGGCGGGAACTCGGGCGGTGATAGTCATGCCCGAAGACGCGCCGAAATCCAAGATCGCGGCTACACGCGGATACGGGGCGGAGGTCCACTTTTTCGATCGTCAAAGCGTGGACCGGGAGCAGGTCGCGCGCGAGATCGCCGAACGCGAAGGGTTAGTCATGGTCCCGCCCTACGATGATTATTTGATAATGGCCGGACAGGGCACATGCGGCCTGGAACTGCTGGAAGACGTGCCCGACCTCGACACCCTAGTAATACCATGCAGCGGCGGCGGTTTGTTCGCGGGAGTCAGCACGGCTGCGAAATCCATCAATCCGAACATTCGATGCTTCCCTGTCGAACCTGAGACGGCAAACGACACTCGCCAGTCTTTCCTAAAGGGTGAGCGCGTCGAGACTCCTCCTTCGCAAACAATTGCCGATGGTTTGCGCGTCCAGACACCGGGCCGGCTGACATTTCCCATCCTGCAAAAAACGGCTGAAGACGTGCTGACGGTGACAGATGACGAGCTGGTGGCCGCCATCCGTTTTATCCTCGCTCGGATGAAAGTGCTGGTCGAGCCATCAGGCGTCGCGGCGGCGGCGGCGGTCCTCTCGGGAAAACTTCCCGATGATGCCCGGCGGGTTGGCGTGATTCTTTCCGGCGGCAACATCGATCCGGAAATGCTTGCGGGATTGTTATAGCCTTCTTTGGAGTGCGGCGACTTGTTGCCGCTTTGAAAGCGCCGCCAAGGCTGCGCACTCCAAAGCGACATCGGCGCCCGGCAGATGATAAAATGGCTTTCATCCCAACCAGCGGAGAATCAGTTTGAGTCGTGAACTTAGAGTCATTAGTAATAAGCCTCGCCAGCCGAAACCGGACTGGCTGAAGATTCGTCTGGGCGATCCCGCTAATCAAAACCACGTACTAAAGCTGATCGAAGGGCTGAATCTCCACACTGTCTGTCAGGAAGCCAGGTGTCCAAACATCTTCGAGTGCTGGTCCGACCGCACGGCGACCTTCATGTTGGCCGGCGACATCTGCACGCGGCACTGCGGATTTTGCGCCGTGGGCAAGGGACAACCCGGTATACTCGACGCGGAGGAGCCGCGCCATGTTGCCGAGGCAGTGCGCCACTTGAACCTGGCGCATACAGTCATCACATCGGTGAACCGTGACGATCTTCCAGATGGCGGCGCAGCGCATTGGGCCGAGACGATACGGCAGGTCCGGGCCCTGAATCCGGAGTGCAGAATCGAAGTCTTGATTCCTGACTTTAACGGCGACGAAGCAGCGCTGAGCACTGTGCTCGACGCCCAACCGGACGTACTCAATCACAATACAGAGACGATCGCCAGACTTTATCGTCGCGTGCGCCCGGATGCACAATATCAGCAATCAATGACGCTTCTCGAACGAGCTGCCGAACGACGCGACTCTGAATCGCGAGGGATGGTTACAAAGAGCGGAATCATGGTTGGCTTAGGCGAAGAATTCAATGAAGTGGTCGAGCTAATGAGAGACCTGCGCGCAGTCTCGTGCGACATCATGACCATTGGACAATATCTGCAGCCGTATGAACGACGGCTCCCGGTTGAACGCTATGTCACTCCGGAAGAGTTTGAGCGCTGGCGGGAGATAGGAATGGATATGGGCTTTCGTCACGTTGAATCCAGCCCGTTGACCCGATCGTCCTATCACGCGAGAGAGCAGGCTACCGCGCCTAAATCCAGTGAATTGGACCTCGCTCAAACGCGTTAGACAGTGATTCCCGGATTAACGCCGAGAGGAAGCGCTCGCTCACCGCGAGACTAATCTGCAATTCGGACACCCGATCGGTAAGGTTTTCAAGGCAGCCACCCGACTTCAGGCAGGGCGTAGAAGGATTCTGTAACGACCCTTGACGCCATTGCTAACTCGCGGGCTACTGCCCCGCACCTATCCAGGGAGAAAAACCATGACCAAGTTTCGTTTGAATCTTTTGCTGTTCGTTGTGCTCCTCGCTGTTTTTTCACTCGGCTTTGCCCAGAACGATAAAGGGCATATGGGAATGTCGCCTGCCCCTCAAACTTCGCACGTAATGGTCACACCTGCAGAGATAAAATGGGGGCCAGCTCCTCCCGCGCTTCCGGCAGGCGCACAAATGGCAGTACTCGCCGGTGATCCGTCGCAGGCAGGGTCTGCGTTTACCATTCGCGCGAAATTTCCGGACGGTTACAAGATACCTCCCCACTGGCATCCGACGGATGAGCACGTCGTTGTTATCGAGGGAACCATTATGATTGGTCTGGGGGAAAAAGCGGATAGCTCTGCGGCCAAGTCTATGACCGCGGGATCATTCATGCTGATGCCGCAGGGCGTGAAGCACTTCGCGTCTGCGAAAGGCGAGACGATCATTCAGGTCTATGGCACCGGGCCATTCGAAGTAAACTACGTGAACGCCGGCGACGATCCTCGTAAGAAGATGGTCCACTAAGCCAGGGAATGCTCTCATCCCGCTTGCAGTAACCGCACGAGGTACGCCGGAACATTCGCGCGATTGCGGGGACAGGCAAGCGGGATGTCTGTGTTCAATTAATAATCGCTTCGGGTCTGGGGATCGGTTATTACGCTTCGCCAACGCGAATTTCACCTCGTCGATTTCTGTGGGTTAAAATATGGGGGTTGTGTGGGCGGGTCGGCTAGCGTCTGTCGATAGTGCCGATACCAATCACTTTGAAAACTCTCGGCAGGGTCGTGCTTCAGTTTCAGTCTCAAGAACTCGGGAAACTGCGGATAGCAGGCTAAGACCTGTTCGCGCGTTGCCCATCGATGATAGGTCAGATAATAGCTACCTCCGTAGCTGATAGCGCGATCGATTAGACGACGAAAGTCTCTCTTAGCTTTCTCGACGCCAAGCCGATCGTGGTTAATGTGCAAGTTGAAGACGATGCATGCGGACCGGCCCTTCGCCCACGGCATAAAACTCTCCTCGTCCTTCTCGATTAAACGGATAGTCCCATAGATCAAATCGACTGAGTTCCCCCGAAAATCCTCGCTTACGTGGGCCATGAAATCGACCAGCTTCTCGCGCGGCACATACACTTCCGTAATCATTTCGCTTCCGCGATCGGCGCCGAGAGTCGAATCCAGCTTTCGATGATAATCGTCGAGATAGACGCTCAGCTGATGGGTGTCAGACCAGTAGACCTGACCGTTGGTCGAAAGGTAGTGCGCAGAATAGAGATCGAATGCTCGTTTCTTATCGGCATGCGCGAGGAGCAATAATCTACGCCAGTCGTCCGGCGCCAGCTCCCTGTGCTGTGAAGGAATCGGCGTGTCATCAGGCACTGGCCGGTAGCACGAGAAGACACCTCGGCTTAGAAAGTCGGGCGACGTGCTGTCCGTCATAAACTGAAAATCGCCATACAGAAATCCTTCCGAGATGCGCTCTTCGAAGGCAGGAATAAGTTTCTCCAAATTCTCGATGCGAACGATGCGTTCGAGCTTTCGTCGCGCCGCCAGCCTCAGCGTGATACGGGTGATAATCCCGAATAGTCCGTATCCGCCAATGGCCAGCCGAAACAGCTCGGCGTTTTCCGACCGGCTGCACTTCGAAGCGATTCCGTCGGCATCTACGATCACAAATGACTCGACGTCGCCTATGATTGGTTTGAGACTTAGACCTCGTCCGTGAATGTTGGCTGCCAGCGCGCCGCCAAGGCTTAGCCGGTCCGCTCCCGTTTGCTTCTGAATGATTCCGAGTTGATGCGGGCGCCCGCGCTGCATTTCGATCAGGCCTGCGATCAGCTCCGGCCATTGAATGCCGGCCTCGACCTCCACCTCTGCGCGTTCTGCGTCGAAACTCAGGATTCGATTCATCCGGGTCATGTCCAGCAGCAAAGCGTCCGTGCCGAACTGTTGTCCTCCCATGGCGTGTCTTCCTCCCGCTATGCAGACCGAACGACGCTGGGATCGCGCCCAGCGAATTGCCTGGCAGACTTCCTTGAGCGAATCGGGGGCCACGATGGAGCTCACGCGCGTGCGGTTCAACTGAGAATGGATATCATTAACAAGCTCTCCCTGTGTGCGGGGCGCAGTACGTAAGCTACGCGCGGAACGGATACTATTTGTCGCACGTGCGCGTGTTTGGCTAGCCCCAACGGTCCTTGAGACACCCATCACTTTGTCCTCATCGAGATTCCGCTACGCAAATACATTCGCCTTCCGCCAGCACCCGGTTACGAAGGGTCACTGTCGTCAGATAACTCTTTCTCAGATCTGTTGAAGTCGCGATACAAACAGGCTCAAAGCCTCTTGCCGAGAGAAACTCTGGCAGTTGTGAGGTCTCGATTCCCCATTTGAATCGCTCGCCCCGCAGCTTGAGCCATGCATCGACAGCACGGCTTGAGTTGGCGAAACCGATCCGCCCGTCGCCTTGAATTTGCATGAATGTGAATGCAAACCTGCTTCCCGGCACCTGGCGTATGAATTGGAAGATGCGGTCGATGTCGGGTTGCGCGAGGTACATCAAAAGTCCTTCGGCGATGAAGAGCGTCTTTTCGTTCGAACGGTACCCGTCGTTCGACAGTAGACTGTCTTGCAAACTCCCTCGGGCCAGGTCGAGAGAGATGAAGCGGAGATTACAATTGCTGTGGGCTTTACTTTCGACGACACGCCGCTTCGCTGACTGCGTGGCCGGATGATCTATTTCGAAGAACGCTACGGCTGGAAAACTCTCGTGCAGACGCAGTGCGAGAGTGTCGAATCCAGCGCCGATGATTACCACCTGGCCGACGCCGTTGTTGATCGCATCTCGAGCAGCTTGTTCCAGAAAGCGTTTGCGCAGAGCGTAGTGGAGCTTAATGCCGGGAATCGTGTATCGCTCGAGCAGACCGGCGAGCGGGCCCAAGCTGGTGATTCGGTCGAGCCACCTGGTGGCTCGCCGCCGTCCCTTGATAAATAGCTTACTGAGCTCGGCTGCTCGCTGCGGGACCAGGCAGCCTGCATGCGGGTCGCGTGATAGGAAGAGAGTGCTTCTTGCTATCAAATAAGCTGTTGCGCTCGGGCTGTTTTCTTTCATATAAGCGGCTACCACCCAGCCTAAGAGAATAGAGATCCAGAGCGTGACCCAGTATTAAGGTGGGACAGTTTCCCGACTGCCCCAGTCGTCGGTTTCGGATTGCGGATTTCGGATTGCGGATTGGGAGGCGCTTTTCATTCCGCAATCTGCAATCTACAATCCGCAATCGAGAGATTGGTCGATCCTGAACACGAGCGGGGAAATACATGAACGCTGTCGTCTTTACTAAGCATGGTGGTCCGGAGGTGCTCGCCTATACCGAAGTAGCCGATCCAACGATCAAGGCTAATGAGGTATTAGTCGAAGTCCGCGCATGTGCCCTGAACCATCTGGACATTTGGGCGCGAACCGGTCTGCCGGGAGTCAAGATTCCATTGCCTCACATCCTGGGCAATGACGTAGCAGGCGTCGTACGCCAGGTAGGAGAGCTCGTTACCTGGGTCAACGCCGGCGATGAAGTCATGCTGCAGCCCGGCGTGTCCTGCGGACATTGCATCGAATGTTTACGTGGTAGCGACAATCTATGCGCGGAATATGACATGCTGGGTTATGGACGCGACGGCGGTTATGCGGAGTTGGTGGCCGTGCCCGGCGTAAACATAATTCGAAAGCCTGCCAATATCGAATGGGAGGCTGCAGCTTCTCTTCCTCTGGTTACGGTGACCGCGTGGCACATGCTGGTAACGCGAGCGAACCTGCAACCGGGCGAGGACGTGTTGGTCCATGCGGCTGGGAGCGGAGTTGGCTCGATCGGAATACAGGTCGCGAAGCTGAGAGGCGCGCGGGTCATTGCGACGGCGGGCTCGGACGAGAAGCTGGAAAAAGCGCGCGAGCTGGGCGCGGATGAGACTGTGAATTACACACGCGAGGATTGGCCCAAAGAGGTTCGGCGGTTGACCGAGAAACGCGGCGTCGATGTCGTCTTCGAACACACGGGCGCCGAAACCTGGCCGGGCTCGATAATGGCGTTGAAGAAGAACGGGCGATTGGTAACCTGTGGCGCCACTAGCGGCTTCGATGCGCGCACGGACCTGCGTCAATTATTCTATCGCCATCTGACTTTCCTGGGCTCGTTCATGGGCTCGAAAGCAGAACTACTGGAGGCGATGAAGTTTGTTGAGAACGGTAAGATTCGAGCGGTAGTCGATCGAGTGCTGCCGCTCACGGACGCAAGGCGCGCGCACGAGTTCATGGAAGAGCGGGCGCAGTTCGGGAAACTGGTGCTCGTCCCATGATGTCCAAGGTCCAAAGTCCAAAGACTAAAACCGTCCAAGGTCCAAAGTCCACGTGATGAATCGTTTTAGTTACCACCTAAGGCCTCAACTCGAAACTTGAAACCTGAAACTGACCTTGGCCTTTGGACATTGGACTTTGGACATTATCGGACCTTGGACTTTGGACACTATTTCTGATCCGGCTCTTCATCACCGCCGCCTTCATCGTCGCCTTCTCCACCCATCTCTTCCTGTGACTCCGGCGGAGGCTGGCCCTTCTCGTCGCGGATGCGCAGTACGGTGGAATCAATATCCTTGTTCACGAGGAACATCTCGCACAGACCATTAACGTCCGCGCAGGTGAAGTCTTTGATAGCGCCCGTGACGACGCGACGACCATTACTGATCGGGATCCAATTGGTCAGCTCCGCGGGCGCGATCCGCTTCACCGACTCGATGTCCCCAGGAGTAAGCGGCCGCCCATCTTTTCGCTCGACCGTGTAGATGTGGATCTGATCGAACCAGCCGCTATCGATCGCATTCGCGAAAAAGTTTTCATGAATCTCTTCATTGTCTGAGAAGACATAGCGCGCGCCGAATCGATCGCGAATGATTGGTCCAGGGTCCTTCTCGTTGCCGAGAGTGATCTTCTTGAAAAGGTCTGAAAGCTTGGGTTCGCGCTTGAGCTTAATATCCCGGTCCAAAAGATAGGTCGGATCGAGCCCCGAAGCATAGGTGTGTTTAGTGTCGTAGAAGAACATCTTCGGGAAGTCATCCCAATCGGTATTGAATACCATCTCGCCCGGCGGCACGTTCTCGCGAATCCAAACCATCGCTGCCTCGTAGTGGTCTGGCGCCGGATCGCTTTCGATTGATTTTCGCATCTCGCGGATGTTGAAGTTGAGTATGATCACGATACCTGAGAGTAGTATCACGGCAAACGCCTTCATCAGACTCCGACGCCAAAAGACATATGCGACAACTCCGAGCAAGGTCGCTATTACGATTGCGACCACCTTGATAGTTAAGGCGGCATATACGCCGGGTAGATCTGACGGCGGATAAATAAGTTGTTTGAGAACGTAGTAGCCGGCGAGGCCAATGGCGATTCCGACCGCAGCGATCTCCGTCTCCTTCCAGAAATCGCGTCGCCGCTCGCCCTCAACAGTTCCAGGCGGCTCGGCTCTATCCAGGAAGGGACGAAGCTCCTCCATCAACTCACCCGGCAAATGACCGATCGCAGTTCGGGCACCCTCAAGTATCGGCTTCAGACTGAATGCCGCGAAGAGCACGGCGAACGGTGGCCAGTATTCCACCCAGCGACGCGAACGGAAGCTTTCGATCATCAACACCGTAGAGAAGAGCATCAGGAAGAGCGCACGCGCCGAGCGGGCTCTATCGGACCATTCGAACGCAACGTAACCCACCACCATCGCAAGAAACGCGACTATGCAGTTTCCCAGAAGGTAAAGACTGTCGTATGGATACCATTCCTGTCCCACGTCCGTGGTGAACCCGCTAAATGTCGCCTTGATCAGGAAATGCTCTATGAAGAGCGAAATGTCTTTGGGGAAATAGGGATTGATGACCAGCCCCGCAACAGTTCCGGTGATCGTCCACACCAGCGGTCGCCACTCAAATCGGCGCTCGCTCCACCCGATGACAAGCGTCCAGATAACAGCCATCCCCGTCAGGATGATGAAAAGGCTGTAGGTCCAGACAAAGATGAAGGCGAGCGGAAGAAGCAGCAGATACTTCTTTTCAAACAGCAGAAAGATCGCGAGCGCGGTGAAGACTATCGCGACGGGCGGAGCCTTTGCCATGCTCAGGCGGTAGAGAAACGGCGCGGAACACGCCAGCAGCGCAACCAACCAGACGTGGGTATATCGAATGCGATAACGCAGCATCAGCCAGTAGCACGACAAAACGGCAAGGGTCGCATAAAGCCATGAAGCGGCTTTCGCGCCCGCACGAAGATCGGCAAACCAGGTAAAAGGAATCTGCAGAAAGTGAAAGAAGAGGTGATGGTCTACGTAGTCGCGCGGATTAAGCGTGGTCAGCGGCAACCACTTGAAAGTCGGCGGAAAGTGTCCTTCCCGCATTCCTTCCCAGAGCAACCGACTCCATTTGATGTGATAGTAGCCGTCGTAGTCGCCGCAGCAGACTGACTGAGAGGCGTATTGAAGCTTACGAAAGATCAAGCCAATTACAACGGCGCCAAAGAGAAGGAAGACAGTTTGAAGCGTCGACTCCCTGGCGAAGAATCCGTCGCGCCCTTTCGACGGTTCGATTTTGACACGCTCCGCCGTTTCCGCGTGGAGTTCATCCATGGTAACTAGATTAGTGTCTCAAACTTTCGATCAGGTTGAGGAGCGCCATTGGGTTGATGGGTTTGGTGAGGTGAGCGTTGAAACCGGACTCGAGCGCACGGCCCTGATCGTCGTACATGGAAAACCCGGTCACCGCGATCATTGGAACATCGCGGCAATTCGGCAACGCACGCAATGCAACCGCCAGATCATAGCCATTCATTCCTGGCATCCCAATGTCGGAAATGATGACGTCAAAGCGATCGCTTTGTGCTGCTTCGAGTGCCTCGTACGCTGAAAAGGCCATTACGGTCTCATATCCTGCATGCTGAAGAAAGGTGGCCAACATCTCGGTAACATCAGGTGCGTCGTCGACCACGAGGGCCCTGGGCCTGCCGGTTTCGTTGGCGGTATCGAAACGTGGGGCCGCGTCGAACGACTCGGATGGATCGCTAACACGCGGCAGGAAATGGCTCGACGGAGGCAGCTCAAATACCATTGCACGGTAGTCGAAGAATAAGGAGGCAGAGACTGTTTCCATCACCGGATTCTCTCCGTTGCTGTCGGGCTGACGGATGCGGACTGGAATTTGCTTTTTATGATTGCTGTAAAATAGCTCAATCCCGGGGATTCGGCAATCGCGGACCGCGCTTGTCGAACTCGCTCTCCTCAATCTCTTTTGCGAAGTACCAGGGCCTGGATCTCACGTATCAGAGTCGACCCATCGATCGGCTTCGGCAGATGAACATCGAACCCCGCCGCCAGAGCCGCGTCGATGTCTTTTTCTGCCGCGTAACCCGACAGAGCGATTGCGGCCACCTCGCTCATGTGCGGCAGGAGTCGAATGAGCCTCATCAATTCATAACCGTCGATGTCGGGCATGCCGATATCCGAAAGGACCACATCAAAGCTGGACGCTGATGCTGCCCGCAAGGCTTCGGCGGCCGACTCGCACAGTCGCACCTCAAAGCCACGCGACTTCAGCACCTTGCTCAACATCTCCAATGTGTCAGGCGCGTCTTCAACCACCAGCACACTGATCGCGTCCGTAATGTCCGCGTCACGCTTCGGCTCCTGAAGTATCGACTTACCTGGCACGATGACGGTAAGAGGCAGGCGAACTGTAAAACGACTCCCTTGTCCTGGACCTTCGCTGCTAACTGTTACGCGCCCTCCGTGGGCTCCTACAAAACTTTTCACGAGCGCCAGTCCGATTCCCAAGCCACCATGCAGGCGAGTCTTGGAGCTGTCGGCCTGGCGAAACCGTTCGAAGACGAATGGAAGAAAGTCGAGCTCGATACCATGTCCATAATCTTCAATTGTGACCGAGGCATCCTTCTCGTCAGCATTGCAGATCACCCGCACCTTTGCTTTGTCACTGGAGAACTTGACGGCGTTGGCGAGAATGTTCCAGAAGACCTGAACCAGTCTGGTGCGGTCGCCGTTGACGGTGATTTGATCGCTTTCAAAGAAAGAGACGTCCAGGCTTATGCCACGCCTCGTTGCCGATGGACGTATGGTCTCGACCGCTTCGCGGATAGCAGCATCCAGTGAGACAGGTTCTTTCTCGATGCGCATCTTCCCGCTAAGGATGGCGGACATATCCAACAGATCATTTATCAGCCGCGCGAGTGACTGAGAGTTTTTCTCGACAACAGCCAGACCACGCTCGAGCTCGTTGCCATGCAGGGCACCGCCCCGAATCATGTGTATCCAACCAATAATCGGAGTCAGCGGTGTGCGCAGCTCGTGAGATAGCGTGGCCAAAAACTCTTCTTTTGTGCGATTGGCTTGCTGGGCTTCCTGGTAGAGCCGCGCGTTATCGACTGCGATGGACGCTCGGTGCGCCAGGTCTTCCGCCAGCGCCAAATCCGATTGCCGGTATATGCGCTCGGATTCTGCACTCGCAAAGGTGATCGCTCCCAGTGTTCGCCCTCGAGCGGTGACCGGGACGCATAGTGTTGATCTCAGACCCAGCGCGCGGAGCATTTCAAGATGCTCGGGGCTACGAGAGACTTCTGCCAGCTGGGCGTCAGTGATCTCAGAAATGAGCTCGGGCACTCCGGTGCTCACAACCAGCCGATAGCCGTGGGCCACATCGAGACCCCAGGGGTAACGCGAGTTTATTTCGCCCAGGAGTTCGCGCTTGGACGGGTTCGAATGCGCGGCGGCAAGCTGCTGCAACTTACCATCGCCAGCCACCATGTGAATCACGCACCAATCTGCGAGCGCCGGCACTGAAAGGCGAGCGACGTTTGAAAGCGTCGTGGTGTAATCGAGCGACGACGCCAGCATCTCGCTGGCCCCAACCAGGAAACGCAACGAGTCCTCTGCGCGCTTGCGGTCATCAATGTCCGTTGCGGTCCCGAACCATCGGATGATCTGTCCGCCGTCATCGCGCATCGGGACCGCGCGTCCCAAATGCCAGCGGTAGACGCCATCCGACGCCCGCCGTATTCGATACTCAATCTCGAATGCCTCACCTGACTCCAGAGCCTTCGTCCACAGCTCGAGACAGCGTTCCAAGTCTTCAGCATGGACCCCCGGCTGCCATGCCCAACCTTCGCTTCGTTCCAGGGTGGAGCCGCTATATTCAAACCAGCGACGATTGTAGTAGTCGAGATGTCCATCCGGCCTGGCTGTCCAAACAATCTGAGGCATCGAGTCGGCAAGATAGCGATATCGCTGCTCGCTTGCAGACAGGTGCATCTCCGAACGAACACGCTCGATGAACTGTCCGATCTGGGTCCCTATGGTGGACATCATCTCGAGCAGGGACTGGTCAGGCTCCTGCACCTCGGAACTAAAGAATTCGATTACGCCCAGGGTGTGGTTCCCGCTAAATATCGGAAACCCGAACCCACCATGCAGCCCCGCGTTCCTGGCGGATACGACACGTGGAAAATTGGGATCCAGAAGCACATCCGGGATCCATGCCGGCTCGCCCGACTCCCATACCCGGCCGGGAAGGCCCTCGCCGCGCACGAACGTGCGTTCCATATTCTGCTGTTGAAATTCCTCTATCGCGGGCTTAGGCTTCGACCAGATTTCGGCACAACGCAAGACGTCCGAACCGGAGTCTACTCGCCAGAAGACCCCGGCTTCCCAGTTCAGCGTTTGGCAAATTGATTCGAGTATTCTGGGAATAGCACTCGCCAGCTTGTCGGCTTCGGCCAGGGTGCGCGTTACGGTGTACTGCGTCGCCAGCCTGCGTTCGGTGCGCTTGCGCTCAGTCATATCGCGCACGATGCCCGTGAAGAAGCGCCTTTCATTTCTCGTGAACTCGCCGAACGAGAGCTCGAGAGGGATCTCTTTTCCGCTCTTATGAAGGCCGGGAAGTTCGACTGCTTCCCAGGAGATGTGTCGCTGACCGGTAGTTACGTAACGGTTGATTCCCTTTCGATGAAGATGTCTGAGGTATTCGGGCATCAACATGGTGAGCTGTTGGCCCAGCATTTCCTCGCGCGAATAACCGAATATTCTTTCGGCGGCGGGATTGAGGAATAAGATCGTACTTTCCTGATCTATGGTTATGATCGCATCAGACGCGGCCTCAGCCACGGTTTGATAGCGCGCCTCGGTGTCGCGCACCATCTCGAGCGCTGCTTCGATCTCCGGAGAGGTGGGATTGGTGTTCTTTGTTGACTCTTTCAAAGGATAATTCCCGACTGTAACCTTCGACTCGTGCCCGTAATGGTCCCTAATAGTCCCTAAGCTTGATCAGGCCGGAGCGATCTCGCTCACAGCATATTGTTCATGTCATTAATGCCCGCACGTGGTAGAACATTTTGAGGAGCAGTTGTCCCAGCGAAACCTATATCTAATTTCAAGGCGAGTCAACGCGACAGGGTGCAGTGTGTGAGTTTGATTGTCTGACACGCTTGAGCTTGCCGCTACGATTCGACAAACTGGAAGTTTGTCGGACACCTGCTGCCTGCGTGACATCCTTAGTTCAGTTTGGTAGCTTGTCCGAAATCATAAGGTCTACAAGGAGGAGGAGAGGGAAAACATGGCGAACAAAAAGGCAGGCAAGAAAACGGGGAAGAAGCCGTCCAGTGGCGGTACGAAGGCGGCGAGCAAGAAAGGTGGCGCGGTGAAGGGTGGCGGCGGAAAGAAGGCTGCGAAGAAGGGCGCGAAGAAGTCTTCAACCAAACCCGCGAGCAAGCCCGGAGCTAAGAAATCGACCGGATACGGCCCAGTCTCAAAGAAGAGCGCCGGCAAAAAGGGTTCTTCCAAAAAAGCCGCGAAGGCTGGTGGCAAAAAAGGCGGCAAGAAAAGACCGGCTTCGGTCGGCGGGAAAATAAAGAAGGTTGCCGGTAAAGTTCTCTCCGCGGCAGTGGCCGGAGCAGTCAAGGGTGCTGTCGAGGAACTAGTGCCGGTTGTCGAAGAGGCTGCTGGCGTGGACCCAGAGGACAAAGAGAAGAGTTCGTAAAACGCCCAGCACGTCCATACCGACCAGATGAGAATGCTCCTGTCGTGATCAGAGCTGAGATGTGACGCTCAGAGTTCGGGCGCCACATCTCAGCTCTCCTATTGAGACCACGTCTTTAGATGCGAGTCTCCATGGGCTGGTAACGCGTCAGGGCGTTCCAGTTAGCTCGATGATAACCTTCTTGTTCGGAGGCAAGCTTGGAGTGTAGTCCGTCGTCGGGTTTTGCGTCTTTAGCGTATCGATCTTGAACTTTCTGGACACGCGTCTGAACGCGCCCGGGTGAAGGGGCTTAAACTTCCCAGTTTCATCGAATTCAACCAGGACCCGATGCCCCGTTTTATCGTTCGTGATAACGATGTCCCCGGAATCACCACCGCCAGCACACTTGATTGTGATGATCGACGTGTCGGTGATTGTGATCGCATGGGGTAGCTCTGCGCCCGGAAGGTCGTTATCGTCGTAGAAATTCGAGGCAGTTATCTTACCTGGCGCCCAGTACATCACATTCGTCCCAGCAGGAGTTGGGCACTGAGGTGCTGTAGCAGCCGTACAGAGCTTGAAGGTAGCATTGTTCAGTTCCAGATGAACAGATCCGCCTGAGATAACGATCGGCGTGTCGCCCAGATCTAGTCCTTGCTCAGGCGACGGCAAAGGATGGATTCCCTTATCCCCACCTGTTTCTGGTTGCGGCGATCTGCATCCGGCATACATGAGCATCATAAGAGATGCGGCCAGTATCGCGGAATGTCGCAAGGATGGAATTCTCAGCGGTGGCTTAGAGTTGTGTTGTCTCATTTCTTCGCTCCTTAGGTTTGAGGGTACAAATACATGTCTCGAAGTTGACCTCTTCGCAGCGTGGGTTCTGAAAAGGAATGCACGTCAACTTCTGTGAGGTAGTTGCTTGAGAGATTAGCCAAGTCTTGCCTCTGCGCCGGGTTTAACTTTCATTCATCAGGGATGCTGGCATATTGGCTCCTTTTGAGGTTGAGGTTTCCGCCTTATTTACCCGCTTCGAATTCTTCTCGTAGCTGTTTTTGCAAGAACGCCACGTCGCTTCTCGTGAGATAGCTGTTAAAGTTTTCACCCCCCCACGTTTGCTGCAATCGTGCCAGTGAATCCGCTGCGTGAGCCGAATACTCACGCGCTTTCGCTTCATCGGCTGTCCGTTTGCTTGCGCGGGCGGCGAGTAGCCATGCTCGCCATTCCGAGGCAAGTTGTCCCGTGCGAGAAAAGCTCTCTTGAGCTTGTAGGGCACTGGTTAGCGCACCCTTCGCATCGTTGTTCTCAAGAAACGCTTCGGCCATGGCCAGCGTTGCCTTGGAAAGCAATCCCGGATCCCCAGACGCGGTGGCCAATCTTAGAGCTTCTTCACACGACAACTTTCCTTCGCGTTTTGCGTCGGAACGCGATTGAGCTAAACCAAGAACACGCTTTGCCTCGATGGTGATGGGCGTCGCCTGAGTCCCGGACGAACTCAAGACCTGTTCCGCATTGGTTTTGCTCTCCGCGAAAATGCGTTTGCTCAGAGCCAGCTCGGCCCTGGCCAAATATATTTCTGCCAGAAGGGATTGATCACCACCCGATTGATTTGCGATAGCGAATGCCTCGTCGAGTCTCTGGCGCGCTTCGTCGTAACGCCCCAGCTGCCAAAGGGCATTCCCTAGATTGAGCAGGCTGTTACCAAGTGCCTGCTGAGCGCTTAGATGTTGATTGATATTGTACGACTGCTGAAAATTGTCGAGGGCTTCGGGATAGCGCTCCTGCCGCATCAGAACTGTACCGATTCCTTCGTGAGAGAGGGCCTTTTGGGATGGATCATCTATCTGTTCTGCCAAGTGCAGCAGTTCTTGGAAAGCTCCCAGGGCCGCGTCGTAATCGCCTTTTTGTCGGTTGGCGCGCGCCAGCAGAGTCAAAGCGCGGGACGTTTCCTGTCGAAAGCCCGCCTGTTGATAAAATTGCAACGCTTGTCCAACATATTCGACTCCCTCGTCGGTTTTGCCCTGCGAGATCCGTAAACTACCAAACATCAGCTGCGCTCGAGCTTCGTTACGTCGCGCTCGATATCTTTGCGCGAAGTCCAGGGCCTTCTGAAAGTATCTCTCGGCTTCCGGTAGATTCCCGCGCTGAAAGAACACTGTTCCGAGATCAACCAACCCCCGGGCGGTCAGGTTTTCCATTCCATTCGCCTGTGCAAGATTCACCGCATCGGCGGCGAACTTTTCAGCCTGCGGAGAGTCGTTTTCGCTTTGAAGAACATACACCAACTGCAGCATCGTTTTGATCTGCTGCGGCTGGTTGCCTGTGGCGCGGGACATTTCGAGGGCCTGATTCAGTTGGCTGTGAGCCTCTGCTACCTTGCCCAGCCGAATAGAAAGCGCTCCGCGTTGAAAGAACACTTCAGCTCGTCCCTCGACACTCCCCATGGCCTGATACAGTTCTTCCGCCTTGTCAAAGGCAGCTTGGGCGCTGGCCAGTTCTTGTTGCCGTCCGTAGAGGATGCCTATACGAAGGAAAGCGGTCGCGTAGTGCGGATCCCGTTTGGTCGCTTCGAGGTAGCTCTCGATGGCTTTCTTCGTGTCATCGCTGTTCTCATATGCTCGCCCCAGATCCAAATAAACATGTGCCTGGTCGGGAGTTAATTGATTAATCTCGCGGTACGATGCTATCGCTGTGGGGAAGTCTCGCCGCACCGTGGCCGTTATCGCATTGAGATAGGCCAGGTCCAATTGCGGTAATCCGGATTGTTGTCGCGAGAGCGTCGCCACTCGCAGCAACTCATCCTTCGCCGCGTCCACCTGATCCAACTCCATCAAGGCTTCCGCCAGCCGAGCATGTGCCAACGCGTAATTGTCATCGGCGGAAATAGCTTGCTCGAGAGCTTTGCTCGCCTGGTAATAGGCGCCATCTCGCAGGGCATTCGTGCCCACGTCGTACCAACGTTTGGCTACCACGGTAGGCTGGTGAGCGGCAGTCCTGAACATGGAAGCGACGATCCAGATCGCCAAACCCGTCAGTATCAAAACGCTGACCACGACTCCGAGCGAGAGGCGTGGCCGGCGAAAGATGTCCGACAGCGTTGCCAGCGCGCTGACTTTCCCCGTCTCCGGAGCGGTAGGGAGGCGCTGTGTTCGAGCGTGACTGATGTCACTTTCCGTAAGCGAAGCCTTCGAGTGATCGAGGTCGTCGATAAACTCCTCCGCCGTTTGATGGCGTTCGTCAGGCTTCTTGGCCAGGGCCTTGAGAGTCGTCTGGTCTAGTTCCCGCGGCACGCGCGGATTGAAGGTCGAAGGCGGCGGCGGAGCCATGTGGATTACGTTCGCCGCAATTTCGACGACTCCGGCGCCGGAGAACGCAGGCCTACCCGCCACGCATTCGTATAGCACGGCGCCAAGCGCGAAGAGATCGCTGCGTGCATCGACCGCCTCGCCTTTCGCCTGCTCGGGTGAAAGATAGAGCGGGGTGCCAACCACAGTTCCGCTTTGAGTACGTGTGGCCAGCATCGTGCGGGCGCTTGGGTCCACTGCGTGGTGAGGTTCCTCGTTCAATCGCTTAGCGAGACCGAAGTCCAGGACCTTCACCTGCTTCCGATCATTCACGACGATGTTTGAGGGTTTGATATCGCGGTGGACAATGCCCCGAGAATGGGCCTCGCTCAGCGCTCGAGCCACCGCTTCTATGATATCGATCGTTCGCGCCAGCGTGAGGTCCTGCTCGTGCAGAAGATCATTTAGAGATTTTCCTTCTACCAATTCCATGACTATGAAAGGCCTGGCATCGTCGGTCTCGCCATAATCGTAGATAGCGGCGATGTTAGGATGATTGAGCGCCGAGGCTGCGCGTGCCTCGCGTAAGAAGCGGGCGCGGAATTGATGTTCGTCTGTCGAGGCGTTAGGGAACTTGACTGCCACTCGTCGTCCGAGGTGTGTGTCCTCGGCGAGGTAGACGGTGCCCATTCCGCCTTCGCCGATTTTTTCCAGAATTTTGTAATGTGAGACTGTCTGCCCGATCATAGGTTCGAGTTACCTTTTGCGACCCAGGCGTGCGGATGAAGAGCAGTTGAAAATAGCGGGCAACACAGCCTGTGCGGCCGTTCACAGGCTTTGCAGAAGAACTCTATTGGCGCGAATACTACGCGAAAGCGGAAGGTAATTCAAGATGTTGAAAATCAACGGCTCAACGTTCAGGGTTCGCGATCTCGCCCATTGTGCGCGTGAGATTGAGCGTTGGGCCTCTCACCATGGCAGACTGCACAGGTCGGTAGCACCGGCTGGCCAGATTCTTTCGTTACACGGCAGAACCATCACATTAAGAGGAGAGACCATTTTGCCGGCGGGCTGGTCGAACTGCACTGGTTCCGTCAACAACTGCCAGCCCTGCCGCGCGTAGAATGGCATCAGCCGATCAAGACAGAAGAGCAATCCAAACTCCACCTTCAATTCTTCGCACATATATTTCTCTGCGTAGCGAAGCGTCTTCTGAGCGTAGCCTCGCCCGTGTTTCTCGCCTGCCGTCACCACCGCTCCAATGCCGCCTACGCGCACAGGTTGGCTTTCTACATTGACGACGTGGTTTATTAAGCCCACGTGGCTCACCGCCTCGCCCTCTACGTCCAGCAGGAAGTGCAGGTCTTTCGGTCGCCATCGGAACTCGTTATCTTCGATCCCGAAGATGTTCTGGCCCCATCCGAAAAGGCTAAGGCGTTCTTCGTCAGTCAAGTCTTTGACGAGGCGAATGGTCTCACTCATTTGGCTTCTCTTAGAATTCGGTCGATCACCTTAGGGTCTTCAGGCAAGAGCCCGACCTTTGACAGACGCGGTGTTAGCTCAGCCCAGTTCTTGTCCATTGAAAACACCTTCTTGAACAGGGGAAGCGACTCGTCGACACGGCCCATGTTAACCAGCGCCACCGCGTGCCAGTAGATCATTTCCGCGTTGTCGGGTACGAGCTTCTCCGCAGCTCCATATTCTCGCAGCGCACCTTCGTTATCTTTCTTTTCGACAGCGAGGTCGCCGGCGTTCATGTGGTTATATGCGCGTTGCAGATTGACCAGGCGGCGCAGTTCCTTCAGCGGCTCGGGACTATCGTCGACTCTCAAGTCGAAAACGCGGTCGGCCCAGGGCTTTCCAGTGGGCTTACCCGTAACGATCACCAGCGCCGCCGACTGCCTGCCGCGAATGTCGCCTCCCGCTTCCTGTCCGGCGTCGAGCGCCGCCAGCATGCGTGTGGCCAAGTCGCCCTTAGTCGTCTCGAACGCGCGCGACATCGCCGGCCAGACTTTGTCGTTGAGCATCAGGTTGGCCTGGACGGAATAGTTGGTCCCAACTTTGTGGCCCGCGGCGGGAATGTCCTTCGCGCCGGTCCAGGCATCAACGCGTCCCTGGGAATCGATCATCGCCACCTGCCTGACATCGCGTCCGTCATCCCCGGCGAGCAGTGACTTTAATGCGTCGGGTGCGCTCTTTCCCATCCGCATCAGATCAAGGCCAAGTTTTCCGTAGCTCGGGTCGACAAAGGATTGTGTAGCCACTGCGCCAACTCCCGCTTCTGCCCACGTCACACTTGAACCCACCGAGAACCAGTGTGACTGGACCGCAACCCCAATTTCCCCGGTCTCCGGGTCGCGCGCCACAATTGAGAAAGTGTGGACAGGTCGCAACGGCTTCGGCTGCGCCTTCGATGCATTCTCCTGCGCGGTTGTTGTTCGAAGGGTCGTCATCGTCAGGAATGATATCGCGAGCACGGTTAAGGTGACTTCAAGTGTTTTTCTCATCATCGGAGCTCGGCCATGTTTGAGTTCGGGGTTGTTGGTTTGGTCGATCAATCGAAGTAGCGCATACATGTCGACGGCACGTAATCGTAGCCGCGAGTGCGCAAATTAGCCAGACCGCCACAAGGATTCGGCGAGAATTATCGCCGGCGAGGTCTCAGCTACCGTTAGACCTTGCGCAGTCATGCGATTGCTGCGCTCACGAGGTGTGCGATGAAGCCGCAAGCTCTCGCCAACGGCGGCAAAGGTCATGTGCTGCTTCCGGCCAGTTCGGAAATTGGAAGTTAAAGCCCGCCTCAAGTAGTCTTCCCGGAACAACGCGGCGACTCTTTAACACCAACTCCGTCTCTGTTCGCATGAGAATGGCGCCGATCCCCAGCATCCATTCCATCGCAGGCAGTCCTAAACGGGTTCCCCATGCCTCTCTCAGCGCGCGCATGAACTCGGCATTCGGCAAGGGATGAGGCGCCGCCAGGTTCATCACGCCGTCCAACTCCTCGTGAGCAATCAACAAGCGAATCGCACTGATAAAATCCTTGTAGTGAATCCAGGAAATGTATTGCCGTCCGCTACCGGACTTGCCACCTAGTCCATGACGAACGAGCCCTAAGAGAGTATCGAATATCCCGCCGCGGTCCGGACTCATTATCATGGCTGAGCGAAGCTTTACTTTGCGAGTATGGGGTGTCTGCGCCTCATCGAGCGTCCTCTCCCACGCCTTGGCGACCTCTATGCTGAAGCGCCAGGTCTCCGGGGAGTCCTGTTCTTGCCCGCCAATTATGCCGGTAGCTTCGTCGTTCGGCGCATCGAATCGATGGGCATAGATGGTTGCTGTACTCGCCTGCAACCATACCCGCGGGGGAGTTTTCGCCTGGCTAATCGCCTCGCCAACGATGCGAGTTGACTCTACGCGCGACTGCATAATTGCCTCGCGGTTCTCGGTATTGTAGCGACAATTGACGCTTCGTCCTGCGAGGTTGATGACAACATCAGCGCCTTCAAACTCCGTTGCCCACGCACCAGAAGTCCTGGCATCCCACTGTACAACTCGCCAGCGTTGCCGTTCGGGCGAACGACTCAGGACGATCACCTCATGGCCATCGGCTTGTAGCTCGCGAGCCAGGACTGTCCCAACCTGTCCCGACCCACCGGGAATTACAACATTCATATGTCTGCTTTCAAGTGCGTTCGGGCTGAGCAAGGCTGCCCGCCTCAAGAATGCGCTTCAATTCTCTGTTTCGATCGTTGAGAAACTTTTGCATGTGCCGCTCTACCATGAGGGCATCAGCCAGGGTTCCCAGAACACCCAAGGGAGATTTCCATTCAAGCGTGTCGCGCATTATCGTTCCACCTTCGCGCGCTTCAAATTCATGAACATGTCTTAGGCTCTTGAAGATGCCCTTGACCATTTCATCAACGAATCGATGCGGCCGCTGATACTCGGTTATTCTTACGGTCAGTTTTTGTCTGACGCCAAGGTGCACTGCCTCGAAGGTTATGACATCTCCCAGTTCCAGCAGCCCAACAGACTTGCCATCGACGATTCGTTCCTCGGTATTAGCAGTGGTCAAGCAATGGATTTCGGTATCTCTCGCCAGATCGAAACATAGTTCCAGCGGAGCGTGAATCAATGTTTCTGCGGTTATGATTGGCATTCTGACTGATTAGGCTGAAAAGACCAGCATCGGATACGCAACGGCGCACACAAGCAGCGCGTACGACCAAAGGTTTCCAAAGTTAAGGGCGTACTTATCCACAAACACGGCCGAATCCGCCGGATTGTAATAGAAGATTCCGCCATACACATGCGACTTGTCGATCAGCCTTACAACCGGTGCATCGCCTGCTGCCTTCTTCATTTCGCGTTTGACGACCAGCAAGCGGTAAGCATAAACGAGCGCGCCGCCGACTCCCACTATAGTAGCTATCCAGGTTACGGCCCAGGCCGTCGTCTCGAGAAAACTCATGTCCCGGTTGCCCATGAATAGGATACTGATAGATTCTGCAATCATCTTTACGGCGATCGAAGCGCGAAACCAGTCCCACATGCCGACACTGAGAGTCGTAAGTCTATTCAGGTAAACCTCTGGTCCCGCCAGGGACATTGGCTTGTAATGCGCCGTGCCGTATTTCATCAGTAGACAGATCAGCTGCAGGTCAATCGCCATTAACGGGACGCGGAAAACCGAGACGACGCCCTTGGTCGCCGAGACCTCCACCTCGCCTCGAAAGTTTAAGAACACAGGGATGCGCGAAGGAAGCGTCGGGTAGAAGTAAATCAGTAACGGAATCGGCGCAAAGGTGAGGACGGCGATGACGATTTCAAGAGATGTGTTCGTGTAGTCGCGCAGGCGTCGGGTTCGTGACTGACTCGACATGATTCTTCTTCGGAAGCCGTGATCGATACGCCGAAACGCAAACTAACAGTTTGCGCTACCTCAAGCCTTAGGCCGCCGGCGTATCAATGAAAGTGCGCATCCATAGTTCGAGGTTCAGGAGTTGAAAGACCTGCAGATTGTAATCTTCGCGCCCTGAAAGATTGGCAGCGATGATACGCCGCACCTCCTGCGGCTTGAACAACCCGCGACGCTGGACCCTCTCTTCTGACAGAAGGTCATCAACCATGGGACGCAAAGCGCCGCGCAGCCATGACCTGATCGGTGCGCCGAACCCTGCCTTCTTTCTCCACACAAGTTCCTTCGGCAATAGCTTCTCGGCTACGCGTTTTAGGATGTACTTGCGTTTCAGTCCACGAAGCTTTAGTTCCGGGGGCATTCGCGCCGCCAGCTCGACCATCTCGAAATTCAGGAATGGAACTCGGACTTCCAGATTCGCAGCCATCGAAGTCTTGTCGGTCGTCGTCAGATTGAGACACGGAAGAAACGTCTTTAGGTCGACATAGAGAATTCGATTCAGGGGCGCGGCATGCTTCACGCGATCGAAGTAGCCTCGATGATACTTATAGGCATCGAGCCCCTGCGTGGCATCCACCATTTCGTCGGTGTAGAGACGCTGTTTGCCTTCGTCAGTAAAGTAAGTTCCAAATCCCAGGTATCGGTCCTCGAAGTCGAGTGCGGCACTGCGCGCAAACTTCTTGGCGTTTCGCAGAGGCGCCGTGAGCTTTCCCGGCATACCTCCCGGAAGCACGCCCGCCATCGTCTTCATCAAGGGTCTGCGCAAGAGGCCCGGCACCGGGTCGAGCATGCTCGCAAGTGCCATCGCCATCTGTCGCGGATAGCCGGCGAACACTTCGTCTCCACCCATGCCGGAGAGCATCACCGTCAAGGACTCGCGCGCAGCCTGGGACACCAGATAACTGGGAATCGCCATATCGATCGCCGGTTCATCCATGTGATAGACGAGCTTTGGCAAGAGGGACACTACATCCGGTTTGAGCATCGTCTCGTGATAGTCGGTTTCGAGCAATGCGGCGGTACGACGCGCCCAGACGACATCATCGGGGATGATGTCATAGCGCAGGTCCTCGGCTTCGATGCCAATGGTGTAAGTCGATATCTTCCGTCCATCGCTATGATTTTTCATTAGAGCGACGATGGTCGACGAATCGATTCCGCCTGAGAGGAATGAGCCAAGCGGGACGTCCGCCACCATCTCCATTCCCACTACTCGATCGAGTGTTTCCAGTACGCGCTCTTGCCACCAACCTTCGCTTCGACCTTGTTCGATCTCATCAAAGGAAACGTCCCACCATTCATGCACCTTCCACTCATCGTCGCGAAGGGTGAGCACATGGGCTGGGGGAAGTTTTCTTATCCCGCGAAAGAGGGTGTGCGGGTCGGGCGTCCAGAGGAACGTTAGGAATTGATTAAGCGACTCAGGATCGAGTGCACGCGCTATCAAGCCTGTGGATAGGATCGCTTTTACTTCGGAAGCGAAGATGAACGATGAGGGCGCGCCATTTTTGCCTTGCACCAGAGCGTAGTAGAGCGGCTTGATGCCCATGCGGTCACGAGCGATGGTTAGCTGGCGCTCTTTGCTGTCCCATATTGCGAAAGCGAACATTCCGTTGAGCCGCTGCAAGCTCTCAATGCCCCATTCGCTGAACGCAGCAAGCAGGACTTCGGTGTCGGTGTCCGAGTGAAACCGATGGCCACGTGCTTCGAGTGCTTTTCGCAGCGCACGATAGTTGTAGATCTCGCCGTTGAATGTGATTACGTAGCGACCATCCGCGTAGAACATCGGCTGATGTCCGGCGGGTCTCGTGTCTATGATGGACAGTCTGCGATGGCCCAGACACACTCGCCGCCCGTAGGCGTCAATCTTTTCTGACGTCCACACGCCTTCATCATCGCGCCCGCGATGTTCAATAGTCTGAAGCATCGCGCCGATTCGCGCGTCGGGCTCGATACCGATGATTCCTGCTATGCCGCACATGGCTCTACGTGTCCAAGGACCAATGTCCAAGGTCTAAAGTCTAAAACCCGCTGCGAAGAGTAGGCAGCCCTGAAGCACAATCTTCACGCTTGCGGACTTTGGACTTTGGACATTGGACTTTGGACAAATCCCTTTTTAAGAAGCGCCTCGTCTATTAGCCCGCTAACGTACTCCGCCCTAACATCCCACGTTCCGTCCTTCACGGCTTCCTGTCGAGCGAGCGCTTTGGCTTCTCCCTTTTCCTCCAGCGCTGCTTCGACAAGTCGCAGAAAATCGTCTCGACTGCAAGCGATACGCAGTACATCCTTCATCGGTTCGTACTCTGGAAGCGGCGCGATGACCACCGGCTTGCCGGTTGCAAGGTACTCACGCACCTTTATGGCGGACCCATAAGACGTAAACGCCTGCTCCGTCTCCCAGGGCAACACGCAAACGTCAAAGCCGGCCGCATAGCGAGGCAGATCTTCGTAGCTTACCGGCGGAAGAAAGTGCACGTTTGCAAGATTCTCGATCTCAAGTCCTCGGGACCGATTGCCAATGAAGATCCAATGCCAGTCAGGCCGTTCGCGCGATGCCAGCTTTATCAATTCCTGATCGACAAGCCATGGCTCAATAGCACCGAAGTAGCCGATACGCGGATGGGGAATCTTTTCGATTTCCTCTGCAACTTCGAGCGAACTAACCCTGGCCCAATGATCGAAGTCTACGGCTTGTTCGAGCAGATGAGAACGCTCGCGCCCGCGTGTTGCTTCCGCCAGAAGTTTTGATCCTGAGTAAAAGATGATATCGGCCGCATCGAGCGCGCGTTCGTGTAGCCGGCGTATCGTCGCAGGGTCGGTCGCATGGTCCATGGTGTTCGCGTCGTACTTATCAGACACCTGGTAAACCACCAACGACTCGTTCATTCGTCCAATCATTTCCACGGCAGTGGGAATGGCAATCCACAAGATGGGCCGATCGAGTCCGCGGCTTCTGACCAATGATCCGATTTGCGCGCTAACTAAGTGTCGATTGGCGGCCCTCGAGGCGCGGCTTCCGAAGAACGGCAACGCGGCCGGCGAGACCACCGTTATTCCTTCAGCAGTCGTACGGGCCAGCTTGGCATAGCTGCGCAGTTTTCTTGCGACGCGGGGAAAGAAGTCCTTGTTCGTCACCGAGGCCATGCCCATCGAAATTGAATTGACGAAGATGACCTTGTTTCCCGCGCGGGCGAACCGCCGCATCAAATGGTTCTTCGAGTGAGGATGGTGATACCACCAATCCTCGCCGCCGAAACAGATGATGGATTTGCCTGAGAACATTTTTGGAATGCAAGAACGCGTACAGACTGTTCCGAGCAGCTATGGGTCCGTTCGGATCAAGGGACCAAGATTCACAATACTAACATGCAGCACCGCTCAAACCCTGGGTTGAAACGATCGAGGAAGTCACAGGGAATAACACTAATCTCTTTCGTGTCGTTTCGTGTAGGTTCGTGTAGGTTCGTGTAGGTTCGTGGATCGTCCGGTATGGCAGCAGGCCATCGCTGTTCGAAGTGCGGGACCATTCGTCACAGGCACGGCAATGTGGCGCACTTGCACCGCGCATGCGGAGAGATGGGGTCTTTCCGAATCTTAATAGACGGCACGGCGGAATGGTGCTAGGCTGACATCAACCATGAGCACCACTACACTAATCATCATCATCGTCGTCGTACTCCTACTTGGCGGCGGTGGTTACGGGTTCTCCCGCCGTCGTCGATAAGGACGACGCAGGAGAGAGCTGAACTATCAAGCGGATTCGAGGCAGCTGTTCTTTGTGCGTAGCCTCTCTACAGCCTCCGTCTCCGAAATTCGGCGACTTTACGGGCTCCTCACGCTGAACGTATCTCCCTGGCGTATGTCTCCTGTCTCAAATCCTTTTTTGAACCAGCGCATTCTCTGCTCGGATGTTCCATGCGTGAATGAATCGGGAACGACGTAACCCTGCCCTTCCTTCTGTAAGCTGTCATCGCCAACTGCGGTGGCGGCACGCAATGCCTCTTCGAGATCACCGGCCTCCAGGATTCCCTGCTTCTCAGCGTAGTGCGCCCACACTCCGGCATAGAAATCAGCCTGCAGCTCCAGCCTGACCGAAAGGTCGTTGCTATCTCGTTCGCTCATACGCTGCTGCATCGAGTTGACCTTATCCATCGTGCCCAGAAGCTTCTGAATATGATGGCCAACCTCGTGGGCTATTACGTAAGCCTGCGCGAAATCTCCGGGAGCGCGAAACCGCGATCTCAGCTCGCTGAAGAATGCAAGATCGAGATAGAGCTTCTCGTCACCGGGACAGTAGAAGGGGCCAACGGCGGCGCCTGATGTCCCACATGCTGATCGCACCTGCTCAGTGAAGAGCACTAACTTTGGAACTCGGTATTGCTTACCATTCTGTTTGAAGATGTCACGCCAGACGTCTTCCGTGTTCGCGAGAACCGACCCACTGAAGTTTCTAAGTTCTTCTTCTTCCGGGCTAGCGGAACGAGTCGCCGTAGTACCTGGCCCCGGACCGTTGTCGCCGCTGCCATTGAATAGCGCCCGCGGATCGACTCCGAAAAGAAGAGCAACAACCACCAAAACGATACTGCCAAGACCGCCACCGATAGCAAGTCTTCTGCCTCCGCCACCCCGCTGATCTTCGACGTTATCGCTCTGGCGACCTTCTCTCCAACGCACGATTGTTCATACCTCCACGTCAATTATGGCGCGCTCGTTACCCCTTACCGCCAATTGACAATCCGTGATCGAGATCACGAATGTTTGTCATTTCGTGGCTGTGATAATCACGTTCCATCCGGCGCTTCGTCTTAGCCGTTGAAACATGCGGTCCGAAACCAGCGGATGTAGAAACTTCAACTCTTCTCGAATCATCTGCTCAACGTCGGTCCTGACTTCACTGAACGCCTGGAAGAGTTTCCGCGCCTGACTCCGGCTGTAGACCTTCACCAGCGGCCGCGCCTCGTGTTCAGAATATTCCACGTAGCGACTCATGATCTCCTGCGGTGAATGTCCGCGAAGAAAGTGACCGCGCAAGATGCCGCGATGGAGAACGATCTCCGTCCAATAGTAGAGTGAGTTGCGATGATAGAGCATCACCTTTGCGACGCCACCGGGCTTGAGCACGCGATGAAGCTCGCTTATCGCTCCTGCCGTGTCAGGAGTGTGATGCAGCACGCCATTTGAATAGACCACGTCGAAACTTGCATTTGAAAACGGGAGGCGCTCGCCGTCCGTAAGCACAAAGTCCGCGCGCATTCCATAGAGCCCCAGATGAAGGCTCGAGATCTCTACGGAACGCGGAGTCAGATCGACGCCGGTGCATAAGGCGCCTCCTTGAGCGAACTGCAAAAGGTCGGTCCCCATTCCGCAACCGATTTCCAGCAGGCGCTTGCCGGCAAACTGGTCGAAGCCCATGACTCCGGGCATCCATGGCGCATATTCCTGGTATCGATGCCGTTCGACTTCATCGAAAAACTCGCGCGTGGCGAATTCATACTTCGCACCATAGCGCGCTCCGCACGGGTCGCCGGTCCATTGTTCGCGCGCGTGTTGCTTTTCGGCTTCGACTGTCACGCTTCACCTATCAAGGAATGATTGAACCACAGAGGGGGTTTTTCAACGCAGAGGTCGCGAAGGACGCAGAGCGAAGAGAAGAGAGTGAGCAGTTAAGCATACTGGCGTGAATGTGCTCGTTCGAACCGCTGATATGGGATGCAAACTTCCCTCCTTCTCTCTCTGCGTGCTCTGCGAACTCTGCGTTGAAAAACCTTCCTCCGTGCTCTCTGTGACCTCTGTGGTTAAGATTGGGTTAAGAACCCGTCCACGAGCGGTAAGCATCCAGCACACGCTGTGCGTTGTGCTTCCATGTATGCTTCGCAATGGCTTCGCGTCTCGCGGCCTCGCCCAATTGATCGCGTAGTTGTGATGATTCCACCAATCGCAGGATGGCTTCGCTCAGTTCAGTTACGTTACCCGGCTCGACCAGCAACGCCGTCCGTCCATCTTCCAATACTTCGCCGATCTGACCCAGCCGACTGGCAACGATTCCCTTTCCCATCGCCATGTACTCGAAGAGTTTTGTCGGGGAGCCAAAGAATTCACTTCCGTCTTCGAGCGGAACGTGGGGAGAGACGAGCAGGTCGCATGCATCAAGTAGAGCGGGTACTCGCTGGTGCTCGACTGCGCCAGTCAGTATCACACGGTCCTCCATGCCTGCCTCTCGCAGGATCTGTTCGACCTCATTGCGCAACGCTCCGCTTCCCACCAGCAGAAAGCGCACTCTCGCTTCCTTTGGCACGAGCTTGATTGCTTCGGCGAGCGCGAGCACGCCGTGCCATGGGCCAAACGTGCCGATAAAGCCGACCAGCGTTTCGCCCGTTTCCAGTTCAAGCTCTTTTCGTACCTTGTCTCCTCCGATGCCCGGACGAAAGCGCTCGACATCTACACCGTTGGGATTGACGATAATCTTATGCTCATCGACGCCCACGCGCAGAAGGTTCCGGCGCTCGACGTCAGAAACCACGAAGATGCGGGCCGCGGCCGCCAGGTTCAAGTGTTCATAGCGTTCGAGCAGGGCCAGGCTTCCTACGCGGTCCCAGTAGCGGCCCACCCACACCTCAGAACCGTTGTACTCGAGAAACATCGGTCGGCCCGTCTTCAGACTCGCCTTAACTCCTGCCCATGTGAATCGACTGTATCGCTGGTAAATAAAGTCCGGCGGATCCCGCTCGATTTCACTCGTGGCTTCATCCGCGAAAAGAAGATTGTTATAGACGTCAAACGCCGCGCGGGTCGAGCCGATGGGCTTCGGCCAAACGATTTTCACCTGAGTCCTGTTTTCATCAAGACCGGCGATGCTGTCGTTGCTAACGAGCGAGATCATCGCGCCAAGCTCTGAAACCGCTTCGACGAAACCATTGATATGGCTGGCCGCACCGCCAAGCTGCGTGCCGGGTCCGGGCGTGGCGCGCACATACGTGATCGTAGTCATGTCACTTGCAGCGCGTTTCGTCGTCCCCGGTGCGCGCCTTCTGACAGCGACCTCCAATCGTCGAAGCTGGGTGGCTGCGCGAGTCAGAGCGGCTGCGCTGATGGCAGCCTCTCGGGCAAGACGCGTGGGCGAAGCCAGTAAGCTGCGCGACCTGCCCTCTTCGCGCCAACCTCCGTGAGCATCGAGAAGGACAGTCCGACGTGCCCCTGCCAGCGCGCCGAATAGAAGAAAGGCGTTTTGTCCGCGTTGCCATGCCAGACGCTCGGTTGCCACCGCGAATACGTCGGGTCGAAGCGCGCGCAGTGAGTTCAAGCGGCTCGAGAGTCCTTTAGAGCTCTCGATCTCTCGCCGCGGGATCTCTTCGACAACAGCTTTCGGGTAGCGAGTGGCCAGCGCCTCGACTGCGGCGCGCGCCTCCCCGCTCAGCATCAACAACACGACTTTCATTCTAGTCTTTAGCTTTCCTCGCTCGCACCGCGCCGCGGCTTGCGGGTAACACTGTCGACAACGCACGCAGTTCCCCGCCGCGGATAAGCAACATGCTTGATAGGGTGCTGCCGGTCCTCACACGAAAGTAGACCGCGACCAATGCAAAGATGAGTGTATAGGAGACGGTCGAAGCGAATGCCGCGCCCCGCGCGCCCAGCGAAGGAACCAGCCCAAAAGTCAGGCTGATGTTTACTACCAGCGTCAGAAGCCAGAACAAAGGGACCGCGATGGGCAAGCCGATCGCGTTGAGATACTGCACCAGCACGGATTCAATGCCAATCAGAAAGACCCCGGGAAGGAGAATCAACAGTTGGACCGTCACATCCCTAAACGCGTGACCATAGAGGACCGGTAAGACGAAACTCATCGGCACGCTCACCACACAAACGAGGAACATGACGAAGGCTGTATGGCGAGAGACGCGGCAGGTCAGGTCGGTTCTGGAAGCGTCTTCAGCAGCAACGCGCGGAAAAAGCAGGGTAGCGATTACGCCTGGCAAAAGCATCAACATCATTGCCACCTGCGAAGCCACGCTATAGACGCCGGCCTCGCCTGCTCCGCGAAAATGATTCACCACCAGGAGGTCGATCCGGAATATCAGCAAGCCGGCCAGGGTCGCAATATGAAATTTTGCGCCGTAGCGGATCATACGTCCGAAGAGTGGCGCGTCGGGCCGCCATGGCCGACCATCTTTCATTTTCGCGCCGTAGGCTCCCACCAACGCGATGATAAGTAGGCCGACAGCGACGCTCGCTCCGGTATTCAAAGTAACGATCAACCATAAGCCCGCATTCAGTATGACCAGGGCGACAATAGCGTTGAGCAGGACGAAAGACTGGCCAACGAGATCGAGAGTATTAAAACGCCCGACACGCCCGAGCGCCAGAAAGATGTTGAGTCCGATGAGCGTAATCAGTTGGAAAGGAATTGAGATGGCGGCAATCCCGATTAACCGTGGCGGGACAAATCCAAATAACCCGGGCCACCAAACAGCCAGCAGTATCAGACCGAAAGCGAGAAGACCGCCGACGACAGATGCGAAGATCAGGGAGTTGAGGGCCGTCGCCGCCAGGTGTCGCTTATCCTGCGAGATGAAATAGGTATTGGCCGAGGGAAGACCCGCGCTACAAAGTTGAACGATGGTCGCAACGGCCACGTTGATGACCGCCAACTGCCCCAGTCCTTCGGCTCCTAACCATCGGGCGACAATGATTCCCGCAGCGACGCTATTGATCGCCATCAGGACGCGGGCTGTGAGCGTCCACGCGACGTGAACCGAGAAACGCCGCGACGCTGAATGCCGGTTGGGGCTTGAAATGTTCTCTGAAGGCTGTTCCGACATCTCAATCGATTGCCAGGGCCTTGTTCTCGAAGCACGGCAACCCGCCCGCTGACGCAGGCGGTTCTGACTTTTGCCAGCTTACCCGCGATCAATCCAACGCTCGTACCACAAGCTTAAGTTTAACAGCGCCCACAGATGAAACCCCCACTCTCGCTTTCCGCTACGATGTTCATCCAGTAGGCGCGCGATGAATTTATAATCAAAGAAGTCGCGGCGGCGCATGGTCGAATTCATCAGATGCGAATCGAACCACTCGCCCAGACCGTTTCGAAACCACTCTCGCACCGGAGCGCCGAAGCCTCGCTTAGGGCTGTAGAGCAAATCCTTCGGCAGTATCTCTTCAAGCGCCCGCTTGAGGATGTGTTTGCCGCTCGTGCCTTCGACTTTCAACTCGCGCGGAAGCGCCAGCGCATACTCGACAAGATGATGATCGAGAAACGGGACGCGCGCCTCTACCGACGTCGCCATTGTTATCTTGTCCACCCGCATCAAAAGCAGTTCCGGCAAACGAAGCTTCAATTCCAGGTAGGTCATCTGCGACAGGAAATCCGAGCCCGGACGCTGGTCTTCGATGTGGTCCAGGTACCTGTTCACAACTTCGAGGGACGAACGCCCGCTCATCCGCTCGCGCAGCCGTTTCGACAACACTCTGGGCTTCAGGGTCTCGTCGTAAACGACTACGCCGCCCCAGAACAACGGTTCATCGGCTCCCAGCCGTCGAATGAGCTCTATCGCCGCGCGCTTTCGTCCGGTCGCTTCCAGAGCGGGACGCGTCAATGCGCTGGCGGCGCGTCGCAACGACTGAGGCACCCGTTCGGCATGCTGCCAGAACTTCTCGTAGATCCGCAGGTGACGGACGTAGTTATCATAGCCGCTGAAGATTTCGTCTGAGCCTTCGCCCACCTGCACCACGATGGTCCCCGAATCGCGCGCCAGTTTTGAAACATAGTAGAGCGGCACGCAAACCGGATCGGCGATGGGTTCGTCCTGATGAAAAACTAGGTCGGGAAGGAACTTTGTCATCTCAGCTTCAGAGATGATCACTTCGTGGTGGTTCGTCTGGAAGTCATGCGCAATGCGCCGCGCTGAATCCAACTCGTTGAGATAGTCCTCATCTTTGAAGCCTACGGTAAAGGTCTCGACCGGACGTGACATAAGCTCGGACATCAGGGCGACGTTCGCCGATGAATCGACTCCCCCGGAGAGAAAGACTCCGAATGGCACATCGGACATCATCCGTTTGCGAATTGAATCTCTGAGCAGCCGCAGGATTTCAGCCTTGTGCTCGTCCTCAGTTCGAGTTATCGCATTCTCAGGCGGCAGCGCATCCCAATACTGTGTGATTGTGAGCGCTCCATCGCGGCGTAGAGTAAGCATCTGTCCAGCCGACAGTTTTTGTATGTCGCGGAAGAGTGTCTGGGGGGCAGGCGTGGTCAGAAATGTCAGGTAGTGATAGAGCGATTCCTCGTCGACGTCCGGGACGACGGCGGGATGCTGGAGTATCGCTTTGATTTCCGAGGCGAAGATGAAGCGTCCATCTTTGTGGTAATAATAGAGCGGCTTTACTCCAATGCGATCGCGAACCAGCGTTAGCTGCTCGCGCGGCTCGTCCCAGAGGGCGATCGCATAGTCGCCTTCTATCTCGTGCACGAAGTCCAGCCCACGTTCTTCGTAGAGATGAAGGATCGTCTCAGAATCCGTCCGCGAGGCGTAGACATGGCCGCGTTGTTCGAGCCCTTGGCGAAGGTCGGCGTGGTTGTAGATCTCGCCGTTGAATACCAGCCAGACTTTATCCGAGCACCCGTGCATCGGTTGATGCCCCGCTTCCGAGAGGTCAATGATCGATAACCGGCGAAATCCCAATCCGCCTCGTTCGCCATCGAAGATCAACTCGCCCGAGTCGTCAGGCCCACGGTGGGTCATCTGGTCGCGCATTCGCTCGACCAGCGTGCGGTCGATATTTCCGCGCGCCGCCCCGTATTCCCATATTCCGCAGATTCCACACATCTAGGTTAGTTTTGAATTATGAGTTTTGAGTTTTGAATTCCAGCGATCAGTTTCAACCGGCCCAATTCAAAACTCATAACTCAAAATTCATAATTATCTTCTCCACCGCGCCTCGAAAGAGTCTGGACATGACGTAATACCTGTGTCCCGATCCATCATTTAGTTTGTACTCAAACCCTTCTGAGCCGAGAAGCTCGATCGCTCGACGAAAGAACACGGCATCAAGGTTGAAGAGTCGCTCTCGGGCCTCGCGTAGTGAGCGGCAGTCGGAGATGTCAATCTCTTCCGAGAGAACGATCCGCTCGCCAGTGTCTATGTTCGAATCTATGAAGAACACCGTGATGCCAACCGGCTCGCCCTCGAGGACAGACCACTCCATCACGCTGCGTCCGCGAAAGCGAGGCAGCATGCCGATATGCGGATTTAGTATGCCGAGGCGGAACGCATCGATGGTGGATTGGCGGTAGATTTCTCCCGATTTGTGAAGGCCGATGTCCAGCTCAAGACCTTGCAGCCGTGTCAGCGTCTTCGCATGTGTTAGCGGCTTTCTAAAACGGATAACTTTCCTGCCCAGGACGAGCCGCAGCGATTTCAAACCACCCCGTCTCAAAAACAATCTTGCCACATGCCGGGCAAGGCTTTGCGAATCATTCGGTGCTGGAAAAAGGAGGACCAGGACTTCGCAGTCGGGAACGCGCTTGAACTCGTCGTAAATAGTTAGAGCCGCGGGAAGAGAATTTACCAGGATTCCTGCTCGCATTCGTTATCTCGAAATCCATGCAGCCAGAGCGCGGGCGTAAAGACAGAAGTAAGAAACCAGAAGCCAGTCGTATTGTCCTGGTGGATGCCAGGCCGAAGGAAGCAACTCGTAATAGTAGTTCAGGGCATCAAGAAACCTCAAATCACTCCCTGCGCAGGCCTGTAGCGCGACAAGATTCAACTTCAGCAGGAGATCTTCGGCATGAATCGCCCGTAGGGAGTTCTTCTTCTCTATCAGCGCGCGGTCCTGCACCATTAGCCTGGTCAATACCCATTCACGGACTCCATCCTCCGCTGGCAGAGTGAAGTTGAGAGGACAGGCGTACCTTTCTGAGAGAAGCTGGAAACGAGCACTCGCGTCATGATTCGATAAATCATCCAGCAGGAGGGCCGGAAGCGAGGGCACTGCCCCAAACCGCAGATCCAACGGCTCGCCCAAAGACAGTCGACGCAAATAAGCAAGGGAATCAAAGTCTCCTTCCATCCATCGGACTGGAGCCGTCATTTTCGGGAAAGATTCGGACAGTTCCGTCGACGACGCTACCAGCAGTTGTCTCTTGGCATCGGCAACAAAGTCAGACGCCGGACCGTAACGTTCTGGCAACAGACCTGCGATGCGCGTGTTGAGCAGTTCAGCGAAGCGGTCTTTTAGCGCAGTAACGATAAAGTCTTTGGGCATGCTCAATGTTCTAGGCAGCGGTCCTGACACGGAACATTCCCTTTTGCAGCCGGCCGGCAAGCTCGGTCAAGGTCAGACAGCGAATGTCTGAACTGGCGGCAATGTCTTTTATGAAGCGTTCGATATGCGAGAAATCGTGGAGGTCCTTCGTGTGGTTCTCAAGAATGATCGGGACATCTTCTACACCCGCGGCCCGCGCGCGCCGACGAATTGAAGCGAGCATTTCACCGAGCAGGGAATAGTCGAGTTGCGCTATATCCGAGATCAGGTGCTTCCCTTTTAGATAAGGAACGATCCCTTTCTCATAAACCCGCACGAATGGCGAAGCATGCCGCGCTTGGGCCCACTCGTGGCCATAAGCTTCGACGCTTCGGGTGTGCGTGGCCGCCGCCGAAGTGATACCGAGCCGACCTTTGATCTTCTCAGCCACCTTTCTCACATGGTGTTTGAAGACGTGGCGGCGCGATCCATAGAAGTGATTGGTCGGTACACAGATGATCGGCTCCGGCTTGTTCGAAACTTTGCGGGCGTCCGTCATCACTGGAAAGTAAGGCAGGAAATCTTCGTGGCAGTTCGTGTAATCGAGTTGAATGTTTCGCGTCTCATATCGAACGCCGCCCACGATGCTCATGTCGAAGACGATGCCGAGCTTGGCCAGCAGATTCAACATATGGGGCGATGGCGCAATGCACCACGACCCGGACCGGAAGGATACACACCTATATGACGGATTAACCGGGCGCAGAAGATTTTCCAGATATTCCTTGCCGGCCGAAATCATCCGGTAGGCATCTTCCTGCGGGTAGTTCAAGATCGACCAATCAGCCGTCAGTTTCCATTGGCCTTCGACATACTGCGCATTAGTCCATTGAGGATGGATGTGCAGTTGTATGTCGTGCCCTTGGCGGAAGGTATCGAGGACGGCAGCGTCCCATTCGTCTGCCAGCTCTTTGAGCGTCGGTTCACGGCCCTGAAGCCTTCTGAAAGTTAGTTGCTGCATAACCTCAGCATTGAACGAGCCATGAACGCCGTTTTGGTTGTAGATCCTGACCAACTCGCGCATCGGCGCGAACTGTAGTTGCCTCGCGTCCCCCGAGCCGTTGCCACTCAGTTCCCAGTCATCTACAAACACAAGATAAATTGTCGGCGTCACTCTATGCTTTCTCCAAGCGATATCACTCGCCCATCTGCAAGGTGGGCGCCTCAGCGCGATAACGCGCGAGCAGACTCAATCGTTCTTCCTCATCATCGTCAGGGCATACGGCTACCAAAGCCCATCTCACGATGAGCGGTACTGTGGCCTGAATCTTCCAGCAAGCGGAGACCGACGCGCTCTTGGCACCGTAATCCCTCGACCGGTAGTTCTGTTCAAACTCGGGTTGCTCGTCCACGTTTAGCGCCGCGACCGCCAGACGCGCGCCCGATGTGGTGTCGCGAGCCAGTGCGATGCCCGGAGCACGCACGCTGGTGACAAGCAAGTCTGAGAAGTGAAAGCGAAATCTGAAGACGTGCTCTCCCTCGCCGGACAATTGGTCTTCGATGACCCACATGCGATCTGCTTTTAGGAATCGAACGGCGCGCCTATGTATTACCGGGCGCGCAAGTCGCTCGTATCCGCGATGCTCAGCGACGACAAGGTCGTGCTCCGCAGACGTCTCCCAGCGCAGCACTTTAGGATGCGCCTCGTCGCCGATCACAAAAGGAAGCGATGCCTCGGTTATGTTTTGTTCCTGGTCGTCTACCTGGACGGTCGAATGATATCCCGTCGAACGGAACAAATGGCGTTCGCTCAAATCGGCAGAGTACACGAAAGTGCCTGGGTCTGATATGAAGCTGGTGCCGCACGCGCTCACCTCGAGGCTGAGCGAATCGTTGTGCCCGTGCGACCCGCGGCCAAAGAGTCCATTTCCGCTGGCATTCAAAAGAAGATATAGATCGTCTTTGCGCTGGACATACGTTCCGGCGTCGCTGAAAGCGCGCGAGGGCTCGCCCGCGGGAGCACAGGGAAGCTTTTCATAGGCCGTCATGCCCGCAACACCCAGTGCCCACAACAACTCTTCGGTCGACGCGCCCGACAACTTAAAGCGCGGTTCCGCGAAGAGAGCGGCGCCGATGGACAGCAGGTACGCATGGTCCTCTGCGGAGCGTGTGCAGAACGGCAAAACCTGTCCGCTGTCTGTGTCGCCGATGAGAGGTGCGCTCAGGTCCGGTCGCAGATATGCGGACATGTAGTCGAACATCGCGCGGAGCTTCTCCCAGTAGCGCTGGGGGATTTCGATTTGATTTTCGCGAGCGAGGATGAACGAATAGAGGAATAGTTCCAGCACCAATCGATGATAGCCCGTCGAGGCCTCGCAGTCTGCGCCGTCCGCCAGCACCTGCTTGTCCATTTCGTTGAGCATCTCTCGAAGCCCGAACTCACGCCAATCATTCGCCTCCTTTAGCTCTGGCAGCAGGACGCCGAGCCAAAACAAGCCGGTCACGTCCGACAGGTAGTGATTGCTCGTCGAAATGTAGGAAAACTCCAGATTTCGTCGGATGTGAGCGCCATGCTGATCAAACATCTGCAGAAGCGGCGGCAGCGTATTTTCATCGAGCTGCTTCGAGCCGCGTATCAGCTCGAAGGTCGCGAGCAGGTTGATGGCCCTTAGAGCGACCTCCATCGCGCAGCTCCAATTTGGACCCCGTCCCAACGGGTTGCTCTCTCGCCATCCGTCAAGCTGAACCAGAATCTCGGTGACATACTTTTCATCCTGCGTAACCGCATAGGCTCGAGCGAGCGTTAGCAGATGGGAGAGACGATTGAGCTCCCATAGAACTCTGACATCAGATCCATCGTTGCGCACAAGCTGTACTTCGGCGTGATAGTCGAGCGGCCATCGAAACCCGGAGAGCGGATCGCGTAACCAGTCAATTTCTTCGCCGAAACATTTTTCGCCGAAACCAAGTAAGGCCCACGATCTGTCGTTAAGAATTCTTGTCGCGCGCTCAACCAGCTGAGCTGTTTCAAATGGAAGGAGATGGCGTTGCAAGTCCGCTGTATCTGAGGAAGCAGTGCAACCAGGGAGAGATTTTGGAGTTGGTCGAGTTCGAAAATGAGCGGCCAGGGCTGCGGGCGAGATCTTCGCATACGGGTCGCGCAAACGAGCGGGACCCTGGGCAAGACTGTCGAGCATCGCGCGTTCGCGGCGACGCGTCCGCTCTGCCCGAGTGCGGCGCCAAGCTTCGAGCGCGAGTTGCCGCACCGCAATATCCCCACGAAATGCGCGGCGGAGTCTGGGGATGAGTGCGGAGCGCGGGGTATTCAAAGTTTGTCCAAAGTCCAAGGTCCAAAGTCCAAGGTCACCCAGCGTCCTACCTCAACTATCCAATGCCGCTTTTCAGAACTCCTTTGGACCGGACCTTGGACTTTGGACGCTTTCGCTTTCATTCAGCGCGTCGAGGATGCGGTCAGCCGTGCGACCGTCCCAAAGCGGCGGGATTCTCAGCTTCGCAGTTTCAGCGGGGCGATCGAGTATTCTCTCGGCCTCTCGGGTGATCTTCCCTGCATCGGTGCCAACAATAGTGTTGGTTCCCATCTCGACTGTGATCGGACGCTCGGTATTCTCCCTCAGCGTGAGACACGGGATGCCCAGCGCCGTCGTCTCCTCCTGTATTCCGCCGGAGTCCGTTAGGACCAGCCGTGATCCGCTGTAGAGCCTTAGAAAGTCCAGGTAGCCAAGGGGCTCTGTGAGATGAAGGCCAGCGCCGCTTCCATCCTGATCGCTAAAGCCGAACTCGGCCATTCTCGCGCGCGTGCGGGGATGGACCGGAAAGATAATCGGCAAACGTTTGCCGATTTGTTCCAGTGCATCCAGGATCCGTTTGAACGTCGCAGGCTCGTCGACATTTGATGGACGATGGAGAGTCAGTGTGGCGTAGTCTTTACCGGAGACACCGAGATCCTCGCGTATGGTTGAGGTGGAGGCGCGCTTGAGCTGACTCAAGAGCGAGTCGATCATCACGTTGCCAACGAAGCGAATACGTTCCTCGGGAATTCCCTCCGCTTTGAGGTTCTCGTCTGCGTCGAGCGATGGCGTGAGGAGCAGGTCCGCGATCTGATCTGTCAGGACCCGGTTGATCTCCTCGGGCATTGTTCTGTCACGACTTCGGAGTCCTGCCTCGACGTGCGCCACCTTGACACCCAGTTTCGCGCAAACGAGGGCGCAAGCAAGCGTAGAGTTCACATCTCCGACGACTAATACCCAGTCAGGATTTCGCTCGAGCAGGACAGGTTCGAACTGGCGCATTACGGCAGCGGTCTGGACCGCGTGGGAAGCCGAACCAACACCGAGGTACACATCCGGCTCTGGAAGACCCAGGTCGCGAAAAAACGCGTCTGACATCCCAGCGTCGTAATGTTGCCCGGTATGAAGAATCGTGGGCTCAAACTCAGACGCCCGCCGCTTCATCGCTTCGTAAATGGGCGCGACCTTCATGAAGTTGGGGCGTGCCCCGACGACGTTGATGACCTTTAGCATGGCGCAGTTAGACGTTCAAGGTTCAGCCCTCGCTATCCAAGGTCCAAGGTCCAAAGGCCACAAGCTAAGCGTCGCGCCTCCCAAATGGCTTCGCGAATAACAGGCTGAAGTAACCCGAGCGAACTTTGGACTTTGGACAGCAACGACGAGCGTTAAATGATTAGAGTCGGATGATCCGCGCCCGACTCGCGCGCCGCAGCTCGCCTCCGAGCGCGTTCCTGGTATCAACTATCAGCGGCGCGAGCTCTGTCACGCGGTGATAGTCTACGCCGCTGTGGTCGGTCACGATGACAACGCAATCAGACG